>CAKSEE010000006.1 GCA_934446455.1 uncultured Oscillospiraceae bacterium | reverse complement strand
TTTATTCTAGCAGATTTTGGTCTATCTCTCAACCTTTTTTCTTTCTTTGTCCAATATCTATTGTAGCACTACAGAAATTCCTACATAGCGCGCAAAAGTGCCTTGACATTCCTATTGAAAAATGATATAATATTACTATGTATCATTTTGCCATTATGCGGCAGATGAGAATTTTCGGAATTTATTTTTGCAAAGCGTTCCGTTTTGGGCAAAGGCTCTTACAAGACAGTTCCATTCGCTTTAATGCAAAGAGCCTGCCGCGCCGCTCCGCGTTCGTTCACGGGAGGGACGCCCGGAAAGGTTTTCGGCGGAGGCTTTGACAGAAATTGTTTAATAGAGAAAATATATTTTGCAATGGGAAAACAATGTCGCTGCGCGCAGAGCGTTCTGCGCGGGCAGGGCTGTGCTGTGCCGTATTTGAAAAACGTATTCAGGCGGGCGTTTTTCCCGAAGAAAGGATAGTTTTAATGGGATTACTTACCAACAATAAGCTGCTTACAGAAACCGAGAGCATAGCTCCCAAGAAAAAGCAGGAGCAGCCCGCGCAGAAATCCGCGCCCGTGCAGAAGTCCTCTAAGCCGCGCGCCAAAGCCAACGTGCCTGTAAAGAAGTTCCGCGCGCCCGTTGCGGCAAAGCCCGTGCTTACCGACAGGCGTTCCGCACAGAAGGACGGGCAGAAGGACGCGCGCCAGCAGAAGCCTGCGGCAAAGCGCCCCCAGCGCGAGGTTCGCTCCGCGCCCGTAAAGTTCGCGGCGCTCGGCGGTCTTAACGAGATAGGCAAGAACCTTTATGTGTACGAGTGCTGCAACGATATGTTTATCGTTGACTGCGGCCTTGCGTTCCCCGATGAGGAAATGCCGGGCGTTGACCTTGTAGTGCCCGATTTCACCTACCTTGAAAAGAACAGGGAGCGCTTCCGCGGCGTTGTGATAACCCACGGTCACGAGGACCACATAGGCGCGCTGCCGTACTTGCTCAAGAAGATAAACGTGCCGATTTACGGCACGCGGCTGACGCTTGGTCTTGTAGAGGGCAAGCTCAAGGAGCACGGGCTGCTGTCGCAGGCGTCGCTCAACGTGGTAGAGCCGCGCCAGAACGTGAAGATGGGCTGTATGTCCGTTGAGTTTATCCGCGTGAACCACTCTATCCCCGATTCCTGCGCGCTCGCTATCCACACGCCCGCAGGCGTTATCGTGCATACGGGCGACTTCAAGGTGGACTACACCCCCATTGAGGGCGGCATAATCGACCTTGCGCGCTTCGGCGAGCTTGGCAACAGGGGCGTGCTTGCGCTCATGAGCGAAAGCACCAACGCGGAGCGCCCGGGCTACACAAAGAGCGAGCGCAGCGTGGGCGAGAGCTTCCGCAAGCTGTTTAACGACGCGGAGGGCAAGCGTATCATCATCGCGACGTTCTCCAGCAATATCCACCGCATTCAGCAGATAATCGACGAGGCGGTGAAGCACGGCAGGCGCGTTGCGGTGTCGGGCAGAAGCATGACCAACGTAATAGCAAAGGCGGTCGAGCTTAACTACATCAAGGTTCCCGATGGTACCCTCATAGACATTGAGGATGTGAACCGCTACCGCCCCGAGCAGCTTGTTATAGCGACAACGGGCAGCCAGGGTGAGCCGCTCTCCGCGCTTTCAAGAATGTCGTCGGGCGACCACAGGCAGGTGACAATCACCCCCAACGACTTTATCATAATTTCCGCGAACCCCATACCCGGCAACGAAAAGCTTGTGACAAAGGTTGTAAACGAGCTTATGAAGCAGGGCGCGGAGGTAATATACGAAAGTATGTACGAGGTGCACGTTTCGGGGCACGCGTGCCAGGACGAGCTGAAGATGATGATATCCCTCACAAAGCCCAGGTTCTTTATCCCGATACACGGTGAATACAAGCACATGAAAAAGCACGCAAAGCTTGCCATGGGCATGGGCATTCCCGAGGAGAACATTTTCATATGCGACCTTGGGCAGATGGTTGAGACGGACGGCGTGGAAATGAAGTACACGGGCACCGTACCGTCGGGCAGGGTAATGGTAGACGGCTTTGGCGTGGGCGACGTGGGAAGCGTTGTGCTGCGCGACAGAAAGCACCTTGCCGAGGACGGCGTTATGATAATCGTGGCGACTATCGAGCGCGAGAGCGGCAGAGTCCTTGCGGGACCCGACATAGTTTCAAGGGGCTTTGTTTACGTGCGCGAAAGCGAGGCGCTCATAGACGAGGCGAAGCAGCTGATGAAGCAGGTGATGGACAACTGCGCGCAGCGCAACGTCCGCGAGTGGGGCAACATCAAGTCCGCCATGCGCGACGCGCTTTCGGACTACATCTACCAGAAGACAAAGCGCAGCCCGATGATACTTCCCGTTATCATGGAGGTTTAAGGGCGCTTGAGGGGGTGCTTGCTTGAAGAATCTATATAAGAGCGGCGTTCTGCTTATTGCGGTGGGTGCGCTTGTCGTTATGCTGATAACGCTAGATTTCTACCTGTTCAGCGACAATCCGCTGGTGTTCTGGGTGTCTTTCCCGATACTGCTTGCGGCTTCTGCGCTTGCGGTGGGAAAGCTCATGCAGATACGCAGCAGCGAGCTGTGGTATTTCGAGCAGATAAACGACGCCATACGCAGCTCTGACAGCATGACGCTCGTAAGTTTCCCGCTGCCCGTTGCGGTCGTGGATTCACAGGACTGCATGATATGGGCGAACACGCGCTTTGAGGAGTGCTTCTTCAAGCCCAGCGAGGACGAGAACAGCTTAAGCGTTATCACCGACAACCCGCTGGAGCTTCTCGCGGGGCGCGAGATAGAGTACAACGGCAGGTGGTTCCGCGTTTACACCGACAGGCACGAGTTCACGCTTGTTGACAACAAGGTGACGATGATTTCCGCAAAGCCCGCCGAGGGCTCTGAAAACGGCGTGGAAAGCCGCCTTACGGTGCTTGTGTTTGAGGAAATAACCGACTATAAGCATCTTAAAAAGACAGCCGAGCTTACAAAGCCCGTTGTAATGGTGCTTATGGTGGACAACTACGAGGAGCTGCTTTCGGGCGCAAAGGAGAGCGAGCGCGCCAAAGTCACGATAGAGGTTGACAGGCTCATCGAGGACTACTTCTCTGAGAAGAAGGCGGTGCTTCGCAAGATTTCGGTGGACAAGTTCCTTATCGTGCTTGAGGAGCAGTATCTGCGCGAGATGATAGCCGAAAAAATGTCTGTCATCAACAAGGCGCATGAGATAATCGTGCGTGAAAGAGCCGTGGTCACGCTCTCTATAGGCGTTGGAGCTACGGCGCAGTCGCTTTCCGAGGGCGAGCGCTTCGCTGAGGAAATGCTTGAAAAGGCGCTCGACAGGGGCGGCGACCAGGCGCTTGTCAAGACCGCGAACGGCTTTACGGCGTTCGGCGCGGCTTCTCCGGGGCGCGAGCGCACGGGCAAGGTGAAGATACGCCTTGCGGCGGAGAATATACGCTCCCTTATAAACACCGCGGACACGGTGTACATAATGGGACACAGCTACAGCGACTTTGACAGCGCAGGCTCTGCGATAGGGCTTGCGTGCGCGATAAGACGGCTCGGCAAGCCCGCGTACGCCGTAGCGCGCTTTACGGACGAGCGCAAGACCAACGCAAAGGTGCTTTTCGACCGCTTTGCGGACTACACCTCGCTCGGCTACGATTCCGCGCTCATAATCGAGCCGGAGGAAGCCAAGAGCTTCTTCACGCCCGATTCGGTGCTGATAATAGTCGATACGCACATAGCCAAAAAGGTGGAGGACCCCGAGCTGCTTGAAAAGTGCGACGCCTCTCACCTTGTGGTAATAGACCACCACAGGCTGAGCGCGGGCGCTATCACGGACTATGCGGTGCGCTGCCATGAGAGCAACGCTTCTTCCGCGGCGGAGCTTGTAACGGAGCTTGTGCAGTATTTCTCAGCGGGAACGCTGCTTGCCGCACCCGAGGCGGGCGCGCTTCTGTCGGGCATAATGCTTGACACTAAGGACTTTGTAATGCGCTGCGGCGTATCCACGTTCGAGGCGGCGGCGTATCTCAAAAAGCTCGGTGCGGACACCATATCCGTAAAGAAGCTTTTCGACACCACGATAGAGAGCAAAACGCGCCGCTCGGACATAATAGCCGCGGCAAAGATATACCACAAGTGTTGCGCCGTATCGCTTGTAGAGGAGGACTTCGCGGGGATACGCGTGGTATGCTCGCAGGCGGCGGACGAAATGCTCTACATTGAGAACGTGGACGCGGCGTTCACCATTTACCCGATAGAGGGCGGCTGGTGCATAAGCGCGCGCTCGTTCGGCACGGTAAACGTGCAGGTGATAATGGAGGCTCTCGGCAACAAGAAGGACGACGGCGGCGGACATCAGTCAATGGCGGGCGCGCAGCTTTACGGTATAACCGCGCAGGAGGCGCTCGAGCGGCTCTGCGCGGCGATAGACGAGTATTTCGCGCCGCCGGAGGAAGCCGTTGACAAGACCGAAAAAGGCAATTGATAATACGGAGGACAGAACGATGAAGGTAATACTTTTACAGGACGTACAGGGAACAGGCAAAAAGGGCGAGGTAAAGGAAGTAAAGGACGGCTACGCGATAAATTGCCTTATCAAGAAGGGGCTTGCGCAGGAGGCGACCGCGAAGAATCTTAACCTGCTTCAGGGTCAGCGCGACCACGCGCAGCACAAGATAGACGTTGACGTTGCAAACGCAAAGGACATAGCCTCAAAGCTCGAGGGCAGGACCGTTACCGTCACCGCAAAGGCGGGGCAGAACGGCAGACTCTTTGGCACGGTGACGTCCAAGGAGGTCTCCGCTGCGATAAAGCAGGGACTGGGCTGCGACGTTGACAAGAAGAAGATAAACCTTGCTTCAAAGATAGAGGGCTTCGGCACGTTTTCCGCAGAGGCAAGGCTCTACGCGGGCGTTACCGCAAAGTTCACGGTAGCCGTAACGGAGGGCTGACATGGCTGAGTATGACCTTTCGGGTATGAACCTGCCGTTCAGCCTGGACGCGGAGCAGTCCGTGCTGGGCGCGGTGCTTATGGACCAGAACGCCATGACGGAAGTCATAGGCGTGCTTCACCCTGAGCATTTTTATGTCGAGCTGAACCGCAGCATATATGCTGTGCTGGTGCAGATGAATATGAGCAGCCAGTCCATCGACATCATAACTGTACTCGAAAACGTCATGCGGCAGGGGCTTTTTGAAACCGCGGAGCAGGCGAAGGAGTACCTCGCAAAGCTCATGCAGTCCGTGCCGAGCATTTCCTCGGTGGCAAAATACGCCGATATTATCCGCGATAAATTCGTGCTGCGAAGCCTTATCTTCACGGCGCGCGAAATAATGGACGCGGCGTCCTCGGGCGCGGAGGACGTAAACGCCATTGTAGACCTTGCCGAGCAGAAGATATTCGACATCAGAAGCGGCGAGGAAAACAAGGATCTAACGCACATATCGAGCATAGTTTTCGAGCGCGTAAAGGCGCTTGACGAGCTTGCGCGCTCCTCTGCGGCGAACGGCGGGCAGCCCGTTATGACGGGGCAGTCCACGGGCTTTATGGAGGTGGACAAGAAGATATTCGGGCTTAACCCCTCGGACCTTATCATTCTTGCGGCGCGCCCCGGTATGGGCAAGACCTCATTTGCAATGAACGTTGCGGTGAACACCGCGAAAAAATACCGCGACAAGGCGGTCTGCGTGTTCAGCCTTGAAATGTCCAAGGAGCAGATAGTATCAAGAATGATAAGCAGCGAGGCGCTGCTGCCGTCCGACTCGATAAAGACGGGCAGAATAGAAACCGCAAAGTGGAACGATGTAATCACCGCCGCCGAGATACTCGTGCAGCTGCCTATTTACATCGACGACACGCCCGGCACGAACGCCTCGGCGATAAAGTCGAAGCTGCGCAGGATAAAGAACTTAGGCGTGGTTATCATAGACTATCTACAGCTTATGACGTCCGTTAAGAACTACAACGGCAACCGCGTCGCGGAGATTTCCGAGATAACGCGAAACCTCAAGGTGCTTGCAAAGGAGCTTAACGTCCCCGTTATAGCGCTTTCGCAGCTTGCCAGAGGCCCCGAGCAGCGCGACGACAAGCGCCCGCTTCTGTCGGACCTGCGCGACTCGGGTTCTATCGAGCAGGACGCGGATATCGTGCTGTTCCTCTACCGCAACGCCTACTACAAAAAGGACGACCCGAACCCCAACGTAAGCGAGTGTATCGTTGCAAAGAACCGCCACGGCGAAACGGGCACGGCGTACCTTGGCTGGGACGGTCAGTTCACTAAATTCAGAAATGTTGACGTGCGGCACATCAACACGCAGCAGGGACAGGACGGCGCAGGACAATGACAGAGCTTGTAACACGCGTAAGCGAGGCGGTGGAGCGCTTCGGTATGCTGCATAGCGGCGACAGGGTGGCTGCGGCGCTTTCGGGCGGCGCGGACAGCGTGTCGCTTTTGTATGCGCTGAAAGAGCTAGAGCAGCCGCTTGGAATAACGGTGAGCGCGGTGCACATAAACCATTGCCTGCGCGGCGAGGAAAGCGACGGCGACGAGCGCTTCTGCCGCGAGCTTTGCGAAAGGCTCGGCGTTGCGCTTAAAGTGTACGGGATAGACGTGCTGTCGCTGCGTGAGAAGCACGAGAGCGTTGAGGAGTGCGCCCGCCGCGCAAGGTACGGCGCGTTCTCGCAGACGCTCGAGGAGCTCGGGGAGCGTTCGTTTATCGCGACCGCGCACAACGCGGGCGACAGCGCTGAAACCATGCTTATAAACCTTATGCGCGGCACGGGGCTTAAGGGTCTGTGCGGCGTGCCGCCCGTGCGCGGCAGGTTCGTCCGCCCGCTTATTTACTGCACCCGCGCCATGGTGGAGGACTACCTGCGCTCCATGGGGCAGGACTGGGTGACGGACAGCACCAACTTAAGCGACGACTACACCCGCAACAGGGTGCGGCACATAATAATCCCCGAAATGGAGCGTATAAACGGCGCGTTTTTTACCGCGGTCACCCGCGCGCAGGATTCGCTGCGAGAGGACAGCGACTTTCTTACCGAGCTTGCAGAGCGCGAGCTTGAAGCGGCGCGCAGCGGCAGGGGCTGGAACGCGGCTGCGCTTGCGGCTCTGCCCGCTCCCCTGAGAAGCCGCGCCGTGAGGAAGATACTTGCCGACGGCGGCATAGAACCGAGCGCCCTGCGCATAAACACCGCCGTTTCGCTGCTGGAGAAGCGCTCCGCGCGCTTTAACCCGTGCAGGGACAGGTTCTTTACGATACGAAAGGGCATATGCTTTGTGGAGCATATCGAGCAGCACTATAAAAAGCACGAAAAATGACTGCAGTAAGGGCGGATATTTGTGTGAAATTGCGTATTCGTGAAAAATTCATCAAATATTCACTTTAACTGTTTGCTTTTTTTCGGAATATATGGTATAATACATTTCGGGTAACTATACCCGAAAATGTGTGGAATAGCCGCCGGAAGCGGCAGGGAGGACATAAAGATGTATATTCCCGAACAGGTCGAAAGAGTCCTGCTTACAGAGGAGGAAATAAAGGAAAAGGTACGCGCGATCGGTGCGCAGCTCACGCAGGAATACGCGGGCAAGAATCCGCTCTTTATCTGTGTTCTTAAAGGTTCTGTAGTGTTTTTTGCAGACCTTATCCGCGAAATGAAGTGCCCGCTGGAGATAAACTTCCTGCGCGCTTCAAGCTACGGCAGCGGCACGTTTTCCTCGGGAAAGGTCGACCTTGAGATTGGCAAGGGCATTAACTTCACGGGCAGGCACGTTGTACTTGTCGAGGATATCCTTGACACTGCGCGCACGCTCTACAAGCTGAAAGCGGACATATCCGAGCTTTCGCCCGCCTCGCTCAGGATAGTAACGCTTCTCGACAAGCCCTCGCGCAGGGTTGTCAAGGGCTTTAAGGCGGACCTTACGGGCTTTGAGATAGACGACCTTTTCGTGGTGGGCTACGGGCTTGACTGCGGTGAGAAATACCGCAACCTGCCCTATGTCGGCGTTGTGCGTACATAAGCATATCCCGCGCTGTCATACATATGGACAGCCCATGCGAACATAATATTGCTAGGAATTATCCCTTTCCGGAAAGGCGGTTTACATGCAGTCAAACAAGTTCAGAGGCATAATAATCTATCTTGTCGTTATTCTTCTGCTGATTTTCGGGCTTGTGTCGGTGCTTAATCTTGCAAACAGCGCTGTCAACAGCTCTAAAAACGTAACTTACTCGGACGTTATAAAGGAATTTGACGAGCTTAACGTTTCGGGCTTCACGCTTGACCTCGGCAGCGGCGAGCTTGTGTACGTCACCAAGGGCAGCACCGAGGCGAAGAAGTACACAGTTCCGAATGTCAGCATATTCTTAAGCGACATCAACAGCGGCTACACCGCAGACGGCAAAGAGGCGACCTACCGCGTGCGCTACAACGAGGCGAACGAGGAGGAGCTTGTCGAGGATTATATCCCGATATCAGACAACACGTTCTTAACGAGCATACTGCCGTATCTGCTGCTTGTCGGCGTGATGATAGTGTTCACCGTTATCGTTATGCGCCAGACCACGGGCGGCGGAAAGATGAACAACTTCTCCCGCGCGAACGTTCGCCAGCAGACAGGCAGGAAAGTCACCTTCAACGACGTTGCGGGCGCGGACGAGGAGAAGCAGGAGCTTGTGGAGATAGTAGACTACCTCAAGAATCCCGCGAAGTACCGCGAGATAGGCGCGAGAGTGCCGCGCGGCGTGCTTCTCGTGGGCCCTCCCGGAACGGGTAAGACGCTGCTTGCAAAGGCAGTAGCGGGAGAAGCGGGCGTTCCGTTCTTCTCTATAAGCGGCTCGGACTTTGTTGAGATGTTCGTAGGCGTGGGCGCTTCGCGCGTGCGCGACCTTTTTGAGCAGGCGAAGAAGCACACCCCCTCCATCATATTCATCGACGAGATAGACGCGGTGGGCAGACAGCGCGGCGCGGGTCTTGGCGGCGGTCACGACGAGCGCGAGCAGACGCTCAACCAGCTGCTTGTTGAAATGGACGGCTTCACCGAAAACGAGAACGTTATAGTTATGGCGGCAACCAACCGCCGCGATATACTCGACCCCGCGCTGCTGCGTCCGGGACGCTTCGACAGGCAGGTTGTCGTAAACTACCCCGACATCAAGGGCAGAGAGGAAATACTCAAGGTACACACGCGCAACAAGAACATCGGTCCAGATGTTGACCTTAAGACCATTGCGGCGACTACTGCGGGCTTTACGGGCGCGGACCTTGAGAACCTCGTGAACGAGGCGGCGCTGCTTGCCGCGCGCGAGAACCGCAAGGCGGTGATACGCAAGGATATCGAGGAAGCGACGATAAAGGTAGTTGCAGGCCCCGAAAAGAAGAGCAAGGTGGTTTCCCCCGATGAAAAGCGCCTTACCGCTTACCACGAGTCGGGTCACGCGATAACCACTTACTTCTGCCCCTCACAGGATAAGGTTCATCAGGTTTCCATTATTCCGCGCGGAATGGCGGGCGGCTTTACAATGCACGTCCCCGAGAAGGACAGAAGCTTTGTGACAAAGACCCACATGGAGGAGGAGATAATCGTGCTCCTCGGCGGGCGCGCGGCTGAGCAGCTCATTCTCGACGACATTTCCACGGGCGCTTCCAACGATATCGAGAGAGCTACGCAGGTTGCAAGAAATATGGTAACGCGCTACGGCTTCTCCGAGAAGCTCGGTCCGATACTTTACGGCAGCGAGAACCAGGAGGTATTCCTCGGCAGGGACTACTCGCAGGGCAAGAACTACTCCGAGAACGTTGCAAGCGAGATAGACGCGGAGATACGCGAGCTTATTGAAACGGGCTATGAAAAGGCAAAGGATATCCTTAAGCTTCACGGCGACCTGCTCGAGCGCTGCGCACAGTACCTCATGCGTCACGAGAAGATAGACGGACCCGATTTCTACAAGCTTATGGCGAACGAGATAGACCTTGACGGAAACCCGATAAAGTCCGAGGGCGTTGACATTGCAAAGGCGCCTGCCGACGGCGCGGAAACCGCAGGGGCTGCGGACAGCGCAGAATCCGCAGAAAACACCGCGGGCGAGAACGCGCCTGCTCCCGCTGAAACGGCTGAGAGCGACGAAAGCAAGGGCGAATAAAATTAAAAGCCAAGCCGTCTTTTATAGGCGGCTTTTGGCTGTGAAAAAAAGGAGCAATAAAATGTCACTTGAATACATAGACGAGGCGCCCACTCTTGATGAATACAAGGAAATGCGCCGCGCGGTAAATTTCATGGTGCTTTCCGACAGGATAGCGAGCAACGCGCTGCACAATGCGTTCCACATAACCTGCGTACGCGACAACGGCAGGGCGGTGGGAATGATACGCGTGCTGTCCGACGGCAGCTACGCAAACTTCATTACCGACGTTATGGTGATACCCGAGTACCAGCACCGCGGCATAGGCACGCAGATGATGAAGCGCACCATGGAATATATGCGATCAACGCTCGATGAGGGCGAAACCATCGTGCTGTACCTCATGTCTGCCACGGGCAAGGAGCCGTTCTACAGCCGTTTCGGCTTCAGAGCGCGCCCGAACGAGGTGTGGGGCGCAGGTATGAGCCAGTGGATAACAAAGTGACAACGCGCGGTTTCGGCGGTTTGCACTTGACAAAATGTGCTTGATATGGTATTATAAAAAAAGAGTGCAGAGTGGTTCTGCCGAAAAAAAGAGAGGTATTTACATATGGAGAGATTTTGCAGCAAGTGTGGCACGCTCGTGAGCGGCGAGGGTGCATTCTGTCCGCAGTGCGGCGCGCCCATGGAGAGCGCGGTTGACCTCAGCAAGCCCGAAGGCGCGCCTGTAAGCCAGCCCGTGCAGCCTTTTTCGCAGCCCGTGCAGAACAACACGTTCAACGGCGGCAGCCAGTCCGCCATGCCCGGCTACCCGCAGAATTACACGGCGGGCAATTCCGTAAACACGAACCGGCAGGAGATGACCACGGGGCAGTGGGCGCTCACGGTGTTCCTTACGGCGTTCTTCCCCGTGCCGCTTGTAAGCTGGATTCTGCTGTTTGTATGGGGCTTTGGCGACACTCCTCAGCCCAAGAAGAACTACTGCCGCGGTATGCTTATTGTAAAGGCTATCGTTATCGGCGCGGTTATACTCATGTACATCGGTATGTTCGCGTGCGTTGGCAGCATTGTCGGCAGCGGCGCAAGCGGCCTTGAGGATTTCTTCAACGAGATAAATTACTAAGGTCTGAACCGAACTGTTCCGGCTGCGGTACATATGTGCCGCAGCCGCTTTTATATCTGTTGAAAGGGGTGCCGGATGCAGGAGAGAAAGCTGCGCGCGGGATTTGTGATTCGCCTTGCTGCCGCGCTTTTGTGCACGGTGGGTCTGGTGTGGTCCAATCTGACGCTTTACATGAACGCGGGCAATATTGCAGGAACCGCGCTTTTCGGGGCAGGACTGGCGCTTGCGCTCTTCCGGGAGGGCGCGGTGCGGCTTGCAGGGCGGCTGTGGCGGCGTATTGCGGGCAGGGTGCTGCTGTGCGCGCTCGGTGCGGTGTGCGCGGGCGGAATATTTGCGGCGGCGTTCTTTTCAGTGAATATGGCGTACTACGCCTCGCAGAAAACCGCGCAAAGCGACTGCGTGATAGTGCTCGGCTGTCAGGTCGTGGGGGAAATCCCGAGCTATATGTTACAGGACAGGCTTGAAACGGCGCTTGCGCTGCTGGAGCGCTCACCGCAGGCTGTATGTATCGTATCGGGCGGGCAGGGCGCGCGGGAGAGCGTCACCGAGGCGGAGGCAATGCGCCGCTGGCTTGTTAAGCGGGGGATAGACGACTCGCGCATAATAAAGGAGGAGCAGTCTGCCTCAACGCGCGAAAACCTGCGCGGCTGCGCGCGGATAATAAACGAGCGCGGAATAGACGGGGACGTCGCCATAGTCACAAACGAGTTCCACCAGTACCGCGCGGAGCTTTACGCGCGCGAGGTAGGGCTGACCGCGGGGCACGAGTCGGCGAGGACCTCCCCGAGGCTTATACTGAACAGCTGGCTTCGCGAATGGGTAGGGCTTTTGCAATTTTACGCACATGTAACATAATTATTTGCGAAATTCACCAGAAATAGAGCTTTTTCTACTTGATTTTCCAGTATGTATATGTTAAAATGAATAAAGCAGAATTGCACGCATATTGCGTGAAGGGCAAATGCAGGAGGAAAGGCTTATGGCATACAAAAAGAGGAATACCGACGACCCGACAGAGGTGCTTGAAACTGTCAGACGGCGTCAGAAGCTGCTGTATCTGCTTAAGATATTTTTTGATGAAACCGACGAGGCGCACGGTCTGACGCAGCAGCAGCTGAAAGAGCGGCTGTACGACAAAGGAATAAGCGTTGACCGCAAGGCCATGTATTACGATATTGAGGCGATAAACAATTTTGCCCGCACCAACAACCTTGATTTTGAGATAGTGATAAATCAGGGCAGGGGCGCGGAATACTACCTGCAGGGGCGCTCGTTTGAAACGGGCGAGCTTAAGCTGCTGTGCGACGCGGTAAGTTCTGCAAAGTTTATACCCGAGGCGCGCGCGGCGGAGCTTATCGATAAGATAAGCGGCATGGCGGGCGGGTTTGACCGCGCCCAGCTGCGGCGCAACGTGCTTGTTGCGGGCAGAAAGTGCATAGACGCAGCGCTTGGCAACACGGTGCTTTACAACGTGGACAGGATAAACGAGGCGATAATTCAGAAGAAGAAGATAACGTTCCAGTATTACTCGTACGACGCGAGGAAGCGTAGGGTAAAGCGCGGCGGGCTGCGCACGGTGTCGCCCTACGACCTTGTGTGGAACGACGAGCAGTATTATCTGCGCGGATATTTTGAGGACGGTGAGCGTCCGGGAATCCGCAATTTCCGCGTTGACAGGATAGAGGAGCTGCACGTGCTTGACGAACGCGCGATTCCGCGTCCTAAGGGCTACAGCGTGTCCGAGTGCGTAACGCAGGCGTTTTCCATGTTCAATGCGCAGTCGGTGGAGGTGCTCATGCGCTTTTCCGACCCCAAGTGGATGAACGCAGTGGTTGACCGCTTCGGGACGAATGTGCGCGTTACGGAAACGAACGGCACAAGCTTCACGATACGCACGAAGCTCCAGCCATCCGCGCCGTTTTACGGGTGGCTGTTCCAGTTTGGCGCAGAGGCTGAGATAATCTCCCCGCACGACGTGCGCGAGGAGTATGAGCGCAGGGTTCGCGAGCTGTGCGAAAAAATCAACGGGCGCAAAAAGAACAGGTAAAAGGTACAAGAATATAGCAAAGGGGCTGTTTTGGCAGCCCCTTTGAGTCTGTCGAAAAAGTCTTGCGACTTTTCCGACAGGAACATCCGCACTGCGCGCACGGTCGCGTAAGGCGTAAGCCGTCGCGTTGCGTAAGCCGAGCGCAGCGAGGTGTCGCTTGCACACTTGTGCGGATAGAAGTGTTTTTTGCCCCGGCGGAGCCGTGACAAAAAACGGATTTCAAAGCCCGCTTCGCGGGCATAACATACTTTTTCGACAAGCTGAAAGGGGCTGTTTTGGCAGCCCCTTTCGTGTTTTTTAGCTGCACCTCTGCCCGTATTCGCGGAAAGTGCAGGTGTCTTTCATGTTGCAGTCCTCGCAGTTGCGGCGCTTTCTTTCAAGCTCGCCGCGGAACAGCCCAACAACGCCGATTATCGTCTTGCGCGGGGTTAGCATATTCGTGGCGGTGCAGCACACGCCTATTTTCCTTACCGCGTCAACGGAAGCGATAAGCAGCGGGCACATCTCCATGGGGAAGTCCCCGTAGCCTGCGCCGTAGCACCAGGTGGTCGTGTAGCCTATCATGTTGTTGAGTATGTCAAGGCGCGCTTCCTCAACCACCTGCTCTGTCATGGCGTTGGCGAGAGCGTCGGTAAGCAGCGCCCTCATGCTGTCGGAAACGTCGAGCTTCTTTAAGTACCTGTCGGTGTCAGAGGAGAGCGTGGCGCATATTACCGCAGCCTTGTCGCACCCGCGCAGGTGTTCGGCTATGTCGTTGCCCTCAAGCTCAAAGTCGCAGTCCTGAAGCGAAATGGACTTGCCTATGCGGGAGATGTTGAATATCCTCCAGACATACTGCGGCCGCGCCGCTTTGATCAGCTCGCGCTCGCACTCGTCTATGGTCGCGGTTATCTTTGCGTCAGGCTCGGATTTGTAACCCATGTAGCGCAGCGCCTCAGCGCGGTTTATAGCGGTTATTTCACAGTTCATGACCTTATCACCCTTTCAACGCTCTCGCAAATTTTTCTTGCAACATACGGGTTGTTCATGGTATAAAGGTGAATACCGTCAACGCCGTTTGCCACAAGGTCTATTATCTGGTCCGCAGCGTACGCAATGCCTGCGTCGCGCATTGCATCGGGGTTGTCGCCGTAGCGCGCTATAAGTTTTGTGAATTTCGACGGCAGGCTCGCGCCGCACATCGACACCATGCGCTTTATGGAGTTTGCGTTTACGCAGGGCATTATCCCCGCCTCGATCGGCACGTTTATCCCTGCGATACGCGCCTTTTCAAGGAAGCTGTAAAAGCACGAGTTATCGAAGAAAAGCTGCGACACAAGGTGCTGCGCGCCTGCGTCAACCTTTTTCTTAAGGTTCTGTATGTCCTCTATCATGCTTGCAGCCTCCGGGTGAACCTCGGGATAGCACCCGCCGGAAAAGCTGAAGCTGCTGCGCGGCTTCATATAGGCGATAAGGTCGCTTGCGTGCTCAAAATCGTGCTTTGGCGGGATATCGGGGTTTATGTCCCCGCGAAGCGCCAGCACGTTTTCAATGCCGCATTCCTCAAACTCCGTGATTATGCGGTCGATGTCCTCACGAGTGGAATTAACGCAGGTGAGGTGCGCAATGCTCTCGGTTTTGTACTGATTCTTGATTATGGACACGATATCGCGCGTGGTTAGCCCCGCCTGTGCGGAGCCGCCCGCGCCGTATGTCACGCTTATGAAGTCGGGGCTCAGGTCTGCAAGCCCGTCAAGCGTCCTGTAAATGGAATCTATGGGCGCGTCCTTTTTCGGCGGGAATATCTCGAACGAAAATACGGTTTTCCCGCTTTTGAACAGTTCGGGTATCTTCATGTTATTTCCTGCTCGTCTTTCTCTTTATTATGCGTTCAGCCGTTTTCTGCGGCGAACTTCTCCAGCGCCTGCGCTATCTGGTCGGGGCAGGACGTACCCCTGCCGCCGCAGTTTATGCCTGAAAGGCGCTCTATGACATCCTTAACGGGCAGACCCTTTACAAGGCTCGCAATTCCCTTAAGGTTGCCGTTGCATCCGCCCTCCACCTTAAGGTCGGTGACAATGCCGTTTTCTATCTCAAAGGTCATTCTGCGCGAGCAGACCCCGCGCGGGGTGTATTGAAACGTCATTTTTTTACGCTCCTTTTCCTGATTATTTCTGCGATTTGAGCCACTCGTCCGCCACGGCGTCCGCAACCGCCTGCGCGACAGTCTTGTCAAGCGCGCTGGGGATAATGTAGTCCGTGGACAGCCTGTCCTCGGGAACGAGCCCTGCAATGGCGTGCGCCGCAGCGAGCTTCATTTCCTCGGTTATCTGCTTTGCGCGCACCTTAAGCGCACCCTTGAACACTCCGGGGAAAACAAGCACGTTGTTTATCTGGTTGGGGTAGTCGCTCCTGCCCGTGCCGACAATGAACGCGCCCGATTCCTTTGCAAGCTCGTAGGTTATCTCGGGGTTCGGGTTCGCCATGGGGAAGAGAATGGGCTTTTCCGCCATTGAGCGCACCATTTCGGGCGTAACAAGGTTCGGCTTTGAAACGCCCACGAACACGTCCGCGCCCTTCATTGCGTCAGCAAGCGTACCCTTGCGGCAGCTCTTGTTTGATATCTGCGCCATTTCGGCGTGCGCGGGGTTCTCGTAGGAATCCTCGCGGTTGATTATGCCGCAAAGGTCAACCATAATAAGGTCGCCTATGCCGAGCTTAAGCAGGAACTTTCCTATTGCAATGCCCGCAGAGCCCGCGCCGTTTATCACAACGGTGATGTCGGAGAGCTTTTTGCCCGCAAGCTTTGCGGCGTTTATAAGCGCGGCGCCCACTACTATCGCGGTGCCATGCTGGTCGTCGTGGAATACGGGAATGTCGAGCCGCTCCTTCAAGCGCGCTTCTATCTCAAAGCAGCGCGGCGCGGAAATATCCTCAAGGTTAATGCCGCCGAAGCTGTCCGAAATAAGCTCGATTGTACGCACTATCTCGTCGGGGTCCTTGCTTTTTATGCAGAGCGGGAACGCGTCAACGCCGCCGAACTCCTTGAAAAGGCAGCACTTGCCCTCCATAACGGGCATACCCGCAGCGCCGCCGATGTCGCCAAGGCCAAGCACCGCGGTGCCGTCGGTTATTACAGCAACAAGGTTGCTGCGGCGGGTGAGCTTGTACGACAGCTCGGGGTCGCGCGCTATCTCAAGGCAGGGCTGCGCAACGCCCGGCGTGTACGCAAGAGAGAGGTCCTCGCGCGTTTCTATTTTCACGCGGGACACTACTTCAAGCTTGCCCTCCCATTCATAATGCTTCTGTAATGCTTTTTCCTTGATATCCATTCTGCCGCTTCTTTCTTTTGTTTATTATGTCAGCCTGAGTATCCTGTTTACGGTATCCTCAGGCGTGGTGGCTGAGCCTATCTGTATCGCATAATGGTTGTAAAATCCGTGGAAGTCCGACCCGCCCGTGGTGAGCAGCCCATGCCGCTGCGCAAGCGCTGTAAGCTCGCTTCTGTAAGCCTCGTCCGCGCTGCTGTGCCATACCTCCGCGCCGTCTATCGCGCCGTCGCGCGCAAGCTCTTCCAGCAGCTCCATGCTGTCGTATACCTTCGGGTGAGCCATTACGGAGAATCCACCCGAAGCCCTGATAAGCGTGGTGACAAAACGCACATCGGGGTAGAAATCCGCCTCGGCGCGCACGTCCTCGGCGCACAGGCCGTCCTTTGCGTCGAATATCTCGTTGTATACGTCGCCGTAAAGCTCCGTTGTGTAGCCGTAGTCCATGAGCGCGTGCATTATGTGGCATTTGTATATCGCCTTGCTGCCTGCGGAATAGCGCAGAATGCTTTCGAGCGATATAGGGTATCTGTCAAGCACCTTCATCGCCATGCTTTTGCCGAGCTTCATGCGCCCCTCGCTGCTGCGCAGGCACAGACCCTCCAGCCTGTCGGGCTTTTCGGGATTGTAGCAAAGGATATGCACCTTTCTGCGGCGCTTTGCGTCAAACGCGGAAAATTCCACAGCAGGAATGACGTTTACGTTATACCGCCGCCCTAAAATGGACGAGCGCGAAAGCGACGCCAGCGAGTCGTGGTCGGTTATTGCAAGGATACGCACGTCGTCGCGGTCCGCCTGCTTTATCACGTCGGCTATCCCCAGTGACCCGTCGGAAATGGTAGTGTGGCAGTGCAAATCAGCTTTCATAAGTCACCTCGTTAAAGTCTGTTTTCCGCAGAGCGCCCCTGCCGGACGCTGCCGCAGACGAGCCGAATGCCCGTCCACATTCAATCTATAACATACCATTTAGTATTATACCATATAGTTAATAATAATTCAAGTGTTTTTTTGGTGAAAATGCGCCGCTCGGGCGACACTTAGCAAGGGAGGAGTGAAAAATATGTAAAAATCCACTTGAAATTTGGGACTGTATGTTGTATAATACTAATAGAATCCGTCCATAACAAGGACGGCACAGAAAACGGGAGGAGAAAAATGTCAGTTAATCTTCAAAAAGGGCAGAAGGTCGACCTCACAAAGGGCAACAGCGGTCTTAAAACGCTTGTTGTCGGGCTTGGCTGGGACGAGGCTCCGCGCAAGTTCTCCCTCTTCACAAAGCATGAGGACATCGACTGCGACGCGTCCGCGCTGCTGCTGAAAAACGGAAAGCTCACGGGAAATGTGGACGTTGTATATTACGGCAATCTTACCCACAGGAGCGGCGCTGTCCGCCACTGCGGCGACAACCTCACCGGCGCGGGCGACGGCGACGACGAGCAGATTATCGTAGAGCTTGCAAAGGTGCCTGCGGAGTACGACAAAATCGTATTTACCGTAAACATCTATCAGGCGTATCAGAGAAAGCAGAATTTCGGCATGATACGCAATGCGTTTATACGCGTTGTAGACGCGGACAGCGGCAAGGAGCTGTGCAAGTACAATCTTTCTGAGAATTACGACGGAAAGACCGCCATGATTTTCGGCGAGGTGTACCGCTATAACGGCGAGTGGAAGTTCGGCGCGATAGGCGAGCCCACCAACGACCCGTCCATTAACGAAACGGTTCAGAGATACATCTGAGGACTTTAACAGGAGGACATTATCATGACAAAGAAGTTTGTAATCATTGCAGGTATTATTGCGCTTGCCGCTGCGGCTGCGGCTGCTGTTGCGTGCTTCCTTCTCAAGAGGACGGATCTCGTTGAGAACGGGCTTGACTGCCTTTTCTCCAAGTCCTGCGGCGACGAGGACGACGAAATCTGATCCTGAGCAGGGCTCGGCTGATTCGGCTATAACGAAAGGGCTGCCTTGTCTTTCGCGGGGCAGCCTTATTTTTGGAGGAACAATGGCAAAGGAAGCAAAAACAAATGCCATGCGTATACTCGACCGCATGAAGATAAAATACGAGGTCAATACCTACGAATGCGACGAGTTTATAGACGGCGTACATATAGCGGACGCGCTCGGGCAGAGCTACGACAGCTCGTTCAAGACGCTTGTCACGCAGGGCAAAAGCGGGAACTATTTTGTGTTCGCGCTGCCCGTCGATAAGGAGCTTGACATGAAGAAGTGCGCGCGCGCAGTCAGCGAGAAGTCGCTTGAAATGGTGCACGTCAAGGACATAAACGCCGTTACGGGGTACATTCGCGGCGGCTGCACGCCAATTGGCATGAAGAAGCAGTACAGAACCGTGATACATGAGAGCGCAAAGGTGTTCGACAAGGTGATGGTGAGCGGCGGCAGGCTTGGCTTGCAGCTTGTCCTCGCGCCCGACGACCTTGCAAAGGCGTGCAGCGGCGAGTTCGCGGACATAATTATGTAAAGCAGACCGACGAAAAACCATCATCTGTCTATGGCAACGAACAACAAATAAAGGCTGCGCCAATCGGCGTAGCCTCTAGCTTGTCGAAAAAGTATGTTATGCCCGCGAAGCGGGCTTTGAAATCTGTTTTTTGTCACGGCTCCGCCGGGGCAAAAAACACTTCTATCCGCACAAGTGTGCAAGCGACACCTCGCTGCGCTCGGCTTACGCAACGCGACGGCTTACGCCTTACGCGACCGTGCGCGCAGTGCGGATGTTCCTGTCGGAAAAGTCGCAAGACTTTTTCGACAGACTCAAGGCTGCGCCAATCGGCGCAGCCTTCTTTTTGTTTATGCCCGGGGGCTATGTGCGGGATAATCAGCAGCCGCAGCCGTTGTTACCGCCGCAGCCGCAGTTGTCGTTACCGCAGCCGTTGCCGCAGCCATTGCCGCAGAAGAGGAAGAGAAGGATAAGAATGATAATCCAGCAGCAGTTGTTACCGCCCATGTTGAAGCATGACATAATGATGTCCTCCTTGAATCGATTTAGGAATTTCTGCTTCCCTGTGAAGCTTCCGTTTCCTGCTATATATTATGCTGCTTCATATTTTTGGTTACAGGGTTTTGCGGGAAGTTTATTACTCTACGTCATACAGCGCGTACATCTGTTCAAGGTCTGACAGCAGCGTTTCCTCCACCTTTTTGTTGGAGAGGGAAAGCCGCGCTATGTAGCCCGTAAAGCTGCGTATCCACGGAATAAGCTCGGTGCTGTCGCACACTTCGGCGGAAAACCGCGCGAGCGTTTCATCGTCGGTGCGTTTGAGAATCTCTGTCGTGCCGCAGCGCTTTTCACGCTCAAGCTTTGTCAGCATAAACTCCTCGCCGCGCGGTATTTTCAGCGTGAAGCTCACGCGCTCAAGCCTGCCGCTGCCGAGCGACGCGCTCCAGATACGGGGCTGCACTTTCCCGAGTCTTTCGCGCAGCGCCGTAAACTGCGGGCATATCCCCTGCGGCTTTACGTCGCGTATCCTGTCCAGCCTGAATACGGCGAGCTTTTTGCCCTGTGCGGCAAGCCACTGCCTGCCCGTCTGCACGCTCACAAGAATGCGCAGGGGCACGCACATAACCTCTTTGCTTTCCGCGTCCTTTGCGCCGCTGTAGGTGAATTTCACGCTCCGCCGTTCGGATATTGCCCCGAAGAGCGCGCACAGCACCTCGCTTTCAAGCACCTGCGTTATGTAGTGGTGCTTGAACGTGAAATACTCGCTGCCGCCGCCCAGCTTGTCCAGCAGGAAGTTTCCCGCAGCGCCGCACGGCGCGGCCTCTGAAAAGAACTCCAGCGCGTCGCGCCACGAGGTAAGGTCAACGCCGCGCGCACGGCTGTAGAGGGTCTGCCGTCCCTGCCTGCGGGCAGTAATAAGCCCGAGCCGCGAGTATTCCGCGAGCTTTTTGCGCACGGTGGATTCTTCAAAGCACATGGGCGAGGGGAACTGCGCGAGAAGCTCGTCGGTTTTCTGCGTAATTTCAGCGAGAGTGAGCGCGATTTCGGGTGAATAAAGTATATCAAAGAGTATAAAATGCAGGGTAATATCACCGTCTGTAAAACTTTTGGCTTTTAACACGCGGTAAAGAGGGTTGCTGCCCGCCGCGCGGCTGTCAATGCTCACAAACATATTCTTCCCCTCGCGGGTGCGGTGGGAGCCGACGTAGCCGTCAAGGTAGCTTTCAATGCGGCGGCGCTCGTTGTCGTAGGAGCGCGCGCTTTTGTCGGTGTACTGTCCGCGCGTGCGGAAGCCGCACACATAGAACTCGCGCACATACCCGCGTATGCGCTCAAAGCTCTTTATAAGCTCGGAATATGCCACGTTCGCCCTCCTTTCTGTATAATGCCGACTATATATTACTATGCGTTATAGACTTATCTTGCCCCAAAAACCCCGCGCAGATAGCTTTGTCCGCGCAAATCCGCGGCGGCTTATGCGGAAAAGCCGTGTAAAATGCGCGTTTTAGCTGTTATTTGCGCTCTTTTCTGTATAATTGCAGCGGAATATTACGCTGCGTTATAGTCCTATCATCTCCGAAAGCCTGTCAACAGACTCCTTAAGCTGCGCAAATTCGCGGTAGTTTTCGCGGTAAAGCTCCACGATAAACGCGCCGTCGAAGCCGTTTGCGCGCATTCTGCGGGCGAGCGCGGCGAAATCGAAACAGCCCTCGCCAACGGGCAGGCAGTCGTGCGAACCGTCCGCGTCGCTCACATGGCAGTGAATAATGCTGCCGCCGAGCGCGTCAACGTAGTCGAGCGGATTTTCGCAGCTCCTGCGCGCCTGCTTGAGATCAAGCACGAAATTTGCGAGCGGCCCGAGTTCGCGCTTCATCATCTTAAGGAACTCGAGCTTACCGCTCATGCAGTAGCTTACGTTCTCCTGCGCGACGGTCACGCCGTATCCGCGCGCCGTTTCGGCTAGCAGCGCAAACTGCTTTATATAGTGCGAGGGCGTGCAGCGGCTGCTTAAAATCGCGCCGTGCAGCACGAAAATCTTTGCGCCGAGCGTGTTCATACTGCCAAAAAAGCCGCGGTATAGCGCCAGCATTTCCTCAATGCGGCGGTCGTACCCCGAGAAAAGGTACACGCTCTCCATCGGCGACGAGAACGGGTGGAACGACGGCACGTATATCCCGTTTTGCTCCATCTGCGCGCGCAGCTGCGATATTATCGGCTCCTGCCCCTCTATGGTGCTGTTGGCGAACACCTCCGCCGTTTTCACGCCAAGCGCCGCCAGCTGAGCGAACGCGTCCTCAACGTGCAGCGGGTAAAGCGAAGCCGTAGATACGCCGACCTTCATTTTGCAGTCCTCCCTTGAATAAGCCGTCCACAGGCGTGGCAAGTTGTTAAAATTATAACACATTTCCTGCAAAAAATCAATAGAAAATCTGCGCCTGCCGCAAAAATATTAGGGCAGAATGCACAACGCGCACGAGATGTTCACGTATTGCTTTTTTTGCTGAAATGTGGTATAATGAATATATGTATCCGCAGGCTCGGGAATACCTGCGGGAATAACGGGAGGTGCGCGCCGATGAAGCTGATAAACATAGGCTTTGGCAATACTGTGAACGCTGACAGGGTGGTTGCGGTGGTAAGCCCCGAGGCAGCGCCGATAAAAAGGATTGTGCAGGTGGCGAAGGACAGCGGCAGCGCCATAGACGCCACCTGCGGCAGAAAGACCCGCTCTGTGCTGATATGCGACAGCGGCCATGTGGTGCTGTCCGCGCTTCAGCCTGACACCATTGCGGGCAAGACAACGGAGGATACGGACGATGAACGGTAAGGGACTGCTTTTTGTGGTTTCCGCGCCTGCGGGGTGCGGCAAGGATACTATCCTTGAACAGCTTTTTGCGCGGACGGATACGGCGGGCTACTCCGTTTCGGCGACAACGCGTGCGCCGCGCGAGGGCGAGGTGGACGGCGTTCACTATCACTTTAAGACGCGCGGGCAGTTCGAGCAGATGATACGCGACGGCGAGGTGCTTGAGTACACCGAATACTGCGGCAACTACTACGGCACGCCTAAAAAGGGCGTTGAGGAGCTTACCGCGCAGGGGCGCGACGTTATCCTTAAGATAGAGGTAGAGGGCGCGATGAACATAAAGCGCCTTTTCCCCGAGTGCTGCCTTGTGTTTATCCTGCCGCCGTCGCTTGCGGAGCTTGAGCGCCGTCTGCGCAAGAGAGGCACGGAAACAGAGGAGAAGATAATCGCCCGCACCGAGCAGGCGCGCCGCGAGATAGAGCTTGCAGAGAACTACGACTATCTCATAGTGAACGGCGAGCTGTCCGCGGCGGTGGACGACCTGCTTGCGGTGCTGCGCGCGGAAAAGCTGCGCAGGACGCGCTGCGGCGGGCTTCTTAAAGAGATACGGGGAGAGCGCTGAATGGTTGCAGACGTAGGCGTAGAGGGTACGCTTTACGGGTTCGACGCGCTTTATTCCTACGAGATACCGGGCGCGCTCGAGAGCGCGGTGACGGAGGGAATGCGCGTTGTAGTGCCGTTCGGCAGGGGCAACAAAAAACGCGTGGGGCTTGTGTTTGCGGTAAGGCAGGCGGCGCAGGGCGAACGTCTTAAGCCGATTTGCGCCGCGGCGGACAGCGAGCGCGTTATTTCGCCCGAGCTTTTGCGGCTTTGCGTATGGCTGCGGGAAAACACGTTCTGCACCTACTTTGACGCGTTCCGCGCGATACTGCCGCCGGGGCTCGGGTACTCGCTGAAAACGCGATACCGCCTTGAAAAGGACTTTTGCGGCGAGCTTACCGAGGACGAGAGCCGCGTTATAAGCGCGCTTAGAGCCGCGCCCGACCGCGCCGCGTTTGACGCGGAGACCGCAGCGGCGCAGCAGCGCTTCGGCGCGAGGGTGATAGCCGCCCTTGTTGAAAAGGGCGCGCTCAGCGAGGACAGCGAGCTTAAGCGCCGCGTCGGCGACGAAATGGTGCAGATGCTGCGCGCGCTGCCGCAGACGGAGGGCGTGAAGCTCACCCCGAAGCAGCGGCAGGTGCTGCGATTTGTGGAGGAGGCGGAGAGCGCTTCGGTAAGAGAAGCGTGCTACGCCTGCACGGTAACGCCCGCCGTGATAAAGCGCCTTGTGGAAAAGGGGCTGCTCGAGCAGTACGAGAACATAGTATTCCGCACGGAAACCGCGGAAGAAGCGCAGGAAAGCCCTGCGGACATCATATTCTCGCCGAAGCAGCAGGAGGTTTACGACGGCCTTGAGGCGCTTATGGACGCGCCCGAGCCAAAATGCGCGCTTTTGCGCGGGGTAACGGGCAGCGGCAAGACCTCTGTGTTCATAAAGCTTATAGAGCACGCGCTGTCGCAGGGGAAAACCGCGGTAATGCTCGTCCCCGAGATATCGCTCACCCCGCAGATGGTGGGCAGGTTCCGCAGGCTTTTCGGCGGTAACGTCGCGGTAATGCACAGCTCCCTGTCGCTTGGCGAGCGTGCGGACGAGTACCGCAGGATAAGGGAGGGCAGGGCGCGTATCGTCATCGGCACGAGAAGCGCGGTGTTCGCGCCTGTAAGCGACCTTGGCATAATCGTCATCGACGAGGAGGGCGAGGGGACGTACAAGTCCGAAAACGCCCCGCGCTACCACGCAAGGGACGTTGCAAAGCAGCGCTGTTTCGCGCACGGTGCGTTTCTGCTGCTGGCCTCGGCAACGCCGTCCATAGAGAGCTGCTACTTTGCCAAAAAGGGGCGCTACAGCCTGTTTGAGCTTGACGAGCGCTACAACAACGCCGTTCTGCCCGACGTTTACATGGTGGATATGCGCGAGGAGGCGGCGAACGGCAACGTATCGGCGTTCAGCGCGCCGCTAGTGCGCGAGCTTGAGGCGAACCTTGAGCGCGGCGAGCAGTCCATACTGCTGCTCAACCGCCGCGGGTATCACACAAGCGTGCGGTGCGCCGCGTGCGGCAAGCCGCTGGAATGCCCCAACTGCTCCCTGCCGCTCACCTACCACAAGGTAAACGGCAGCATAATATGCCACTACTGCGGCTATATCCGCGAGATGGACAGGGTGTGTCCCGAGTGCGGCGCGCGGTTCTTTTCAATGAAGGGCACGGGCACGCAGCGCATAGAGGACGAGATAAGCGCGCTGTTTCCCACGGCAAGGGTGCTGCGCATGGACGCGGACACCACCTCGACCAAGAACGCGTTTGAAACGAAGTTCAGGGCGTTTGCAGAGGGCGAGTACGATATAATCGTAGGCACGCAGATGATAGCAAAGGGGCTGGATTTCCCGAACGTTACGCTTGTGGGCGTGCTTAAAACGGACAACTCGCTTTACGCGGGGGACTTCCGCGCGTATGAGCGCACCTTCTCGCTTATAACGCAGGTAGTGGGGCGCTCCGGGCGCGGCGGAAAGCGAGGGCGGGCGCTCATACAGACCTTTTCGCCCGACCACTATGTGCTTAACCTCGCCGCGCGGCAGGACTACCCCGCGTTTTACGAGCAGGAGATAGCCCTGCGCGAGGCGATGCTCTACCCGCCGTTCTGCGACATAATCGTCGTGGGGTTCTCATCTCTCACCGACAAGCCCTGCGAGAACGCCGCGCGGCTGTTTGCGGATATGCTGCTGCGCGCCGCCGCCGAGGCGGGGGGAGATATCCCGCTGCGGGTGCTTGGACCCGCGCCCTACACTATCGGCAGGCTTAACGGGCGCTTTCGCTACAGGTTGATGATAAAGTGCAGGAACTCGCGCAGGCTGCGCGCGCTTATGGAGCAGACGCTCAAACGCGCGTACACCGACAAGGCGTTTACGAACGTAAGCTTTTTCGCCGACATGAACGGCGACCCTGAGTAAAAAGAAAGGCGGCAGTATGACCAAACGAATAAAAACGGCGCTTTTAACCGTCGGCGCGCTTGCCGCCGCAGCCGCCGCGGCTGTGGGCGGAATGACCCTCTACCTGAGCGCGCAGCTTGACAAGGTGCCCGCAATGACTGCGCTTGAAACGCTCGCCTATACGACAAAGGGCAGGGCGGACGCGGTTATAACCGCAGGCACGATAAAGGACGGCGTGTGCTCCTATACCGTTTACGGCGAGGATGCGCAGGTGCTGCCGCACGAGCGGCACGTCTACGAGATAGGCTCGCTTACAAAGACGTTTACGGCGGCGCTTGTATGCAGGGGCTTTGAGGACGGCGCGCTCTCGCCCGAGGGCGAGCTTTCGCAGTACCTTGACCTGCCGCCAAAGCCGCATTACCCCGCGCTGTCGGAGCTTCTCACGCATACGTCGGGCTACAGGGCGTACTATTTCGCCCCGCCCATGACGGGCAACTTTTTTGCGGGGCGCAACGACTTTTGCGGCATAGGCGACAGCATGGTGCTTGACACGCTTGCAAAGACCGATATCCCCGCGGGGGAGCACGGGTTCGAGTATTCCAACTTCGGCTACGCGGCGCTCGGGCTTGTGCTTGAAAAGACGAGCGGCACGGAGTTTACGCGGCTTATGAACGACTTTACGCAGGAGCTGGGGCTTGAAAACACGCACATCTCCGACGGCAGCGGCGACCTTGGCAGGCTGTGGGACTGGACTGCGGGCGACACCTATATGTCTGCGGGCGCGCTTGTTTCGGACATAGAGGATATGCTGAAATACGCGCTGCTTCAGCTTGACGGCGAGGGCGTTTTCGCGCGCTGCCACGAAAGCATGGCGGTGGTGAACGCCTCTGACGCGAAAAACAGGAAGCTTGACATAAACCTTGACGAGGTGGGCGCGGCGTGGATAATCGACCGCGAAAACGGCTTTATCTGGCACAACGGCGGCACGGGGGACTACAACTGCTGGCTTGGCATATGCCCCGAAACGCAGACCGCGGCGGTGGTGCTGTCAAATCTCCCGCCGAGCTACAGGCTGCCCGCCACGGTAACGGGCGTAAAGCTGCTTAATGAAATACAATGACCGAAAGGACGAATAAACAATGGCATTAAGACAGATAGTAAAATTCGGGGACGACGTTCTCAGAAAGAAATGCAGACCCGTAACGGTATTTGACGCGAAGCTTCACACGCTTATTGACGATATGCGCGAAACGCTCGCGAAGGAGCAGGGCGCGGGGCTTGCAGCGCCGCAGGTGGGCATAGTCCGCCGCGTGGTTATTGTGGACGTGCGCGACGAGCATGGCGTTATCGAGCTTGTAAACCCCGAGATAATCGCTTCGTCAGGCTCGCAGACGGGCGAGGAGGGCTGTCTGTCAGACCCGGGGGTATTCTGTAGGGTAACGCGCCCCAACGTTGTGACGGTAAAGGCGCAGGACAGAAACGGAAACGAGTTTACGCTCACGGGAGAGGGGCTGCTTGCGCGCGCTCTCTGCCATGAAACGGACCACCTTGACGGGGTGCTTTTTACGGACAGGGCGGACGACTAACGGAGGTGCGGCATGGCGGTAAGAGAGATACTGAGGTTCGGGGACGAGCGGCTGCGCGCCCACTGCGAGCCTGTAACGCAGTTTAACGAGGAGCTCTGGCAGCTGCTCGATGATATGTACGAAACGATGTGCGACGCGGACGGCGTGGGGCTTGCAGCGCCGCAGCTGGGCGTGTCAAGGCGCGTTGTGGTGATAGACGTGGACGACGACAACGGGCGCATAGAGCTTGTAAACCCCGTTATAACGGCAATGCGCGGCAGGCAGGCAGAGCCTGAGGGCTGCCTTTCCTACCCGGGCAGAATGGGCAGGGTAAAGCGCCCCGCGCGCGTTAAGGTAAAGGCGCTCGACCGCTACGGAAAGCCCGTTGAGTACAAGGGAAGCGGGCTTCTCGCAAGGGCGTTCTGCCACGAGATAGACCACCTTAACGGCATACTCTACAAGGACAAGGTTATAGAGTGGGTAGAGGAGGAGCAGGAATGAGGATAGTTTTCATGGGAACGCCCGTGTTTGCGAGCAGCGCGCTCGAGGCGCTCATAGCCTCAGGGTACGAGGTGTGCGCGGTATTCACCCAGCCCGACAAGCCAAAAAACCGCGGCAAGCAGGTGCAGCTGACCCCCGTAAAGGAGTGCGCGCTGTCCCACGGGATAGCGGTGTATCAGCCGCAGTCGCTCAGGCGCGGCGAGGACGCGCAGCAGGCGCTTTCCACCCTGCGGGAGCTTTCGCCCGAGTGCATAGTTGTGGCGGCGTACGGGCAGATACTGCCCAAAGAGGTGCTTGACCTGCCGAAATACGGCTGCATAAATATCCACGCCTCGCTTTTGCCGAGGTACAGGGGCGCAGCGCCCATTCAGCGCGCGATACAGAACGGCGAAACCGAAACGGGCATCACCACCATGTACATGGCGGAGGGGCTTGACACGGGCGACATGATAATGAAGAGCGTCACCCCGATAACCCCCGAAATGACGGGCAGCGAGCTGCACGATATCCTTGCGGCGCAGGGCGCGCAGCTTATCGTAAAGACGCTTGAAGCGCTTGAAAACGGCACGGCGCAGCGCGTCCCGCAGCAGGGCGAGAGCTGCTACGCCTCTATGATAAGCAAGGAGGAGCTTAAGCTCGATTTCACAAAGCCCGCGAATGTCGTGCATGACTTTATCCGCGCCATGTCGAGCGCGCCGTGCGCTTACACGGTGCTTGACGGCAAGCGCCTTAAGGTGTACGGCGCGCGGCTTGGCGGGCAGGCGCAGGGCGCGGCGGGCACGATAGCCGACCCCGCGCGCTTTGCCGTGGTATGCGGCGACGGGCGGTGCGTGGAGCTCTGCGACATACAGCTCGAGGGCGCGAAAAGAATGCCGCTCGAGGCTTTCCTGCGCGGAAAGAAGCTTGAAAAGGGCGCGGCGCTCGGATAAAAGCGGAGCTAAGGGCGCATTATAACGGTATCTTGGCTTCAGAGGAGGTCTGCTTTATGGAACTTATGGCTCTGCTTTCGGCGGGGGTTCGGCACGGGCGGGAATCGCTCTTCACGCTCGACTACGCAACGGCGTATTTTCTTTGCATTGCGGCGTTTATTTTTGCGGCGATATGCTCGATAAGAGTAAAAACCACGTTCGCGAAATACTCGCGCACCACTAACCGAAAGGGCTTGCAGGCGCACGAGGTGGCGCGCGCTATCCTTGACGCCAACGGGCTTTACAACGTACAGGTAACGCACATAAGCGGCAATCTCACGGACAACTACAACCCCGCGACGAACGTCGTGTCGCTCTCGGACAGCGTTTTCGGCAGCACCTCGCTTGCGGCGATAGGCGTTGCTGCGCACGAATGCGGCCACGCGGTGCAGCACGCGCGCGGCTATGTGCCGATAAAGGTGCGCAGCGCTATCTTCCCCGCGGTTCGCATAGGCTCGTCGTTTTACCTTATAAGCTTCGTGCTCGGGCTTATCCTCAACGTAGGCTTTCTCGTGAACCTCGGCATAGTGCTTTTCGGGCTTGTCGTGATATTCCAGCTTGTAACGCTGCCCGTTGAGTTCAACGCGAGCGCACGCGCAATGGAGGTGCTTCGCAGAGACGATATACTTGCGGCGGACGAGCTGCCCGCGGCGAGAAGGACGCTCACGGCGGCTGCAATGACATATGTCGCGAGCCTGCTCGTGTCGTTCACGCAGCTTTTGAGGCTTATTGCAAGCGCCAACAGACGGCGCTGATGACAGAAAGGTTGACATAAATGGCAGACGCAAGGCTCACGGCGGCAAAGCTGCTTATAAAGCTCGAGGAGAGCGGCGCATACTCCAACATACTGCTTGACGGCGTGTTAAGCTCCGCAGAGCTTTCCGACAGGGACAGGGCGTTCGCATCGGCGCTGTTTTACGGCGTTACGGAGCGCCGCCTTACCCTCGACTACATTATAAAAAAGAACAGCAGGCTGCCGTTTGAGAAGCTTGAGCCGGCAGCGCTCGCGGTGCTGCGGCTGGGGCTCTATCAGCTGCTTTATATGCCGTCCGTCCCCGAAAGCGCCGCCGTAAACGAGAGCGTGCGCCTTTGCAAGAAGCTGAAGGCGTTCGGCGCGCAGGGCTTTGTCAACGGAATGCTGCGCGGCTTTATCCGCAGCGGCAAGCGCATAGACTACCGCGGTCTGACTCCCGTGGAGCATATCGCGGTGGAATATTCCTGCCCCGAATGGCTCGCGGAGAAGCTCACGCGGGAATACGGCACGGAAAACGCGCTGCGCGCCCTTGCCGCCTCCCTTGGCAGACCGCCCGTGTACGCGCGCGTAAACACGCTTAAGACAAACGCGGACGACCTTATAAAGGCGCTGCGCCGCGAGGGGATAACCGCGCGTAAATACCCCGCGCTTGAAAACTGCCTTGTGCTTGAAAAAACGGGAGGTATCGAGAAATGCCGCGCGTTCAGGAGCGGGCTGTTCCATGTGCAGGACATTTCCTCGCAGCTTTGCTGCCTGACGCTGCGCCCCGTGGTAAACGAAACGGTGCTCGATATGTGCGCTGCCCCGGGCGGCAAGAGCTTTACTATGGCTGAGCTTATGAGCGGCAGCGGCAGGCTGCTGAGCCTTGATATGCACGATATGCGCGTGGGGCTTATAGAGGACGGCGCGGCGCGGCTCGGACTTAAGATAGTGGAAGCGCGCGACAATAACGCGCTCGTGTTCGACCCGCAGCTGCCGCAGGCAGACAGGGTGCTGTGCGACGTACCCTGCTCGGGGCTTGGCGTTATCCGCAGAAAGCCCGAGATAAAGTACAAGGACCCCGCCGAGTTCGACGCGCTGCCGAAGATTCAGCGCGGTATACTCGAGGTGTCCTCGCGCTATGTTAAGGTCGGGGGGACTCTCGTGTATTCCACCTGCACGCTTTCGCGCGCGGAAAACGACGAGGTGGCGGAGGACTTCGCGCGCTCTCACCCCGAGTTTGCGCCGATAGTCTGCCCCGTGCCGTGGGCGGGCGCGGAAAACTGCTACAAACGGACATATTTCCCCGACCCCGGGGCGGGCGACGGGTTCTTTACGGCGTCATTCAGGAGAATCAGATAATTATGGGCGAAAAAATCGACATTCTCTCCCTTTCAAGGGAGGAGCTTTCCGCAGCGCTTGTCGGCATGGGCGAAAAGGCGTTCAGGGCGAAGCAGATATACGACTGGCTGCATATCCGCAGGACAACGGAATTTTCGCAGATGAGCAATATTTCTGCACTACTGCGCGCGGAGCTCGAAAGAAATTTTTGTATAAAGTCACTAAAAATCAAAAAAAGACTTGTATCTCATATTGATAATACAGTAAAATACTTATATGGCTTGCCCGACGGCGAGGCGGTGGAAACCGTGCTTATGGAGTATAAGCACGGCAACAGCCTTTGCATTTCAACGCAGGTCGGGTGCAAGATGGGCTGCCGCTTCTGCGCAAGCACCATTGCGGGGTTTGTGAGAAACCTTGAGCCGAGCGAGCTGCTGTTACAGATATACGAAACGGAGCGCGACAGCGGCAGGCACGTGGACAGCATAGTGCTTATGGGAATAGGCGAGCCGCTCGACAATTTCGACAACGTGGTGAAGTTCCTGCGGCTGCTCAACGACGGCGGCGAGGGCATGAGCCTGCGCCACCTGTCGCTTTCCACCTGCGGGGTGGTAGACAAGATATACAAGCTTGCGGAGCTTGATCTGGGGCTTACGCTCTCCATTTCGCTGCACGCGGCGACGGACGGGAAGCGCAGCGCCATAATGCCGATAAACAACCGCTTCGGGCTGGAGGAGCTTATGACGGCTTGCCGCAGCTACTTCAGGCGCACGGGGCGCAGGATAAGCTTTGAGTATTCGCTTATCGAGGGCGTGAACGACACGGAGGAGAGCGCGCAGGAGCTGATAAGGCTTCTGGAAGGAATGCTGTGCCACGTAAACCTTATCCCGATAAACGAGATACGCGAGCGCGAATTCAAGAAAAGCCGCTTTGTGGAGCGGTTTCAGAAGCGGCTTACGGACGCGGGCATAAACGCGACGGTAAGGCGCACTCTCGGCGCGGACATAAACGCTGCCTGCGGGCAGCTCCGCCGCGACGAGGGACTTACAGAGCAGGGTGGTGTATGAATGGAGATTTACACTAAAACGGATATAGGGATTGAGCGCACGGAAAATCAGGACTGCGTGTGGGGAGAAATGCTCTCTCCCACGGCGTGCGCCGCGGTGCTGTGCGACGGCATGGGCGGCGAAAGCGACGGCGGTCTTGCAAGCACGATGGCTGTAGATATCGTGTCAAAGCGCATTAAGGAGAGCTTTTCGGAGCATATGAACAGAAACTCCGTAAGGAATCTGCTTATAACCTCGGTTATCGCCGCAAACAGCATTGTCTACGAGGAGTCGCTTAAGCGCCCGGTTCGCGCTGTAATGGGGACTACCTGCGTTGCAGCGATAGTTTTCGGCGGGACGGCTTACATAATAAATGTGGGCGACAGCCGCGCGTACATGGCGTTTACGACCGATACGGACGACTGCATACGGCAGCTCACAAAGGATCACTCGCGCGTGCAGGAGCTTGTGGACAGGGGGCACATCATGCCCGAGGAGGCGAAGTTCCACCCCGACACCAACATAATAACCCGCGCTGTGGGCGTCGACCGCGACGTAACGCCCGACTACTTTGAGGCGGACATTGCCGAGGGGCAGAAGCTGCTGCTCTGCTCGGACGGGCTTTCAACCTACGGCGATGACTTTGACATCATGGATATCTGCATTTACACAAAGCCTGCGGAGGTATGCCCCAAGCTTATTGAGTACGCGAACGGAAACGGAGGTCACGATAACGTTTCGGTGGCTTTTGTGACGGTCTGAGCGGGTGCAAATATTTACAATTTAATTACAGAATACGATATGTTGTTGACATTTGCGCAATTTAGTGTTATTATTTACAGTGTAGCATGAAATTCTGCGCCCTGCGCTTCCATACGGCGCGCGGCGTGTTATGGCGGTTCCGCGGGAAAATTGTGCGCGTATCGCCTTATATATCACGGTATGGAGAAACGGCGGATAAATTACATGGACAGCAATATCGGAAAGAAGCTGGACGGACGCTATGAGCTTCTCGAGCTTATCGGTGTCGGCGGCATGGCGGATATCTACCGCGCAAAGGACCTTGAGGAGGACCGCATTGTTGCGGTAAAGATACTCAAGACCGAGTTTGCGGGCAGCGACGAGTTCCTGCGGCGCTTCCGCAACGAGAGCAAGGCCATCGCCCTGCTTTCGCACCCGAATATCGTAAAGATATACGACGTTGGCTTTACTGACAAGGTGCAGTTCATCGTTATGGAGTACGTTGACGGCGTAACGCTCACGGACTACATCGAGCAGCAGGGGCTTCTCAAGTGGAGGGACGCGGTGCATTTCACCGTGCAGATTCTCCGCGCGCTCCAGCACGCGCACGACAGGGGCATAGTCCACCGCGACGTCAAGAGCTCCAACGTAATGCTGCTGCGCGACGGCACTATCAAGGTCATGGACTTCGGCATTGCGCGCTTCAACCGCGAAAACAACAAGACCATGTCCGACAAGACCATAGGCTCCGTGCATTATATAAGCCCCGAGCAGGCGCGCGGCGACATCACCGACGAGCGCAGCGACATCTACTCCGTGGGCGTTGTGCTTTACGAAATGCTTACGGGCAGGAAGCCGTTTGACGGCGACAGCCCCATGTCCATAGTGCTTAAGCATATGCAGAGCGTGCCCAGACGTCCCGGCGAGCTTAACAGCACCATACCCGAGGGACTTGAGCAGATAGTTCTGCGCGCAATGGCAAAGGAGCCGTCCCACCGCTACCAGACGGCGGGCGAGATGATAAAGGACCTTGAGGACTTCAAGAAGAATCCCGGGATAGTGTTCGACTACAAGTACAGCTCCGCTGACGGCACTGCAAAGTACGCCGACGAGAGCGCCGCGGAGCGTCCCCGCCGCAGGAAGGAAGCATACGAGCCCGAGGACGACTACGATGTGGACGACGAATACGAGGACGATGATGACGAGGACGAGTATGAGGAACGCCGCTCCCCGCTGATTCCGATACTCTTTGCCGTGGGAACGGCGTTCGTTATCGCCACGGTGTTCCTTGTGCTTGTGCTTGTGTCCACAAAGCTCAATAAAACGCCAAGCGACATCGAGTCCATCTTCGGCGTTTCGGACAGCTCGAGCCAGATTAGCCTTACTGACGACGACGAGTTCCTTATGCCGAACCTTATCGGTCTTACATGGAACCAGGCTGTCGCAAATTATTCGCAGTACATCAATCTTGAGGCGGAGCAGGAGTGGAGCACCGTTACCAAGGACGAGATTTTCTATCAGGACTTTGTTGAGGGCAGAAAGCTCAAGGTAGGCGCTACCGTCAAGGTTAAGGTAAGCAAGGGTATCAAGGAAATAGAGATACAGGACCTTACGGACCGTACCGCGGACGCTGCGGAAAAGCAGCTTCGCAAGGACGGCTTCAAGGTATCCACTACCTTTGTCGAGGACGACACGATAGACAAGGACCACGTTATCCGCACCATACCCGAGGCGCACGAAATGGCGCCGCAGGGTTCGACAGTAGTGCTTGTTGTAAGCATGGGGCCGATGGATACGGTAATGTATATGCCAAAGTTCGTTGGAATGCCGATAGAGGACGTGCTTAAGCGCTGCAACGAGTACCACCTTATCGCAAAGCCCGAGTGGGTGGACACCGACGAGGAGGAGAAGGGCATCGTCCTTGAGCAGGACATTGAGCCCAATACGCAGGTAGAGCGCAACACCGAGGTAATTCTCAAGGTAAGCAGCGGCGAGATACCCGAGCTTACAAGAACCGTAACGCTCACGATACCGAAGAAGGCGACGGGCAAGTTCACGTTCGAGTATTACATCGACGGCGTGCTGCTTGAGGACGCAACCGAAACGCGCGACATCAGCCTGTCTGCAAGCAAGTCGATAAAGTGCAAGGTAACGGGCGTAAAGGACGAGATAAAGCAGCTTGCAGTCGTTGTAACGTCCGACCTTACGGGGCTTTCGGGCACATATGCGGAGGTTGACGTAACGTTTGACGGCGACAAGAACCCCGCTTCTATCGTAAGCTCGAATGCAAAGATATTCGATATGCTCCTCGAGGGAACGCCTGTTGACGAGTCCACCACGGAGGAGAGCTTCGACACGAGCGAAAGCTTTGACACGACCGAGAGCACGGAGGATAACGCCGGCAGCACCGCCGACACATCGGAGGAGCGTCCGGGCGGAATTCCCGTAGAATAAGATGATATGCCGCGCGGCGCGGGAACGTTCCGCGCGGCTGTTCGTACTGTTGTGGAGGTGTCCCTTATCTCAGCGGAAGAGTTTGACGCGAAAATAATCAGGGCCGTTGGCGGCATTTATTATGTGGACGCCCACGGCGACCCCTCGGAGGAGCCGCTGCGCTGCGCTGCGCGCGGGATATTCCGCCGCGACGGCATTTCGCCCTGCGCGGGCGACAACGTGCGCGTTTGCGTGCAGCAGGGCGCTGAGCCCGTGATAACCGGGATATATCCGAGGCGCAACTATCTTGTGCGCCCGCCGCTCGCCAACCTTGACGGCGTGGTTTTCGTGAACTCCTGCACTCAGCCCGCGCCGAACCGCTTTATTCTCGACAAGCTTACGGCCATAGCGGACAGGGCGGGCATAGAGCCGATGATAGCGTTCACCAAAACCGACCTTTGCGGCGCGGGGGAGCTGCCTGAGCTATACGGCTCGCTCGGCATAAAGACCTGCACCGTTGACAACACCACAGGCGAGGGCGCGCAGCAGGTGCGCAGCTTTATCGAGGGCAGGACTACAGCGTTTATCGGAAATTCGGGCGTTGGCAAGTCGAGCCTGCTGAACGTGCTGTTCCCCGAGCTTGCGCTTGAAACGGCGCACATAAGCAAAAAGCTCGGGCGCGGGCGGCACACAACGCGGCAGGTGGAGATGTACAGGCTTGCGGGCGGCTATATCGCGGACACGCCGGGATTTTCCACGGTGGACACCGAGCGCTACTGCCGCATACCGAAGCAGGAGCTTGACGAGGCGTTCAGGGAGTTTCGGCAGTACAAGGAGAAGTGTATGTTTGCGGACTGCGCGCACGTCAGGGAGAAGGGCTGCGCCGTGCGCGAGGCGGTGGAGCAGGGGCTTATCGCGCGCTCGCGCTACGACAGCTATCTCAGAATGTACGAAGAAGCGAGCAAAATAAAGGACTGGGAGTAACGCAATGAAAGTCAGTCACGGCATACGCGGCGAAAACGTGCGCCGCACAGCTTCAATAATCTGCGGCGGGCCGTCCGCGCTTGACGCGGAGAACGTGCGCGGGCTTGTGATAGCCGCCGACAGGGGGCTGGAGTTTGCGCTTGCGGCGGGAATAACGCCCGATATCGCGGCGGGGGACTTTGACAGCTCGCACATAATGCCGCCCGAGGGTATGGAGCGCGTGCGCGTTCCCGCTGAAAAGGACGTGACGGACGCATGGCTTGCAGCCGAGATAGCGATAGAGCGCGGCTGCACGGAGCTGCGGTTCTTCTGCGCGCTTGGCGGGCGCGCGGACCACTCCGCGGCGAACCTGCAAATGCTTTACAGCCTGCGGATGCGCGGCATAAGGGCGGAGATTTTCGGCGAGCGCGAGCGCATATTCTTACTGCGGGACGAAACCGCGTGGATAGAGCGCTTCGACGGGTATCTGTCGGTGTTCGCGTTCGGCGGGAATGCAGTGGCGAGCGAAACGGGCGTAAAGTACCCGCTCGACCGCGCCGAGCTTTTCCCGTACTACCCGCTTGGCGTCAGCAACGAGGTAAGCGCGCCCATAGCGGAAATAACCGCGCACAGCGGCACTCTTATGGTAATGACTGTGACCGAGCGCCCCGACAGGGAGCGCGCGGAGAAATAAAGGCAGACGAAAGGAACAGGACGACATGGATATTCTGGTAGTAGGCGGCGGCGGACGCGAACACGCGATAATAAAGGCTCTCTCGCGCTCAGAGCGTGTGGGGAAGCTTTACTGCGCGCCCGGCAACGGCGGCATTTCGCGCCTTGCGGAGTGCTTTCCCGTAAAGGCTACGGACATTGACGGCATAATCGGGCTTGCGGAGAAGCTTCGCCCCGACTATGTATTCGTAGCGCCCGATGACCCGCTTGTAATGGGCATGGTGGACAGGCTGGAGGAGCGCGGCTTTAAGACGTTCGGCCCGCGCGCCAACGCCGCGATGCTCGAGGGCAGCAAGGTGTTCTCAAAGGCGCTGATGAAGAAGTACGGCATACCTACCGCGGCTTACGAAACGTTTACGGACGCCGACAGGGCGATAGCCTACATAAAGGCGCAGAACAGCTACCCCACCGTAATAAAGTGCGACGGGCTGGCGCTCGGCAAGGGCGTTATTATTGCAAAGGACTTTGCCGAGGCGGAGGCTGCGGTGCGCTCCATGCTGCTTGACGGCAAGTTCGGCAAGAGCGGCAGCGAGATAGTAGTAGAGGAGTTTATGACGGGCCCCGAGGTAACGGTGCTTGCGTTTACGGACGGCAGGACGGTAAAGCCCATGGTGTCCTCCATGGACCACAAGCGCGCTCTCGACGGCGACAATGGGCTCAACACGGGCGGCATGGGCACGGTAGCGCCCAACCCCTGCTATACAAAGGAGTTTCAGCGTGAGTGCGAGGAGAAGATATTCAAGCCTACCATTGCCGCAATGCAGGCTGAGGGCAGGCCGTTCAAGGGCTGCCTGTACTTCGGGCTTATGCTTACTCCCAACGGCGCGCGCGTAATCGAGTACAACTGCCGCTTTGGCGACCCCGAAACGCAGGTGGTGCTGCCCCTGCTTGAAACGGACCTTGTGGACATCATGGACGCGGTACGCGAGGAGAAGCTCGCAGACCTCGACATAAAGTGGAGTGAAAAGAGCTGCGCGTGCATTGTTATGGCGAGCGGCGGCTACCCCGAAAAATACGAAACGGGCAAACCCATAAGCGGCCTTGATGAAAACGGTCAGACGGACGGGGCGTATGTCTACCACGCAGGCACTAAGCTCGAGGGCGGAGTGTTCGTGACGGCGGGCGGCAGGGTCCTTGGCGTTACCGCAGCGGCGGATACGCTAAGCGAGGCGCTCGAAAAGGCGTACAGGGCTGTAAGCGGCATTTCTTTTGAAAAGGAACACCACCGCACGGATATCGGCGCGAGAGCGCTGGCGGCACTTAAGTAAAGCGTTATTGCAGGAGAAACACCGAGTGAAGCTCTGAGCTTTTCTCGATGTCAGATTGTCGAAAAACCCGCCCTGCTGAACGGCAGGGCGGGTCAGACCTGAATATTCTTTTGTTTTTTGACTCTCCGATTGACTGTGGTCAATTCGCTTTGCAATTCCGGCGTTTTCAATAAACCGAAGCCCCGACGAACATCGGGGCTTTCATTATATATCTATGGAGCGGATTACGAGGCTCGAACTCGCTACCTCCACCTTGGCAAGGTGGCGCTCTACCAGATGAGCTAAATCCGCATAATGGCGACCTGGATGGGACTCGAACCCACGACCTCCGCCGTGACAGGGCGGCGTTCTAACCAACTGAACTACCAGGCCATTGGTGGAAGTTATAGGGCTCGAACCTATGACCCTCTGCTTGTAAGGCAGATGCTCTCCCAGCTGAGCTAAACTTCCGTGTTATCACCGGCGATACCACCGCTTTCGATGCTCTCGCTTAACGACTTTTATATTTTACACCATTCTCCCCGATTTGTCAAGGGCTTTTTTCAAATTCTCAAAAATTTTTTCAAAAAATTCCGAACGACCGCCCATAAACTCCCCGAAATAATGAGCTGCGGCGCGCGCACAATAAGCATGAGGACATATCATTATGTCCCGCAAAACGCGTTATTGCGCGAAAGGAGGAACGAAAATGGATATTGCCGCACTTATCGTGCTGATAATAGGCGGGCTTAACTGGGGGCTTGTCGGTATTTTCCGGTTTGACCTTGTAGCATGGGCGTTCGGAGGTCCTGCGTCTATAATAAGCCGCATTGTATATATCCTCGTGGCGCTTTCCGCCGCGTGGTGCATATCGCTGCTTTTCAGAAAGAATTCCGCAATTACGGAATAACACGGCTGCGGCGCTCCCACAAACGGAAGCGCCGCATAGCTGTTTCGTGTATCATGCCTTCTGCACGGCTGTAATCGTGCCGCCGCCCACAACGGTATCCCCGCTGTAAAGCACCACCGCCTGTCCTGCGCACACGGCGCGCTGCGGGGAGTCGAACGTCACGCGCACTCTGCCGTTTTCGTCCGCGCAGACGAACGCAGCGGCTTCCTTTGCGTGATAGCGCGTCATGGCGGTAACGCGCAGCGGCTCGCGCGGGGGCTCGGGGAGCGAAATCCAGTTGAAGTCCTCAGCGAAAAGCGCGCTGCAATAAAGCTCGCTTTCGGGCGCCAGGGTTATGGTATTGCGGGCAATGTCCTTTGCGCACACGTACATGGGCTGCGGAAAGGACAGCCCCAGACCCCTGCGCTGTCCTATTGTGTAGCGGATAATGCCGCGGTGCTGTCCGAGGACGTTCCCCGCGGAGTCAATAAAACTGCCGCAGGGGTACTCGCGCCCCGTGTGGCGGCAGATGAACGCGGCGTAGTCGCCGTCGGGCACGAAGCATATGTCCTGACTGTCGCGCTTGTCGGCGTTGAGCAGGTTCATTTCTGCGGCGAGGGCGCGCACCTGCTCCTTGTCGGAAAACTCCCCGAGCGGGAATTTTGTGTGCGCAAGCTGCCTTTGCGTGAGCGCATAGAGAACGTAGGTCTGGTCCTTTGCCGGGTTTTTGCTGCGCTTAAGCAGCCACCTGCCGCTCTGCGGGTCGTACCGGGTGCGCGCGTAGTGCCCCGTCACGATAAAGCCGCAGCCAAGCTCCTCCGCACGGCGGAACAGCTTGTCGAACTTCATATAGCGGTTGCAGTCTATACAGGGGTTTGGCGTAAAGCCGTTTTCATAGGCGGAGATAAACCGCCCTATGACCTGCCGCTCAAAGTCGTCTGTAAAGTTGAACACATAGTATTTCATGCCGAGCCTTGCGCATACGCTCCGCGCGTCCTCAGCGTCCTTTGCGGTGCAGCAGGATTTTTCGGTGCATACGGCGTCGCTTTCGGTGTGAAGCTTCATAGTAACGCCTATGCACTCGTATCCCGCCCTTTTCATGAGCGCTGCGGACACGGAGCTGTCCACGCCGCCGCTCATTGCGATAAGTGCCTTTTCCATAGCAGCCCCCTCAGATGCAGAAGTCGTTGCCTGCCATTGTGCTGTCCATAATGTCCGCAAGCGTTATGCCGTCAAGATACTCGGTTACCACTCTGTACAGCCCCTCCCATATGGGAAGCGTGGGGCAGTCGGCGCGGCGCGGGCAGTCGTTTGGCTCTACCTGCAAGCAGGACACTGGGCACAGGCTGCCCTCCGTCACGCGCAGTATCTCGCCCACGGTGTATTTCGACGGGTCCTTTGAAAGCGCATAGCCGCCCTGATAGCCGCGGTTGGTGCGCAGAAGCTCCGCTTTGTTGAGCAGCGGCACTATCTGCTCAAGGTATTTTTTGGATATTCCCTGCCGCTCGGCTATATCCCTGAGGGCGATGTATCCCTCTGAGGAATGCTGGGCAAGGTCTAAAAGCATACGCAGGGCATAGCGCCCCTTGGTAGATATTTTCATGTTCATTCGCTCCTTTGCAGGCTTCCGTAAGCCTCTATTTACTATTCTACCATAGGTTTAGTAGGTTTTCAAGCCCTTTTCGCAAATTTTTCTGGAATATAACGTTTTTTTGAAAAATGTCCGCTCGCAGCTGAGATGTTTCGGCGGAAAACCCACATCGGGGGGTTTTTCGCAGCAGCTTATAAATATGCCTTGACATTCGTGAGATAAAGCTGTAAAATAAGAATGGGAACGTTTTCAGAAAACTCCCACAAAAGCAGGCGAAAGGACATTTGAGATATGAGCGGATTCAGAACGGCTGCGGTGTTCAGCAACGACATGGTGTTACAGCGCGGCAAGAACATAAACGTATTCGGCACGGGCGAGGATGGCAGCGTTGTTACTGTAAGCCTTTGCGGCAGCACGGCGAGCTGCACTGTGCGCGGCGGCAGGTGGCTTGCGGTGCTCCCGCCGATGTCTGAGCGCACGGGCGTGGAAATGACCGTGACGTGCGGCGCGCAGACGCTTACGTTCACAAACGTTGCTATAGGCGAGGTGTGGCTTGCGGGCGGGCAGAGCAACATGGAGTACGAGCTTCAGAACTGCACGGGCGGCATGGACGCAATCGAACACGACGGCGATGTGAACGTGCGCTTTTACTACACGCCGAAGCGCGCCCTCGGCGACGACGATTTTGAGGAGTGCGAGCGAAACAGCGCATGGCGGCCGTTCTCTGACAAGCAGAGCGCACGCGCGTGGAGCGCTGTGGGCTACTTTTTCGCAAAGGAGCTCTCGCAGCGCCTTGGCGTTACGGTCGGCATAATCGGCTGCAACTGGGGCGGCACTTCCGCAAGCGCGTGGATGAAGCGCGAATACGCCCGCGGCGAAACGGCGGTCTATTTCGGGGAATACGACAGGGCGGTAGCGGGAAAGACGCGCGAGGAGCTTGTAAAGGCGTACCGCGAGTATCAGCAGTACCACTCCGCGTGGGAGAAGAAGAGCGCGGAATACTACGCCAACACGCCCGACCCCACATGGGACGGCTGCCTTGAATACTGCGGGCCTAACCTCTATCCCGGTCCCGCCGCCCCCGTGAACCCCATGTCGCCCGGCGTTCTGCATGAGAGCATGATAGAGCGCGTATGCCCGTACACGATTAAGGGCTTCATCTACTATCAGGGGGAGAGCGACGACCACCGTCCCGAGATGTACTACACGCTCTTTACGCAGCTTATACGCAACTGGCGCGAGGACTGGCACGACGACAGGCTGCCGTTTATCTGCGCGCAGCTTCCCATGCACCGCTGGAGCGCCGACGAGGACAGGAAGAACTGGTGCCTTATCCGCGAGGCGCAGATGAGGGCGTTCAACACCGTAAAGAACATGGGAATCGCCGTGCTTATCGACTGCGGCGAGTTCAACGAGATACACCCGAAGAACAAAAAGCCCGTGGGACACCGCTTTGCGTTACAGGCGCTTGCGCGGTTCTACGGCGGTTGCGACGGGGCGAACGCGCCCGTGGCGGACAGGGCGCTGTGGCGCGGGAACGACGTTGTTATCTCGTTCAGGCACGCGGGCGGCGGCTTTGTGCTCAAGTGCGAGGCGCCGTGCTTCGAGATATGCGGCGAGGACGGGAAGTACGTTCCTGCGCAGTTTGAGCTTGAGGGCGCGAAGATACGCGTTTTCGCGCAGAATATCACGCAGCCGCGCGGGGTAAGATATCTCTGGACGAACTATGGCGAGGTGCCTGTTTACGGGCGCTATGGGCTGCCGCTCGCGCCGTTCAGGATGACGGCGTTCTGATTAAGACAATAATTGCATTATCCGACGGAGGAACAGATAAAATGATAGCTTTGGTAACAGGTGCAAGCTCGGGGCTCGGGCGTGACATGGCGCGCTCGCTCGCGAAGCACGGGATAAACGTTATACTCACCGCAAGGCGCGTGGACAGGCTGCGCGAGCTTAAGGAGGAGCTTACGGAAAAATACGGCGTAAAGGCGATGTACATTGCAGCCGACCTTTCGGACAGAAAGCAGTGTATCGAGCTTTACCGCCGCGTTAAGAAATACGACATAGACATATTCGTGAACAACGCGGGCTTCGGCGTTTTCGGGGAGCTTTGCGACACCGACCTCGACCGCGAGCTTTCTATGCTCGACGTGAACGTTGTGGCGTTCCACATTCTTTTCAAGCTGTTTTTGCGGGATTTCAGAAAGCGCAACTACGGCTATATCCTCAACACCGCGAGCCTTGCAGGATTTATGGCGGGACCGTGCTTTTCGTCGTACTATGCAAGCAAGGCTTACGTTGTGCGCATGACGCAGGCGGTTGCAGAGGAGATGCGCGCGGAACACAGCGACGTTCACCTTTCCATGCTCTGCCCGGGGCCCGTTGCAACGGAGTTTATCGACACGGCGAGGGTGCGCTTTGCCGTGCAGCCCATGCCGAGCGCGCAGGTTGCGGAAAAGGCGGTGTGCGAGATGTTCGCGGGGAGGCTGCTTATAACGACGGACCCAGTTGAGCGCGTGGGAATAGCGCTCTTAAGGCTTGTTCCCGAGGGTGTGCTTGCATACTTCACAAGGCTTTTCCAGTCGTCGAGAGAGAGGTTCTGACCATGGCGCATAAGACCGAGGTAACAGTACGCTACGCCGAAACGGACTGCATGGGCGTTGTTCACCATGCGGTTTACCCCGTGTGGTTTGAGATTGCGCGCACCGATTACATCAAGGCGGCGGGCATGAGCTATTCCGACATGGAAAAGGGCGGGGTAATGCTGCCCGTAACGGGCATAAGCTGCCGCTACCGCGCCCCCGCCAAATATGACGACGTTATTGCGATAACCTCGAAAATAACGCGACTTACGCCTGCGCGCATAGAGTTTTCCTACGAGGCGGTGAACGCGAAAAGCGGCGCGCTTTTATGCACGGGTACAAGCAGCCACGGCTTTGTGGACGCGCAGACCTTCCGCCCACTTAACATGGCGAAGAAAATGCCCGTGCTTTACCGCACGATGGCTGAAAACGCCCGGCTTGACGAGGAGGACGCATGATAAAGAAATTGCTTGCGCTGCTGCTGACGCTCACAGCGGCGGCGACCTGCGGCGCGCCTGCGCAGGAGGGCTTTTACAGCGTGCGCGGGCAGGACATTGTCGATTCGCAGGGCGAAAAGGCGGTGTTTAAGGGGATATGCTTTGGCAACAGCGTGTGGACTAACGACATAAACGAGGTCTACCGCCACCACAGCGAGGACAGCTACAGGGAGCTGTCGGAGCTGGGGTTCAACTCGGTGCGTTTTTTTCTGAACTACCGCTGGTTTGAGAGCGACGACGCTCCCTATACCTACATGGACGAGGGCTTTGAAATGCTCGCGCAGAACATAGCGTGGGCTGAAAAGTACGGCATAGGGCTTATACTCAATATGCACTACCCGCAGGGCGGCTACCAGTCGCAGGGAAACGGCATGGCGCTCTGGACGGACGAGGAGAACAAGAAGCGGCTTACGGCGCTCTGGGGCGAAATTGCAAAGCGCTGTGCGGACGAAACCGCCGTTATAGGCTACGGGCTGATAAACGAGCCTGTCGTGCCCAAGCTTTCCACAATGGAAAAAACGGTTGCGCAGTGCGACGAGCTTATGCAGCGCATAACCGACGAGATACGGCGCTACGACAGCCGCCACCTGCTTTTTATAGAGGGCGTGTGCGCCGTCAGGGACATGACGACGGGCAAGACCGAATGGGAAGTACCCTGCGAGCTGCGCGCTCTTGTGGACGACCCGCTTGCGGTGTACGAGTCGCATTTCTACGAGCCGTTTTTCTTTACGCACCAGAGCGCGGGCGACAACGTGGTTTACCCCGACCCGACCCTGCGCGCGGAGGACTATATAAGCTGGTATGTCAGGAGCGAGGGGCTTGAAAGCAGCGACGCGGGCGGCGGTTGGCATTACTTTGAGAGCGCGGCGCTTTCCGCAGACGAGGCGGCGAACGTTCTTACCCCCGCACCGGGCGCCTGGAATCTCGGGGACGGAGCCGCGTATTACGACGACCTTAAGCTCACCGAAACGGCTGCGGACGGCAGCGCGCGCGTTGTGTGGAGCGAGGACTTTTCCGAGGAAAAAAAGCCTGCGTCCACATGGTCTGCGGACGGCAGCGGCACGGCGGAGTATGACGCGGCGCACGGGCGCACGGCGCTCGGCTGCCTTAAGATAAGCGGAAACTCCGGCAGCTTTTCGGCTGCTTTTGCAAACGTGCCCATGTCTGAGGGCTGCACCTATACGCTCAGCGGCTATGTGCTTAAGGAGGCGCAGGACGGCAGCGCTTACATAAACGCGGACCTTGCGCTTGCACGCAGCTTTTATACGGTAAACAGGGACTACATATTTGAGCGGCTCGACAGCTGCGCGGAGTTTGCGCGCAGCCACAACGTCCCGCTTTATCTCGGGGAGTTCGGCGCGGACAACGCCTCGGCGGGCGCGCCCGGCGGCGAGCGGTGGGCTGCGGACGTTCTGGACTGGCTTGACGAGAACGGCGTAAGCTTCAGCTACCACGCATATCATGAGCCGATGTTCGGGCTTTACCCGAACGGCGGCGACTACGAGTATTTAACGGGCAGGCGCGAGCTTCTCGCGGACGTATTCAGGCAGAAGCTGCTGGCTGAATAACGCATGATTTTGGGAGAACACATTTATGAAGCGTTACATAATTCTGGCGGTTTTGGTGCTTATGGGCGCTGCGGCGGCGATAATCTATGCCATGCAGCCGCAGGACGAGGTCACGGTGTCGTTTGAGGAGGACGAGGACGGCAGTCTTTCGCTCGTGCAGGTGACTTCTGCGCCCGAGGACGAGAGCGCGCCCGAGGAAAAGCACATAAAGGGCGTTGAGTTTTCGCACAGGGCGGGGTTCTACGCGGAGAATATAGCCGTTGAGCTTACCGCGGAAAAGGGCGCGCAGATATACTTCACGACCGACGGCTCAGACCCCGACGAGAGCGACGCGCTTTACACCGCGCCCATTGAGATAAACGCGGGCGGCGAGGTGCGCGCGACCACGATAAAGGCGCTGTGCGTAAACGACGGCGGACGCTCGGATATATACACGCGCAGCTTTGTTACGGGGCGCGGCGTCGCGGAGCGCTTCGGCGAGGACACGCTTGTTTTCGTGCTGTCAACTGACCCGTACAACCTCTACGACTACGAGTACGGCATAGCCGTTCCCGGAAAGATTTACGACGACTATGTAAAGGAACACCGGGGCGAGGAGATACCCTACAACGCGCCGGGCAACTACTATATGTCGGGCAGGGAAGCCGAGCGCGACATATACGTCGAGGTATTTGAGAGCGGCGGCGACAACGTTATTTCGCAGGCGGCGGGAGTGCGCATAGTCGGCGGATACTCGCGCGTGGTGAGCCAGAAATCGCTGAAGCTTATAGCGCGAAAGGAATACGACCCCAAAAACGGCAAGTTCAAGTACGCGTTCTTCCCCGACGCCGTAACGGAGGCGGGCGTTCCCATTTCGGAGTACGACCGCATTGTGCTTCGCAACGGCGCCAACGACCGCGAGTTTGCGGGCGTGCGCGACGAGCTGTCGCAGCAGCTTGCGCGCGACTACGGCTATTCCTCAACGCAGCACACAACCCCTGCGGCGGTGTTCCTGAACGGCGAATACTACGGCTTTGCGTGGCTGCACGAAAACTACAACGAGGACTACCTTGCAACGCAGTACGGCGGCAATAAGGACCGGTACGAGATAGTAGCCAACACCGAAAATCCCGAGGAGGGCAGCGAACGCGCCCTTGCGGACTTCGCGGTGGTTACGGACTACATATACAACCGCGACCTCACCGACGACAAAACCTTTGAGGAGTTCTGCGGGCTTGTTGATATAGAGGACCTCATGCAATACTATGCAATGCAGATTTTCATATCCAACAAGGACTGGCCCGGCAACAACTACAAGGCGTACCGCTACTACCCCGAGGAGGGCGAGGAGCTTACAAGCGAGAAAATGGACGGCAGATGGCGCTTTCTGTTTTTTGACGCGGAGTACGCGTGGGGGCTTTACGGCGAGGGTCACACGCTGCGCACGCTGTCCGACCTGCTTTCGGGCGCGCACATGAGCGGCGAGAGCGCAATGCTCAAGGCGCTGCTCACGCGCGAGGATATGTGCGAGAAGCTGTCTGACACGCTGTGCGACCTTATGGCGGGAGCGTTCAGCACCGAAAATATACTTGAAACGCTTGACGAGCTGTGCGAAAAGAGCGACAGCGAGCAGATGTACGCGCTCAATCACGGCATAACAAGCGAATGGGCGAACGAGTGGACGTTTGCGGACAGCAGGCAGCAGATACGCGACTTTGCGGAGAAGCGCGCAAGGGTGGTGCTTAAGGACCTTTGCAGAAACTTCGGGTACGAGGCGGAGTATTACGACATATCCGTAACGGGAACGCGCGGCGCGCAGGCTGCGCTCGGCACGCAGAAAACCGTGGGCGGCATTGTGAGCGGATCTTACTTTACGCAGTGCGGCGTTACGATAAGCGCGCAGCCGTTTGACGACTACGCTTTTGTTAAGTGGGAGATAAACGGCGCGGACTACGAAACGCCCGAGGTGCGTATAACCGCGGACATGGCGCAGGACGGCAGGGTAACCGCAAAGCTTGTTGTGGAGCGCAGGGAGCTGCACGGCGAGCCGCTCCGCGTGAGCGCCCTATGCACCGAAAAGGGCGCGGGCTGGATAAGGCTTTACAACCCGAACGAGGAGGCGGCTTCAACAGCGGGGCTGTACCTTACCGACGGCGAGGATGACCTTACGCGCTGGGCGCTGCCCGACGTCAAGATAGAGCCGAACTCCGAGCTGCTTATTGTAATGAAGAACAACAAGACCGAGGACGCGCTCATGCAGGTGCAGGCTTCGTTCTCGCTCAAGGCGGGCGAAACGCTCATTCTCTCCGACAAGAACGGGCAGATACTGCAAAGCGTGCCGATACCCGAAATACCCGCAGGCAGGACGTACGTCCGCCTTGACAGCGGTAAATACACAATAAGATAACAAAAATGCCCCGCAGCAAGCGCTGCGGGGCTTTCATGTATTTTGTTTATTCGTCCTGCTGCTCGTACTCGCGGACGTATTCGCCTGCGGGGACGATGATTTTTTCGTATGCGTCGCTGCCGCTTTTAAGCGCGGATTTGAAGAAGCCGTAGACCTTTGCGTTATGCTCGAGTCTGGACACGCGCCGCGCAATGTACTCGTGCGTTGCTGAGAGCGCGGGGTTGTTCATAATCGCAACGGCGAAATCTATAAAGCGCTCCTTGTCGTGGAAGTGCAGGTAATTGCACGCTGTAACAACGCTTGTGTAGTAGTTCGGGGAGATGATGAGCCTTCCGTCGCACTCAACGTCGCCCGCAAGCAGGCAGTTGAGCTGCTCGTCCGTCAGCCCGTCAAGCGCGTTTGCGCTCTCGACCATTTCGCAGTCGGGCAGCCTATCGCATTTTTCAAGAATGCTGTGCGCCACTACCGCGTTGCTCACGGATTTCCTGCGCACGGTGTTGAGCTTTGATATCAGCGTGCGGTACTGCTCGGGCTTGTACTCAAAGCGCGTTTCAAGCAGGTGGCGCAGCATTTCCTTGGGGAATATCGCAAGCGGCACCTTTACCGAGGCGCTGCGGAAGCCCGTTATGCCGCGCTGTTCCTGAACGGGAGGAGCGGGCTGCGCTTCCTGCCCGGTCTCGCCCTCGGCGGGGGGAGGCGCTATGGGTGCGGGCAGGTCGGTGTACGGCTCGTTTATCTTCTCGATAACCGCGCACCTGAACGGAATGCCGCAGTCAACGCAGGACACCGCGCCGTGATGCCCCTTAAGAAGCACTGAGTGGAACCCCGACAGGTGGTATACTATACCCTGAATGCGCCGCGACTTCACCGCCTCGTCCGTCATGGACTTCGTCTTTGTGGTATAGCGGTCGAGCGGCTCGCTCGGCACGAGAAAGCACGGGCGGTAGGTGCGGTAGTCGCCGATAACGTGGTTATGCTCCGCTGTGCCATGCACCTCGTGCGAGATGTTGTACGCGCCCCAGAAGAGCGCCCCGCTGCCGTCGGTCGGGTAGTATTCGCTTGTGTAGACCGCATATACTCCGTCAGAGAGCATAGCGAACATATCGCGCAGCGCCGCCTCGGCAGAATCGCCGCGGTTGAGCCGCATAAAGCCCTCCATCAGCGCGTCGCGGAACGGCAGCTCCACCCCCTGAAACCCCGGGGAAAAGGACAGCAGCTTGTCCGAATGAACGCTGCCGTTATTCGGGCAGACAAGGCTTATCACAGGCTCGTTTCCCATGTAGAATATACGCGTGAGCGAGGAGGCGTCCCTGTCGCGCGAAAGATGTCCCGCAGAGCACGTGCCGATAGCGCACGAGCCGCCGCTGACGCACACGAGAAGCACGTCCTGCCCGTTTATGTCAATGCTTTCGGTTTTTACCTCAACCGCCACAAAGCTCACCGCCCTTGTTATTTCTGCTCAAGATTGAGCGCGATTATATCGGCAATGCCGCCGATGTATTTCTTTTCAAACGCCCTTTTGGGGATAAACGCCACAGGCTCCTTGCCTATGTAGAGAATGAACATTCTGTCCGATTCTATAAAGTAGTCGATAACGCTCCACGGCACAAGCTCTCCGCCGCTGCCGTAGGTGCAGGACTCGCACGCGGCAAAGCCCGCCTTGCTTACAACGTATGTCACGGTCTCGCTTGCCGCAGGGTCCGCTGTTTCTATTGCATGAAAACGGCTGCGCGCCGCGGCGTGGCATATCATGTAGATAATGAGCGCCACAATGCCGCCGCCCGCAATGGATATCGGAAGGAAATACAGCAGGTTGTCGCGGTCAGCGCCGATAAACAGGTGCAGCGCGCCGAAGATAAGCAGCATGACAAGCACCGCTATAAGCCACAGTATCTTTATAAGCTTGAAATTCATCAGCATTACAAAGGTCGCCGCGGCGTCGTTTTCGTCGATCTCGCTTTCGCCGCTGTAGGCGTCCTTGCCCGCGTCGGTTTCGGCATAGAGGTTTTTAAGCGGAAGCAGGCGCTTTCCGTGCGCGTATGTAAATCCGTGCTTTTTCCGGGCGCATTCTATAAGGGCAACGCACCTGAAATACTCGTCTGCTGCGGCAAAGAGCTTCATGGGCAGCACCCAGTCCTGCTCCTGCGCGGTGATGACGATGCCCCTGCTGTCGGCGTAGGCGGAGTCTATCATGTCCCAGCTGTAAACGACGGGCGTGTCCTCTCCGACGGTGTATACCGCGAACGTTTCACCCACGATATATGTGCGGCCCAGCGCCTCGTCAAGGACGCGCACGGGCTTAAGGTCGCAGAATGCCATGCAGTTTCACCTCAAAATATCCGCAGCAGTCCTGCGGAGAATTATCGCGTGCCGTTAATGGGAAACGGCGTTTAATATTGTTCAATATCTTATTATAGCATATTCTTCCGAATAAATAAAGGGGTTTAAGGATATTTTATGAAATTTTTTTGCTTGGGACATCAGACACGTGTCTTTTGGGCGTGCTAATTTGAAAAAACCACTTGTACAAATTCAAAAAGTGTGATATACTATACTGGTATAATTGTACGCATGAATATGGGAGGAACAATTATGGAAGCAAACAGCAGCAAGACCGTTGGCAGCATAAAGGTGTCGGCAGACGTTATCCTTAAAATTGCGGAAACCGCCGCGTGCGAGATAGAGGGCGTTGCAAGCGAGGCAGGACGCCTTGTGCGCTCAAGCGCAAGGTCGAAGCTCATGGGCGCGGTGCGCGTCCGCCTTTCGGGGGAAACGGCGGCAGTGAAGCTCGAGCTTGTGGTGCTTGAGGGCTACAACGCCGTAAACGTGTCCGAGCAGGTGCAGAAGAGCGTCAAGGCGGCAGTGCAGGGCATGACGGGCTTTACCGTAACAAAGGTAGACGTAGACATCGCAGGAGTGCAGTTCAAGGAGTAAATACATGGAAAACAAGCTTACAAGACCCGAGGTTCGCGAGGGCGCGTTCCTCATATTATACCAGCTTCAGTTCGGCACGACGCCCGAGGAGATAGACGAGCTGAATCCCGAGGCGTTCGACATGGCGAAGAACGAGGAAACGGACGAGATAGTGCGCGGCGTTATGGAGCACGACGAGGAGCTTTGCGCGGTAGTCGCGAAGTATTCCAAAACGCGCGCGGTGTCCCGCATTGCAAAGGTGAACATGGTGATTCTGAAAATCGCCATTTACGAGATGAAGTATTGCGACAGGGTTCCCTGCGCGGCAGCGATAAACGAAGCGGTGGAGCTTGCCAAGAAGTATTCCATGAAGGCGGACAGCGGCTTTATCAACGGAATACTGAACTCTTACATGGGAGAACTCAATGCCGTATCAGACGCAAAGTGAGCCGCCCGTTGTCACCGTTTCGCAGGTGAACAGGGTGGTGTCCATGCTCATAAAGGGCGACAGGCGGCTTAACGACGTTGCAGTGCGCGGCGAGGTGTCGAACTTTGTGTGCCACAGAAAGACGGGACACCTCTATTTCACGCTTACGGACGGGCAGACGCAGCTTAAGGCGGTAATGTTCGCGGGGAACGCCGCGCGGCTTGATTTTGCGCCCGAGGACGGCGACACCGTTGTGTGCAGGGGGCAGATAACAGTATACGAGCCGTCGGGCGTGTATCAGATAAACTGCGCCGCGATGAAGCCCGACGGCGCGGGCGAGCAGGCTGCGGCGCTCGAGGAGCTTAAAAGGCGGCTGCTTGCCGAGGGCGTTTTTTCGCAGAAGCGCCCGATTCCGCCCTGCCCGAAAAAGATAGCCGTGGTTACGGCGCCGGGCGGCGCGGCGCTACAGGATATCATCAACATTATAAGCAGGCGTTACCCGCTTGTAACGCTTGTGGTAGTGCCTGCGCTCGTGCAGGGCACGGGCGCCGCGCAGAGCGTTTCGCAGAGTCTCAGGGCGGCGCAGGGCACGGGCGCGGACGTTATTATCGTAGGGCGCGGCGGCGGCTCAGCGGAGGATCTGTCGGCGTTTAACACCGAGCAGGTGGCGCGCGCCGTTTACGAAAGCCGCATACCGACGATAAGCGCGGTAGGCCACGAAACCGACACGACCCTGTGCGACTATGCCGCGGATCTGCGCGCGCCCACGCCCTCCGCTGCGGCGGAGCTTGCCGTACCCGACGGCGCGGAGCTTATTTCAAGGCTTGACGGCGCGCTTGAATACATGGCGGACTGCGCCCGCAGGCACATAGCCTTGCGCGAGCGCGAGCTTTCCGCGCGTGCAGAGCTTATCCGCGCGCGCTCCCCGAAAAGCCTTATACTTGCAAAGGAGCAGCGGCTGATTTCGGCGAGGGACGCCATAGCGCTCAGAATGCGCGCGCGGCTTGAGGGCGCCGAGAGGGCGCTTGCGCAGCGCGCGGGGGTCATTTCCGCGCTCGACCCGCTCGGGGTGCTGGCGCGCGGCTTTTCCGTAACGCAGCGCGCGGGCAGGGTGATAACGTCCTCGGGCGAGCTTTGCGCGGGGGACTGCGTTGAGATAAGATTCAGCCGCGGCAGCGCTGCGGCGACGATAACCGAAATAAAGGACTAGAACATGGATTTTGAACAGTCGATGAAGCGGCTTAACGAGATATCCGAGCGCATGAGCGCGCAGGACGTGCCGCTGGAGGAGTCCGTAAAGCTCTACGCGGAGGCGGCGGAGCTTGTCAAGGGCTGCAAGGAGTATATAGAGCAGGCAAAGCTGCGCGTGGAGCAGCTTGAAGCGGGGGAGAAGTGAGCATGGTAAACGAAAGGCTTTCCGACTACGCCGAGATGACCGAGCGCGCTCTCGGGCGGTACCTGCCCGAAACAAAGTGCCTGCAGGAAAATGTGATAAACGCTGCGCGCTACAGCCTGAGCGCGGGCGGAAAGCGCATTCGTCCCGCGCTTGCGATGGAGTTCTGCCGCGTGTGCGGGGGGCTGCCCGAAACGGCGCTGCCCGTGGCGTGCGCTATCGAGATGATGCACACGTTTTCACTTATACACGACGACCTGCCCTGCATGGACAACGACGATATGCGGCGCGGCAAGCCCAGCTGCCACAAGGCATTCGGTGAAACCACTGCGCTGCTTGCGGGCGACGCGCTTGCGATAATGCCCGCGCAGATAATAGCGCAGGCGGCGCTCAGAGGCGCGCTTTCGCAGGAGGCGGCGCTTAAAATCATTGCGCTTCTCGGCGAGCGCGCGGGCGTGTTCGGCATGATAGGCGGGCAGACCATTGACACGGAAAACGAGGGCGGGCAGCTGCCGCTTGCGGAGCTGCTTGAAATGTACCGCATGAAAACGGGCGCGCTGCTGGAGTTCTGCTGCCGCGCAGGGTGCATAGCCGCAGGCGCGGACGCGCAAAGGCAGCTTGCCGCGGGAACGTACGGGCAGCTTTTGGGCGAGGCGTTCCAGATAGTGGACGATATACTTGACGTAACGGCGGACGAAAAGGAGCTTGGCAAGCCCACAGGCAGCGACGCGCAGAGCGGAAAGTGCACCTGTGTCACCATAATGGGGCTTGACGCGGCGCACGAGGAGGCGGCGCGCCTCACTGAAAAGGCAAAAGGCTGCCTTGAGGCGTTCGATGACAACGGCTTTCTCATGGAACTTACGGAAAGCCTTCTCACGCGCAGGCGCTGAACGCGGCGCAAAATCGCTTTGCAGCGGAGGTAATTGTTTTGACGAAAATTCTGATGGCGAATCCCATACTGACAGTCGGCGTGATTTCGTGGCTGCTGGCGCAGATACTAAAGACGATACACTATGCGATAAAGTTCAAGACGTTCAACCCCGAGCGCATTACCGGCGCGGGTGGAATGCCCTCGTCCCATTCGTCGCTCGTGGTGTCCGTGGCGATTTACACGCTGCGCTCTCAGGGCGTGTCGAGCCCGTCGTTTGCGCTTGCAATGATCCTTGCGGGCGTAGTCATCTACGACGCGATGAGCGTGCGCTACAACGCGGGGCTGCACGCAAAGGAGCTTAACCGCCTGCGCAGGGTTATCGACGAGATAGACGACGAGATAGCGCAGAAAAACGGCACTGCGGACGGCGACGAGATAACCGAAAAAATATCCGAGCGCAAGGATTTCAAGGAGTTTCTGGGGCACACCCCGCTCGAGGTGCTTGCGGGTTCGCTGCTGGGCATAATCATTGCTATGGCGTTTCCGCTGGCGGCGTGAAAGCGGGGGCTGAAATGTACCTTAACGACAGCATAACGCACCGCGAAATAGCCGCCATGACGGACGAGCAGCTTAGGACTCTCTGCAGGGAGCTGCGCGCGCAGATAATACGCACGGTCGGCGAAAACGGCGGCCACCTGTCCTCAAACCTCGGCACGGTGGAGCTTACAGTGGCGCTTCACCGCGTGTTTGACGTGCGCGGCGGCGACAGCATACTCTGGGACGTGGGACATCAGGCGTACGCGCACAAGCTGCTTACGGGGCGCTGCTCCGCATTCGGCACGCTGAGGAAAAAGGGCGGCATTTCGGGCTTTACGCGCCGCTCGGAATCGGAGTGCGACGCGTTCATCTCGGGGCACAGCTCAACGTCGGTTTCCGCGGCTTACGGCATAGCCATGGCGAAGCACATAAAGGGCGAGCGCGGCTGCACTGCGGCGGTAGTGGGCGACGGCGCGTTCACGGGCGGCATGATTTACGAGGGGCTCAACAATGCGGGCAAGTCCGACGTTCCGCTTATACTGGTGCTTAACGACAATGCCATGTCCATAAGCAAGAGTACGGGAGCGCTCGCGCGGTATCTCGCGCAGATACGTTCCACAAGGAAATACTACTGCGCCAAGGAGCGCTTCAAGGCGGTGCTGTCCTCGGTGCCGCTTGTGGGCAGGCGGCTAGAGCGCGCGGCGCGCAGCGCAAAGAACGTGCTTAAGGACGCGCTTTACGACAGCAGCAACCTGTTCGAGAACCTCGGCTTTACCTATATAGGTCCCGTAAACGGGCATAACGTGCAGGACCTCACCGAGGCGCTGTCTGTGGCGAAGATCCTTTCGCGCCCGTGCGTGGTGCACGTTTACACCTCAAAGGGAAGAGGGCTGCGCCGCGCCGAGGAGAACCCCGGCGAATACCACGCGGTGGCGCCCGCGGGCGCGCAGGCGGCGCAGGACAGCTACTCCGAGGTGTTCGGGCGGGAGCTTGAGCGCCTTGGAAAGGCTGACGGCAGGGTATGCGCGATAACGGCGGCGATGAAATACGCCACGGGGCTGAACTTCTTCAAGAACGCCTGCCCCGCGCGCTTTTTTGACACGGGCATCGCAGAGCAGCACTCCGTTACCTTTGCCGCGGGACTTGCCGCGCAGGGAATGCTGCCTGTTTTCGCGGTATATTCAACGTTTCTGCAGCGCGGGTTCGACCAGATAATGCACGACTGTGCTATCGAGAGGACGCACGTTGTGTTCGCGGTGGACCGCGCGGGTTTTGTGGGCGAGGACGGCGAAACGCACCAGGGCATATTCGACGTGCCGATGTTCCGCGCCGTGCCTGACGCCGCAGTGTACGCCCCCGCAGGCTACGAGGAGCTGAGAAGCTGCCTTTACCGCGCGCTTTACGAGGAAAAGGGCGTTGTCTGCGTGCGCTATCCCAAGGGTGCGCAGGGCGCCGCGCTTCCCCCCGCGCGGGAGTTTGCATACACCGGCAGGCGCTCCGACGTGCTTGCGGTAGGCTACGGCAGGATATGCGCGGAGCTTGCGAAGGCTGCGGCTGCGGCGGGCGCGGATATGCTGAGGCTTGTAAGGGTATCTCCCATACCCGCGGCGGCTGTTGAGCTTGCAATGGGCTATAAGCGCGTGGTGTTCTTCGAGGAGGGGTCGCTCTGCGGCGGCGCTGCGGAGGGCTTCGGCGCGGCGCTGTGCGAGCGCAGGTTCAGGGGCGGCTTTGAGATGGCGGGCGTGCGCGGGCAGTTCGTGCCTGCGGCGGCTGTGGAGGAGCAGCTCGAGATGTTCGGACTTGACAGACGGAGCATGGAGCGCAGGCTCAGGGATTCACAATAAACCAAGGAGATGAAAACGGTGCGGCTGGACGTATATCTCACCGAAAACGGGCTTTGCAAAAGCCGCACGGCGGCGCAGGAGCTCATAAAGGCGGGCGGAGTGTCCGTAAACGGCGCGCCCTGCACAAAGCCGTCCGCGCAGACCGCGCAGGGCGACGGGATAACGCTTACCGCAGCGCCCGCGCGCTATGTGGGGCGCGGCGGGTTCAAACTGGAGGCGGCGCTCGAGGGCGAGCCGCGCCACGATGTGCACGGCGCGGTGTGCGTAGATATAGGCGCGAGCACGGGCGGCTTTACGGACTGCCTGTTGCAGCACGGCGCGGCGCTCGTTTTCGCGGTGGACGTGGGCACGGGGCAGCTTGACGAGGGTCTGCGCGCGGACGGCAGGGTGGTATCGCTTGAAAAGACGGATATCCGCGGCTTTTCGTTTGAAGAGCTGCCGCAGGAGCTGCGCGCGCGGCTTCCCGAGGGGTTCTGCGGGGCGGATTTTGTGTGCACGGACGTATCGTTCATTTCGCTCAGGCTTATCCTGCCGCATATGTACAGGCTGCTGCGCGCGGGCGGCGAGGCGGTGGCGCTCATAAAGCCGCAGTTTGAGGCGGGGCGGAGCGCTCTGGGGAAAAAGGGCGTTGTAACCGATCCGGGGGTGCGCGAGCGCACTGCGGCGCAGATAACGCAGTTTGCGCAGGAGTGCGGCTTTGAGGTGATATTACGGCAGGACTCGCCGATAACGGGCGGCGACGGCAACCGCGAGTACCTGCTGAGCCTTTGCAGGAGGTAGAGCATGAAAAAGGCGCTTATAGGCTATAACGGCGCGGCTGCGCGGGCGGTGCAGGCTTCGCGGGAGATAGACGCGCTGCTTTCGCGCGCGGGCTTTGAGTGCGTGCTGTGCGGCGGGGACGACCCGCAGGCGCTGGAGGGCTGCACCCATGCCGTGACTGTCGGCGGTGACGGCACGATAATCCGCTGGGGAAAGGCGGCCGCGCAGCGCGGCATTCCCGTGCTTGGCGTGAACATGGGCAGGCTCGGCTTCATGGCGACGCTTGAGCGCGCCGAGCTTTCAAGGATACCCGAGCTTCTCACCGAACGCGGCAGGCTCAGCCGCCGTATGCTTATGGACTGCGAGGTGCGCCGCGCGGGGCAGACGGTGATGTCGGGGCTTGTGCTGAACGACGCGGTGCTGTCGCGCGGGAGCGCTTCAAAGCTGCCCGAGTTCAGCGTGTTCTGCCGCAGCGGGGAAAACCCCGAGAAAGAGGTTTCGCGCCTGCGCGCGGACGGCGTGATACTGAGCACGCCCACCGGCTCCACGGCGTATTCGCTCTCCGCGGGGGGACCTATTCTCGCGCCCGATCTTGAGTGCATAGAGTTCACCGCGCTCTGCCCGCACTCGCTGTTCAACCGCCCGATGATACTTTCCGCGCAGCAGACGGTGAGCGTTCGGTGCAGGTTCTACCAGGGCAGCAGCGTTACTGTAAGCTTTGACGGCGGGAGCGCCGCGCCGCTTATGGAGGGCGACGAGCTGCGGCTGAAAAAGTCCGCCTGCACGCTCGACCTTATCGAGGCGGGCGAGGGCTTCTTCGGCGCGGTTCACAACAAGCTTATGACGCCGCTTAAGTAGGAGGTTTCGGCATATGGAGAAAAAGAAGCGCCACGCGGCGCTTTTGAGGATAGTGTCCCGCGGCGAGGTGGAAACGCAGGACGAGCTCTGCGCGCTTCTCCGCGCGGAGGGCTTTGACGCGGCGCAGGCAACGGTGTCGCGCGATATGCGGGAGCTTAAGATAAGCAAGGGCATAAACGCAAACGGCGTGAACTGCTACTTCGCGGAGGGCGCGGGGCAGAAGCCGTCTTACAACGACCTTTTCGCACGCTCGGTGACGTCTGTGGACTACGCGATGAACACCGTGGTGCTGCACTGCCACGCCGGCATGGCGCAGCCCGCGTGCAAGGTGGTGGACGAGCTGAAGCTCGGCTTTGTTGTGGGAACGATAGCGGGGGATGACACCGTGTTCGTGCTTACCCGCTCTGAGAGCCACGCCGTGCAGCTTGCAGAGCAGCTGCGGGAGCTTAAGTCGAACTAGGAAAGGGGTGTTTTCGCGTGCTGCGGGAACTTACGATAGAAAATCTGGCGGTCATCGAAAAGGCGCAGGCGCATTTCGGCGGCAGCTTCAACGTGTTTACGGGCGAAACGGGCGCGGGCAAATCCGTGCTTATCGGCGGGATAAACGCGATACTCGGGCAGCGCACCACAAAGGACATAGTGCGCACGGGCACGCAGCGCGCCTCCGTCACGGCGCTGTTTGACGATATCCCCGCCGCAGCCGCCGCAAAGCTCGCGGAGCTCGGGATAGAGGCGCCCGACGGCGAGCTGCTGCTCTCGCGCGAGATAACCGCGGACGGCAAGAGCACCGCGCGCATAAACGGCAGGACGGCGACTGCCGCAATGCTGCGCGAAATAGGCTGCCTGCTTGTGGACGTGCACGGTCAGCACGAAAACCGCATTCTCATGTCCAACGACGCGCAGCGCGAGATACTCGACAGCTACGCTGGGCTCGGCGCGGAGCTTGAGGAGTACAGAACGAGCTTCCGCGCGTTTTCCGCCGTATCGCGCAGGGTAAAGCAGCTTAAGGCGCAGGACGAAACGCGCGCGCTGCGCATGGAGCACCTCGCGTCGGTGATAGAGGAGCTTTCCGCGCTCGACCTTGAAAAGGGCGACGGCGACAGGCTCGAGGCGGAGCTTGAGCGGCTGCGCAGCGCTGCAAAGGTGCGGCAGGGGCTTTTCGGGGCGTATGCCTGCCTCGACCCCGAGGACGCGCCGGGCGCGCTGGAGCTTCTGCGGCTTGCACAGGGGCAGCTGCAGGGTATTTCAGCAGCGGAGCCTGCCGCGCAGGAGCTTGCGCTGCGGCTTGAGGAGCTTATCCCCGAGGCGGAGGACATCGCGGCGGAGGTGGCTTCGCTTATGGGCGGCGAGGACAGCGAGCAGCGCGAGGAAGCGCTTGCGGACAGGGTGTCCGCGCTTAAGTCTGCGCGGCGCAGGTACGGCATGGAGTCCGATGAGCTTGTGGATTACCTTGACAAGTGCCGCGGGGAGCTGCAGGAGCTTGACGGCGCGGACGACGAGTTGGAAGAGCTTTCCGCGCAGCGGCACGCGCTTGCAGAGCAGGTAAAGGCGGCTGCGGCGGACATAAGCCGCAGGAGAAGCGAGGCGGCGCAGAAGCTTTCCGCGCAGATTTGCGAGGAGCTGCGCTTTCTCGATATGCCGAACGTGCGCATAATCATCTCAGTCACGCCCGAAAAGATAACGGTGAACGGCATGGACGCGGTTGAGATACTCATTTCAGCGAACGCGGGCGAGGAGCCGAAGCCGCTTGGCAAAACGGCGAGCGGCGGCGAGCTGTCGCGCGTTATGCTTGCGATAAAGAGCGTTCTCGCGGAGTGCGACGATATACCGACGCTCATATTCGACGAGATAGACGCGGGCATAAGCGGCAGGGCTGCGCAGAAAGTCGGCATAAAGCTGCAGCAGACCGCGCGCAGGCGGCAGGTGCTGTGCATAACTCACCTGGCGCAGATAGCCTCCCGCGCGGACTGCCACCTGCTTATAGAAAAGCAGACGGCGGGCGGGCGCACCTATACGCACATAGAGCAGCTCGACCACGACGGCAGAACGCGCGAGCTTGCAAGGATTATAGACGGCAGCGGCATGAGCGAAAGCAGCCTTAAGGCGGCGGAGGAAATGCTTAAAGCCGCGCAGAACAACGGCTGATATTACGGGCGGGGGCGCTTTGCGGAGCATTTTCCGCCCTTTGCCGTATATGAGGGTTTAACGCAATTTCTTCACAGATTGCGCATTTTTTCACATATATCTTCCTTATTGTTCCCGAAAATTATTTTGTATTTAACATAAAACTGTCACATTAGCCCCCTATAATAAAGCCATGACAGGAAGGGAGAGCGCAGATGGCTTACAAGAACACGTTCAGGCGCTGCGAGATGAAATTCCCGCTTACCGCGGAGCAGTACGCGGCAGTGCGCGGCGCCGCTGCGGGAATGCTCACCGAGGACAGCTACGGGCTGCAGAGCATATGCAACATCTACTTTGACAACGAAAACGACGAGCTTATCCGCACTTCGCTTGACAAGCCCGTTTACAAGGAGAAGCTGCGGCTGCGCACATACGGCGTACCGCGCGGCGACTCCGCGGCGTTCGTTGAGATAAAGAAGAAGTTCATGGGCGTGGTTTACAAGCGCAGGGAAGAGCTTACCTACGCGCAGGCGTACAGCTTTCTTGTAAACGGCGGGGAGCCGCCGCTTCACACGCAGCAGCTTGACGAGATAGCCTATATGCGCGACAGCCGCAGGCTCGTGCCGCGGATAGTGATATGCTACGACCGCAGGGCGTTTTACGGCGCGCAGGACAGGGAGTTCCGAGTGAGCTTTGACAGCCGCATACGCTACCGCCGCACGGCGCTTGACCTGCGCGCGGGCGACGGCGGCGCGCTTCTCGAGGGGCAGCCGTTCTGCGTGATGGAGATAAAGGCGGCTGGCGCAATGCCGCTGTGGGCGGCGCATATGCTGTCCGGGCTCGGGATATATCAGCGGCCATTCTCAAAATACGGCAGCATTTACGCTGCGGAACATAACACTAACGACAGAACAGGAGCGGAACAATGTTCGGAAGTATCATAGACGAAACGGGATTAACGGTACAGACTGCGCTTATATGCACGCTTGCCTCGCTTGTGCTTGGCTTTGCGGCGGCAATGCTTTACAGACTTAAGAATCAGCGCGCCTCAAAGAATCTCATGGTGTCGATGGTGGTGCTTCCCACCCTCGTGCAGGCGGTAATAATGCTCGTAAACGGCTCTGTGGGCGCGGGCATTGCGGTCATGGGCGCGTTCAACCTCGTGCGCTTCCGCTCAACGCCGGGCAGCTCGCGCGATATATGCTTCATCTTCTACGCCATGGGCATAGGTCTTGCAACGGGCATGGGCTACGTTGGCTTTGCGGTAATGCTTGCGGTGGTAGTAGGCGCGGTGCTTGCGGTGCTCACGTTCGTGCCCGCGTTCAGCGCAGGCGGCGGCGCAAAGCAGCTGCGCATAATGATTCCAGAGGACCTGAACTACATGGACTGCTTCGACGATATCTTCGCGGAGTACCTCTCCTCGTGGAAGCTTACGCAGGCAAAGACCACGAGCATGGGCACGCTGTTTGACCTGAGATACGAGGTAGTCCTGAAGGACGCATCGCGCGAGAAAGAGTTCATTGACAAGATACGCGTAAGGAACGGCAATCTTACGGTGTGCTGCGGAATACTCCCCGCAGACCGCGACGAGCTGTAAACCTTTATTCCGAAAGGACCGGTATAGTATGAAAACTTCGTTTAAGACGCTTGCGGCGTTCTGTTCGCTGGCGCTTGCGCTGAACACAGGCTGCACGGACGGCGCTTCATCGGACGGCACGGCAAGCTCCACCCCGCTTATGAACACCGGCACGGCGCAGACCGCTTCATCGGCGGCAGCCACGGCTTCAAAGGCTGCGGACGTTCCCGAGGAGGAGCCTTCGGCAGAGAACAGCTGCGAGATAGCGTTCAGCAACAGCAGCGCGACCGCCGCTGATTCAAACGGCGCGGTCACGGTTTCGGGCGGGACAGTCACGATAGGCAGGGCGGGCGTGTACCGCGTAACGGGCACGGCTTCGGGCGTGAACATCGTTATCGACGCCGGCAAGGAAGCGGACGTGTACCTTATCCTGGCGGGCGCAGACCTCTCCTCCGCGCAGGGCAGCGTTATCCTCTGCAAAAAGGCTAACAAGCTGGTGCTGACCCTTGAAGAGGGCACGGAGAACAGCCTGTCAGACAGCGCGGACTATGTGTTCGAGGAGGGCGAGGACGAGCCCGACGCGGCGGTATTCAGCAAGTGCACGCTTGTGATAAACGGCGCGGGCAGCCTTGCGGTAAAAGGCGCGTACTCCGACGGCATAAAGAGCAAGGACGGCTTCAAGCTGTGCAGCGGCAGCGTTACCGTAACGGCGGCCGGCGACGGCGTAAAGGGCAGGGACTATGTAAAGCTCTACGGCGGCACGCTTAACGTAACAAGCGGCGACGACGGCATAAAGACCACAGCCTCCGACAACGGCGATATGTCTGTCGGCAAAATCACGATAAGCGGCGGCACGATAAGCGTAAATGCGGGCAAGGACGGCATTCAGGCGGAAACCGCGCTTGCGGTGGACGGCGGCGCTATAACCGTGGTATCGGGCGGCGGCAGCGCGGACGCGGTGCTCAGGACCGAGAGCTTCGGCAATCCGTTCGATCGCGACAACACGACCGACGAAATTACAGACAGCGCCAAGGGTCTAAAGGCGGGCACGGCGATAACGATAAGCGGCGGCACGCTCGACATAGATTCGTCTGACGACGCGATTCACTCGAACGGCACTGCGGAAATAAGCGGCGGCACGCTTAAGCTGTCCTCGGGCGACGACGGCGTACACGCGGACGAGGCGCTTGTGATAAGCGGCGGCGATATATACATCGGCAAGAGCTACGAGGGACTTGAGGGCAAGAGCGTCGAGGTGAGCGGCGGCGTTATCGAGCTTAACGCGCACAACGACGGCGTTAATGCCGCAGGCGGCGACAATGCGGGCTTCTTCGGCTACAGCGAGTCGAGCGGCGAATACTACATCAGCATTTCGGGCGGAAGTCTTACGATAAACGCTGACGGCGACGGGCTTGACAGCAACGGCACGATAGCCATGAGCGGCGGTACGGTGGTAATAAACGGTCCCACGGACAACGGCAACGGCGCGCTCGATTTCGACGACTCGTTTGCGGTGAGCGGCGGCACGCTCGTGGCGCTCGGCTCGTCGGGCATGGCGCAGACCCCCACCACCCTTTCGCAGCCCTGCCTTGCGATAAACTACAGCGTGGCGGAGGGCAGCTTTATTGAGATACGCGACAGCGCGGACAACGTTGTGCTGTCCGTGGACGCGCTCAAGAAGTGCGAGTCGCTCATATTCTCGACTGAGGACTTTAAGTCGGGGGAGGAGTACGCACTTTACGTTGACGGCGTGAGCGTTTACACGGTCACTGCGACCGACGGCGTAAGCGGCAGCGGAGCGAACGGCTTTGGCGGTTTCGGCGGTTTCGGCGACCGCCTCGACAGACCGCGCGGGGAACGCCCCGACGGCTCGGACAATATCCCCGAGGGCTTCGACCCGGCAAATATCCCCGACGGCTTCAGCTTTGACGGGGAGCAGCCACAGCCCCCACAGGTCGGACAGGGTTCGCAGCCCCCGCAGGACTCGCAGGGTTCGCAGTCCCCGCAGGGAACGGACTCTCAGACAAGCGCGGACGGCTCGGCGCAGGCAGCCTGAACGCGCTGCGGCGCACCAATACAACAAAAAAATCGGGCGCAGGGCTTTGACGGCTCTGCGCCCGTTCGTGCTGCGCGCCTTCAAAAACGCGCGCCTATTCCTCCGCAGGCTGCTTTTTTATGCCGAACATCAGCCGCAGCAGACCCGCAAACATTCGCGGACTTTTAAGAACAACAATTTTCATTATGTACCCCTTTCGCTATAGCTTCAGCAGGAATATTCCCAGAACGATAAGCAGCACCGCGACCGTGACGAGCAGCACCTTTACCGAGAAGAACGAAATGCACATAACAGCGCCAAGGAACGCCGCAAGCGCCAGCAGAACGCCCGTCGTGCAGCCTTTCCCGCGCCTTTTCGGTCCGCGCATAACATCACCTCCGCAATACCCGCTGTCATTTTGGGACTGCTACATATTATTCGCGCGGCGGGATTTTGTTACAAACGCTTTCGGGCAGAAAAAACACCGCCCGCAGCGGGGAAGCCCCCTGCCGCAGGCGGTCAGATGTACGCGCACTTATGTCACGAATGCGCACAGATTATGTCGCGTAACTACGCATTAGCCGCAGAACGGGAAGTTGATTCCGCAAGACTTTATCCACTCGCACAGAGAAGAGAAGAAGCTGCACATACCGTTCACCTCCTTTGCGTTTCCCCCTTGCGGGGTATGGTCTAATTATACACGATAAGGCGGTGAGCTGCAATGCAAAATATATGGCAGAATTACTGCCGTAATATGCGGGAAATGTCTGCGCGAAGGGGGGAGGGGTAACGCGCGCTCAGCCGTCCGCGCGGGAGAGCCTGTCGCGGATAAACCCTGCGACCTCGGATTCGTCTATGCCGAGCACAAAGCCGAACTCGCGGCTGATGAGCGCCTCGGCGGCTTTCATTGCCTTTTCGTCTGAGGCGGAGAGCTTCTTTCCGCTTCTGAGGCGCCTTTCCTGCTCGGTGTGCAGGGCGCGCGTCATGCGCATTACCTTGCCGTGGTCGCCCTCGGCGAGGACGGCTTCCTGCGCCGCTTTTCTCTCGCGGTCGGTTGCGCCGCCGCCCGGCGTTTCATAGCCTGCCATGCCGTCTATAAGCTCCAGCACCTGTTCGCGCGTGAGCACCTCGCGCAGCTTGTCCTGCGCGCAGTCGGCGGGGACGTAGTATGTCGCGCGCCCTGCTCCCACGGGAGAGAGCACCCAGTATTCGCGGGTGTTCCTGCCGTCAAGGTTCTTCTGCTCAAGTGCCGTCACGCGGCATATTTCCGCAGCGCGGTACACCACGTACTTGCCAATGGAGATATCCATGTCTGCCTCCGTTTCACACAAAGGCTCCCGCCACATACGGCAGAGCCCTATATACATTATACCACAAAATGTTTATAAAACAAAGGGTAATATTTCACAAATAAACAAGCGCGCGTTTTGGGCAGGTTGACGGAACGCCGCAGCATACCCGAAAAGCGTTATTGTAAAATTTTTTTTGTAAAAACGTAAAAAACCTATTTACAAAACGTTTTTAATGTGGTATAATAACCTTGTTGTGCAGCTTTTGCACAGAGTACCGCTTCATGGGCTGCGGATACCGCTCCGTAACGGAGAAGCACCACGTCCCTTCACTATGAGTGCGGAATAAAATTCAATGAGGTGTAACAATGCTTAGAAAAGAAGAGAAAACCGCCGTTATCGAGGCTAACCGCCTGAACGAAAAGGACACGGGTTCGCCCGAGGTACAGATCGCTATTCTCACCAAGAGGATCAACGAGCTTACCGAACACATCAAGGTACACCAGAAGGATCACCACTCCAGACGCGGCCTGCTCAAGATGGTAGGTCACAGAAGAAACCTTCTCAACTACCTGCAGAAGAAGGATATCGAACGCTACCGCGCAATCATTGCCAAGCTGGGTATCCGTAAGTAATCGGCTGACAAAGAGGGGCAGTATTGCGCAGAATTGACGTATGCTGCCCTTTTCTTTATCTGCTGAAGACAAAAGAGCAAAGGCTATTCAAGGGCGCAGCGTTCCGCATTAAACTGAGCTCCCGCTTAGCGGCGGCTGACTTTATTGCAGACTGTCTGTGACCCTTGAACGAATTGAAAGGAATATGAAATATGTTTGAAAACTACAGAGTATTCAAGACCATGTTCGCAGGCAGAGAGCTTTCCGTAGAAACGGGCAAGGTTTGCGGTCTTGCGAACGGCTCGTGCTGGGTTCGCTACGGCGAAACGGTTGTAATGGTAAACGTCACCGCTTCGGCAAAGCCGCGCGACGGCGTGGATTTCTTCCCGCTTTCCGTTGACTACGAGGAGAAGCTGTACTCCGTCGGCAAGATTCCCGGCGGCTTCCTTAAGAGAGAGGGCAGACCCTCCGAAAAGGCGATACTGACCTCCCGCGTGGTAGACCGTCCCATGCGCCCGCTGTTCCCCAAGGACATGAGGAACGACGTTGCGATAACCATGACCGTGCTTGCGGTTGACCCTGACTGCTCGCCCGAGATACTGGGCATGATAGGCGCGTCCATTGCGGTATCCATTTCCGATATTCCGTGGAACGGTCCTATAGGCGGCATAAGCGTAGGCCTTGTAGACGGCGAGATAGTTCTCATGCCGAACCTTGAGCAGCGCAAGGCTTCCGACCTTAACCTTACAGTGGCTTCCTCCGAGAAGAAGGTAGTCATGATAGAGGCGGGCGCGAACGAGGTTGACGACGACACCATGTTCAAGGCTATCATGGCAGGTCATGAGGAGATAACCAAGTCCCTCATTCCGTTCATAAAGGACATTCAGGCGCAGATAGGCAAGCCCAAGTTCGCGTTTGAGAGCCGCGAGGTAGACCACGATATGTTCGACGCTATCTCCGGGTTCGCTATCGAGAGGATACGCTACGCGCTCGATACCGACGACAAGAATATACGCGAGGAGCGCTTAAAGCCCATTGTTGACGATATCCACGCGAAGTTTGACGAGATTTACCCCGATCAGACAGCGATGATAGACGAGGCTATATACAAGCTGCAGAAGTTTGTTGTACGCCGCTGGCTGCTTGACGACAACAAGCGCGTTGACGGCAGAAAGATGGACGAGATCCGTCCGCTTGCCGCAGAGGTCGCAGTGCTTCCCAGAGTTCATGGCTCGGGCATATTCACGAGAGGTCAGACGCAGGTAATGACTATCTGCACGCTCGGTCCCGTAAGCGACAGTCAGAAGCTCGAGGGTCTTGACGAGGAAGAGGGCAAGCGCTATATGCACCACTACAACTTCCCGTCCTACTCCGTTGGCGAAACAAAGGCGTCGCGCGGCCCCGGCAGACGTGAGATAGGCCACGGCGCGCTTGCTGAAAGAGCGCTTCTGCCCGTTATCCCCTCCGTTGAGGAGTTCCCCTACGCTATCCGCCTTGTATCCGAGGTCCTGTCCTCCAACGGCTCTACCTCGCAGGGTTCCGTATGCGGCTCCACGCTTGCGCTTATGGACGCGGGCGTTCCGATAAAGAAGCCCGTTGCAGGTATTTCCTGCGGTCTTATCACCGAGGGCGACAGATGGGATACAATGGTAGATATCCAGGGCGTTGAGGACTTCTTCGGCGACATGGACTTCAAGGTTGCGGGTACGCACGACGGTATCACCGCAATTCAGATGGACCTTAAGATCGACGGTCTTACGCCCGAGATAATAAAGACCGCGTTTGAAAAGACCCACAAGGCGCGCGACTATATCCTTGACGAGATCATGCTCAAGGCTATCCCCGCGCCGCGTGCAGAGGTCGGCAAGTACGCGCCCAAGATGCTCACCACCAAGGTTCCGCAGGACAAGATCCGTGACGTTATCGGCACGGGCGGAAAGGTTATCCAGAAGCTCTGCGCCGACTTCGACGTCAAGATCGACATCGACGACGAGGGCAACGTATTCATCTGCGGCGTTGACATGGAAAAGGCGAAGGCATGCGTTCAGGTGATTTCCACCATCGTAAACCCGCCCGAGATAGGCGCTATCTACAAGGGCAAGGTAGTACGCATAATGCCGTTCGGCGCGTTTGTTGAGATAGCGCCCGGCAAGGACGGTATGGTGCACATCTCCAAGCTTGAGAACAGGCGCGTTGAAAAGGTCGAGGACGTCGTTTCCATCGGCGACGAGATAATCGTCAAGGTAATGGAGATAGACAACCAGGGCAGAATCAACCTCTCCCGCAAGGACGCACTTGCAGACATTGAGGCAAAGAAGAGAGCCGCTCAGAACAACGGCTGATAAAACCGAATAACAGGAGCCGCCCCCGAAAATCACGGGGGCGGTATTTTGTTTTGTTGTGATGATTTTCGCTCGGACCACGCTTCAGACTTCAACGTCCGCGTCGTAGTCAACGCCGTCAATGCCAAAGCCGAAGAGCGCGTAGAAGTCCTTCCAGTAGCCGTCAAGGTCGGTGCATTCCGCGAGGTTCTCCTGCGAAATTCTGTTCCAGAGCTCCGTTACCTCGTCCTGAATTTCGGGTTGCATTTCAAGGTCGTCAAGGCGTATCATGCCCTCGCAGTCGGTGAGAACCGCGCCCCCGAAAAGCTTCTGCGCGAACAGACGGTACATCTGCTCAATGCAGCCCTCGTGGCAGCCGTGCGCCTTCATCACCTTGAAAAGAATGGAGATATAGAGCGGAACGATCGGGATAGCGGCGCTCGACTGCGTTACAAGCGCCTTGTTTACGGAGATGTACGCGCGGATATTGCGCGCCGCGTACTTTTCCGTGATAGCCTTTGCGGTGCGGTAGAGGTGCGCCTTCGCCATGCCGATAGAGCCCTCGAAATACATCGGGTGCGTGATCTCAGGTCCGATGTAGGAATAAGCGAGCGTTACAGCGCCGTCCTCAATTGCGTCCGCGGCGGTCAGCGCGTCGAGCCACGCCTCCCAGTCCTCGCCGCCCATAACCTTTACTGTAGCGGCGATCTCCTCGTCGGTAGCTGGGGGAATCGTGATTTCGGTAATGGTGTTGGTCTTAAGGTCAATGGTTTTGTTGGTGTAGGGCGCGCCCGTCGTTTTCAGCACGCTCTGATACACCGTGTCGCCTGCTGCGCGGCGCGGCGCTGCAAGGGAATATATCACCATATCCACCTTGCCGAGGTCGGACTTGATAAGGTCGATCACCTGCTTCTTGCACTCGTCGGAATACGCGTCGCCGTTCACGGTCTTTGCATAAAGCCCGTCTGCGGCGGCGTATTTCTCAAACGCCTTTGTGTTATACCACCCGCTTGTGGCGGTGCGGTTTCCGCTTGCGGGGCGGTCGAAAATAACCCCGAGCGTCGCCGCGCCGCAGCCGAACGCCGCAGAAATGCGCGAGGACAGCCCGTAGCCCATAGAAGCGCCTATAACCAGCACCTTTTTCGCGCCGTTCACGCGCGGCTGCGCCTTAACGTAGTCTATCTGCGACCTGACCTCGGCGTCGCACCCGACGGGGTGCGCGGTCGTACAGATAAACCCTCTTACCTTTGGCTTAACTATCATTATATTGTTCCTCCTGTGGGATATTTCGCGAATATGCGCACACTATATATTATACCACATTTTCCCGCACATTACAAGGGGTTTTTAGTCGGAAGTCCGATGGGCGGTCGAGTGCGCCCACCGCCGCTGTCGCGGCTCGTATAGCCGTAACAGCCATGTTGTGCTACGACTGCACAATTTGCTGCATTTGCTGCGCGAATTATCGCTTGAAAATCCCCTGTACGGGTGTTATAATATTTTATAGAAAGCACATCACGCCGCCCGCCGATGCGCTGTCGGATAAAAGCGCGCCACACTTCCCGCGTGTGACAGCGCATGCCAATGTGCCCGTTCAGCCGGAACCGCCTGTCAGGGCACCTGACCGACCGCGCAGGCAGGCGCACTTCCCGCGTGTGACAGCGCACGCCAACGTGCCCGTTCAGCCGGAACCGCCTGTCAGGGCACCTGACCGCTGGAGCGGTATTGGCGCGGGGTCATGCCCGTGCGGGAGCGGAAGAGCTTGCAGAAGTAGGCTGAGCTGCCGAAGCAGCATTCCATGCTGACGGCTTCTACGGTCATTTCGGTGGAGCGCAGTAGCTGCATTGCCTTTTGTATGCGAAAGTTGAGCAGGTAGTTTACGGGCGAGGTGCCGAGGTAGCTCTGGAAGCAGCGCGACGCTTCGCTTTTGCTTATGCTTGCAGCGCCCGCAATGCTGCTGAGGGTTATGTCCTTCGAGTAGCTCTCGTTGATGAACGCGAGCATTTTCTGCATACGAATCTGGAGCGCGTGCTCGTTCTTTATTACAGAGGCTATCTCGCACTCCTCCATATGCGTGAAAACGCTCTGCCAGATGGCGTTTATCGAGCGCTGCACCTCCATCTCAAAGCAGGCGCTCTTCATGCCCGTGTGGCGGAAGTGGATAAGCTCCGGCTCGCCGTAAACGCCCGTTTTGCCGTAGCGGCTGAGCAGGGAGAACACCTCGTCAAGGCGGTACAGCACTTCCGCCTGCCAGTTCACCTGCTCGGTCATGTGGATATAGGGGAGCTTCTCGTTCATTATCACGGGCGTGATGTAAAAGCGGTTTATCGCGCTGTTAAGCGGCGCTATCAGCTCCTCGGAAAACACGATGTCGGGGCACAGGCAGACCTCCGCGCCGCCGCAGGCGTAGCTGTGCAGCGTGTTTGAGTTTAAGAAAAGCGCCTCGCCGCTTTTCAGCGTAAGTTCGCTGCTGCCCGCGCGCACCCGCACCGTGCCGCGGTGCACCGTGAATATCTCGGGGCGCGGGTGCCAGTGCAGCGGGACTTCCTCGCCGCTCTCGGGCGTAAGTCGGTTTACATAATATTGTATGGGGAATTCGTCACTCCCGTGGCGCGCCAGCTCCTGCATATCAGAGCGGCGCTGCATTGCGGTGGACATATCCATAAAATTACATCTCCTTAATTTAGTCAGACCTTTTAGCTAAATTTCAAGTTAAATGCAGCTAAATCATCGCCGCAGGTATTCCTTTGGGAATATTATAATATAAATCGGGAAAATTGTCAATTGTTCTTGTAAAAAAAAGAGAATATAATAATACTGAAAACGAATACATCTGTCAAAAATCACACATAATAATGCAAAGTGTGGCGCGATTTCTGACAAGCTCATACAACGAAAGGAGCGTGTAATACCAATGAACTGCAAAAGACTTGCGGCGTGTATTCTGTGCGCGGCAGTAGCCATGGGGCTTACCGCATGCGAGGAAGAGGGCGCGGTTTCGGGCAGCGCGGGCGGCGTTGCTTCGACTACATCTGCAACCACTCCGCAGAGCTCAATGGACGAAAACGACAAGCTTGAAAACACCGACAAAGAGGCGAAGGACCTATCCACCATCGAGTATAAGCCGAGCGGGAACGCGGGCGTAGTCAAGTTTTTAGGGTTTTACGACATAACCACCGACCAGAAAGCGACCGAACAGACCCTCATATTCAGGTCAGAAGTTTACGGCGGCGATATCGAGGTGCAGCGCGTTTCGTTCGGCGACGCGTTTTACAACAAGCTCGCAACGCTCGTGGCTTCGGACGAGTCGCCCGACCTTGTGACAAAGGACGCGCTTTTGTACCCCGGCAACGTCGGCAAGAACCTGTTTGAGCCGCTCGACGACTACATAGACATGAACAGCCCGCTGTGGGAGGGCATGGCGGATATAATCGAAAGCTACAGCTACAAGGGGCAGCATTTCTACTACCCGCATATGACTACCACCATGTACGCGCTTAACTACAACAAAAAGACCTTTGAGGAAAACAACCTTACCGACCCGTACGAGCTCTACCTCAAGAACGAGTGGACGTGGGACGCATGGCGCGAGCTTATGACGGAGTTCTGCAACAAGAGCGAGGACAACGTCGGCTTTTTCACGACAAACCACACGATAACGAGCTTTATTGCAACTACGGGCGTACCGCTTGTAAGCGCGACCAGCGAGGGTCTAAGCAACAACTTCCAGTCGCCCGAGGTAACGCGCGCTATGAGCTTCCTCGAGCAGCTGTGCAGGGAGGGGCTTACCTACGGCAAGGAGTTCGGCAACTGGATAGACCCCGGGCAGTACCCGCTTTACAGCGACAAGCTGCTTTTCACCTGCACAGAGCCCGAGTGGTCGTACATCTCCGAATCGACCGCTACGCAGGATAAGAAGGGCTGGGAGGACGATATTCTTGACACGCCCTCGGACTTCTCGTTCGTGCCGTTCCCGCGGGATCCCAGCGCTGACGCGTATTACACCGAGTTTGACACCTACGGCTTCCTTATACCCAAGGGCGCTAAGAACATTAACGGCGCTGTCGAATACATAAATCTCCACAGAGTTTACAGAACCGACCCCGAGATACAGGAAAAGGTGCGCGAGGAGCACATACACCCCGAGCCCGTATACTACACCAAGGGCGACTACAAGGGTCACCGCAGGTGGGTCATCACGTGGGGCGAGCGCGAGTACGACCTGTGGCGCGAGATGTGCGAATCGCAGAAATTCACGTATGTAAGCGAAAAGGTCGAGGGCTTCAGCACAAAGCTCACGGACGAGGTGGGCACGCTTCTCATGGGCGTTGTCGAACGGGGCGAAAGCTGGACAAAGACCTGCGAGGAGTTCATGCCCGTAATGGACGCGGCTATCAGCGAGGTAAGCTGATTTCCGATATAGCGCGCATAACGCCGCGCAAGTCACTTTAAGGATTAAACCCGCTTGCGGGATTATTCAAAGCAATCAAGGAGGAACATCACCAAAATGAACAGCACGCTTAAAAGAATCGTTGCCTGTGCGCTTATCGCAGGCATGGCTGCGGGTCTTACGGCCTGCGAGGAGGAGGGCGCCAACCCCAACGCGGGCGGAAGCACTCCCGCTACCTCTTCGGAGATCCAGACCGCTGCAACGACGGCAGACCCCGATATGGCGCTCGACCAGACCGACAAGGCGGCAGACGTTGTAGGTACCGACAACTATAAGCCCAGCGGAAACGCAGGTCTTGTGAAGGTTTTCAGCCACTATCAGGTTGCAAACGACCAGAAGGGCACGGAGCAGTGCCTGGTATTTCAGGGCGAGCAGTACGGCGGTCAGATCGAACATATTCAGGGCAACTCGGGCTCTGCGTATTACGAGAAGCTCGGCACGCTCATTGCAAGCGATGAATCCCCCGACATCTGCCTTAAGGACGCGTTCCTTTACCCCGGCACGGTTTCCAAGAATATGTTTGAGCCGCTTGACGACTACATCGACATGAACTCCGCGCTCTGGGCAGGCATGAAGGACGTTATCGAGGGCTACGAGTACAAGGGCAAGCACTATTACTACCCCCACAAGCTTACAACGTCCTTTGCGGTAAACTACAGCAAGACCACCATTGCAGAGAACAACCTTGATGACCCCTACGAGCTGTACATGAACAACGAGTGGACATGGGACAAGTTCAGGGAGATGATGGTAACGTTCTGCGACAAGGCTGACGGCAACATCGGCTACTTCGCAACCAACACCACCGCTTCCGCTATCGTCGGCACAACGGGCACGCCCTTTATTGATGTAAAGTCCGACGGCACTATGAGCAACAACCTCAACAACGAGAACGTAACGAGAGCCATGGGCTTCTTTGAGGAGCTCTACCGCGAGGGTCTGCCCTACCAGCTCAACAAGATAGGCGGCGACTGGATAGACCCGTCCGACTACCCCACCTACAGCGACAAGATCCTGTTCTACCTCATGGAGCCCGAGTGGTCCTACACCTCGCTTTCCGAAAAGACCCAGAACAAGGAAGGCGTTAAGGACGATATCTTCGACACGCCCAGCGACTACGCATTCGTTCCGCTGCCCAGAGACCCCAACGATGACGCTTACTATCAGGAGCTTGACACCTACGGCTTCCTTATCCCCAAGGGCGCTAAGAACATCACGGGCGCTATCGACTTCATCAACTGCTTCCGCGTATATGAGACCGACCCCGAGATCATTGCAAAGGTAAAGGAAGACCACATCAACCCCAAGCCTATCTACTTCAAGGCTGACCACAAGAAGTACCCCGGCGAGCGCAGATGGGTAATCACATGGGACGAGAAGCAGTACGACCTGTGGATGGACATGATGGACCCCGAAAAGTTCACGTTCCTCTTCGAGGGCGGCTACGGCTTCACCAAGGACTTTGAGGACGGCCTGTTCGGACTGGTAACCAACGTTGCATTCGAGGGCGAGAGCTGGGCTCAGAAGAGCGCAGAGTTCGCACCCGTGGTTGAAAGCACATTCTCTGACTTCGCGTTCTGATAACCGCGCGCGGTCACAACAGCACAGCAATAACGAGCGCCCCCGCCTTAGCACGGGGGCGTTTTTGCGCCCGCATTTTGTAACCGTTTTTTCACCGTATTTTCCTTGACTAAAGGCGCAATATGCTGTATAATAAATTGAGAGCCTGTCGCTGCGGCAGGGGAACGGAGGACAACAAATATGAATATTACAGAAGATATACGCTATATTGGCGTGAACGACCGCGACATAGACCTGTTCGAGGGGCAGTATACCGTGCCGAACGGCATGGCGTACAATTCCTACGTTATACTTGATGAACAGACCGCCGTTATGGATACGGTGGACGCGCGCTTCGGCGGGGAGTGGCTTGACAAGCTCGCTGCGGCGCTCGGCGGCAGGAGCGCGGACTACCTTGTGGTTCACCACATGGAGCCGGACCATTCCGCTAATATAGCGCTTTTCGCGCAGAAGTACCCACAGGCGAAAATCGTGTCGTCAAAGCAGGCGTTTGTGATGATGAAGCAGTTTTTCGGCACTGACTTTGCGGACAGACAGGTGGTAGTCGGCGAGGGGAGCACGCTTTCGCTCGGTAAGCATACGCTGAGCTTTGTCGCAGCGCCCATGGTTCACTGGCCCGAGGTCGTGATGTCCTACGACAGCGCGGACAAAACGCTTTTCTCCGCGGACGGCTTCGGCAAGTTCGGCGCGCTTGACGCAGACGAGGACTGGGCGTGCGAGGCAAGGCGCTACTACTTCGGAATCGTGGGTAAGTACGGCGCGCAGGTGCAGGCGGTGCTCAAAAAGGCGGCGGCGCTCGACATTGAGCGTATCTGCCCGCTGCACGGCCCCGTGCTGAGCGAGAACCTCGGCTATTACATCGGGCTGTACGACACATGGTCCGCTTACCGCCCCGAAAGCGAGGGCGTGGTGATAGCCTACACGAGCGTTTACGGCAACACAAAAAAGGCTGCGGAGCTTCTCGCAAAAACGCTTGAAGAAAAGGGCTGCAAGGCAGTCCTTACCGACCTTGCCCGCAGCGACATGGCGGAGGCGGTTGAGGACGCGTTCCGCTACGACAGGCTGGTGCTTGCGACTACCACATACAACACCGACATCTTCCCGTTCATGCGGGAGTTTGTGGAGCACCTCGCCGAGCGCGGCTATCAGGCGCGCAAAGTCGGCATTATCGAGAACGGCACGTGGGCGCCCATGGCTGCAAAGGTGATAAAGGCAATGCTTGAAAAGAGCCGCGACATAACCTACGCGCAGACCGTGACTATCCGCAGCGCGCTTGACGAGAACAGCACCGCGCAGCTTATGGCTCTTGCGGAAGAGATGAAGTGACGGAGGGCGTATGAACATAAAAAGAACGGCAGCGCTTCTTGCGGCGGCGTTATGCGCGCTTTCGCTTGCGGGCTGCGCCAAGAAGGCGGAATCCACAGACTCCGCAGAAACCTCGCTTACTGAGCAGACGGCGTTTTACACCTCGCAGGTGGACGATCCCATGGACGAGAGCATGGGCTCGCTTGAGTTCACCACGCAGATAAAGGTGGGGTGGAATCTCGGCAACACGCTTGACGCCACAGGCGGCACGGGCGTTGCAAGCGAGATGAGCTGGGGCGCGCCAAAAACCACAGAGGCGCTCATTCTCGCGGTAAAGGACGCGGGCTTTAACGCCGTGCGCGTTCCAACGTCGTGGGGACTCCACATGGACGAGCAGTACAACATAGACGAGGAGTGGATGGCGCGCGTAAACGAGGTTGTGGACTACGCCTACAACAACGATATGTACGTTATCCTCAATATGCACCACGAGGAGTGGAATTACCCCTACGAGTCCAATAAGGAGCAGGGCGCGCAGATACTGACCAAAGCGTGGACGCAGATAGCAGAGCGCTTTGCAAAGTACGGCGAGCGCCTTATATTCGAGGGCATGAACGAGCCGCGCTGGGTCGGCACCGAACAGGAGTGGAACGGCGGCAACGACGAGGGCAGGAGCGTTGTAAACTACTTTGACAAGGTATTCGTGGACGCCGTGCGCGCAACGGGCGGCAATAACGCAAACCGCTTTCTCATGGTATGCCCGTACGCGGCAAACTCGGGCGAGGAGGCGCTCTCCGCGCTCGTTATCCCCGAGGACAGCGCGCAGGACAGACTCATCGTGTCGGTTCACGCGTATATCCCGTACTCGTTTGCGCTGCAAAAGGACGGCACCGCAAAGTGGCTTGCGGAGCGCACTCCCTGCACGCGCGAGATAGACGGCCTTGCGGAGCTTCTGGACAGGCTGTTTATAAGCAGGGGGCAGGCGGTAATAATCGGTGAAATGGGCGCCATGAACCGCTACTACGAAAACGACGAGGGGCAGACCCTCCCCAACGAGGAGTACCGCGCGCAGTGGGCGGAGTATTACACCGGAACCATGAAGCAGCACGGCATTCCCTGCTTTGTGTGGGATAACAACGCCATTTACAGCGGCGAAACGTTCGGCATATTCGACAGAACCACGGGCGAGTGCAGATTCCCCGACTATACTGCGGGGCTTGTTAAAGGAGCGGAGCAGCAATGAGCATTTTATCAAAGATCCTCGCGGTAGTTACCGCGCTTTCCACACTTAACGCGGCTTCCGCAAAGGACCTTGCGGACGCGGTAAAGCAGCTTCCCGAGCCTGCGGCGCCCGCCTATGAGGAAATGACGGCGGCGGAGTTCTGCAAGGGGATAGACGTGGGCTGGAATCTCGGCAACGCGCTTGACGCGACGGGCGGCAGCGGGCTTTCCACCGAAACGAGCTGGGGCAACCCCAAAACCACAAAGGAGCTTATCCTCGCGGTAAAGGACGCGGGCTTCAATGCGGTGCGCGTTCCCACAACGTGGTACAAGCACGTTTCGGGGAATAATTACACCATTGACGAGGAGTGGCTCGACAGGGTGCAGGAGGTTGTGGATTACGCCTACGACGAGGATATGTACGTTATACTTAACGCCCACCACGAGGACTTCAACGACCCGTACAACGACACCTACAAGGCAGCCTCAAAGGAGCTTTGCGCTATCTGGAAGCAGGTTGCGGAGCGCTTTAAGAGCTATGACGCGCGCCTTATCTTCGAGGGCATGAACGAGCCGCGCAAGAGGGGCACGAACGTTGAGTGGAACGGCGGCGACGCAGAGGGCAGAGAGGTAGTGAACAGGCTCAACGCCGACTTTGTAAAGACCGTGCGCGCTTCGGGCGGAAACAACAAAACGCGCTTCCTTATGGTGCCGACCTACGCGGCTTCCGCAAGCGGGCTGGACGGGTTTGAACTGCCCGACGACGAGCGACTTATCGTATCGATACACGCCTACACGCCCTACTCCTTCGCCATGCAGACCCCCGGCACGACAAGCTTCTCTGCCGACGACGATAACAGCACGCGCGAGCTTAAGTGGCTTTCGCAGACGCTTTACGAGCGCTTTGTAAGCCGCGGCTACGGCGTTATAATCGGCGAGTGCGGCGCTACCAACAAGGACAACTCTGCGGACAGAAAACGCTGGGCTGAGTATTTCCCCGCAGTTTTCGGGCAGTACGGTATACCCGTTTTCCTGTGGGACAATAATGGATATGGTACGGGCAGCGAGAAATACGGGCTTATCCACAGGGATACGCTCTCGTGGGAGTACCCTGAGTATATAAAAACATTTGTAAAATCCGCCGTTAAGGCAATGAACGGCTGACGCAGGGCTATGTGGCGGCTTCTGCGGAACAATGGAGGTGCATTTCGGAATGAATATCAACGAAAAACTCAACATCTGCCTTATGAACGACTCCTTTCCGCCTGTGATAGACGGCGTTGCCAACGCCGTAACCAACTATGCGCAGGTGATAAACTCCGAGCTTGGCAGCGCTACGGTAGTAACGCCCGCCTATCCGGGCGCGGTGGACAACTACGACTTTGACGTGGTGCGCTACAAGAGCATTAACATTGAGAAGATATGCGGCTACCGTGCGGGCTACCCGTTCAGCAGCAGAAACCTTGAGAGCCTGCGGGAAAAGCGCTTTGACATTATCCACAGCCACTGTCCGTTCGCCTCAACGCTCATGGCGCGCGTTCTGCGCGAAAAGACGGAAGTGCCGCTTGTGCTCACCTACCACACAAAATTTGACGTGGACATCAGGCGCGCGCTTCCCAACGAGCTTATGGTAAAGCAGGCGATAAAGCTTGTCGTCACCAACATTTCCGCGTGCGACGAGGTGTGGACGGTAAGCCGCGGCGCGGGCGAGAACCTGCGCTCGCTCGGCTATCAGGGCGACTACATCGTCATGGAGAACGGCGTTGACTTCCCCTGCGGGCGCGCCAACAACGACTTTGCGGCAATGCTGCGCGACGCATACGGCATATCGCAGGACGCCCCGCTCTTCCTTTTTGTGGGAAGGCTTATGTGGTACAAGGGCATAAGGCTTATCCTTGACGCGCTTAAGCTCTTAAGCGAGAGCGACCGCAGCTTCCGCATGATGTTTGTGGGCGACGGCGCGGACAAGGCGGAGATAGAGGAATACGCGCAGGAGCTGGGGCTGTCTGACCTGTGCGTGTTCGCAGGGGCGATAAGCGACCGCGAGGAGCTGCGCGTGTACTACACCGCTGCGGACCTGTTCCTGTTCCCGTCGGAGTACGACACCAACGGCATAGTGGTGCGCGAGGCGGCGGCGTGCGGGGTAGGCTCGCTGCTTATTGAAGGCAGCTGCGCCGCAGAGGGCATAACCCACGGCAGGACGGGCATTCTCTGCAAGCCCGACCCGCAGAGCATAGCCGAGGAGCTGCGATTCGCCTGCGCCCACCGCGACGAGGTGCGCCGGATAGGCGCTCATGCAATGGACGAGGTCTACATCTCGTGGGAAACTTCCGTAAAGCGCGCCTACGAGCGCTACAAGGTGATAAAGGAGAACGTGGACAACCACGTCCCCACGCAGCGCCATGAGAGCATGCTGCAAGAGGAGTTCTTCAGCGCCATGAGCTCCATCACCGACAACATTCAGCGCTTCCGCAGCATTAACGTAGGCTTCCGCGAGGAAATGCGCGACACGCGCGACAAGTTCAAGCATATCTGGCACAAGATAACCGGGACTCTTAAAAAGGGCGACTAAAGCTGGGCAGTTGAGAGCCTCGACGGGCGGTTACGGCTGATTGAGCCGCATTAGCGGCGGTTGTCACACGCGGGTCGGTCGCCCGACGGGCGGTTACGGCTGAATGAGCCGCGGTGGCGAGCGCTGTCGCACGCGGGCGGCGTGGCGCTTTTGTCCGACAGGGTGTCGGGGGGCTATAGGCGCTAGCGAGCCTATTCACCGACAATTTGTCGGCAACGGCTCGCTGCACCATATACAGCAATTCATGCGCATATTGCCGCTTGTTATTCCCCCGCACGAGTGCTATAATTAAAAGAGCAACATTTATTGAAAGAACAGGAGATTTAGGATATGCAATATAAAAACCCGATTATCAGCGGTTTTTACCCGGACCCCAGCGTTTGCGCGGCGAACGGCAGGTATTACCTTGTGTGCAGCTCGTTTCAGTATTTCCCGGGCGTGCCGCTGTTTGAGAGCGACGACCTTGTGAACTGGAAGCAGATAGGTCACGTGCTTACGCGTAAGGGTCAGGTTATGCTTGAGAAGATTAACAGCTCCGGCGGCGTTTTTGCGCCGACCATCCGCTTCAATAACGGGCGCTTCTACATGGTTACTACCAACGACACCACTCACCAGAACTTCTACGTCTACACCGACGACATTTACGGAGAGTGGAGTGAGCCTGTGTATGTAGACCAGGGCGGTATCGACCCCTCGCTTTACTTTGAGGACGACCGCGTTTATTTCATGAGCAACGGCGCGGACGACGAGGGCAGGGGCGGCGTCGTTCAGTGCGAGATTAACATTGAAACGGGCGAGAAGCTCTCGCCAAGCCGCTGCATCTGGCAGGGTTCGGGCGGACGCTACCTTGAAAGCCCGCACCTCTACAAAATAAACGGCACATACTACCTTATGGCTGCCGAGGGCGGCACCGAGTACGGCCACATGATAACGCTTGCGCGGTCGCAGAACGTGTGGGGCCCGTTTGAGAGCAACCCGCATAACCCCGTGATAACTAACCGCAATAAAGCGCCGTTCATCATTCAGGGCATAGGCCACGGCGATCTTGTATGCGACAAATTCGGCGACTGGCATATTCTCTGTCTCGGGTTCAGGCAGATAGGTATCTGGATGCCCTATCATAACCTCGGGCGCGAGGTGTATATGGTTCCCGTGACGTTCACGCCCGACGGGTGGTTTTACGCGGGCGCGGACGGCACCTGTGCGGAGAGCTACGAAATGCAGGGCGACCATGTTCAGCGCAGACAAAAGAGCTTCACGTTCGCAAACACCGCGTGGGACAGGGAGTGGTGCTTCCTGCGCCACCCCGCGGCGGAGAATTACACGCTCACGGCGGATAAGGCGGTGCTTCGCGGCACGGCGGTAACGCTCGACGACGTGGACAGCCCCACGTTCGTGGGCATTCGCCAGCGGGATTTCTGCGGCACGCTGCGTGTGCGCGTAACGCTTCTCGGCGAGGACTGCGGTGAAGCGGGCGTTACGGCATATATGTGCGAGGACGAGCATTACGAAGTGGCGCTTCGCAGGACTGAAGGCGGCTTCGAGGTGATAGAGCGGCTCAACATCGGCGGCATAAAGCACGTTCAGGCAGTTCACGCGGTGCCTGCGGGAGAAGCCGTGCTTCGCCTTGGCATGAACAACTACGCCTACACCTTTGCGCTTGAAACGCCCGACGGAGCAGCCGAGCTTGGCGCGGGCGCTTCAAAGTACCTCACAAGCGAGGTGTCGGGCGGCTTTACAGGCGTAGTCCTCGGGCTGTATGCAGTGGGCGCTCAGGCGCAGTTCACCGACTTCTCCTACGACCTCGGCGAATAACGCGTGACCATACGCGCATTCCCGCATAATCCCCCGATTCCAACGCTTGCTGTTATACTACCGCAGGGCTTACTGCATTTTTCTGCACTAATACCACACGGGCACTCTCTTCCCCCGAGGGGGTAAGGGGGTGTCTGTTTCTATTTCTTTATCTTTTTCTTACTCTATATCTGGCGTCACATTTTTGTCACAGTGTGACGTCACTTTTTTTGTCACATCACGTCACATTGTGACGCAGATGTGACAAAAAAATCGCGCTCACTCGGGGCGCGGAAGCTTGTTTTTTATGCACTTTTTCTGCGACCGATCGCCATTATCTGAAATAACGCCCGTTTATTCTGCCCCGAAGCGCCCATATGCGCTCACGGTGCGCTGCCGATTGCTTTACTTTTCTTTATGGCGTTTTTTCCGATATATCGCCTTTTGCAGGAGCTTTGTCGTAACTTTTCCGACAAAAACCGGTGTTCGGCAGCCCGACAGGGCGGTTACCGACTACCGTCGTGCGGCGTTTTCCTGCGCTTGATAAGCGCATATGCGGATAGCCCCGCCATGATGAGCGGGAATATTACCGCAGCGAGTATGCCCTTTCTGAGGTCGTCGCCGGAGGCGGAAGCCACAAGCCCCGCAAATGTGGGACCGCCCGAGCAGCCAAGGTCGCCTGCAAGCGCCAGCAGCGCGAACATCATTGTGCCGCCCGCAGGGAGCGCCGCAGCCGCGCGGCTGAACGTCCCCGGCCACATGATTCCCACCGAAAAGCCGCAGATTCCGCAGCCGATAAGACCCACCGCAGGCAGAGGCACAAGCGCTATGCAAAGGTACGAGCCCGCACACAGAAGCGAGGTCGCAAGCATGAAGCGCTGCGTGTCTATTTTGTGCGCAATTCTGCCGTAGATTGCACGCGCCGTCCCCATGAAAACTGCGAACATCATCGGCCCTGCAAGGTCGCCCACGGTCTTGCTGACCCCGAGCGAGCGCTCCGCAAAGGTGGAAGCCCACTGGCTAACCGCAAGCTCCGACGCTCCCGCGCAGAACATCATCGCAAACAGCGTTCGGAACAGTCCCGAGCGCAGCAGCCCGCCGAGCTTCATTCCGCCGCCGTTTTCGTTGAGCTGCCTTATCGGCACGAATATGAACACTATCATGTTCACGAACGGAACTGCCGCCCATATCAGCGCCGGAATCCGCCAGCTGTGCGTTCCGAACAGCGCGAAGAAAAGCGTTGAGAGCAGCACTACTCCCACCTGACCCCAGCAGTAGAACGAGTGCAGCAGGCTCATTGTGCCCTCCTTGTTGTCCGTGGGGCACGCTTCAACAACGGGGCTTACCATAACCTCAAGCAGACCGCCGCCCACAGCGTACAGAATTACACATACAAGCAGCCCCGCAAACGCGTTGGGGAGCACATCGGGCAGTATCGCCATAAGCCCCAGCCCCGCTGCGCAGAACAGGTGCGCCGATACAAGGCAGTTGCGCGCGCCTATCCTGTCCGCAAGACCCGCTGCAAGCAGGTCCACCGCAAGCTGTACCACAAAGTTCACCGTTATAAGCAGCGTTATCTGCGAAAGCGGTATGCCGTAGGATTCCTGAAACGTGAGAAAAAGCAGCGGCGCAAAGTTGTTCACTATCGCCTGAACAATATATCCCGCAAAGCACGCGGTGATAGTGTGTTTGTATGTGAGTTGCATTACCGTTACCTCGTAAGAAACCAAAACCGCGCAACTTTTCCCGCCGCGCGATTAAGATATAATTCAGCCGAAAAGATTCCAAGCCCCGCAATACATCATGCAAAAAGTCCCCGCCGGGCAGGAGTACGCCCGCCAAACGACAGCAGGCAATGCTGCAAAAGCCCAAAAATTCACGACTAGTAAAACATGGAGAGAAAGGAAAAGGTAGTCACAAAAAGCAAAAATTCCAAGCCCCGCAATACATCGTGCGATAAGTCCCCGCCAAGCAGGAGAACCCGTGCCAACCACCGACAGTATAACGTTGCCTGAATTCCTTAAATTTCACGGCGCGTGAAAAATCGGCAAAGAGGGGAGAGGGAGAGGGGATTAGGAGCGCGAGGAGAAACCCGTAGGGAGAGGGGGGAAATGCCGATTTTTGTTCGGATTTTGTTGTTCCCCCCTCGCCCGAAGGGTTTGGTCCTCGCACTTACCCGTGTGACAACACGAAAAATTCCCTACCGACAATTACGTCGGTGCATTATCACATTTCAAACTTCAGCTGTTCGGATATAAGCCACTTAAGCCTGTCCACCGCCTCAGCAGGCGCCAATTTCTCGCTGAGCTTCTTGTCGCGGCTTGAAAGCTCGAACACGCCCTCGTCAAGGTTTCTCGGGCTGATTACCACGCGCAGCGGAACGCCGAGCAGGTCCGCGTCGGAGAACATAACGCCCGCGCGGACGTTCCTGTCGTCGTAGATGACCTCTACGCCCGCCGCCTGTAAGTCGTTGTAGAGCTTGTCCGCAGCCGCCCTTACGCGCTCATCGTCGGGGCGGACGGCGCACAGGTGAACCTGCCAGGGCGCTATAGCCATGGGCCATATAGGACCGTAGTCGTCGTGGTGCGCCTCGCATACGGAAGCCGCAAGGCGTCCCACGCCTATGCCGTAGCAGCCCATTATCGGGGTCTGCACGCTGCCGTCCTTGTCAAGGTAGGTCATGTTCATGGATTTTGTGTACTTTGTGCCAAGCTGGAAGATGTTGCCGACCTCGATTCCGCGGGAAATGGTGATGTCCTTTTCGCCGCATTCGGGGCAGATTCCGCCCTCGGCTATCTTTGCAAAGTCGCGGAACTGCGCGTCCTTAACGTCGCGCGCCATGTCGAGCCCCGTAAAGTGGTAGCCCTCCCTGTTAGCGCCCGCAACGATGTTGTTTGCGTTTTCAAGTGAGCTGTCAAGCAGCACCGTTATGTTTTCGGGCAGTCCCACAGGCCCTATGAAGCCCGCGCACAGCCCGCATTCCGCAGTTATCTCCGCAGGGTGAATGTCGCAGCCGAGGAAGTTTGTTACCTTTGTTTCGTTTACGTCAAGGTCACCGCGAACAAATACCACTACGTACGTGTCGTCCATGTTGCGCTGGTAAACCACCGCCTTGCAGGACTTGAGCGGGTCGGACTTAAGGAACGCGCACACGTCCTCAATGGTCTTGCACTCGGGCGTTGCAACCTCGGTAAGCGGCGCGGACTGCTCGTCGCGCAGATGCTCGGTAATGCTCTGAGCCGCTTCCATGTTCGCGCGGTAGCCGCACTTTTTGCATATGGCTATGCTGTCCTCGCCTATGGGCGTAAGCAGCATGAACTCGTGCGACACGCTGCCGCCCATCATGCCGCTGTCAGAAGCTACGGATATTACCTCGGGTATGCCTGCGCGCGCGTAAATGCGCTCGTACGCCTTGTGGCAGCGGTAGTAGTATTCCTCTAAGTCCTCCTGCGAGGTGTGGAACGAGTAAGCGTCCTTCATCGTGAACTCGCGCACGCGGATAAGACCGCCGCGCGGGCGCGCTTCGTCGCGGAACTTTGTCTGTATCTGGTATATCATGAACGGGTATTTGGAGTAGCTGTTGGCATACTCGCGCACAAGGTGTACTGCGGCTTCCTCATGGGTCATGCCGAGTACCATCTGCTGCTTGTTGCGGTCGGTAAAGCGCAGAAGCTCGCTGCCTATCTTGTCGTAGCGGCCGCTCTCCTGCCAGAGCGTTGCGGGCATAACAACGGGGAAGGACACCTCCTGCCCGTCTATGGCGTCCATCTCCTCGCGGATTATCTGCTCGATTTTCTTTGTTATGCGCTTGAGCGGCATATAGCTTGAGAAAATGCCGTTTGCCATGTACTTCATGTAGCCGCCGCGCACCATAAGCGCGTGCGAGTCTATCTGGCAGTCCGAGGGGCGCTCCTTAAAGCGGTCGCCGACGAGTTTTTCAAGTTTCATTGTTCCTTTTCCTTTCGATATAAAATAAAAAAGCCCCGCACCAAAGGCACGGGGCGGACTTTTGTCCGTGATACCACCCGAATTCGGCGTGAAACGCCGCACTCATGTCCCTTAACGCGGGAAACGTCGCCGCTTAATGCACAAGGGTTGGGCGGCGCGCTCAAAGACGGGTTCGCAGCATACGCTCCTGCGGCTCGCACCGACCGCCGCTTCTCTGGGGAGCGGAAAACTGCTACTGTTTCTTATCAACGCTTTACTGTATAAGGGCAAGCACCCTGTTTCTTATTATAGCACACCCCCGCCGCCTTGTCAAGGGCAAGTCTGCAAAAAAAGGGGAACAGTCGCGCGTAAAATGGAGAGCGCCATGGAAAAAGGGAGCAGCCGCGCAAAAAAGGGGAGCAGCAGAAGCCGCTCCCCAAAGATGTGCCTTGAAACTTATACCTTAACTCTTACAATCTTTGTGAACGGGCTGTAAACCTTTGTGCCGTTCACGGTGACGTAGGAGCGAACCTTGAAGTAGTAGGTCTTTTTCGCGGTAAGTCCCGTTTTCTTGTAGGAAAGCGTGGACACGTTGGTTATCGTGGCAACCTTGGTGTATTTGCCCGACTTCTTTGTCGCCATGTAAACCTCGTAGCCCGTAGCGCCGTTGGACTTGCCCCATGTAACGGTTGCAACGCCGGCCTTCGCCTTCTTTGCGGAAACCGTGGACGGCGCGGGAGCGGATACCTTTATGGAAACGGCCTTGCTCTTGTCGGAGGTGACAACGCTGCCGCCCGCGTTGGTGTAGCCCACTACCTTGTAGTAGTAGGTCTTGCCCTTGGTGAGGCCCTTGTCGGTGTAGGAGTTGGTGAGAACGGTGTCTATCTTCTTGAAGGTGCCGTTCTTCTTGGCGGAGCGGTATACGTAGTAACCCGTAGCGCCCGTGCTCTTCCACTTAAGGTCAACGGAGCTTGTGGAGCGGGGGGTCGCGGTAAGCTCGGTGGGCTTTGCGGGCTTTACGGTTATCGTGAACGTGCCTGTAGTGCCGCTTACGTCCGTAACGGTGATAGTGGTCTTGCCCGCCTGCTTTGCGGTAACGGTGCCGTCGGTTGCTACGGTGGCAACGCTGCTGTCAGACGATACTATAGAGTAAACGTCGCTGAAGCTGCCCGAGGAGGGGTTGCACACTATCTTGAGCTTATCCTTGTCGCCGGGGGTCATGGTGCTGCTGCCCGAAACCTTTATGCTTGTGGTGTTGGTGTAGGACTTGGTTGCAACGTCAACATAGTTCTTCCAGCTGGGGGCGTACTTTGCGGGGTAGTATACCGTGGGGTGCGCCGCAAGGTCGAATACCTTGGACAGGGTGACGTACTCGCCGCCGAAAACTACCTTCTCAATGTCCTCGCAGCCCTGGAAGATACCCGTGTTGATAACGGAGATAGAGGGGGAGATGTAAACGTCCCTGAGGGAGTGGCAGAACGAGAAAGCCTCGGTCTTGATGGTCTTTATCTTGTTGGGGATAAACACGCTCGTGAGGGACTCGCACCTGGAG
>CAKSEE010000005.1 GCA_934446455.1 uncultured Oscillospiraceae bacterium | reverse complement strand
ACAGAGCGCCGGGGAGCTTCTTCATGTTCTTGATACCGCCGAGGAACTTCTCGAGCTTCTCTATCTCAAGGTTGAGCTTGATAACTTCCTTCTTGGGGAGCAGGTCAAACGTGCCGTCGTTCTCCATGGTGTGGAGCTGCTCAAGCCTTACGATTCTCTTCTGAATGGTCTTGAAGTTGGTCATCATGCCGCCGAGCCATCTTGCATTCACATAGTGAGCGCCTGCGCGGGTAGCCTCTTCCTTGATGGAATCCGCCGCCTGCTTCTTGGTGCCTACGAACAGGATCTCGCCGCCGTTTGCAGCTACCTCGTGAACGAAGTTGTAAGCCTCGTCGAGCTTCTTTACAGTCTTCTGAAGGTCGATGATGTAGATGCCGTTTCTTTCGGTGAAGATGTACGGCGCCATTTTAGGATTCCATCTTCTGGTCTGGTGACCGAAGTGAACGCCTGCCTCGAGAAGCTGCTTCATAGATACTACTGCCATTTTGTGTTTCCTCCTGATTTTGGTTGATTTGTTTCCGCCACGGCGAAACGCAGCCCAGACGCTCTCGCGCACCGGAAGGCAGCTGCCGCCGTGTGTGTATTTGTGCTTATCCTGCACATTTACCAAAATATTATACCACAAGCAAAGTTTTTTTTCAAGAGTCCCGCACAATTTTATTTGAACAAATTTCCGAATAATTTTCCGCGCTTATTTGGCGAATATGACGGAATATCACACGAAACAAGTATCGTATCCTCGCCTATCACCTCAATATCGCCCCAGCGGATTACGATATCCTCCTCCCTGCCGAACAGCCCGAAGCAGCGCGCCCTGCCGTAAATCACAAGCTTGCAGACCTTCGCCGTGCAGCCGTCGATCTCGATATCATCGGGATAGCCAAGCCGGCAGCCGCTCTTTATGTTTATGACTTCCTTGCACTTGATGTCGTTGAAGCAGTATACCATACGCTCACCCCCGCTATTCCGCCGACCGCTTCCGTTCACGCTTCATTGCAGAATATATGCAGAATTTGCCGCTCAAATAACCATACTATAATTATATTCGGATATTTGTTGAACAGGGGCTTGTATTTTTCACGGAAGTATGTTAAAATAAATAATGTCTGCTATAAGCAGTAATGACGTAATGAAAGGACACGACACACATGAAAATAGAAACAAAATGCCTGCACGAGGGCTACTCGCCCAAAAACGGCGAGCCGCGCGTTATGCCGATAGTTCAGAGCACCACCTACGTTTACGACTCCACCGACGACGTTGCCGCCGTATTCGACGACCCCACAAAGAGCCTTATTTACTCGCGCTTTGAAAACCCCACGACGGACGTTGTCGAAAAGAAGATAGCCTCTCTCGAGGGCGGCGTTGCCGCGATGTGCACCTCAAGCGGACAGGCGGCTTCGCTGCTGTCTATCCTCAACATATGCGAGGCGGGCGACAGCTTTATCGCGTCCACGTCCATTTACGGCGGTACGCTCAACCTGTTTGCCGTTACTCTTAAGAGAATGGGAATTGAGTGTATTTTCGTGCCGCACGACGCAGCCTACGACGAGCTTTGCGCGGCGTTTAAGCCCAACACAAAGGCGGTTTTCGGCGAAACTCTCGCGAACCCCGCGCTCACCGTGCTTGACATTGAAATGTGGGCAAAGGCGGCTCACGCCAACGGCGTACCGCTCATTATCGACAACACTTTTGCAACGCCCATTCTCTGCCGACCGATAGAGTGGGGCGCGGATATCGTTATCCACTCCACATCCAAATACATGGACGGCCACGCGGTGCAGGTCGGCGGCGTTATCGTGGACAGCGGAAAATTCGACTGGACGAACGGCAAGTTCCCCTGCATGACCGAACCCGACGACAGCTACCACGGTATAGTGTACACCAAGAAGTACTCCGCCGCGCCCTACATCACAAAGGCGCGTATGCAGCTTATGCGGGATTTCGGCTGCTACCCTGCGGCTCACAGCTCGTTCCTGCTCAATCTCGGGCTTGAAACGCTCCCCGTGAGAATGCGTCAATACTGTGATAACGCGCTTAAAGCTGCGACATTCATCAAAAACACGGGCAAGGTGGAGTTCGTCACCTACCCCTCGCTCGAGGGCAGCGCAGGCTACGAGCTTGCGCAGAAGTACCTCCCCGACGGCGCAAGCGGTGTAATTTCGTTCTCTATAAAGGGCGGGCGCTCAGTTGCGGTCAAGTTTATGGACAGCCTCAAGCTTGCTTCAAACGAGGTACACGTTGCGGACATCCGCACCTGCGTGCTTCACCCCGCGTCTGCAACGCACAGGCAGCTTACCGACGAGCAGCTTGTCGCGGCGGGCATAGACGGCGGTCTTATCAGATTTTCCGTTGGTCTTGAAAATATTGACGACATCATAGCGGATCTTGCGCAGGCGTTCGACAGGATTTAAGCGCAGACAAACACAACACACAATAATTAAGGAGAACAGCTAATTGATTACAGTTTCTAACGTAAGCGTAAGCTTCGGCGGTCAGCTTCTTTTCAAGGACGTTGACCTCAAATTCACCTCGGGCAACTGCTACGGTGTTATCGGCGCAAACGGCGCGGGAAAGTCCACCTTTCTCAGGGTTCTCTGCGGAGAGCTTGAACCCACAAAGGGCTGTGTTTCCATGCCGCCGGAGCTTCGTATGTCCGTACTCAGGCAGGACCACTACGCGTTTGACGAGTACACCGTAATGGACACGGTTATCATGGGCAACAAGCGCCTGTACGACATTATACGGGAAAAGGACGCGCTCTACGCCAAGGAGGACTTCTCCGACGAAGACGGAGAAAAGGCTTCGCAGCTGGAGGGCGAGTTTGCCGAGCTCAACGGCTGGGAGGCGGAAAGCGACGCTTCCAAGCTCATACAGGGGCTGGGGCTTGCCGAGGAGCTGCTGACCCACAAAATGGAGAGCCTTACGGGTAACGAAAAGGTAAAGGTGCTTCTGGCGCAGTGCCTTTTCGGCAATCCCGACATAATCCTTATGGACGAGCCTACCAACCACCTCGATGTTGACGCGGTTTCGTGGCTTGAGGACTTCCTTGCGGAGTATTTCGGCACGGTAATTGTAGTGTCGCACGACCGCCACTTTCTCAACAACGTCTGCACACATATCGTGGATATCGACTACGGCAAGATCAAGATGTACGTCGGCAACTACGAGTTCTGGTACGAGTCCTCGCAGCTCATTCAGCGCATGATAAAGCAGCAGAACAAGCGTGCGGAGGAGAAGATAAAGGAGCTGCAGAACTTTATCGCGCGCTTCTCCGCGAACAAATCAAAGTCACGTCAGGCGACCTCGCGCAGAAAGCTCATCGACAAGCTTTCCGTTGAGGAGCTGCCCGCTTCCTCAAGAAAATACCCCTACATCAGCTTCGACATGGAGCGCGAGGTGGGCAAGGATATTTTGCAGGTAACAGGGCTTTCCAAGACCGTTGACGGCGTAAAGGTACTCAACAACGTAAGCTTTACGGTAAACCACGGCGACAAGATAGCGTTTGTAGGCGCGAACGAAATCGCCGTAACAACGCTGTTTAGAATCCTCACCGAGGAGATACAGCCCGACGAGGGCTCATTCAAGTGGGGCAGCACCACGTCGGTAAGCTACTTCCCCAACGACAACAGCGCCTACTTCAACGACTGCACCCTTTCCATAATAGACTGGATGCGCCGGTATTCCAAGGACGAAACCGAAAGCTACCTGCGCGGCTTCCTCGGCAGAATGCTGTTCAGCGGCGACGACGTGTTCAAACCCGTAAACGTGCTTTCGGGCGGCGAAAAGGTGCGCTGTATGTTCTCGCGCATGATGCTCTTCCAGAGCAACGTGCTTATCCTCGACCGACCCACCAATCACCTTGACCTTGAAAGCATAACCGCCGTGAACAACGGTCTGTCCGAGTTCAAGGGCAACATTCTCTTTGCAACGCACGACCACGAGATTCTGGAAACAGCTGCGAACAGAATAATCGAGATAACGTCCGACGGCTGCCTTGACAGGGCGGGCAGCTACGATGACTTCGCGCAGTGGCGCAGGGAGAAGCTCGGCGGCTCCCTTATGCTGTAAGGACGGACTATGAATTACATTATTCTCGACCTGGAGTGGAATCAGGCGCTCTCGCGCGAAAAAATGGTGCACACTCCCCTTTCGCTGCGCGGGGAGATAATCCAGATAGGCGCGGTGAAAACCAACGAGCACTTTGAGTTTATCGACAAGACCCGCATTGCCGTGCGCCCTGTGTATTATAAGGTAATGAACCGCCACGTTGAAAAGATTACGGGAATAACCAACGCCGCTCTTAAATGCGGCGAAAGCTTCCCGCAGGCGTTCAGGCGCTTTCGGGAGTGGTGCGGGGAGGAGTTCCGCATTGTAACGTGGGGCTTTGACGACATCAGCATGCTTGCGGAAAACCTTGAACTGCACGGCATGAAAAACGATTTCGGCGCGGATTACATCAACCTTCAGCTCATATTCAACAAGCAGGTGGACGCCGAGCGTATGCAATGGTCGCTTGCAGACGCCATGGAACGGCTTGAAATACCCGTGGACGCACAGGCGCACGACGCGCTCAACGACGCGTGGTTCACCTACGAGGTGTGCAGAAAGCTCAACATGGAACAGGGACTGCGCGACTACCCCGCCCTTTCGGCGAATATCCGCACGGCTCTTCGCAAGGACGTTATCACAAACGTTAAAAGCTGCCGCAGAATGCTCGACGACAAACGCATTCGCGTATTCCCCTGCCCCTCGTGCGAAAACGCGCTTGAAACCCGCGAGTGGCTGATTTACGGCGGCGGAAAGCGCACGACGATAGCGCGCTGCCCCGCGCACGGGGATTTTCTCATAAAAATTGCAAGCCGCAAGCTATCCGACGACGACTGGACCATGACCCGCACGCTTTACGCTGCGGACAACGCTGCCATAGAAAGCTATGAAAAAAAGCTTGAAAAGCAGCTTGCTGCACATAAGAAAAAGCACGAACATAAAGAGGTACAAGATGATAACAACAGTGCTGACCGATCTTGACGGAACGCTGATTCCGTTTGAGCAGGAAGACTTCATCAAACTATATTTCTCATATCTCAGCAAGGCGCTCGCACCGCTCGGCTACGAGCCGAAAGAGGTCGTAAACGCCGTTTGGCGCGGCATGGACGCCATGGTGAGAAACGACGGCTCGCGCACGAACTGCGAGGCGTTCTGGCAGACGTTCCGCGGGCTTACACACGGTAAGCCCGACGCAAAGTCCGTCTGCGACAGCTTCTACACGGGAGATTTCGACAAGGTTCGCGCCTGTCTTAAGTACGCGCCCGACCGCGCGCCGCTCATAAAGCGGCTTAAGGCTGCGGGACTGCGCGTTGTTCTTGCGACTAACCCCGTATTCCCACCCGACGGAGTGAAAACCCGCATGAAATGGGTGGGGCTGTCCGAGGACGATTTTGAGTATATAACGACCTACGACAACAGCACCTGCTGCAAGCCGAATCCCGCGTATTTCGCGGAGATTCTCGCAAAGCTGGGCGTTGAGCCTCAAAACGCGATGATGATAGGCAACAGCGTTCCCGAGGACATAAAAGCCGCGCAGGCGGCGGGTATACGCGCGTTCCTCGTACCGGAGTTTCTCGAAAACCCACAGGGAGATGACATCTCGGCGTTCCCGCAGGGTACGCTTGACGAAGCCGTTGATTACGCGCTTAAGCTGGCTAAGTGATATGAAATAAACAACATACAAACAAAGCGGGAGCATATTTGCCCCCGCTTTGTTTGTATGACGTTACTTAATAAAAAAACTTCACCGGTTCTCAAAAACGCCGTACTTTTCCTTTAGCCTTGCTATGCGCTTTGTAAGCGGCTTTCTCAACACAAGCAGGAAAATAACGTTTGAAACGCAGTACACCGCCGTTACGGGCAGCGCCGCCGCCGACAGCGCAAGCCACCTTGCAAGGGTGAACGCTCCGTCCGCCGAGAGGGTCGTCCACACGTCCATAACAAGCGAGTAAAAGCCCCCCGCTACAACGCCGAACACGCACAGCCAAATCGGCTTTTCAAGCCATTTCCTGCGGTTAAGAAGCCCTGCCGCGTACCCTATAAGTCCCCAGCTGAGCATCTGAAACGGCGTCCACGCGCCCTGCCCGAACCATATGTTGGACACGACCGCGGACAGCGCGCCGGTCATGAACCCCGCCTGCGGGCTCAGCATCATACCCGTAAGGACGGTTATTGCCGTAACCGGCTTAAAGAACGGAAGCGGCGCGAATATGAACCGCCCCGCCGCCGAAAACGCCGTCATCACCGCGCACAGCACAAGCTCGCTTGCGGACGGCGCGCGCTTCTCAAACGAAAGGAAAAACGGCACGCAGCACAGCACCGCTATGAGCGCCGCCGCAATGTCCCACCGCAGCGCCCCGCCGACTGCCGAAAGCGCCGTGACAAGCAGCACCGCAGCAAGCGCCGCCGCACTTATCGCCCTTTTCATTGCTTTCTGCGCTTTTCAAGCCCCGCGAGGATATCGTCCACCTCGTAGCGCTCCCTGTCGCGCGAATCGTCGTCCTCGGTGAACAGCTCGCTGCCCATGCCTGCAATCATTGCGGCGCTTTTTTTGCCCGCATACCCGCGCTGACGCGAAGAATCTGAGCGCCCTGCGTCGGCGTCCTCGTGCCGCACGGACGACAGCGCGTCCTCAAGGTCGATAAGCGCGCGGTTAGCGGGCTTCTGCCTGCCTATCTGCGGAACGTCGGACTGAGTGAAGAAAGAATCGCTTTTCGCCTTTTTCGGAAGCTCGGGAAGCTCTGCGGTAGCCGTTGATACGCTCTGCACGGCGTTATCAAGGTATCTGCGCGCAGCGACAGAGGACGGAGTTTTCCCGACAGAAGCCGAAGCGTCGGCGGGCTTTTTCTCCTGCTTCCTCTCAGGGTACACGGGAAGCCTCTCGGACTGCTTGCGCGCGTTATTTGCATCGCCTGAAGCGTTCGTAATGCTCGCAGCACCCGCAGTGCTCGCAGCACTCGCAGTGCTCGCAGCACCCGCGGTAGGCTCTGTAAGTCTTATCGGCACGTCCCCGGGCTTCTTTGCGGGTTCTGCGGAATCCGCCTTTCTGTCGGTAAGCGGGATTATGTCAGGCTTTTTCGGCGCGGGCGAATGCTGCTTGCCCGCATAGGTGAACAGCACCTTGTCAGCCGCGCTCTTATCGGCGGAAGCGCTTACATTTGCCCTGCGGGAATACTCAGCGTTGCCGTCGGGCTTCACCGAAATGCCGGTTACGGACGTGGGCTTGTCCTCGTCAACGTTCTTAAAGACAGGCTCCACCTCGGGCGGCGGGAGCTGCGCCCTGCGCGCTCTTATAATGTCGTAGAGCACAAGTGCGGCGCACGGAAGCACAGCCATAACAAGAACGCCCGCAGGAGTTCTTGCGAAGCGTATAAACCCGCCGATAAACGCGCTCGAAGAATCCGCCCTGCCAACAAACGCCTCGCGCGGTATCTCATGGCTTCCGCTGCCGTCGGACACAGTGATGACGTAAGCGCCGTCCACCATTCTCACATCGTCCGTATAGCCGAGCGCCGGCGTCAGCTCGTCGGAATAATAGAGGATAAGGTTGCCCTCGTCAATGTCGTAGGGCTCGCAGCGTTTAACAAAAACGGCGCTCCCCTCGCTCACCGACTCAAACTCGTTGGTCTGCGCTATATAAATGTTGAATCCGAAAACGTCCACGGTACCCCTCGCCCCGAACACAAACGAAGCCGCCGCAAGCACCGCACAGAGCACAACGAGCAGCACGCATACCGCATACCCGAGACCTCTGAAAAAATTTTTTTGAGAATTTATAAAAAACACCCCTTTTTGCTCTTGACAAATCCGAAAAAAAAGTTTATAATAAATAAGTCGCTGAGATGAAGTTGCAAAGACCTATTTAAGTATAGCACATCACGGCAGATTTTGCAAGCGTTTTCTTCTTCTCGCACAAAATTATGCTGGCGTAGCTCAGTTGGTAGAGCAGCGCATTCGTAATGCGCAGGTCGCGGGTTCGAGTCCCATCGCCAGCTCCAGTCAAGTGCCTTGCTGTATTTTCGCAGCAAGGCTTTTTTCGCCTTTTCACCCGCATTTTACGCGGATTCGCACATACATAAGCAAAAGCCCCGCGCAAGTTTGCTGCGAGGCTTTATTTTTTTCTCATTACTGCTTCGGGAAAGGGCAGGAACGTTCTTAAGAGCGCACAGTCGCTAAACAACCAGTGCTCGCTAAGGTCTGTAGGCGGTGGGGTATAAAGTTCATCAAAAAATAAAATGTCAAAGTAACAACAAGATATTCTTTACCTCCACCGCCCGCCCCTTTGTATAATATATCTAAAACTAGCGTCCGTTTTTTGTATACTCCTTTTTCGTAAATGCGGTTGACAAAGCGCGGCAAAAACTATATAATATATCTATCAGGCAAAAGATCCACAAGATATTGTGTACAAACGGGCATGATTTTTGTGCCGCGCTCTGCTCGGGCGTTCTGCTGTGCAGAGGCTGCGGCAGGGCGGAGTTTTGCAGCTTTTGCCGCTGCGTTTTCGTGCGCCGCTTTTTGTGGCATATTAAAATCAAGGAGAGTTGGGTTATAATGGCAATGATAACGATGATAAAAAAGCGCGACGGCAGGCAGGTGCCTTTCAATATTGAGAAGATAGCCGCCGCTATTTTTAAGGCGGCGCAGGTAGTGGGCGGCAACGACTACAACGAGGCAATGGAGCTTGCGGACAAGGTGTGCCAGAAGCTCTCCGAATCTATAATCGGCAGAAATCCCTCTGTTGAAGAGGTTCAGGATATGGTCGAGCGCGTGCTTGTTGAAGAGGGACACGCAAAGACAGCCAAGGCGTACATTCTCTACCGCGCGGAGCGCACGCGCGCTCGCGAGATGGACAGCAAGCTCATGAAGATATACGAGGACCTGACGTTCAAGTCCGCAAGCGACTGCGACATCAAGCGCGAAAACGCGAATATCGACGGCGACACTGCGATGGGCACCATGCTGAAATACGGCAGCGAGGGCGCAAAGCAGTTCAACGAGATGTACGTGCTTGATCCCGCGCACTCGCAGGCGCATATAAGCGGCGACATTCATATTCACGACCTCGACTTCCTCACGCTCACCACCACCTGCTGCCAGATAGACCTGCTCAAGCTCTTCGACGGCGGTTTCTCCACGGGACACGGCTTCCTGCGCGAGCCTAACGACATTGCAAGCTATGCCGCGCTCGCGTGTATCGCTATACAGTCCAACCAGAACGACCAGCACGGCGGTCAGTCGGTGCCAAACTTCGATTACGCTATGGCGCAGGGCGTCAAAAAGACATTCAAAAAGCTCTACACAAGCAACCTTACCAAGGCGGTCTGCTTCTCTCTCGGGCGTGATTTTACAGCCGAGAACGAGCGCCTTAAAGCCGCTGAGGAGCAGATAGAACGCGAAACGGGTCTCTACCCTAAGCTTGACGACAACGCAGAGTACAAGTCAAAGGAGTGGGATCTGCTCGCGCGCGAATACGGCGATACGTTTTCCTCGCTTCAGGACAGCGCCGAGAAGCTCGCCGAGTCCGAAACCGAGCGCGCCACCTATCAGGCCATGGAGGCGCTTATCCACAACCTCAACACCATGAACTCCCGCGCGGGCGCGCAGAATCCGTTCTCCTCGATAAACTACGGCACGGACACCTCGCCCGAGGGCAGAATGGTGAGCCGCAACGTTATGCTTGCGACTGAAAGCGGTCTTGGCAACGGCGAAACGCCGATTTTCCCGATACACATTTTCAAGGTAAAAGAGGGCGTGAACTTCAACGAGGGCGACCCCAACTACGACCTTTTCAAGCTTGCTATACGCGTGTCCGCAAAGCGCCTGTTCCCCAACTTCTCGTTCCTTGACGCGCCGTTCAACTCGCAGTATTATAAAGAGGGCGACTACCACACCGAGATTGCCTACATGGGCTGCCGCACGCGCGTTATCGGCAACGTTTACGACCCGTCGCGCGAGATAGTTACGGGCAGGGGCAATCTCTCGTTCACCTCGATAAACCTGCCCCGCCTTGGCATTGAGGCGCACGGCGATATAGACAGGTTCTACCGCTCGCTTGACGCTGTGATAGACCTTGTTTTCGACCAGCTGCTTGCGCGCTTTAAGATACAGTGCAGCAAGAAGGTCAGAAACTACCCGTTCCTTATGGGACAGGGCGTGTGGATAGACAGCGAGAAACTGTCCGACGATGACAGCATTGCCGAGGTTCTTAAGCACGGCACGCTTTCCATGGGCTTTATAGGGCTTGCGGAGTGCCTTAAGGCGCTTGTAGGCGCGCACCACGGCGAAAGCGAGGAGTCGCAGAAGCTCGGACTTGAAATAATCGGGCATATGCGTGAACGCGTTGACAAGCAGAGTCAGCGCACCGGGCTCAATTTCTCGCTCCTTGCTACCCCTGCAGAGGGTCTTTCGGGACGCTTTGTGCGCATAGACAAGAAGAAATACGGCATAATAGAGGGCGTTACAGACCGCGACTATTATACCAACTCGTTCCATATCCCCGTTTACTTCAACATCAGCGCGTTTAAGAAGATTCGCCTTGAAGCGCCCTACCACGCGCTTACAAACGGCGGCCATATAAGCTATGTGGAGCTTGACGGCGACCCGCTCAAGAATCTGCCCGCGTTTGAGCAGATTGTGCGCTACATGAAGGAACAGGGCATAGGCTACGGCTCGATAAACCACCCTGTAGACCGCGACCCCTGCTGCGGCTTCACGGGAATAATCGACGATGAATGCCCCAAGTGCGGCAGAAAGGAAGAGGAAGTGCAGTTCGAGCGTATCCGCAGGATAACGGGCTACCTCGTAGGCACGCTCGACCGTTTCAACAACGCAAAGCGTTCCGAGGAGAGCGAACGCGTTAAGCACGGTACGGCGGAATAACGGTAAATTGAAGCGTATTGCGCGGCGTCGGGCGAATTGCCATGCGCCGCGCTTTTTCGGAGGTTATCATGGAAATAAGGATAGCAGGCACGGTGCAGGATTCCATTGTGGACGGACCGGGGCTGCGGTATGTTGTGTTTGTGCAGGGCTGCCCGCACAACTGCATGGGCTGCCATAACCCGAAGACCCACGATTTCGCAGGGGGACAGCTCACAACGACTGAGGCGCTGTTTGAGGAGTTTGCGGAGAACCCGCTGACGCAGGGCGTCACCTTTTCGGGCGGAGAGCCGTTCTGCCAGGCGCAGGCGCTGTACGAGCTCGGCGCGCGCATAAAAGAGCGCGGCACGCACCTCATGTGCTACTCGGGGTGGACGTTCGAGGAGCTTATGCAGAAAGCGCAGCGCGAGGAATACGTCGGCAGGCTGCTTGGCATTACAGACATACTTGTGGACGGGCGCTTTGAGCTTGCAAAGCGTTCGCTTATGCTGAGCTTTCGCGGCAGCACGAATCAGCGGCTTATAGACGTGCAGGAGAGCCTTAAGCGCGGCGCGGCGGTCGAAGCGCAGCTCTGACGGCGTAAATTTCCTTGCCATTTCGCCGCTGCGGTATTGCATTTCGGGCGGAATTGTGCTACAATTAAGTCGGCGGGAGCTTTTCCCGCCGACTTTACTTGTAATAACGTTTCGGAGAGCATTTCAGCATGAATATCAAGGATACCATCAGACGCGCCCTTGTGGCATTTATTGCCGCAGGGCTTGCAATATGCACGGCAGGCTGCCGCAAGGACGACGGAAGCGGCTACATATTCAAATATACGATTACCGCAAACCCGGGCACGCTTGACCCGCAGATAGCCAACGACCCGAACGCTGAGGTCGTTATCTGCAACGTGTACATGGGGCTTCTCACCGCAAACGCGGACGGCTCGCTGTCAGAGGGCGCGGCGGAGAACTACGACGTGTCCGACGACGGACTTGTGTACACGTTCAGGCTGCGGCAGGACGTGTACTGGTACGGGAGCGATAATTTCGAGCAACAGTGCACCGCAGCGGACTTCGTCAACGGCTTCAGGCGGCTGTTTCTGCCCGAAACCCGAGCGCCGCGCGCGGAGGAATACTACTGCATAAAAAACGCGAAACCCATAAACATAGGCGCGGTTGCGGACGCGTCAATACTCGGGGTCAGGGCGCTCAGCGACTTTGTACTTGAGATAACGCTCGAGCTGCCTGACCCGCGATTTCCGCAGCTGCTGACGGAAGCCCCCGCCATGCCCTGCAACGAGGAGTTCTTTCAGCGCTCGCAGGGGCGCTACGGGCTTACAGCGGAGTGCACGCCGTCAAACGGCGCATTCTATGTAAAATCATGGACCTACAGCAAATATGCCATAACCGACACCAACAACCTTATACTGCGCAGAAATGCAAAGAACAGCGCCGCGCGGCAGGTGTTCCCCTCGGGGCTGAATTTCTTTATTGAGGACGACGACAGCGCCGTTTCAGACTTTCTTGCGGGAACGACAAGCTGCATTGCCGTGACCGACGAGCAGACCTCGCAGATAGACGGCGAATACCCGCGGCAGGAGTTTGCGGACATAACGACAGGGCTTATCTTCAACAATAAATACGCGCCCTTTGCAGACAAGGAGTTCCGCATGGCGCTGGCGCTGCTTGCGGACAGGGAGAGAATAGCGCAGACGAGCAGCTTCGCAGCAGCGCAGTCTATTGTACCCGCGCAGGTTTCCATGCTTGACAAAAGTTACCGGGAGCTTGCCGAAGCGAACGCCCCCGACTACGACGTAAACCGCGCGCAGGCGCTCTACCAACAGGCTCTCCCATCGATTGACAAGGACCTTTTCGAGGGCGCGCGGATAATCGTGCGCGATGAAAGCGCGGCGCAGGCGGTAAGCTGGCTTATGCAGGAGTGGCAGCGCGAGTTCGGGTTCTACTGCGTGGTGGAAACGCTCTCCGACAGCGAATACCGCGCGCGGCTGTTAAGCGGCAATTTCGAGGCGGCGGTGATAGACCTGTCGGGCGGCTACAACAGCCCCGAGGCGTATCTTGAAGCGTTCTCGCGAAAGAACGCTGCGAACTACGGCGGCTATGCAGACCCTCAGTTCGAGGCGCTGCTCAGCAGCGCGCAGACCGCGCTCGACCTTGCAGACAGCGCAGGAATATACGCGCAGGCAGAGCAGCTTCTGCTTGACAGCGCAGCGTTCGTGCCGCTGTATTATAAGAACGAATACTTCTACACCGCGAAGGGCTGCGCGGATATCGTCTACAACCCGTTCACAAAGCGCGTAGACTTCTCGCAGGCAAAGAAGTTCTGATAAAAAAGCTCCGCATAGTTTGCGCTATGCGGAGCTTTTGCGTGCGCAGCCCGCTCTCAAAATGCGTCCATAAGCGAGCCTATCATCTTGAACGCCTTTGCGGCGCTCATTCTGCGGAAGCTGCGGTGCGGGCAGAGGCTTCTTACCGCAAAGAATGCAAGCGCGCCCGTTATAACGCCCGCTGCGGCGCTGCGAATATAGCAATTTTGTTTTCTGGTCATGTCAACATCTCCTTTTTGAATGTTTGCGGTGTTATTGTCTGCAAATTTCGGGACGAATATTCCACGCACGGGCAGGAAAATACTTCCCGAACATGGCGCGGCTATATGTACGGGCGCTTGATTATTCCATGATATGGCAGTTACTTTGAATATTTCATGCGGTTTTTGTAATTTCTGCATAGCGAATTTGCGCCAAAACGGATTAGATTAGGCTAAAATGACAAAATGCAATTTCAGCACAAAAAACTTGCAAAAATCACTTGACATTTTGGGCTGAATGAATTATAATAGGACCATAGCAAAGAGGCTATGACAGATAAGGCTCAACGGAGAGCCTGCTCTGCCATGGCCTTTTTGCATAACGGAGAAAGCCGCAGCTTCAAAAACGGCTTCCCACAAAAAAGAAAGGGGCGGTCTTAAATGGACGCTATCACAACGGTAATGGCTGAATCGGCTACGACAAACGTTCTTGATGTTGTCAACGACATCATGTTTGAAACGGGCAATGGCAACGGAGGTATATGGTACCTCATCGGCGCGGCACTGGTATTCTTCATGCAGGCAGGCTTCGCAATGGTCGAGGCGGGCTTTACAAGAGCCAAGAACGCAGGCAACATTATAATGAAGAACCTCATGGACTTCTGTATAGGTACTGTAGCGTTCAGCGTTCTGGGTTTCGGGCTGATGTGCGGCGAGGACGCCCTCGCAGGCTTCATCGGACTTCCGAACTTTGATATCTTCACTGATTTCGCAAACTTCCCCTGGCACATATTCGTATTCAACCTTGTTTTCTGCGCTACCGCCGCAACGATCGTTTCGGGCGCCATGGCGGAGAGGACAAAGTTCCTCACCTACTGCATTTACTCAGGGCTTATAAGTCTTTTCGTGTACCCCATCGAGGCGCACTGGATCTGGGGCGGCGGCTGGCTCGCAAAGCTCGGATTCGTTGACTTCGCAGGCTCTACGGCAATTCACATGGTCGGCGGTATCGCAGCGCTTATCGGCGCGTGGATGCTCGGCCCGCGTATCGGCAAATATGGCAAGGACGGCAAGCCCAAGGCTATCCTCGGTCACTCCATGACGCTCGGCGCGCTGGGTGTGTTTATCCTGTGGTTCGGCTGGTACGGATTTAACGGCGCAGCTGCCACAGACGTTGCATACCTCGGTCAGATATTCCTTTCGACCACTATAGCGCCCGCTGTAGCTACGGTTACAACAATGATATTCACATGGGTTAAGCACGGCAAGCCCGATGTGTCCATGTGCCTTAACGGCTCGCTTGCAGGTCTTGTTGCGGTAACAGCTCCCTGCGCGGACGTTGACGTTATCGGCGCTGCGATCATCGGTATCGTTTCGGGACTTCTCGTATGCTTCGGCGTATGGCTCCTCGACTACGTTCTCAAGGTAGACGACCCTGTCGGCGCAGTCGCGGTACATATGATGAACGGTATCTGGGGTACCTTCGCAGTTGGTCTTTTCGCTACGGGCAACGGTCAGAACGGTATCACGGGTCTGTTCTACGGCGGCGGCTTCAGGCAGCTCGGTATTCAGGCGCTCGGCTTTGTTGCAGTCGCTGCATGGACCACGGTATGTATGCTTATCGTATTCTGGATACTCAAGAAAACAGTCGGCCTCAGGGTAACCCGCCACGAAGAAATCGTCGGTCTTGACGCTACTGAGCACGGTCTGCCCTCCTCCTACGCTGACTTTATCCCATCTATGCAGGTTGAAACCTCCACAAGCGGCAAGGAGAAGGAAGTCGACACCATTGAGCGCGTTAAGAAGGACGTTAAGGATACAGCTCCCGCAGCTGCGGCTGTGCCTGTACAGTACAAGGGCGTTCCCTCTGACGGCACCAAGATGTCCAAGGTCGTTGTTATCTGCAAGCAGGATAAGTTTGAGACCCTCAAGAACGCTATGTCCGAGATAGGCATAACGGGTATGACGGTAACAAACGTACTCGGCTGCGGTATGCAGAAGGGCAGCACGGAGTTCTACCGCGGCGTTCCCGTTGAAACTCACCTGCTCCCCAAGGTAAAGGTAGAAATAGTCGTATGCAAGGTTCCTGTCGCTACTGTTGTGGAGACCGCAAAGAACGTTCTCTACACGGGCAAGATAGGCGACGGCAAGATATTCGTATACGATGTTGAGGATGTCGTTAAGGTAAGAACCGGCGAAAGCGGGTACGACGCTCTCCAGGACGTTGAATAAAAAACAGGCTTTACTATCACACCTCCCATAGAAAACACAGCCGCCCCTGCACATCACAGGGGCGGCAAGCTGTCGATAAAGGCGCAGTACAGAGAGATTCTTTTTTAACGCCCGTGAAAAATGATTACAGTTTTGTAATAATCCTTTACAAACGTATTTGATTGTGGTATACTGTGTAAAAGAATAGTCAGAGGAGGAATATTTTATGAAAAAAAACACATTAGCCCTGCTTGCAGCGGCGGCAATGCTTCTCACGGCGTGCAGCACTAAGGAAACAAGCGGCGCAGGCTCAGAACCGCAGAGCACGCAGAGCGCTGAAAGCACGGCGGAAGCGTTCGACACGATTGAAACAGCTGAAACAGCCGAACAGAACGTTACGACGAACGCCGACGCTCCCACAGGCAGTACGGAAAGCGAGGAGCCGCAGGCTTCGTTTACAGCAAAGTCCTTCAGAACGGGCACATGGTACGGCAACCGGCTATACCACTTTACTGCGGAAAGCTCGGGCGCTACGCTCGACTACGAGTACGGCACAGGCGTTGCGTTTGAGTATGAGCAGACGGGCGAGGACGAGTATGTGTTCCACATGGCGGCGGCGGACAATAACACCCCCGCAAGCGTGCATTTTTTTGGAAACGACCTGCAGGCGGTTATCACATGGGAGGACGGCACAATGGAGCCGCTCGCTTACGCTTCCGAGGAGTTCATAGAGCCTGACGCAGACCCCGCAGACAAGCGCTGGTTTACACCCGGAACATGGGACGGCGACTGCCGCTACTTCTTCTACGCCGAAACCGACGGAGAGCATACGGGCAGCACGCGCGACTTCACTATGGGTATAGGCGTCCCGTTTAATTACGAGCAGGTAAGCGCGGGCAGATATCTGTTCCGCATTGCGGCGGCAGACAATATCACTCCCGCAGCCGTGGTATTCTCCGACGACGGCACGGAAGCCGCCATAACGTGGAACGACGGCAGGACGGAAACGCTAAGGTTCATTTCCGAGGAGTACCTTGAGATTGAAACGGCGCAGTCCGACGAAGCTGTGGGCTGAGCATAGCATTTCAGGGGCTGACCGAACGTCAGCCCCTTTTGCGTGAAAAAATTATCAAATACCCCTTGACAATAATGCTATGGTATGCTATAATACAGTTAGCAGAGCCTAACTCGATAATTAACTTTGTTGATGCTTTCGGAACAGCATGAGATTACTCTTTATTCCGAGCTGATGCAATCACCGCCAAGTCAGTTAATACAAACTCAGCAACAGACAGATCCGCTCCGGATATACAAATCATGGAGCGCGCGAGTTAGTTGTGCCAAACCAAGTATAGAAATAAAGCAAACGAAGAAAATAAAGCCGAAAGGAGCTGATACAATGGCAGACGAGGACGTAATACGCAACTGCTCGCCAACGCTTGCGGGAATCAAGACGGCAAGCCTGTTTCAGGCAAATTACGCAAACAAAATGGAGCTTATGCTGAGCGTGCGCTCGCTTAACCGCCGCCTTGCGGGAAAAGGGCTGCTTGTGCTTCCCATGCGCTACAGCGATGGCAGGGCGCTGTTATATCTGTACCGCCCGAAGCGGCTGGCTCACGACCTTGCCGACAGCGAGGCTCAGCGGCTTTTGCGGGAGCTGGGCTACGAGAGCGGTTCGGACGAAAAATGCTTAGCGCGGCTTTCACGCAGGCTTCGCAGGAGCGGTGACTTCCCGCACGAGATAGGGCTGTTTCTCGGCTACCCGCCCGAGGACGTGCGCGGCTTTATCGAAAACAAGGCAGACAACTTCAAGTGCGTTGGCACATGGAAGGTATACGGCGACGCGGAAAAAGCGCAGAAGACTTTTACGCTCTACAGGAAATGCGAAAGCGTTTACCGCAGGCAGTGGTCGCACGGCAAGACGATTGAACAGCTTACCGTAGCTGTTTGACGATATATTATGAAAGGCAGGCAACACATATGAAAGCAGCAATAGTTTACTGGAGTGGCACGGGTAACACCGAGCAGATGGCGGACATCATCGCGCAGGCGCTTAAGGACAGGGCGGAGGTCACGAGCTTCACCGCCGGAGAATTCACCCCCGACGCTGTAGAGCAGTTTGACGCTATAGCGTTCGGCTGCCCCGCAATGGGCGACGAGGTTCTTGAGGAGTCTGATTTCGAGCCGATGTTCGCTTCGTGCGAGGGCAAGCTCAGCGGAAAGCGCATCGCGCTCTTCGGCTCTTACGGCTGGGGCGACGGCGCTTGGATGCGCTCGTGGGAGGAGCGCTGCGTAGCTGACGGTGCAGTTTTCGCGTGCGACAGCGTTATCTGCAACGACGCGCCGGACGACCTCGCAAAGTCCTCGCTCGAGGCGCTTGCAGCGGCGCTCTGCGGCTGATTCGCAGCAGGCACATACACAAAAAAAGGGGAGCGAAAACGCTCCCCCTTTATTATTGCGGGGCGCTCTCCCCTGCCCGCTCTATCCTGTAGAAATACTCGTACATCTTCTGCACGGAGTTCTCCAGAAACCAGTAGTGCCTGATGTACGGCACAAGCAGCGCCAGAAACAGCACTGTGAGCGCTGCAAGCCCTATCCCGCCCTTAAGCAGGAACATAAGCAGCGCCAACAGGAAAAACACCGCAAACCCCAGCATTACCAGCAGATGAACAATACGCTCATGCTGATAGAACCCGATACGGCGCAGCATTATCTCACGCTCGGCGGCGTTCTGCGCAGGCGTGTGCGCGAGTGAGAAATACTCCTCCAGATGCGCCAGATACTCCTTTATCTGCCTTGTCATTCGTCAAACTCCTCCAGCGCAAGAGAGGCCTCCTCCCACTGCGCCATGACTTCCTCCTGCCGCGCGCGCAGCCCCTCTATCTCGGTGGAAAGCTCCATTGCCTTCTGATAGTCGCTCAGCCCCGAAAGAGCCTCCGTCTTTTCGGCAATGTCTGCGTCAAGCTTCGCTATCTCGTCCTCTGCGCGCGAAATCTTCGTGCAGAGCTTTCTGCGCTCGCTCTCGCGCTCCTTGCGCTGCCTGTAGTCGTTGGGCTTGTCCGCCTTTTTCTGCGCGGAAGCCTGCTGCGGCGCCGCTTCGAGAGCCGCCGCGTAATCGTCGTAGCTGCCGTGGAACTCCCTCGCGCCGTCGGGCGTGAGCGCATACAGCCTGTCCGCAAGTTTATTTATAAGGTAGCGGTCGTGCGATATGATGAAAAGCGTGCCATCGTAGTTCAGCAGCGCGTTTTCAAGCGCCTCGCACGAGGAAATATCAAGGTGGTTGGTGGGCTCGTCAAGCAGCAGGAAGTTGTCGCCCGAAAGCATGAGTTTCAGTATTGCAATGCGCGCCCTCTCGCCGCCGCTGAGCTCCGCAACGCGCTTGAACACGTCGTCCCCCCTGAACAGAAACGACCCGAGCGCCGTGCGAACGGCGGTTTCGGTCATTTTAGGGTATGCGTCCCATATCTCATCGAGCGCCGTTTTGCTTTCGTCAAGCCCCGCCTGCGCCTGGTCAAAGTACCCCGGCTGAACGCGCGCGCCGTATTTGTACGACCCGCTGTCCGCCTCGTACTGCCCCGTGAACACCTTGAAGAGCGACGTTTTTCCGCAGCCGTTGCCGCCGATAAGGAACACGCGCTCCCCTTTTTTTATGTCGATGTTGACGTTGCGGAAAAGCTGCTTGCCGTCAAACCCGAGCGAAATGCTCGTTGCCGTGAAAACGTCGTTGCCGCAGCCCTGTGCCGCCTTAAAGCTGAAATGCAGCGACTCGGGCGCGTCCTCAGGCTTTACAAGCTCCGCTTGGATGCGGTCGATGGACTTTTGCTTGTGGGCTATCGTAACGTAGTTGTGCGCCTGATTCCAGCGCTTCTGCTGGTCGATAATGCCCTCTATCCTGCCTATCTCCTTCATTGCAGCCTCGTAGACCTTGCGGCGGCGCTGCTGCTCCTCTTCCTTAAGCTGCAAGAAGCGCGTGTAGCTGCCCTTGTAGTCGTCTATATGGCGGTTTTCAAGCTCTATGGTGCGGCTCGTCACCTTGTCAAGGAAATAGCGGTCGTGCGAAATTACGATGAACGCGCCGCGGTACTCGCTCAGAAACTTTTCAAGCCACTCAACGGACTTTATGTCAAGGTGATTTGTCGGCTCGTCGAGAAGCAGAAGATTCGCGTCGGACAGCAGCAGCTTTGCAAGCTGGAGCTTTGAACGCTGCCCGCCGCTCAGCACGTCAACGCCAAGCTTAAGGTCGTGCTCGGTAAAGCCAAGCCCCATAAGCGCGGAAGCCGTGCGGCTCTTATAGGTAAGCCCGCCCTCACGCTCAAAGCGCTCCGTAAGCTGCGACTGCCGCTCAATTGTCTGCGGGCTGTGGTCGCCGCCGTCAATGCGGTCGTGAAGCTCCTCAAGCTCAAGCTCCATGTCCTCAAGCGCTGAGAACACCGTGAGCGCCTCGTCGTAAAGCGTTGCGGACGAGCCCTTACACGCGAACTGCTCCATGTAGCCTATGCGGCAGCTTCCCGCCGTATGAATGCTCCCGCTGTCGGGCGTATGCTCCCCGCGAAGCAGGCGGAACAGCGTGGTCTTGCCGCAGCCGTTCACCCCGACAAAGCCTATTCTGTCGTCGTCGTATACCTCAAGGGTAACGCCCGAAAAAAGCTCCCTGTCCGCAAAGGACATGGAGATATCACTTAAACTCAGTAAAAGCATATTGTTCACCAAAACTTCGGGGCTGTTAATAGCAGCCCCGACTTGTATTCATTATCAGTTTACGCCTTTTATCTTATCGGGCGCGTACTTTGTGTTTACAAGGTAGTCGTTGGATTCAACGGAATAACCTGCGCCCTCCGCCGCGATAAGCTCGTCGTACTCGTCGCCCTTCATCTTCTTAAGAACGGTTGTGCGGTTGTCGGACTTCCACTGCGCGGCTGCCGTTACGTCGCTTCTTACCACAACGCAGATGCTGTCGGACGTTTCAAAGAGCGTCGCACCGGAGTTGTCCGCCGCGGACCAGATGTAGTCGGTGATGTCCGTATCGAAATTTGAGCTGTCCTTGCTGATAACGGTCACAAGCGCGTCGTCGCTCTCAGCCTTTTCTGCGGTCGCAGCATTCACCGCGTCCTCAATGTACTTGTCATAATCGGGCAGAGCCTCGCCGCTCTCAGCGGTAAGCTCGCCATAGCTGTCGATAGCGTCTACCTTCGCTTTATTCTGCGCGTTTTCAAGGTCGTTCTCATACTTTATCTGCGAAAAGCTCTCGCCGCCGTTAAGTCTGTCCGCATATGCCTGCGCCTTGTCCTTTACTGCCTGAATGTCGGCGTCGTCCTCAAGCGCTATGCCTGCGTAATCGTCGTATTCAAGCTCAATGAGCTTTACCGCAGCATAATTTTGCTTAAGGAATGCGTCAAAATCCTCCTCGGATACGGGGGTTTCGCCGTCGGTATCGTAATAATGCAAAAACAGCTTGTCGGAAAGCCCCTCGTTGATGTAGGACTGCTTAAGCGACTCCTTGCCTATACCGATTGAGTCGTAGTATTCGCCGATAGTGTCCGTTCCGTAGAAATACTGAGCGTAGTAGTTATCCTCGTTCCACATACTGCTGACGTCGGCGTTTATCGAAGCCAGCTCTTCATCGGAAAGGGTTATGCCGTATTTCTCGGCAAGCTTTTCAACAGCGGCATATTTTCTTATGTTGAGCATGGTCTGCTCCTTGACCCACTCCGTGGCGGACTTTCCGTCCACCTTCTCCGCAAAAAGGTCCTTTATCTCAGAGGTATCGCCTGCCTCCTCTTTCTGCTCCGAAGCCTTCGTGCGCGCGTCAGAGCATGCCGAAAGCTCCTTTTGCAGATAAATGCCGTTGCGTATTTCAACGCCGCCTACAGTCATAATTGTTCCGGTGTCGGCGCAGCCTGCAAGCGCGGCTGTGCAAACAAGCGCCATAACGACAGCGGCTGTCTTTTTCCATGTGTTGTTCATTTATATTCCTCCTGTGCCTTTTCGCACTTTTTTCAGTATAACATATTTTTTCTGATTTTGCAAGTGGTATATCAGCTTACGGACGACTGCGAGATATAATCCGAAAATCTTACGGAAAGAAGCGTATTCTTGCCGTCCCATCGCTCTATCGTATATTCCATGTACTTATCGGGTTCAGCCTCTATTCCGCTGAGCCCCGCAACGGAAGCAAGCGTAGGCGGCAGATATCCGACTATAAGCGTATATGTGCCGTTGCTCTCCGTCATTTCAACGATTGACGGTGCATATGTGAGATAGCGTATATTCTTCGTGGTGGTGTAAACGTGGTTGTTTTCATCGTAGGTGAAGCGCGCTTCCACCGAGCCTGCGGTCTGGTGCTGCACCGTTACCGTTGAACCGAAAAGCTCCTTGCACGACGCCATTACGTCGTACTCCGGAATAGTCAGCGAATCGGTGCCGTACTGCGACGTATCCTTATTTATAAGGATATTCCACACGGCGCAGTTTATCTTCGCCGCCTCGGGAAGCTCGCCCACATTCTCAAACGGCGCCGTATCGTTTACAACTACGGGGAAAATGAACTGTGCAAATTCGTTCCTGAGCGAGGTGTTGTCCATCAGCCTGCCGGCGGCGCTGCAAACAAATCTTACCGTGGAAACGCACCCTATTATCGCCATAACGATAACAAACAGCGCAAACACGAAGAAAAATCTGCTTCTGGCGGGCTTTTCGGGGACGGCGGGCGCTTCGTCCTCACCGTCGGAGCCAAGGTGCGCTATGTCGCTTTCAATGTCGGGGTCGTCCTCAAGCCTGCCGAAAAGCTCGTTTATTACATTGCCGCCGCTTTTTGCCGCCTCGGCGGGACGGCTGCGCTTTTTTCTTGCCATTTATATGCTTCCTTTCGCTGCGTCAGATTCGTCAGCCGCGTATCTGCCCGCTGCCGTTGATAAGGTACTTGTACGTTGTGAGCGCTTCAAGACCCATAGGTCCGCGCGCGTGCAGCTTCTGCGTGGAAATGCCTATTTCCGCGCCAAGCCCGAACTCGAAGCCGTCCGTGAAGCGCGTGCTTGCGTTTACGTAAACCGCAGCCGCGTCAACAAGCCGCTGGAACTTCTGCGCGTTCTCCATGCTCTCTGTCACTATGCACTCGCTGTGCTTTGTGCCGTAGCGCGAAATGTGCGCTATCGCCTCGTCAATGCCCGAAACCACCTTTGACGAGAGCTTAAGGTCGAGCCACTCCGTTGAATAGTCCTGCTCGTCAGCAGTCTTTTCAACCGCTATGAACCGCGCAGTGGCATCGTCGCCCACTATCTTCACCTTTCCCTGCCACAGCTCGTCAAGCCGCGCAAAGAACGCGGGCGCCGCCTTTTCATGCACGAGAATGCCCTCGATAGCGTTGCACACGCTCGGACGCTGGGTCTTTGCGTTGTTGACGATACGAACCGCCATACCGATGTCCGCGCTTTCGTCCACAAAAACGTGGCAGTTGCCCTCGCCCGTCTGTATCACGGGGACGGTCGCGTTGTTCACGACGGTGCGGATAAGTCCGCCGCCGCCGCGCGGAATAAGCAGGTCAACGTATCTGTTGAGCTTCATAAGCGCCGCTGCGGTTTCGCGCGAGGTGTCCTCAACAAGCTGAACGCACCGCTCGTCCGCGCCCTTTGCTGCAAGCGCCCCCTGCATAAGCCCCACAAGCGCCTTGTTGGAGTTTATGGCGTCGCTGCCGCCGCGCAGTATCACGGCGTTGCCCGCCTTGAAGCACAGCGCCGCAGCGTCTACGGTAACATTCGGGCGGCTCTCAAAAATAATTGCTATAACGCCCATAGGCACGCGCTTTTTTATAACGCTTAAACCGTTCGGAAGCTCTCCCCCGCCGATAACGCCGCCCACAGGGTCCGCAAGCGCGGCTACCTGCCGCACGCCCTCTGCCATGCCGTTAATGCGCGCTTCGGTAAGCGTCAGGCGGTCTATCATAGCCTGCGACATTCCGTTGCTTTCAGCAGCGGCTATGTCAACGGCGTTTGCCGCGATAAGCTGCGCCTTCTGCCGCTCCAGACGGTCGGCTATCTCAAGCAGCACGGCGTTCTTTTCGCACGCGCCCATGCACGCAAGCGCAGGCTCCGCAGCCTTCGCCGCCGCGCCAAGCTCCTCAATGTATTCCATAGGTCTGCCTCCTTAAAATCAGTATTCCTGCGCCTTGAACCACGTGCAGCGCGGTTCTCCCTCAAATATGTCGTAAAGCAGCGAGGGTCTGTCGTTGCCGATGATAAGCGCGTCTATACCCGCGTCGGTCGCTATCTGCGCCGCCTCTACCTTTGTGAGCATTCCGCCCGTGCCAAGGCTGCTGCCCGCGCCCTGCGCCACGGAGATTATGTCGGGCGTTATGCGCTCTACCACGGGGATAAGGTGCGACGAAGGGTCGTGCGGGTCGCCGTCGTACAGACCGTCAACGTCGGTAAGCATTACAAGCAGGTCCGCGCCGCAGAGCGAAGCCACGATTGCGGAGAGCGTGTCGTTCTCGTCGAAATCGAGCTGCTTTATCGAAACGGCGTCGTTTGCGTTTATTATCGGGATAACGCCCATCTCAAACAGCTTGTTGAACGTGTTAACAACGTTCGTCTTGCGCTCGGGATTGGAAATAACGTCGCGCGTGAGCAGAAGCTGCGCCACCTTGTGGTTATATCTGCCGAACTGCTCGCTGTAAAATGTCATAAGCTCGCACTGCCCGATAGCGGCGCACGCCTGCTTGCCCGGGAAGTCGTCCGGCTTTCTGACAAGGCCCGCCCTTGCCGCGCCCACGCCCTGCGCGCCCGAGGTCACGAATATTATCTCTCGCCCCGAGTTCTTTATGTCAGACATAACCTCGATAAGCTCCTGACACTTTCTTATGTTAAGGTGTCCCGTGTGGTAGGCAAGCGTGGAGCTTCCCACCTTTATGACTATCCTTTTCTTATCCGAGAAACTGTTCAATTGTCCGAACCCCTTTTTGTCTTTAATAAGGGCAAATCCGCCCATAGCAAAGGTACGGCGTATGCGTACACATTTTATTATAACAAATTCCCCTTGTAATTGCAACAAGGTATTTGAAATTATCATACCTTTTTCAGAATGCTTTGACATTTTTCAACATTATGCAAAAAATTACAGTACAATTTTTAGTGGATTTTTACAAAAACCCCTTGATTTTTTCGGCACATTCTGATATAATCAATTTAATATATGCTTGTACAAGGAGATTGCAATGGATAATATAGCAGAGCAGCTGGTGGTAAGGAAAAAAACGTCGGCTGACATAATCAAATCAATCGGCATAAGCGTGGGCGCGATACTCATTGCCACAGTGCTCATGTATTTTTCGATAACGCTCGCGTTCTTTTCGCTTGTGATACCTGCGGTGCTTGTGCTTTTCGGCGGAGTATGGCTCATGGGGCAGACAAACATCGAATACGAGTACATCATCACCAACAACGAAATGGACATAGACAAGATAATCGGCAGGCGCAAGCGCAAGAGAATGATTACCGTTGATATGTCCGCGGCAACGGCATTCGCGCCGTACCCGCCCGAGGACAGCGTGAGCGCGGACGTTACCGTGCACGCCTCCACAGGACTTGAGGAGGACGCGTTTTACCTCGTGACCGAACACAGCGATTACGGTACGGTGTACCTTATATTCAACCCAAACAAAAAAATCAGGGAGGCAATCATGCAGGAGCTGCCCTACAAGCTCCGCATAAACATGAAAACCGATGTCAAGTAATATTTTTATCCGCACAGGAACGGCTATCATAGAAATGAGCCGCATAAGAAAACTCAGCAGGAACAGCCGCTTTCTCGTATACTACTTCTCGCCCGACGAGATTCGTTACATTGCAAAGCACAGAATGTCCCCGCAGCTTATCGCTGAAAACTACTGCGCGAAAATAGCCTTTGCAAAGGCTATCGGCACGGGCTTCCGCGTGGTAAACGCCCGCGACATAACGGTGCTGCGCGACAGGCTCGGTTCGCCGTTTATCATAACCACGGGCAACGCAAAGCTGCTGGAGGAGCGCGAGGGCTTCGTGTTCAACGTTTCCGTGGCGCATTGTAAGAACTACGCTACGGCTTCGGTAATTGTAAACAAGGAATAACATTCGCCGCTGCGCGGAATAATCCCGCAGCGGTATTTCTGTGAAAGGGGGCGCGGCATGAAAAGGCTTGTGGTGGGGCTAACGGCTCACGTGGATTCGGGCAAAACAACGCTTGCGGAAGCGCTGCTGCTGCGCGCGGGCGATATACGAAAGCAGGGGCGCGTAGACCACGGCGACGCCTTTCTCGACACGGACCCGCTGGAGCGCCGCAGGGGGATAACCATATTCTCAAAGCAGGCTGTAATGCACCTGCCCGAGGGCGAATATACCCTGCTCGACACCCCCGGACACGTGGATTTTTCAGCCGAGGCGGAGCGCGCGCTGTCCGTTATCGACTGCGCCGTGCTTGTAATCAGCGGCACGGACGGCGTGCAGAGCCACACCGAAACGCTCTGGCGGCTGCTCAGGCGCTACAATGTGCCGACTTTTGTTTTTGTGAACAAAATGGACATATCCTCTTTTCAGCGCGGGGAGCTTATCGGGTCGCTGCGGCAAAGGCTCGGCGGCGGGTGCATTGACTTTTCGCAGCCGTGGGAGCAGATTGCCGAGCAATCCGCTGAGTGCGACGAGCGCTGCATGGACGAGTTTCTCGAAAGCGGGGACGTTCCGCGCGGGGCGGTGCGCGCGGCGATATCTGCGTGCAGGGTGTTCCCCGTGGCGTTCGGGTCGGCGCTTAAGCTAAAGGGCATAGACGAGCTGCTGGGGCTTTTCGGGGAGTTTGCGGACGAGCCGCCGCGTCCGCAGGAGTTCGGCGCGCGGGTTTACAAAATAACGCCCGACGAGAACGGCGCGCGGCTCACCCACATGAAGATATGCGGCGGCGCGCTGCGCGTGAGAAGCGCCCCCGACAGCGCCGCGCCCGACGAAAAGGTAGGGCAGATACGCATATATTCGGGCGCAAAGTTCACAACCGTTGAAGAAGCCCCCGCAGGCACGCTCTGCGCCGTTACTGGGCTTACGCGCACATATGCGGGACAGGGTCTTGGCGCGCAGGAGCAGTCCGCGCCGCCGCTGCTGGAGCCCGTTATGACCTACAGGCTCATTCTCCCGCAGGGCGCGGACGTGAACGACGCGCTCTCAAAGCTGCGCAGGCTTGAGGAGGAGGACCCGATGCTGCGCATTACATGGTCGGAGCAGCTGCGCGAGATACACGTAAGCATTATGGGCGAGATACAGCTTGAAATACTGCGCAGCCTTATCGAAAAGCGCTTCGGGCTTGAGGTGAGCTTTGACGAGGGCAGCATAGCCTACAGGGAAACGATAGCCGCGCCCGTCCTCGGCATGGGGCATTACGAGCCGCTGCGCCACTATGCGGAGGTCCACCTGCTGCTTGAACCCGCCGAGCGCGGCAGCGGGCTGCATTTCCGCTGCGACTGCCGCAAGGACGACCTCGACATAAACTGGCAGAGGCTCATTCTCACCCACCTTGCGGAAAAGCAGCACCTCGGCGTGCTTACTGGCTCGCCCATAACCGACATGACGATAACCGTAGTCGCGGGGCGCGCGCACATAAAGCACACGGAGGGCGGCGACTTCCGTCAGGCGACCTGCCGCGCGGTAAGGCAGGGGCTTGCAAGCGCACAGTCCGTGCTGCTCGAGCCGTTCTACTCGTTTGCGCTGGAGCTGCCGCTCGAGTGCGTGGGGCGCGCCATGACGGATTTGCAGCGCATGGGCGCGGAGTTCGACCCGCCGCGAAACGGCGCGGAAAGCGCCGTTATCAGCGGAACGGTCCCCGTAAGCGAAATGCGGGGCTATCAGGCGGTGCAGGCGGCGTACACAAAGGGGCGCGGGCGGCTGTCCTGCGTTCCCGCAGGGTATTTCCCCTGCCACAACGCAGAGGAGGTCATAGCGCGCATTGGCTACCGCTTTGAAGCGGACACCGACAACCCCGCGGACAGCGTGTTCTGCTCGCACGGGGCGGGCGTGCTTGTAAAATGGAACGAAGCCCCCGCGCGTATGCACGCGGACAGCGGCATTCGCTTCGGCACGGAACGCGGGGAGCGCTCCCCCGCGGACGTACCCCCGCCGCCAAAGCGCGAAGCGACGGACAAGGAGCTTATGGAGATATTCGAGCGCACCTACGGCAAGATACAGCGCCGCGAATACACCGCCATGCGCACCGAACGCCGCGCAGAGCCGAAGCCGCGCAAGCTCCCGCTGCCGCCAAAGGGACCCGAATACCTGCTGGTGGACGGCTACAACATCATTTTCGCGTGGGAGGAGCTTTCGCAGCTTGCAAAGCACAGCCTTGACGCGGCGCGCGCACGCCTTACGGATATCCTGTGCAACTATCAGGGCTTCAGGCGCTGCCGCGTTATACTGGTGTTCGACGCGTACAGGGTAAAGGGCGCGCACCGCGAGGTGGAGCAGACAGGCGGCATAAGCGTTGTGTACACCAAAGAAGCCGAAACCGCCGATATGTACATCGAAAAGGCAGTGCACGAGCTGGCGCGCGACTCGCGCGTGCGCGTTGCAACGTCCGACGGGCTGGAGCAGGTGATAATCCTCGGCGGCGGCGCAATGCGCGTTTCCGCGGCGGAGTTCCTTGCGGAGGTAGAGGACGTGGAGCGGCAGATACGGAATCTGATCGAGTGAGAAAAAATGACAGTTGACGTTTACACAATTAAAATAACATACGCAGACTGCGGCGGAAAAATATGGCGCACCGCACAAATACCGCCCCGGTATACGCTTGCAGACGTGGGATATATGGTACAAGCGGCTTTCGGGCTGCTTGCGGAACACCTTTTTGAGATGAGCCGCAAAAGCAAGGTATGGACGTTTGACGCAGAATATCTTCCCGAGGGAATGAAGCACGGATATCTTACGAGGCAGAAATTTTCAACGCTGCGGCTGAAAGTCGGGGATACTATAATTATGACATACGACATGGGATGCTGTCACAAGTTCGAAATAGAAGTCGCGGACATCTCGCCGACAGCCGCGGGCAAAACCGCTTCCCTCCCCGGAATAACAGACGGCGCAGGTTCTGATATCATCGAGGACGTCCCGCCGTCAGAGATTTACGAGGCGCTTAAACGTTATGAAGCAGGCGAAGGCACAGGTCTGTGCGACCCGCTTACGGGCAGGGAGTGGCAGCCCGAGGAATGGTCGGCGCAGGAGCTTAAGGGAGTTCTTAAATCCGTTATACGGCGGATAAAAGCCGCATACGAAGGCTGACAAAACATCGGGGACTGAAAATTCAGCCCCCGATTTTTACGTTCAGAGCGTAAGGCAGAACGCCGCAGCCTGCGACAGCGCCTCCTCGCTCACAAAATCCGCGCCTGTGGTGAGAAGCTCCGCAAGCGCCTTGTTTTCAGGCTTGCCCTCACGCACAAGGTCATCGCGCACAAGCGCAAGCAGCTTTCTGCGCAGCCCCGTAAGCTGCGACGGGTCAAGGCCACCGCGCAGGTAGAACAGAGGGCACTGCGGCTTGTTCTTTTCGGTGAGGGCGGTCGTGTTCGCCTCGCACTCGGGGAACATTCCCACCGCGCATACCGCCTTGACGTCCCAACGCCGCCGCGCCGCGGAATAGCCGCGTATCTGATTTGCGAACACCCAGCCGATGAACACAACGGCTCTCCCCCTGCCGATGGCTTTTTTTGCCTGCTTAAGGCTCATGGTCTCTCCCCCCAGACGCTTTGCCAGAAGCTCCGCATATCTGCGGGCGTGACCTGTCCGGCTTTCATATACTATCGGTATCATACCTGTTCCTTTCATACGCTCACTTTTTCGTCTTAAACGCCACTACAGCGTCAAAGTTGTCGAGAATAAACTGCTGCGCCCGGGTATTGTACATATTTATAAAGTAGGGCGTGCTCGCGCTGCGAGGTTTCTATGCCAAGCTCCGCGCCCAGCTCCGTTGCGCGCTTTCCCTGCTCCGTCTGCTCCATAAAGCCCTCCGCCGAAAGCCACGCAGTTATCCACGCTGCGGTAAAGCGGCGCGTTCCGTTCTCATCGGCAAAACGGCTGAGCTGCGCGGCGATATCCCGCGCGTACACGCTGCCCCCGTACGCGGCAAGAGTGCTGCGCCGGCTGTCCGTAAGGAGGAACGCCGCCTTCTTTGCCCGTCTGCGGAAAGCCCTGCCCAAGCACTCTCCCGAGAATCTCCGACACGTAAAACAGACACCGCGAAATGCGCACGTTGTTTACAATGTCGTCCCCGGGCATCATTCGCCCCGTCAACGGATCTGCTCCCCTCGCAAGCGCGTCTGTGCAGGACACGGCGCGCTCGGTCGTGTTTCTGGCGTCCGTTGCAGTCCCTTCGTATTACCGTTTGGTATAGTATACCACAAACCGCCGTTTATGTCAACTGCCGCTGCATGGGTATATATTGTGCCCGAATGTCCGTTTGTTCAAAAATGTGCCGCTATTATGTGATATTTTTGCGCATAATGTCGTTGACAAACTCCGCGCTGATATGTTAAAATAATAATCGGAGTACGATTTGCTCTTACAGAAAAAACAAGAAAGGGAAAAGAGATAATGCAGCTTACCGGTTCTGATATCATCGTAGAATGTCTGCTCGAACAGGGCGCCGATACCGTTTTCGGCTACCCGGGCGGCGCTGTGCTCAACATCTATGACAGCCTGTATAAATACAGCGACAGGATTCACCATGTCATAACCTCGCACGAGCAGGGCGCGTGCCACGCGGCTGACGGCTACGCCCGCGCCACGGGAAGGACGGGCGTTGTCATAGCGACAAGCGGCCCGGGCGCTACCAACCTCACCACGGGTATTGCCACGGCTTACATGGATTCTATCCCCCTCGTTGCCATTACGGGCAACGTGTCGTGCGACCTGCTGGGGCTTGACAGCTTTCAGGAGGTAGACATCACGGGTATTACCATGCCCGTTACAAAGCACAACTTTATTGTAAAGGACGTAACCGAACTTGCGGACACCCTGCGCCTTGCATTCAAGATAGCGGGCAGCGGCAGAAAGGGTCCCGTGCTTGTGGATATCCCCAAGGACATAACCGCAGCCAAGTGCGAACATACCCCGCAGCCCCCTGTCGTCCCCGACGCTCCCCCCGCGCTTGACAGCGCGGAGCTTTCGCGCGCGGCGGAGCTTATCGCGCAGTCGGAGCGTCCCTACATCTATGCGGGCGGCGGCGTTATCGCTGCAGACGCTTCGGCAGAGCTCAGGCGCCTTGTCGACCTGTGCGACGCGCCCGTTTCCTGCTCGCTTATGGGACAGGGAGCGTTTGACCAGACTGACAGCCGATATATAGGTATTCTCGGCATGCACGGCACGGTAAAGGCTGCTGCCGCTCTCAACGGGTGCGACCTGTTCATCGGCATAGGCACGCGCTTTTCAGACAGGGTTATCGGCGACCCGAAGCTTTTCGGCAAGGACGCTAAGATAATCCACATAGACATAGACCCTGCGGAGTTCAACAAGAACGTTGAGGTAGACGCTACCGTTACGGGCGACGTAAAGCAGGCGCTTGCGCAGCTTTGCACCATGGTCGGGCAGAAGTCCTGCGCAAAGTGGCTGCGCGAAATCGCCGACACCCGCCCCAGCGAGCCGCAGCAGATAGGCACAAAGGAGTTCCCCGTGACGCCGCAGGCGCTTATCGAAACGCTTGACAGGCTGACGGACGGCAATGCCATTATTACGACTGAAGTCGGACAGAACCAGATGTGGGCTGCGCAGTTCTACAAATTCAGAAAGCCGCGCACGTTCCTCACCTCGGGCGGACTTGGCACGATGGGCTACGGGCTTGGCGCGGCGCTCGGCGCAAAGACTGGCTGCCCCGACAAAACGGTTGTGAACATCGCGGGCGACGGCAGCTTCGCCATGAACCTCAACGAGCTTATCACCGCCTCCGCGCACAACATTCCGATAATCGAGCTTGTTATAAACAACAACGTTCTCGGAATGGTGCGCCAGTGGCAGCGGCTTTTCTACAACCGCCACTTCTCGCAGACAACGCTTGATATGCGCCATATCGACTACCGGAAGCTCGGAGAGAGCTTTGGCATAAAAACGCTGGTTATAGAGCGCAGCGAGGATATCGCGCCCGTGCTTACGCAGGCGCTTGAAATATCCCGCACCGCGCCCGTGCTTATTGAAGCGCGGATAGACAGGGATATAAACGTGCTGCCCATGATACCCGCAGGCAAGCCGTTCTCCCACCAGCTTACGACGATGGATACGGAGGGCTGATATGCAGGAATATGTATTATCCGTGAAAGTTGTAAATAATAACGGTGTGCTTCTGCGCGTTTCAAGCCTTTTCAGCAGGCGCTGCTTCAGCATAAAGAGCCTTAACGCCGCCGAAACCGAAGTACCCGATGTATCGCGCCTTACCATAGTGGTAGCGTGCGACCTGAAAGTCCTCGAGCAGATAAAGAACCAGCTTATGAAGCTCTACGACGTTATAGACGTTACCATACTCGACGACGCCGTATGCCGCGAACACGTACTTGTGCGCGCGGGCAGGTCCTCTGACGACAGGCTGCGCATAACCGAAATCGCGAACCTTTACCGTGCAAAGCCTGTGGACGTATCCGCAGACAGCATAATGCTTGAGCTTACGGGCGAGCCGCGCAAGATAGACAGCTTTATCGACCTTCTGAAGCCCTTCGGCATAATCAAGATGGTAAGAAGCGGAATATCCGCGCTCGAGAGGGACTGAGCGACTGACATAAAAATAACAAATGGCTGTACAGACCGCCGTATAAAACGCGGCGGTCTGCAAAAAGCCGAAAAAGGAGGGCGGATAGTTGAACATTCTTCACCTGAAATACGCCGTTGAGGTGGCGAAAACACACTCCATAAGCAAAGCGGCGGAAAACCTTTACATGGGGCAGCCAAACCTGTCCCGCGCGATAAAGGAGCTTGAAGAATCGCTCGGCATAACCATCTTCAAGCGCACGACAAAGGGCATTACCACAACGCCCGACGGCGACGAGTTCCTGCAGCGCGCACGCAGGATTGTAGCGCAGGTCGAGGAGGTAGAGGAGATCTACCAGAACGGCAAGAACAAAAAGCAGACGTTCTCGGTGTGCGTTCCGCGCGCAAGCTACTTTTCGCGGGCTATGGCGCGCTTTTCCAAAAGCATTTCGCTCGACAGCCCCGCAGAGATATTCTACAAGGAAACAAACTCCATGCGCACGGTAAACAACGTGCTGCGCGGCGATTTCGACCTCGGGATAGTGCGGTACCTGTCAAGCTTTGAAAAGTATTTCAAGGAGATGTTTACAGAGAAAAAGCTCGACAGCGAAACCGTAGCGGAGTTCAGCTACCTGCTGCTCGTACCGAGGGAAAGCCCGCTCGCACAAAAAGACGACGTAACGCTTGAGGAGCTGCGCAACTATATCGAGATAACACACGCCGACCCATACGTCCCTTCCCTGCCGCTTATCGACGTGAAAAAGGCGGAGCTTTCGGAGTATGTGGACAAGCACATCTACGTTTTCGAGCGCGCCTCTCAGTTCGAGCTGCTGCAAAGCGACCCGCGCACGTTTATGTGGGTGTCCCCCGTGCCGCAGACGCTGCTTGACAGCTACGGGCTCGTAGTTAAAAAGTGCAGCGCAAACACAAAGATATACAAGGACGTGCTCATCTACCGCAAGGACTACCGGCTGAGCGAGCTGGACAAGCAGTTCATCACCGATGTTACCATTGCAAAGCGCGAATGCTTCGCTGAAAAGGTGTTATGAGCGCCGTATTTTTTTCGGCTTTTTGTTATGCGTTTTATCAATATCGGGTATGCCGATAATACATTTTACAACAAGGCAAGAAAGTGTTAAAATATTAACAAGGGAAGCGGAGAACAGTATGAATACCCTGCCGCTCCCAAAGGAAAACGGTAAAAGAACGGATGCACCGTTCAATATATATTTTTAAGGAGAAGATGACTATGGCATTCCATGAAATCGTAGACAGCGTAGAGAGCTTTGAAAAAGCCCTCAAGAAAGTCAGAGAAGCTCAGGAAGCTTTCTCCACTTTCACGCAGGAGCAGGTAGACGCTATTTTCTTCGCAGCGGCTTCCGCAGCGAACAAGCAGAGAATTCCGCTCGCTAAAATGGCAGTTGAAGAAACGGGCTACGGTATAGCTGAGGATAAGGTTATCAAGAACAACTACGCCGCAGAGCACATCTACAACGCATACAAGAACACCAAGACCTGCGGTGTTATCGAAGAGGACAAGGCTTACGGCATAACCAAGATCGCAGAGCCTATCGGCGTTGTCGGCGCGGTTATCCCCACGACGAACCCCACATCCACCGCTATATTCAAGTGCCTCATCTCCCTCAAGACCAGAAACGGTATCATCATCAGCCCCCACCCCCGTGCAAAGAAGTGCACCGTTGAGGCTGCAAAGATCGTTTATGAGGCAGCAGTAAAGGCAGGCGCTCCCGACGGTATCATCAGCTGGGTAGACGCTCCCTCCCTCGACCTTACCAACCTCCTTATGAAGGAAGTTGACATCATACTCGCAACGGGCGGTCCCGCAATGGTTAAGTCCGCTTACTCCTCGGGTACTCCCGCAATCGGCGTAGGCGCGGGTAACGCTTCGGCCATCATCGATTCCACCGCGGACATCGTAAACGCAGTAAACTCCATCATTCACTCCAAGACCTTTGATAACGGTATGATCTGCGCTACAGAGCAGACCCTTATCGTTGACAAGACCATCTACAACGACGTTAAGAAGGAATTCGAGAAGAGAGGCTGCATGTTCCTGGACAAGAAGCAGGCAGACCTCATCAGAAGAGTAATGCTCATCAACGGCGCGCTCAACGCTAAGATCGTTGGTCAGCGTCCTTACCAGATAGCAAAGATGGCAGGCTTTGAGATCCCCGAGTCCGTTAAGGTAATCATCGGCGAGGCAACCTCCCTTGAGCCCGACGAGGCATTCGGTCACGAGAAGCTCACCACTATCCTCGGTATGTACAAGTCCGAGAACTTCGACCAGGCGCTCGACATGGCTGACACCCTGCTCAAGAACAACGGCGGTCTTGGCCATACGTCCGTTCTGTGGATCAACAACAACACCGAAAGGGAGAAGCTCAATAAGTGGGCTGAGAGAATGAAGGCATGCCGCCTTATTGTCAACACTCCTTCCTCCCTCGGCGGTATCGGCGACCTCTACAACTTCAAGTTCGCTCCCTCCCTCACGCTGGGCTGCGGCTCGTGGGGCGGCAACTCCGTATCCGAGAATATCGGAGTAAAGCACCTGCTTAATATCAAGACCGTTGCCGAGAGGAGAGAGAATATGCTGTGGTTCCGCGCACCTGAGAAGGTATACATCAAGAAGGGCTGTCTGCCTGTTGCTCTCCAGGAGCTCAAGCAGGTTATGGGCAAGAAGAGAGCGTTCATCGTAACCGACTCCTTCCTGTTCAAGAGCGGCTTTACAAAGACTATCACCGACAAGCTTGATGAGATGGGTATCGTTCACACCACATTCTCCGATGTTGAGCCCGACCCCTCCCTCGCTTCCGCACAGAAGGGCGCAGAGGCTATGAGAAAGTTCGAGCCGGACGTTATCATCGCTGTCGGCGGCGGTTCCGCAATGGACGCCGGTAAGATCATGTGGGTTCTTTACGAGCACCCCGAGGCAGACTTCCAGGATATGGCTATGCGCTTCATAGATATCCGCAAGAGAGTATACACCTTCCCGCACATGGGCGACAAGGCTTACTTCATCGCAGTTCCTACCTCCGCAGGTACGGGCTCTGAGGTTACTCCGTTCGCGGTTATCACCGACCAGGATACCGGCGTTAAGTACCCGCTCGCAGACTACGAGCTCATGCCTAAGATGGCTATCGTAGACGCTGACATGATGATGAGCGGTCCGAGAGGTCTTACTTCCGCTTCGGGTATCGACGCTGTAACTCATAACCTCGAGGCTTACGCTTCCGTTATGGCTACTCCGTACACCGACGGTCTTGCGCTCAAGTCCCTCCAGCTTATCTTCGACAACCTGCCCGCAGCTTACGACAGCGCAGCTCCCGACGTTCCCAACGACCCGATTGCACGTGAGAACATGGCAAATGCGGCTACAATGGCAGGTATGGCGTTCGCGAACGCGTTCCTCGGCGTATGCCACTCCATGGCGCACAAGCTCGGTGCGTTCCACCACCTCCCCCACGGTATCGCAAACGCTCTGCTTATCGACGAGGTTATCCGCTTCAACTCCGCAGAGGCTCCCGCTAAGATGGGTACGTTCTCGCAGTACGCTTACCCGCACACCATGGCGCGCTACGCAGAGGTTGCGTCGTTCCTCGGCTGCAAGGGCAAGACTGACGCTGAGAAGGTTGAGGCGCTCATCACCAAGATCGACGACCTTAAGGACAGAATCGGCATAAAGAAGACCATCAGAGATTACGGTATCGACGAGAAGGACTTCCTCAACAGACTTGACGCAATGGTTGAGCAGGCATTCGACGACCAGTGCACCGGCGCTAACCCGAGATTCCCGCTGTTCGCAGAAATCAAGGAAATGTACCTCAACGCATACTACGGCAGAACCAAGAAGCTCGTTTAATCTCACCAACGTACTGTAATACAAGGCTCGGCGGGGCTGAACGCAGCTCCGCAGGGTCTGATATAAGCTCTTTTAGGAGGATTTGCTATGTCTGACAGAATCATCGCTGTAAGGACGCGAAAGACAATCTACCGCGAAGGCAACACCGCCGTAAAGGTATTCGACGCTGACTTCGCAAAGCCCGACGTACTCAACGAAGCGCTCAATCAGGCACGAGTTGAGAATATCGGCATCAATGTTCCCAAGGTTATCGAGGTAAAGACAATCGACGGCAAGTGGGCTATCGTGTCTGAGTTCATCGCAGGCAAGACGCTTGCGCAGCTCATGCAGGAGCACCCCGAAAAGAAGGACGAGTATCTCGAGATGTTCGTTGACCTTCAGATGCAGGTTCACAACGCTCACTGCCCGCTTCTCACAAAGCTCAAGGACAAGATGAACCGCAAGATTTCCGAGGCTGACCTCGACGCTACAACGCGCTACGAGCTGCACACCCGCCTTGAGGGTATGCCTAAGCACAACAAGGTATGCCACGGCGACTTCAACCCCTCCAATATTATCATAACCGACGACGGCACTCCCTATATTCTCGACTGGTCGCACGTTACGCAGGGCAACGCTTCTGCGGACGTTGCCAGAACCTACCTTCTGTTCTGGCTGAACGGCGACATCGACACCGCTGAAAAGTACCTTGACCTGTTCAGCAGAAAGAGCGATACGGCAAAGCAGTATATACAGAAATGGCTTCCTATCGTTGCGGCTTCCCAGTCTGTAAAGGGCAAGAAGGAGGAGCGCGAGTTCCTGCTGTCCTGGGTAAACGTTGTTGAATACGAATAATACGAGGTAAATTGACATGATGAAAGTTACTGTTTGTATCGGAAGCTCCTGCCACCTTAAGGGTTCACGCCAGGTTGTTGAGAGCCTCCAGTCCCTCATAGCTGAAAACTCGCTTAAGGATAAGGTAGAGCTCGGCGGAACCTTCTGCATGGGCAACTGCCAGAACGGCGTCTGCGTGACCGTTGACGGCACGAATTTCTCCGTTTCTCCCGACACCGTTGAGGATTTCTTCAAGTCTGAGATCCTCGCTAAAGCATGACACCTTCCCTTAAAATATATATCCGCTTTTCCCGCCGTTCGCGCGGCGGGGAATCCGGCGGGGAAAATCTCCCCATCGGCTGACCGCTTTTGCGGAAACCCACTTACATCTTCAATCAGGCGGCAGAAACATGGTTTTGCCGCTTTTGCTTTGAATAAAGGCAAATTTCCTCACTTAGTCCACATTATGGCTATGTGCGGATATGACGAACGACTTCATTTGCGGAGCTTTAAGGAGAAAAGCTATGACAGAGTTCCTGAAACTGAAAAAATCAAACTGCAAGAACTGCTATAAATGTATAAGACACTGCCCCGTCAAGTCTATCCGCTTTTCGGGCAATCAGGCTAACATCGTCGGCGACGAGTGCATTCTGTGCGGACAGTGCTTCGTTGTATGTCCCCAGAACGCAAAGGAGATAACCGACAGCACCGAAAAGGTGAAGTTCCTCATTTCCTCGGGCGAAAAGGTATTCGCAAGCGTTGCGCCCTCGTTTGTTGCAAACTACGACGGCGCCGGAATAGAGGCGCTCGAGGCTGCATTGCAGAAGCTCGGCTTTGCGGGAGCGGAGGAAACGGCGGTAGGCGCTACCATCGTAAAGAACGAGTACGAGCGCATTCTGCGTGAGGAAAAGCGCAGCATTCTCATTTCCTCGTGCTGCAACTCCATCAACCTGCTTATACAGAAATACTACCCCGAGGCGCTGCCCTATCTTGCAGACGTGCTTTCCCCCATGCAGGCGCACTGCGCAGACATAAAGAAGCGCTACCCCGGGGCAAAGACCGTTTTCATCGGGCCGTGCGTTGCTAAGAAAGAGGAAGCCTCCCGCTACACCGAGTACACCGACGCGGTGCTTACCTTTGAGGAGCTTACAAACTGGCTCGCAGCTGAAAACGTGACCGTAGACAAGAACATCGTGAGCAGCGAAAAGAGCCGCGCGCGTCTGTTCCCCACAACGGGCGGAATACTGCGCACAATGGCTGAGCGTTTGCCCGGTTATACATATCTCGCGTTTGACGGCGTGGAAAACTGCAAGGCCGTGCTTGAAGAGATATCCGAGGGCAAGCTCGAAAACTGCTTTATCGAGATGTCGGCGTGCATAGGCAGCTGCGCGGGCGGCCCTGTTATGGAGAAATACAAGCGCGCCCCGCTTAACGCCGCGCTCGCCGTAAACAAATACGCAGGCAGCGAGGACTTCGACGTGGCGCAGCCCGAAAAGTCAGCCCTGCATAAGAACATGACGTTCCTCGACACCCATGCTGCCGTCCCCACCGAGGAGGATATCGCAAGGATACTGCGCCTTATGGGCAAGACCAGAAAGGACCAGGAGCTTAACTGCGGCAGCTGCGGCTACAACACCTGCCGCGAAAAGGCGGTCGCTATATTCCGCGGCAAGGCGGAGATATCCATGTGCCTGCCCTACCTTAAGGAAAAGGCGGAGAGCTTCTCGGACAACATCATCAACAACACGCCCAACGCCATTATCGTGCTTAACGAGAACCTTGAGGTGCAGCAGATAAACAAGGCTGCGCTGCGGCTTATGAATATCCCGCACGCCTCTGACGTTATGGGCGAGCAGGTAATCCGTATCCTTGACCCTGCGGACTTTATGGAAGTCATCAAGACCAACAGACCTATCCGCAACGAAAAGAAGTACCTTGTGGAGTACGACAAGTATGTTGAGGAGACCGTGATATTCGACGCGGAATACCACATTCTCATATGCCTGCTGCGCGACGTATCCGCTGAGGAAAAAGCACGCGAGCGCAAGGAGAACGTATCGCACACTACTGCGGATATCGCGGACAAGGTGGTTGAAAACCAGATGCGTATAGTACAGGAAATAGCCTCGCTTCTCGGTGAGACCGCCGCAGAAACGAAGGTGGCTCTCATGAAATTAAAGGAGTCGATAGCTGATGAATAACCTTTGTGCCGACATCGGCTGGAAAAGCCTTATCAAGTACGGCGAGCAGCTGTGCGGCGACCACATCGACATAATCAATATGAGCGAGGATTCCTCGGTAATCGTGCTTGCGGACGGCCTTGGAAGCGGCGTTAAGGCGAGCATTCTCTCAACTCTCACCTCAAAGATAATCGCTACCATGACCTCCGAGGGCATTTCCATCGAGGAATGCGTAAAGACCATCGCCGCTACCCTGCCCATATGCAAGGTGCGAAACGTTGCGTACTCCACCTTTACAATAATCCACCTTATCCATAATGAAGAAGCGGAGATAATCTGCTACGACAACCCCGCGGTTATAATGTACCGCAACGGCAAGTATATGGATATTCCCATAAGCGAGATGAACGTTGACGGCAAGATAATCAACCGCGCGCGCATCAAGCTTCAGGAAAACGACATATTCATCGCCATGAGCGACGGGTGCATTCACGCGGGCGTGGGAATGTCGCTCAACTTCGGCTGGGAGCGCAAGGATATCGCGGAGTTCATGGAAACGCTCACGGACGTTGGCTTTACGGCTAAAACGCTCTCCACGGTGCTTACGGAGCAGTGCCTTAAGCTCTACGGCGGCAAGCCCGGCGACGACACCACCGCCTGCACCGTGCGCATAAGGCGCAGACAGCCGATGAACCTTATGATAGGTCCCCCCTCGGATCGCAACGACTGCGACAAGATGGTGTCGCTCTTCCTCTCAAAGGAGGGCAAGCGCATTGTCTGCGGCGGTACAACGTCCTCTATCGTGTCGGCGTACCTCAAAAAGCCTATTATACCGAACCTCAACTACTTCGACCCCGAGATACCGCCCACGGCTACCATTGAGGGCATTGACCTTGTAACGGAGGGCGTTATCACAATAAACCGCGTAAACGAGTACGCAAAGGACTACCTTAAGGACAACGAAAGCTACAAGCAGTGGAACTACAAGCAGGACGGCGCAGCTCTCATCGCGCGAATGCTGTTTGAAGAAGCCACGGACATAAACTTCTACGTCGGCAAGGCGATAAACCCCGCGCACCAGAACCCTAACCTGCCGATAAACTTCAATATTAAGATGCAGCTCGTAAACGAGCTGAGCGAGAGTCTCAGACAAATGGGCAAGCGCGTTAAGGTAAGCTATTTCTGATACTCAACAAGGCAAAGGAGAAGCTATGCAGACCAAACTTTACAAATTCGACACCAAGGTGCAGTACCTTAAGTACAAGGTCCTGCGCGAGGTGGCAAGGCAGGCGTGGAACGGCACGCTGCTTGAGAACGTCCTCGATATCCCGAAGATAATCGTTCCGGGCAAGGAGCCTACCATGCGCTGCTGCGTATACAAGGAGCGCGCTATCCTCGGCGAGCGCGTGAAAATAGCTATGGGCGGCGACAAGTCCAACCCCAACGTTATCGAGGTAATCGAAACGGCGTGCGACGAATGCCCCATGGGCGGCTACGAGGTAACAAACGCCTGCCGCGGCTGCCTTGCGCACCGCTGCCAGGACGCGTGCAAGCGCGGCGCTATCTCTTTCGACCACCACCAGAAGGCGGTAATCGACAAGACAAAGTGCGTTGAGTGCGGTATGTGCGCAAAGGTTTGCCCCTACACCGCTATCATGAACTACAAGCGCCCGTGCATGAGCGCCTGCAAGGTAAACGCCATCTCCATGAATGAGGACAAGGCGGCTACCATCGACAACGAAAAGTGCATTTCCTGCGGCGCGTGCGTTTATCAGTGCCCGTTCGGCGCGATAACCGACAAGAGCTTCATAATAAACGTAATCGATATGCTGCAGAAGAGCTGCGGCAACGAGAAATACAAGGTTTACGCCGTAGTAGCGCCCGCTATCGGCAGCCAATTCTCCTATGCAAAGCTCGGGCAGGTAATATCGGGCATTAAGGAGCTCGGCTTCTTTACCGTGGTAGAGGCGGCGCTCGGCGCGGACATGGTTGCATTTGCGGAAAGCAAGGAGCTTGCCGAAAACGGCGACTACCTCACCAGCAGCTGCTGCCCCGCATTCGTTGACTACATCAAGAAGAACTTCCCCGACATAGAGCCGCACATTTCGCACAACCCCTCCCCTATGGCGGCAATAGCAAAGTACATCAAGTCCTCCGACCCCGACAGCAAGGTTGTATTCATCGGACCCTGCACGGCTAAGAAAATGGAGTTCCAGAAGGAAGAGGTTCACCGCTACGTTGACAGCGTTATCACCTTTGAAGAGCTTCAGGCGCTGTTTGACAGCAAGGACATAGATATCCGCGAGCTTGGCGAGGACGTGCTGGACAACGCAAGCTACTACGGGCGTATATTCGCGCGCAGCGGCGGCCTTGCAGACGCTGTAAAGCAGGCGCTCAAGGAGCAGGGGCTTGACTTCGAGCTTAAGGCGGTTTCCTGCGACGGCATTGAGGAGTGCAAAATGGCGCTTCTTAAGAAGAAAAAGAACGTTCTCGACGCGAACTTCATCGAGGGCATGGCGTGCGTCGGCGGCTGTATCGGCGGCGCAGGGTGCCTTACTCACGGCGAAAAGAACAAGGCAGAGGTTGACAAGTACGGCAGAGAGGCGCTTGAAAAGACTATAAGCGACGCTATCGGAGTGCTTCACCTTTAATCGGACAAAGAGAAATCCCGCGGGACTTAACGCCCTGCGGGATTTTTGCGTTATGGTGAATTATCGCATATAAACATCGCTGATGACAGCCACGGAAATGATATACACAAGCAGGCAGAACGCCATGGTGCCTATCGCCACCGCAAGGTACGCCTTGCCCGCGCGCTTTCTGCCATTTGACTGTTCAATGCAGCCGTAAATTATGCCGAAAAGCGGGACAAGAAACGACAGAAACACAAACCGGCCGTTCGCATGGGCGTTCGGGCGATTTTATTATATTGCTCTGATACGGCGCAGCCGCAGTGAACGCACACTACCGCATTGTCGTTTATCTCTTTGCCGCAATGCTTGCAGAACATACGCCCTCCCCTTTCTTATGCCGAATACCTTACCTCAAACATTGAATCATACTTGAAAAACTGCACCCTGCCATCGGGAGTGCCGCGCCAGCTCCATTCGTCGTACATTCCAAAGTTGTCGGATTTGTCAAAATCATCACCGTAATACTCCTTAAGCGTGCTGAGTACTCCTGCATATTCAAGGGGAGAATTGTAGAGTGCGTAGAATGTCACGAATTCTACCGCGCCGTTTGTTTCAACAATATCAACAGCGGTGAACTCCCCCGACAAGAACTCAATCAGACTGCCGTCCGACGGAGAATAGGTCTTACCCTTCTCGCTTAACTCACCTTGCGAATAATAGGTCAGGGTCTTCCCCGTAATCGTCCCGAGCTGAGTTACCGCTGTAGACAGCGGCAAACCTACCACCTGCTTTATGCCAAGCTTTTTGCCCGAGCAGGCTGCAAGCATAGCGCACATGGCAAGAACCAGCAGCGCAGACGCCGCGCGCAATATTGATTTCTTCAATCACTCCACGTCCTTTCCGTCAGAATTTGTTCTGACAGAAACTATTATATACTATTTTCTAGTATTTGTCAAAGCATATATACTATGTATTAGTACACAATACTCACAATAATAACTGTTATATAATTAAAGGTACGAGGTGATGGGAATGACGAATATCGGGGGGACGATACTCAGCCTGCTTGAAGAGCGCAGAATGTCCCAAAGGGAGCTTGCGGCGCGGCTTCACATTGCGCCGACAACGCTGAACGGGTACATTAAAAGCAGTCACACTTTACTCATACTGCCACGTTAATAGGCGACAATAAATCATCAGGCGCACAAATTCGGGCGAGAATAGTGCAGCTACAAGGCGCGAGGTTATCGGCCAGGCTAAGTGCCTGCCGATAACCCCGCAACGCAGTAGATGCGCTATTATCGCCCGAATTTATGTGGCTATGCCCGCAAACTGGCTCATATACAGTTCGTAGTAGCAGCCCTTTGCAGCCAGAAGCTCCTCGTGGCTGCCCGCTTCCGCTACCCTGCCGCCGCTTATTACCACTATCTTGTCCGCGTCGCGGATAGTGGACAGGCGGTGCGCTATTATAAGGCTCGTTCTGCCCTTCATAAGGTTTATCATCGCGTCCTGAATGTGCATTTCGGTGCGCGTGTCTATACTTGAAGTCGCCTCGTCGAGTATCAGTATCTTCGGGTCGGCAAGAACGGCGCGCGCTATCGAAATAAGCTGCCTCTGCCCCTGCGAAAGGTTGCTGCCGCCCTCGGTGAGCATTGTGTCGTAGCCCGCGGACAGCTTCTCCGCGAAGTCGTCAACGCGAGCCAGCCTTGCTGCCTCGCGCACCTCCTCGTCCGTGGCGTCAAGCCTGCCGTAGCGTATGTTCTGCGCTATGGTATCGTTGAATATCACGGTGTCCTGAAGCACTATGCCTATGCTGCCGCGAAGCTTTGCGCGGGGTATGGCAGTGATGTTTCTGCCGTCAAGCGTTATCTCGCCGCCGTCAATGTCGTAGAACCGCGTAAGCAGGTTGACAACGGTGGTTTTGCCGCTGCCCGTTGCGCCTACTATCGCTATCTTCTGCCCGCTCTTTACCCACAGGTCGAAGTGCTTCAGCACCTGCTCGCCCTTTACATAGGAGAAGTCGATGTCCCTGAAATTGATGTCGCCCTTTACCTCGGATATCTCGAACGGCTCGCTGCCGCCCTCGTCCTCGGGCTGCGCGTCCATTATCTCAAAAACGCGCTCTGCACCCGCAAGCGCGGTCTGTATCTGCGCAAACTGGTTCGCTATCTCGTTTATGGGGCGCGTAAACTGCTTTGAATAGGTGATGAACGCCTGTATCGTGCCTATTGTTATCACCTGCTCTATGGCAAGCCAGCCGCCGCACGCCGCGATAATCAGAAAGCCTATGTTGCCTATGGTGTTCATGCACGGACCCATTATGCCGCCGAGTATCTGCGCCTTTGTGCCGACAGAGCAAAGATCGTCGCTCGTGCGGTTAAAGTCGTTGCAGATTATGCCCTCCCGCGTGAACGCCTTGACAGTCTTGCTGCCCGTGACTGCCTCCTCTATCTGCGCGTTAAGCTCGCCCAGCTTTACCTGCTGCTGCGGGTAGTACCTGCGCATTGCCTTTGAAAGGAAGCGCGTTACCACAAGCGTCAGCACAAGCGATACCATGCTTATAAGCGTAAGCAGAGGCGAATACCACAGCATCATCGACAGGCACCCTATAAGCGTGATAACGCCCGACACAAGCGACCCCAGCGACTGCGAAACGGAGTTCGAGATGTTCTCCGCGTCGTTTGTCATGCGGGACATTATGTCGCCGTGCTTGTGCGTATCAATGAACTTTATTGGCAGGTGGGATATCTTTGCGAAAAGGTCGTTTCGCATTACCCTTACCGTGTACTGCGAGAGCTTTGCTGCAAAAAGCGTCTGGAAATAAGTCATTACAGCCGCCGCAAGGTACACGCAGCCAAGCACCGCCAGCCACTTTACAAGCTCGGTAAGGCTCGCCTCGGGGTGAGCTTCCGTTACCGTCACCGCGTCTATCGCAAGCGCCTGAAGCGACGGCGCAACAACGTTCAGCACCGCTGCCGCCAGCATGAATGCAAGCATTGCAAACAGCAGCGCGCGGTTCTTGCCTATGTAGATGAATATTCGCTTTATCGTGCCTTTAACGTCCTTGGGCTTTTCGTGCGGCATTCCCATTCCGTGTGGTCCGCCCGGACCGCGGCCGCCGGGGCGCATATTAACAACGGGTCTTGATTTTTCCTCAGCCAACGCGCTCGTCCCCCTCTCTCATCTGCGAGCTGTAGATATCGCGGTAAACCTCGCAGGTCTTAAGAAGATTCTCGTGCGTGTCGAACGCCGCTATACGCCCGCCGTCAAGGACGGCTATCCTGTCCGCGTTCATTACCGAAGCCACGCGCTGCGCTATCATTATAACGGTCGTTCCGCGAAGCTCCTCGCGCAGCGCCTTTTGCAGCTTAGCGTCGGTAGACAGGTCAAGCGCGGACATACTGTCGTCAAAAATAAGTATCTCGGGACGCTTGGCAATGGCGCGCGCTATCGACAGGCGCTGCTTCTGCCCGCCCGAAAGGGACGCGCCCTTTTCGGTTATCATGTCCTTATAACCGTCCGTAAAGCCCTCGATGAACTCCGCAGCCTGCGCCGTCTTAGCCGCGCGGCGCACCTCCTCGTCGGAGGCTTCGGGGTCGCCCCAGCGTATGTTCTGCTCTATGGTTTCGCTGAAAAGCTCCGCCTTTTGCAGCACAAAGCCTATCTTTTTGCGAAGCGCGGGCAGATTGTAGCTCTTTACGTCTACGCCGTCAACAAGCACCTTGCCCTCGGTGGCGTCGTAAAAGCGCGTGACAAGGCTCACCAGAGAGGTCTTGCCGCAGCCCGTTGAGCCGAGTATAGCCACGGTTTCGCCCTTGTTCACGCGCAGCGAGATATTTTCAAGCACGTTGCCCGACTGAACGCCCGGGTAACGGAAAGACACGTTCTTAAATTCTACTGTGCCCGTTTCCTCAGCCGCGCCGTCAAAGCCGCCGTCCTTTATGGCAGGCTCGCACTCAAGCACCTGCGCGATACGCTTTGCGGAAGCCCCCGCGCGCGTTACCATCTGGAACATCATGCCTATCATCATCATGGACATGAGTATCTGCGTTATGTAGGTTATCGAGGACATTATCTTGCCGACCTCAAACTGAGCAGCCGCCACCTGCCAGCCGCCGATGTAGATGACAGCTATAACAGCCGCGTTCATCAGCACGGACAGCACGGGGATAAGCAGCGCCACAAGCCTCTGCACGCGCAGGTTTGTAAAGCACAGCTCGTCGTTCGCCTTTGAAAAGCGGTTTATCTCGTAGTCCTCGCGCGTGTACGCCTTGACTACGCGCGCGCCCGTTACGTTCTCCTGCACAATTGAATTTACGCGGTCGAGCTTACCCTGCACCACCTCAAACAGCGGCGAGCCTTTTTTCAGCACAAGCACGATAATCACTATCTGCACGGGCAGCGTAAACAGCAGGATATAACCGAATGTCGCGTTTATCCGCAGCACCATATAAATGCCGCCGATAAACTGCATGAGCGTGCGCACCATCATGCGCAGCGCCATTGCAACAAAGTCCTGGCAGGCGGTAACGTCGTTGGTAAGGCGCGTAACAAGCGAGCCCGCCGTGAACTTGTCCGTCTGCTGGAAGCTCATGTTCATCACACGGCTGAAAGCGTCCTTGCGAAGGTCGCAGGAGAAGCGCTGCGACGCCATCGTCCCGAAAACACCCGACATAATGCCGCCGAAGCAGCCGACAAACAGCGTTATGAGCATTTTAAGTCCCACGCTGAAAATCACGTCGAGGTTCTGAGAAAGAACGCCCTCGTCCACGATTCTTGACATCAGCTCGGGCTGAACAAGGTCCATAGAAACCTCAAGAATCATGAACAGGGGCGACAGCAATGCAATAAACCAATATTTTTTAAGATAGGAAAGTACCTTCCTCAAAGGTATCAGCCCTCAAGCTCCGCACGAAGGTTAGCGCACATCTTGTCCGTAGCCTTTCTTGCTGCGTCAAGCTCCTTGTCGCTTATACCCTTGACCATAATGCGCTCTGCTTCCTCAAGCGCAAGCAGCAGCTTCTCGTGCATCTGTCTGCCAAGGTCCGTGATGTAAACGTGCGTTTCGCGGCGGTCGTTGTCGTTCTTTTCGCGGCGAACGATTCCGTCGCGCTCCATATTGCGAAGCGTAATAGAAATGGTGGGCGCCTTAAGACCCGTAAGCTTTACGAGCTCAAGCTGGGTAAGGCTCTCGTTTTCCATAAGCGGCTTCATCAGGTGGCGGTAAGACGCGCGCATACCTATCTTTTCAAGCTCGCGCGCAATGTACTGGCCGAAAAGGCAGCTTGCGTCGTTTACGCTTCTGATGGTCTTGTCGCCGTCAAACGCGAATGTGTTGTTATTAGTGTTTGTGTTTCTCATATCTGTTTCCTTTCTGTTACCGAGCGCAATCGTTTGGTGTAACGATTAGAATCTCAATCTACTATTTAATTATACCCTATTTTATTTTTTTGTCAAGGGATTTTTCGTGAATTATTTGTGAAAAATAAATATTTTTTTTGTTGTAAACAGACCGGGCTGTAACCGTTCTGTAACTTTTGTAACCATCTTGACATATTTTCACCTTTGGTGTATAATATAAGGGAATGAGCGCATAATTGCGCCTGTTCAGCCGAAAAAAGGCACAATTTTTCGTGCCGAAGCACAAAGGATGTTGATATTTTGAAGCACGGGATCATTTCTGCGCTCACTTTCGGGGCGGTACTGGCGCTCGGCGCATTCAGCGGCGCGCAGGCGCAGGCGGAGGGACTGTTCTCGCATGACAGCGGAACGTACTCCACCACGCAGCTGGTGCGCATAGAAGGCAACGAGGTTCACTTCACCACCGACGGCACGGACCCCACAGCCGACAGTCCCGTATACGACGGCATTCCCATAGTCGTGGAGCGCAACACCGTGATACGCGCGGCGGCTATGGAGGGCGGCGCACTCTCCGGGACGGAGGTTCTTGAAATAAAGATAAAAACTCCCTCGCCCGCAGCGTCGCTTGATTCGGGCAAGTACGGCGGCGCGCAGAGCGTGAGACTTACCTGCGAAAAAGGCTGCACGATATACTACACCACAGACGGCACGAAGCCCACTAAAAAGTCCGCGAAATTCACTGAACCCATTGCCATAGACGAAACCACGACCCTGCGTTTTTTCGCCGTAAAAAAAGGACTTGCAAAAAGCGCAGTTATCACGCGTAAATATGAAATAGGCTCCGACGTTTACGATGAAGCCGAGCGGCAGGAGCTTTTTGAGCTTGTGAACGAGGAGCGCGCAAAATACGGACTTTCCCCGCTCACCGAGCTGCCCGAGCTTTCCGCTATAGCGCAGCGGCGCGCGGTGGAATGCTCGTCGTACTTCTCGCATTGGCGCGCGGACGGCACAAAGTGGGAAGTGCTTCTGGCTGAAGTTGGGCTTAAGCGCAGCTCCCGCGCGGAGAACATATGCTACTACCACATGACCGCGCGGCAGGCGCTCGATTCGTGGCTTGCGGACTACGCCCACCGAAAGAACATTCTCGACCCCGATATGAAGTACATAGGCATAGGTTACTATCACAACGGCTACTGCGGCTACTGGACGCAGCTGTTTATCGGAGATTAACGCAGAGGTGAGCGTATGCTGAAAAAGATTCTCTCGCGCGGTACCTGCGCGAAATGCCGCGTTTGCTGCGGCTTTACAGAGGGCGACAAGTGGGAGATTCCGCTGATATTCCCCGAGCTTAAGGATAAACTTGGGGACGGCGCGAAGCTTGTTCCGCGCGGGGACGAGTACGTTTTCGATATGGCGTTCGACGGGGATAAAATCGTAATGTGTCCTATGGCGGGCGAAAACGGCTGCGCGCTTGGCGACGAAAAGCCGTTCGACTGCCGCGTGTGGCCGTTCAGGGTGAACGACCTTGCGGGCAGGCGCGTTATCACCGTATCGCCTGTGTGCAGGGCGGTTTTCGCGCTGCCGCTTGAAACGCTCGTTCAGTTTCTGAACGAGGACGGATTCGCGGATATGCTGTTCAGCACCGCACGGCTTCACCCCGACATTGTAAAGCCATATATGGACGGCTACCCTATCCTTGCGGTAGAAAAGACTGATTAAAGAGAAAAAGCGGGATACAAAGGGGCAGGATAATTATTCCAAAGATAAAGCCGCGGGCAAGAGAGAAAAACCCGCGCCTTAAAACAGGAGGTTATTATGGACTTGAACTCAACACCCTCGGCAAACCGCGTGAACATAGCGTTTTTTGGCTGCCGCAACGCAGGCAAGTCAAGCCTTGTGAACGCCGTTACAGGGCAGGAACTGTCCGTGGTGTCAGAGGCGCTCGGCACCACCACGGACCCCGTAAGCAAGGCTATGGAGCTGCTGCCGCTCGGACCTGTCGTTATCATAGACACGCCCGGCTTTGACGACAGCGGCGAGCTTGGCGAAAAGCGCGTGAAGAAAACGCGCGAAACGCTCAACCGCGCGGACATAGCCGTGCTTGTAGCGGACGGCTCGCAGGGGCTTAACGACTGCGACAGGGAGCTGCTTTGCCTTTTCAAGGAGAAGGAGCTGCCCTACATAATCGTCTACAGCAAAAGCGACCTGTGCGCCTCTCCCCTGCCCGAAACCGCCGACTCCATCTCAGTCAGCGCAAAGGACGGCACAAACATCACCGCGCTCAAGGAGAAACTGGCACACCTCGCGCCCGATGGCGGCGGGCGGCGCATTATAGGCGACCTGCTGCGCGCCGGCGATATCGCAGTGCTTGTAACGCCCATTGACGATGCCGCGCCGAAGGGGCGCATGATTCTTCCGCAGGTGCAGACGATACGCGACGTGCTTGACGCGGGCGCTGTAAACATGGTCTGCCGCGAAACAGAGCTTGAGCAGACCCTGCGCTCGCTTGCAAAAGCGCCCGCCGTGGTTGTGACAGACAGTCAGGCGTTTGCGTTTGTGTCGCAGGTCGTGCCGCAGGAGATTCCGCTCACGTCCTTTTCGATACTCATGGCGCGCTACAAGGGCTTCCTCGATACCGCGGTAAAGGGAACGCGCGCGCTTGAAGCGCTTAAGGACGGCGACAGGGTGCTTGTCGCAGAGGGCTGCACTCACCACCGTCAGTGCAGCGACATAGGCTCTGTAAAGCTGCCGCGCTGGATAAACGGTTTTACGGGAAAGGAGCTGCGCTACGAGTTCTGCTCGGGAAGGGAGTTCCCCGAGGATTTGTCGGGCTATGCGGCGGTGGTTCACTGCGGCGGGTGTATGCTCGGCGAAAGAGAGGTGCTGCACCGTATGCGCAGCACGCTTGAGCAGGGTGTGCCGTTCACGAACTACGGCACGCTTATCGCGCACATCAACGGCATTCTCCCCCGCTGCGTCGACTGCATTGCAGCGCTTGAGGAGCGCGCAAGGTCGTAAGTCACAACAAAAATCCCCCGCAAACCGTGTGGTTGCGGGGGTTCGTTTTATTACCCGAGCATTGCTCCGTATTCCTCCAACGAGGACAGCATATCGTTTATAAGTATCGCCGCAAGCGCTATATTGAACGCGTTAGCGACGCCGATGTAGGTAGCCTTTGAGCCTTTATGCTCAAGCGTTCCGGCTGCAATGCCTATCCACACGCAGGACACCGCCACCGCGCACACCAGCCCGAACATACCCCAGTACACGCTTATCTGAAACCTGAACACACGCACGAAAAGCCACGCCAGCAGCAGCTCCGCCAGCGGCACTATCGTCAGCGGCAGCGTTGCGAGCGCCCAGCTTACGCGCTTTTTCAGAAAGAATATAACGGACATTGCAAGCATGATTCCCGCAATTACAGCGCACTCAATAAGCATATACGTTCCTCCGTTTTATCAGCCGAGCAGTATCTCCTGCGCGGAAGTGTTGTCTGCGCAAACCGCGTAGCACACCGTTGTGCCGCTCTTGGTTACAAAGCAGTCGTCAAACTTGTACATCTCTGCGGGGGTGTAGTCGGTAAAGGTTTCTTTCTGGCTTTCAATGCGGCTGTTGAGCGCGGTTTCTATCTCCGCTGCCGCGTCCTCGTCCGCCGCAACAAATATGCCGAACTCGTCGGGCATTGCGCCCGAGCCGCATATGTACGCTGAAAACTCCGTAACCTTGTCGCTCTCAAAGCCGTAATACGCCGACAGTCTGTCCGACGTTACCTCCACAAGCTCGGGGTGAGTTACCGTATCAAGCACCTTCTGCGTTTTCTCCGCAGGGGTGAGCGCAGCGCTCGCCGTGCTGCTTACGTCAGCCGTGCTTCCCGAATCCTTATTGCCGGCGCAGCCTGCAAGAGCCGCGCAGCAGAGCAGCGCAGCGGCTGCAATAGCTATCTTTTTCATAAAAATGTCCTTTCACTTAAGCGTTTATGACAGCTCGCTCTCTATGTAGCTGAGCATGACATCGTAGGTCTTTCCGAGAAAATGCAGCCCGTCCACCTCGGCATACTCGCTGCTGAAATAGCCGTTTTCATCTACAAGCAGCGAATAAATATTGAAGTAGCGAAGCTTCTTTTCCCCGCAGAGCTTTTCAATATATGCGTTAAAGCTCCTTATCGTTTCGTTGGTGATTCCGCCCGAAGCCGCTGCCGAGCTGTCCGCCGTTACGGGGGTCACCGACAGGCAGTAAATTTCGCTTGCGGGACACGCCTTGGCGAGCTTGTCCAGAAGCGTGCTGTAGGTGTCCTCCATTGCGGTCATGTCGCCCGTGGACGCCATGCCGTTGGAACCCAGCATTACGAAAATGCGCTTTGGCTGCATAGCCTCTGCGTATTCAAGCGCAGTGCGCGTTGTGCCGTCGTAAAGCTCAACCGCCGTGGTATAAGCCTTGTAGGGAGTGTAGCCTACGCTTGCGGCAACGTTCCTGCCGTCAAGCTTTCCGTAAAGGTAAAGCCCCGTGGAAATGCTGTCGCCTATAAACAGGTCGTTTTCAAAGAAGCTCTTATCAAAGCGCGTTGAAACCTCGCTCGTCTGCGCGGCGGACGTTTCGGTGCTTTCGCCGGACTGCTCGGTCGGTGCGGAAGTTTCGTCCTGCGTTTCCTGCGGCTCGGTTTCGGGTGGCAGCGTTTCAATGGGATCTGTCGTGCGCTTTGTCATGGATACCGACATTCGCGTGGTGGTAGTTGCCGCGATGGTCACCTGCTCCACCGTTTCGGCGGTCTGCTCGGTTTCCTCGGTCTGCACGGTGGGCTCGGGCACGCTTTCCTCGGGCTTAAGCGCAGAATACGCAAGCGAGAACGCCAGCGCGCATATCACAAGGATAAGCGCCACCATGATTATGTTAAGTATTACAATATAGCGCGGGAGCTTTGGTTTAGCCATACGCGCACCTCCGTCAGATTAAAGTGCCGCGAAGATTGCAGGCGTGCGATACGCCTTTGTTAATTATACAACCTCGCGCGGGAAATTGCAATAGGGGCCGCCAACTTTCGGACGGCTCTTTTCGTCATTTTTCGCCTTTTTGTCAGCGGAATTCCGTCCCGTCGGCAATATACGTGTTCGTGCGGACTATACGCGGACGTGCGAGCGCCGTCCCAGTCTGCGCGGAAAACGCGCCCAGCAGCAGCGCGGGGTTCACGCTGAACTCGCTGCCTGCGGGTAGTTTAAGGAAAAGGTCCGCGCCGTCGTACTCCCAGAGCTCTACAAGCGGCTTTATGTCTACGGTTATAACGCCCTTTTTCGTCTTTTTTTCGGTCAGTATCTCCGGGCTTGCCATAAACTCCGCGAAGCGCTCCCGCTCGGGCGCGCCCTCAACGCGGTAGCGCGCGGCGGTGATGTCCTGATACTTGTACTGCGGCATGGCTACCTCCCTCGCCCTTATGTCGGGCGGCAGCGACGCGTTAAGGCGCTCTATTACCTCCTCGGGCGGTATATTCTCGAGCAGGCGGAAGTCCATCGCCTCATGCTCGCCCTCCTGCCCGAGCGACAGCGGCAGCATAAACGCCACGTACGTATGCGGGTTGAAGCCCTGCGTTTTCCACACGGGCAGACGGCTGCGCCGTATTGCACGTATCACACAGTTGTTGAGGTCGAGCGCGGAAATGTATTTCGCCCTGTCAAGCTTTGAATAGAACACCCTTGTGTTTACCTGCGGCATACCTCTCCCCCTCTCAGCGAATCTTCGCGCAGGGTCCTGCGCCGACGTTTCGTATCACGCCGCAGTCCGAGCATTTCTCGCGGCAGTTGGGCGTGCATACGCCCGCGTGCGCGCGCTTGTTCTCCTCGATAAGGAACTCGCGGCTTACAAGCATATTTATGTGGCTCCACGGCGCTACCTCGTCGTAGGGGCGGCGGCGGTTCGCGTAAAAGCTCATGTCAAGCCCGCACTCCTCAAACGCCTGCTTCCACTTTGCAAAGTCGAAGTATTCCTCCCACCCGTCAAGGAAGCAGCCCTTTTTCCATGCAGCGTATATCGCGCGCCCCACGCGCCTGTCGCCGCGCGCAAGCACTGCCTCGGCAAGCGAGGTGTCGTACTTTGAGCGGGATATCGTTATCTTGCGGTCGTCCGCGTAGTCCATAAGGTGCTTCTGGCGGGAGCGTATCGTGTCCTCGTCCGCCTGCGGCTCAAACTCGAACGCGGTAAAGGGCTTGGGGATAAACGTGGAGAGCGAAACAGACACAGAGGGCTTGCCCTTAGCGTGGTTGGGCGTTGCATAAAACTGCTCTATAACCGCCTTTGCAAGGTCGAATATCCCCTCCACGTCCTTTTCGGTTTCGGTGGGAAGCCCCAGCATGAAATAGAGCTTTATCGCGGAATACCCGCCCTCGAACGCAATTTTCACGCCCTCCATTACGTTCTTTTCGGTAACGTTCTTGTTGATGACGTCCCTGAGCCTCTGCGAGCCTGCCTCGGGCGCGAACGTAAGACCGCTCCTGCGCACGCCGCTAATCTTCTTGAGCATTTCGTCGCTGAAGCGGTCTACGCGCAGCGACGGCAGCGAGAGGTTTATCCCCTCGGCATTGGTGTAGTCGGTAAGCTCTTCCAGCAGCCCCTCTATATCGTTGTAGTCGCCCGTGGAAAGCGACGAGAGCGACACCTCGTCATAACCCGTGTTTTCGCACAGCGCCTTTGTCTGCGCGAGAATCGTGTCCTTGCCCTTTTCGCGGAACGGCCTGTAAATATACCCCGCCTGACAGAAGCGGCAGCCGCGAATGCAGCCGCGCAGCACCTCAACCACGGCGCGGTCGTGGACTATCCCCGTAAACGGCACGACGAAATTATCGGGCGCGTACACCTTATCAAAATCCTCTATTATGCGCTTTCTTACCTGCGCGGGCGCGCCGTCGCGCGGCGTTATAGACTTTACCGTGCCGTCCGCGTTGTACTCTACATCGTAAAGCGAGGGGACGTATATTCCCTCTATCTGCGCGGCGCGCTTAAGGAAGTCCTCCTTTGAGGCGTTTTCGCGCTTGCAGCGCTCCATGAGCGCCATAAGCTCAAGGTTTACCTCCTCGCCCTCGCCTATGATGAACAGGTCGATGAAGTCCGCAAGCGGCTCGGGGTTGCACACGCACGGGCCGCCCGCCACAACAAGCGGCGTAAGCGCGGTCCTCTCGCGCGAAAGCACGGGTACGCCCGCAACGTCGAGCATTTCGAGAATGGTGGTGTAGCACATCTCGTACTGCACGGTAAAGCCGATAAAGTCGAACTCCCTTATCGGGTCAAGGCTCTCAAGCGCGTAGAGCGGAATCCCGCGCGCCCTCATCTGCTCCGCCATATCGGGCAGAGGCATAAAAACGCGCTCGCACCAGTAATTCGGCACGCGGTTTTTCAGCCCGTAGAGTATCTTCATGCCAAGGTGCGACATTCCTATTTCGTAGGTGTCCGGGAAGCAGAAGGCAAAGCGCACGTCCACCTGCGACTTGTCCTTCATGCATGCGCCCACCTCGCCGCCGATATAGCGCGCGGGGCGCTGTATGTCGGGCAGAAACTCGTCGAGCCTTGCCATCATTTCGTTGTTTTTGTATACAGACATCAATGTTCTCCGTAAGTGTATTTCTGCGGAAATGCCGCGCAATTCCCGCCGCAGCGTGTTTCCCGCCGCAGCGTGTTAAATCATGCCGTCCGCAGTAAGCGTCCTGTTCATCTCCCAGAGCGCCACATAATACGCGTAGGGCGCAAGGTGTATGCCGTCGCCGCCGTTGAAGCAGTCCTTAAGGTTGCCGTCGGCGTCCTTAAGATGCTTTGCGAAGTCCACAAAATGCACACGCCCGGCATAGTTTTCCCCGATAAATGCCTGTAGCTTAAGGTTGTAGCAGTCTATGCGGAAGTTTGAGGAAAACGTGCTGTTTATTGGCGTTATAGCGCAGACGTATACCTGCGTGCCGTCCTCCTGAAGCGCTGCGTCTATCACCGTGCGGTAATTCTCGCAGAAGGTTTCCTCGTCGGTGAGGTTGATGTCGTTCATGCCCATTGAAAGGAACACGAACTGCGGCTTGCGGCGTTCAAGCACCGTCGCGAAGTCTACCTCCTCGTCGCCCATGTACATGGTGTAGTCGAAGAAGCTGCGCGCCGCAAGCGAACCGCGCGCGTAAACGCACTTTTTGCTTACCACCCTGTACTCCGAAAAGCCCCTGCATATGCTGTCGCCGACAAACACCGAGCTATCAATGAACGCGCGCTCCTCGTCGGTCAGCTTATACGCCGCAAACTGCTCGGAATAAAACGTGCCAAGCTCCTCGGTTTCGGCGGATTCCGCTGTTTGCGCGCTCTCGGCGCTCTCTGCGGCTATGCTTTCTGCGGGCAGCGCGCTTTCCGCGTCGGCGGCGGCAGTTTCCTGCGAAACAGCTTCCGGCTGAACGTCCTGCGTTTCAGCAGAAGCGCTCTCCCCTCCCGCGTGGTGTATAAGCCCCTGCGCAAAGGAGTTGTCACCGTTTACGTTTTCATCGCTCGCGCAGGAGCAGAGCAGCAGCGAAGCGGCAAGAAGCGCCGCGATATATGTAAATTTTCTCATTATGTTTCCTCTTTATATATGTCAAGCCGTTAAGGCATATATTTCATAATCTGCGCCTTTAAGCGCCACATAGATATTTTACACTACATCAGCCGAAAAAGCAATAGCGAATTTGAAACTGTAATCATTTGTAACATTTTTTCTGCATATTGTACCAAAAATCGACATTCAGAGCAATTCAAAACTGATACTCTTCAGCCGGAAAAATCCCCGCCGTTTTCCGGCGGGGATTTTCACAAATATCATGTCAGCCGCAAATACCGCTGCATTCAACCTCGCCCTGCGGCGAAACCGCGATCTGCACGGCGGGCGCGCCCTCTCCGAACTCCACAAAGGCGTTTATCCATACATTGTCAATGCCGTCGTCGCAGTAAACGGTAAGCTCAGACACAAAAGCGCGCCCGGAAAGCTCCGCAGCGCTCAGCCCCGTGCGCGCGGGGATATCCTCCGCAAGAAGCTGCGCAATTACCGCCTCCCGGTTTTCGTTAAGCCATGCGGCGCGCCCGCTTATTATGTCGATGAAGCCCGCGAGCGATTCATAATAATCATGCTCTCCGTCAAACTCAACGTAAAGCACGGCTTCCCTGCCCCATACGGCGGTATTGCTTCTCAGCGAAAAGAACTCGTCGTTCTTGAAATCCGATACGTTCATACGCCCTCCTCAGTCTATTTCCGCAAGGTCGTCGTCCGCAGCGGACAGCTCCTGCTCGTCATAGCCGTCGGAGTTGAGCGATATCTGCGTGGGATTCAGCCAGTCGCTTGACAGGCGGCACATAAGGCGCGCGTCGATATACGCCTGCGGTATTGTAAGTATCGTCTGTCCCTGATAGTTGCCCGACTGGGTGCGCTCAACAACAAGCGCCACGTCGGGCTTTTCGCCGTCGTAAAGGCACAGCGGCAGCATGAGCGACATTGTGTCGCGCTTGGGAAAATACGACGGGATTGCCGTCTTGTAATTCCAGCGCACACGCTTCCTCGCAAGCTCTATGGACTCCTTAATGCGGTTTTGTATGCGGATAAACAGCCTGCTGTTGTCGCTTACAATTTCCTTGAGCCGCTCGTAAATCTCCCTGCGCCCGTCGCGGTCCCTTACCTGCGAAAGCGAAGAAATCATCTCGCGCGCCTCGGGCGTGTCGTAGAACTGGTCGTAAAGGAACTGCCGCGGCAGGCGGTTTATGTTGTCGATTATTATGTGGTCGAAATCGGTGTGGAGCTGCTTGTCAAGGTCGAAGAACAGATCCTCCGTTCGCGTGAAATAGCGCGGCGGCTGCGGCAGGGGGTTAAAGTAATTCACCACCTGCTTGCCAAGCCCGCGTGAAGCCGCCGTGCAGAAGCCCGTGAACTTCCACGGCGTGCCGCTGCCTTCCTCGTTCGGGATAAAGCACGCGTAAATGTCGTCGTAGTGCTTGTCAACAAGCCCTGTGTTGAACGAAGCAAACTGCCTGTCATCGGAAATGCACACCTTGTTCTCCCGCATAAGGCGGCAGAACGTATACTTTATATACTGTATCAGAACGTGGTAGCTCCTGCGCGGGTTGTTCTGAAAGTCCCACTCCTCGTCAACCGCCTTCTCCGCAAGCTCGGACAGAAAGCTTGCCCAGCTGCCGAGAAACGCGAAATTCTCAAGCTGCCTGCCCGGGTCCGTAACGTGCGCAGACTTATCCCGCGCTGTGTAGTCCACAAAGTACAAAAACCACGGTCTGCCCTCATAAGCGCTCGGACGGAGCGTTATCTCAACGGGCGTTCCGTCGGACTTCTTCCAGCGCGTGGGAAAGCTCTTTTTGCCCTCAGAGGTGAACACCGCGTCCTTTGCAAGCGCCGCTTCGTAGTCCTCGCAGAGCATTTCGCGCAGGGCGTTCAAATCGTAAAGCGTGCCGTCGGTCTGCTCAACATACTTTTGCAGGATAGCGAGCGGCTTTTGCGGCAGATTGCAGAACGCGCTGAGCGTATGTCCGCCCTGCTCTGCCTCGGGGGCGGGCTTCTGCACGGGCGCGGGGTCTGTGGGTCTGCGGTGAAGCGTTATCATCACCTGCGGCACCCCCCCCAGCACAACGTCGCTGAGCTCCAGAAAATCCATCTGCCCGAGAAGCTCCTTCATCTTGAAAAAGCCGTAGTTTGCCTTGTCTATGCCGTGGTCGGTAAGCAGCTTGCTTACCGCCGCCATGTGCAGCGGCGTTTCCGCGGGAAAGCTGCCGCTGATAAGCGCGTATATTCTGTCGCAGACCTCGGGACTTATGCTCGGGCGCTGCGCGGAATAATCCTCCACCTCGGGAGAATTGCCGCCGCGGAAAATCTGCGTTTTCTCAAAGGCAAAGTACAGGCTCTTTCCGCGCGGGGAAAGGTTCTTTGAAACAAGTCCGTTCACAAGCGCGCCATCGCGGCAGTAATCAATAGGGAACACGTATTTCTCCGCAAGGAAAGAGAGCGTGTGGTTTTCCTTTGCCGCAGAAAAAGCGCCGTAGATCTGCTGCTTCATCTCCTGCACGGTAAGACCGTTGCCGAGTATCTTTGTAAGCGCGTAGAGCGACTGCTGCGACATCTCGATTATATCATCGTTGAGTATCACATTGTTTGTTCCGAAAAAGCTGTCGGCAGGGTGTTCCTGCGCTGTTCCCGTCATTATCATCTCCCCCTCTTCCCAGCGTTTAACGCAAATAAACAGGTCGTTATCGTCGCTCTGAAATCCGAATATCTCAGGAAGCTCCTTTGCAAACTCCCTGAAAGAACCGTATCCCATGTCCGCGGGCGAGCAGCCGTTGGTCTGAAGCCACTCCGACACCCTTGAAGCAAGGTACAGCCCCTCGTCGGGAAACTGCTTCCTTACGCAGGCGTATATCTCTAACTTTTTATCTTTACTCAGCATTATCCTCACTCCGTCTGAATTGTATTTTCTGTTTCCTCAGTCCCCGTAAAATCCTCAAGGTCCGGTATATAATCATAGTCCTCTACATAAATGTGGTCCACAAGCTCAGTAAGGCGGCTTTCAGAATAGTCCTGCTCAAACTTTCCCTCAATATCAAGCGAGAACCTGTGCAGCTTGCCCTCGTTTGTAAAATGATACTCCGTCACGGGTATGTCAAGGAAGCGGTAGCCGTCGATAATGCTCTTGCACATCGCCGCAAACTCCTTTGGCGTTGAACACGTCCCCGCAAAATCGCAGCTTATCGAAACATAGTCGCCCGCCGCAAGAGCCTCTATCCCCTTTTTTCTGCCCGTGCCGTCGGGGTTCAAATCTACTGTTACCTCAAGATTTGCAATATCCGCAACATGGCGCAGCTCCTTGTAGCTGCTGTCGTATATTTCACCCGCAACGGAGCGGTTGTTGTACTCCGTCTTGCTTTCACTGTAGGAGCTGTTAAGCGCGCACGCCATAGCGCAGCACCCCACAACGATAAGCGCGGAAATAACTATACTCGGGATATGTACGCGAAAGTGCTTTCCCGAAGCCAGATAGTGCGCGAGAAGCTCCAGCCCTATAAGCACCGCAGCCACGGGCGCCAGCTTCATGGGCAGCAGGTAGTCGGGCTCCTCTGAAAACAGCGTGCATATAATCACCACGCCCATGAAAATCAGTATCAGCGCAAGAGATATCACGCCTACGCCCTTTTTCACAACGCCTACAGCCAGTTTTTCCGCAGGACTTTCTGCAGGGGCGGGCGGAGGCGGCGCAGGCTGCGGGCGCGTTTTTTCCAGCACGGCGCCAAGCGCCGCAAGAAACTCTCTGTCGCGTGCGTCTATCCCTTTATCCTGCGGGTCGAGAAGCGGCGGCGGTATCGGCGCTTCCTCCTGAGTGGTAAAGTCGGGCGCGGGAATATCGGGCGATGCGTCCGCGCCGAGAAGCTCGCGCTCTTCGCGCAGTATGCTTTCCTCTGGGGACTCTGCCGCAGCCTCGGGCGGAATGCCCCCCGAGTCCCGGGTGCGCTCCTCTGTCGGTGCAGGTGACGGCATATGTCGTGCCTCCTTTCACAGCGGCTCTTAACCGCTGCACGTCCTTTTGGCCGGCACAGGATGTAACGCCATGCCGCCCTTACACATCAATTATAACAAAATTGCAGGGGCTTGTCAATGGAGAATTGGCGGTTTTGATAGTGAAAAAAGACGGCGCTTAGGGAATGAGCGCAAAAAAGCTGCGCCCCCAAAAGGAGCGCAGCCGCGTTGTACTATTTAACGTGCGAGCCTTAAAAATTACAGCTCAGCGAAGTACTTGATGGTTCTTACCATCTGAGAGGTGTAGGAGTTCTCGTTGTCGTACCAAGAAACAACCTGTACCTCGTAAAGGTCGTCAGCAACCTTGGCAACCATGGTCTGGGTAGCGTCGAACAGGGAGCCGTATCTCATACCGATAACATCGGAAGAAACGATCTGATCCTCGTTGTAGCCGTAGGACTCGGAAGCAGCAGCCTTCATTGCAGCGTTGATGCCTTCCTTGGTTACGTCAGTACCCTTAACAACAGCAGTAAGGATAGTGGTGGAACCGGTGGGAACAGGAACGCGCTGTGCGGAGCCGATGAGCTTGCCGTTCAGCTCGGGGATAACAAGGCCGATAGCCTTTGCAGCACCCGTGGAGTTAGGAACGATGTTAGCAGCGCCTGCTCTTGCTCTTCTGAGGTCGCCCTTTCTGTGAGGACCGTCGAGAATCATCTGGTCGCCCGTGTAAGCGTGAATGGTGCTCATGATACCGCTCTGGATAGGAGCATAGTCGTTGAGCGCCTTAGCCATGGGAGCGAGGCAGTTGGTGGTGCAGGAAGCAGCAGAAATAATCTGGTCGTCCTTGGTAAGAGTCTTCTCGTTTACGGAGAATACGATGGTCTTGAGGTCGTTGCCTGCGGGAGCAGAGATAACAACCTTCTTAGCGCCTGCGTTGATGTGAGCCATGGACTTCTCCTTGGAGCAGTAGAAGCCGGTGCACTCGAGAACAACATCAACGCCCAGCTCGCCCCAAGGGCAGGTGTTAGCATCCTTCTCTGCGTAGATCTTAAGGGTCTTGCCGTCAACGGTGATGGTGTTAGCCTCATCGTCAGCGGATACGGTGTGAAGGCCTTCGCCGATTCTGCCGCAGTAGCCGCCCTGAGCGGTATCATACTTGAGAAGCTGAGCAAGCATAGAGGGCTTGGTCAGATCGTTGATAGCTACTACCTCGTAGCCATCAGCGCCGAACATCTGTCTGAACGCAAGGCGTCCGATACGGCCGAAGCCATTGATTGCAACTTTAACTGCCATTGGAATATTCCTCCTGATTGTTTTTGTTTTGCGCTTTGGAGTTATCCTCTGCGCATGATATTTTCTATCAACTAATATTATACTAAAAATCCGAACTTTAATCAAGATGTTTGTTAAAAAAATAGCATAAAAAATAGTAAAATCTCAAGCCGAATTTTTGTACATTTTGTATAGCCGAGCATTTTTTCACATACCTTATATATGAAAACTGCATGGAAAACACGCTATATACGGTTTACGACTCACCGCGGAACACCCGCATGAACCACAGCGCTTCCGTATCCGAAATCTCGTAACTTCTTCCGTTGAGATACTCAAGACACCCTGCGGGCGTTGTAAAGCGGAACGTGAGCTTGTATGAACACAGCGCCTGATACCTGCACCCGTACTGTTTGTTAACGCGGTTGGAGCCGTACTTGCCGTCCCCCAGAAGCGGGCTGCCGATATGGGCGAACTGCGCGCGAATCTGATGCGTCCGTCCCGTCAGCAGGTCCGCCTCCACAAGGGAAAGCTCCCCCCTGCTTTCAAGCACGCGATACTTCGTGCGGGCGGTGAGGTAGTCGGGCGCGCGCACGTCGCTTACAAGAACACGGTTCTCGTCGGGCAGCTTTTTTATATAGGAAACAAGCTCGCCCGCGCGCGGCGACGGAGTGCCGCACACAACGCACAGATAGAGCTTTACAAGCTCCCTGTCGCGCACCTTTTGATTCATTACGCGCAATGCCTCGGCGTTCTTTGCGGCGATAACTATGCCGCAGGTGTTGCGGTCAATGCGGTTGCAGAGCGCGGGAACAAAACTGTTCTCCGCCTCGGGGCGGTACTCGCCCTTTTTCCAGAGATAGCACAGAATGCGATTTATGAGCGTGTCCTCGGTGTTGTCGCTGTCCTCGTGGACGACCATTCCCGCAGGCTTGTTCACAAGCAGAATGTTCTCGTCCTCGTACACCGCGTCAATGTCGGGCGGAACGCTGCGGAAGTCGTTTTCGCGCTGAGGTTTGTCCTTTGAAAGCAGCTCCTCTGACAGGTAAAAGCGCAGTACGTCGCCCTCGGCAAGCTTTGCGGACGGCTCCGCCTTCGCGCCGTTGAGCTTTATGCGCTTTTTTCTCATAAGCTTGCACACAAGCGGCGGCGTAAGGTTCGGGAACGCTTTCGACAGGAAGCGGTCAACACGCTGGCCTGCGTCGTTTCTGGTTATGGTAAGCTCGGTCATTGCTCCTCCTGTCGGAATCGGCGCGCTGCGTCATTCCTCGTTTTCTTCAATGGAAATCGCGTCGGCGGTTTCCTCCTCGGATTCCTCCTGCGGCGTTTCAGCAACGGGCGCGGGCAGGCGCGAGTTTTTTTTCACATAGCATATGTAGAATATCACGGATATAATCATCGCAATCGTCCACCCGCCGGGCCATGACAGCCATATGCCCGTAGCGCCGAACATCGGACAGAGTATAAATGCGAACACGACTCTCAGCACAAGGTCGCTGAACGTAGTTATCATAAACTGTTTTATCAGACCCGCGCCGCGCAGTACGCCGTCTGCGGAAAGCTTAACAGCCACGGCAAGGAAAAACGGCGACACAATGGACAGGAACTTTTCTCCTGCCTGCGCGGCTGCGATGTTGTCGGTTTCGCGGCTGTCCATAAACAGGTAGATAAGATTCTGTGAAAACAGGCAGTACACAAGCGAGAATATCGCCGCAATACCTACCGCCAGAAGCACACCCACGCGGAATCCGCTGCGCACGCGCCTGTACTCTCCCGCGCCCGTGTTCTGCGCGGTGAAGTTCGACAGTGAGTTGCACACGGTGGAGAAGCTTGTTACGGCGAACGTGTTGAGCTTTATCGCGGAGGAGTACCCCGCCATAACGTCTACGCCGCAGGAGTTTACGAGCTTCTGTATAAAGAGGTTGCCCACGGAAACAAAGCTCTGCTGAAGTATGCTCGGCACGGAAAGCGTGGAAATCTTTCCGAGCATTTTCCACTCAAAGTAAGCGAACTTCCCGCACTTCATCTTTGCTATCCTGCGGACAAGCACGACAAACGCAAGCACCGCGCATATTCCCTGACAGATGAACGTCGCCCACGCCGTGCCGGGTACCCCCATCTGAAACGTTACGACGAACAGCAGGTCAAGCCCGACATTGCCGAGCGACGAACCGATAAGGAAATACAGCGGCGTGTTGCTGTCGCCAAGCGCGGAAAAAATGCCCGTGCAGATGTTATAGATGAACAGGAACACCAGTCCGAAAACGTATATGTTCAGGTAGTCCTGCCCGTCCTTGAAAACCGCTGCGTCCGTGCCGAGAAGCCGCAGGAACAGCCCGCTCGTGAAAAAACCGACAACGGTAAGCAAAACCGCCAGCACAAACGTGGATATAAGCGAAGTAAAGACCGCCGTTTTCATGTTCTTGTAGTCCTTTGCGCCGAAAAGCGTTGAAATGACTACCGAGCAGCCTATGTTCATACCCGTGCCTATAGCGAGGAATATCATCGTTATCGGGTAGGAAGCGCCTATCGCCGCAAGCGCGTCCTTGTTGATGAAGTTGCCCGCTATCATGCTGTCCGCTATCGTGTAGAGCTGCTGGAAAACAACGCTTATCAGCAGCGGCAGCGAATACTTCAGAAGTATCGGCGCGACAGCTCCCTTTGTCATGTCCTTTACCATCTGAAACGACCCCTTTCTTCTGTTGCCATGTTTGTTATACACATAATGCCGCACAAAGCCGCTCGGACTTCGTGCGGCACTGCCGACGTTTATTTTTTCTGTTTTGCCTCAGCCTTAAGGCGCAGGTCTCTTTCGAGGATTATCTTTCTCATGCGAATGCTACTGGGCGTAACCTCGACCAGCTCGTCGTCCTGAATGAAGTCGAGGCACTCCTCAAGGCTCATCTGCTTGGGCGGAATAAGGTGCAGCGCGTCGTCAGAGCCGCTCGCACGCGTGTTTGTAAGGTGCTTTTTCTTGCACACGTTTATAACGATATCGCCGGCCTTTGGGGATACGCCGACTATCATGCCCTCGTACACGGGTACGCCCGCGCCGATAAAGAGCGTGCCGCGCTCCTGCGCGTTGAACAGACCGTAGGTAATGGACGGGCCTGTTTCCCATGCGACAAGCGAGCCTGCCGTTCTTCTCGGGATATCGCCGAAATACGGCTTGTAGCTGTCGAATACGGAGTTCATGATACCCTCGCCCTTGGTATCCGTCATAAACTCGCCGCGGTAGCCGAACAAGCCTCTTGCGGGAACGAGGAACTCAAGGCGGGTGCGTGTTCCTATGGGGTGCATGGAGAGCATTTCGCCCTTGCGCTGCCCCATGCTCTGCATTACAGAGCCTACGGCTTCTGCGGGAACGTCCACTACAAGGCGCTCTACAGGTTCGCACTTAACGCCGTCTATCTCCCTGAGGAGTACGCGCGGCGTGCTTACGGAAAGCTCGTAGCCCTCGCGGCGCATGGTTTCTATGAGTATTGACAGGTGCATTTCGCCCCTGCCCGCAACGTTAAAGGAGTCGAGCGTTTCGCCGTCGCTTACGCGCAGCGACACGTCCTTGAGCGTTTCCTTCATAAGGCGCTCGCGTATCTGCCTTGACGTTACAAACTTGCCCTCGCGCCCTGCGAACGGAGACGTATTTACCGAGAACGTCATTTCGACGGTAGGCTCGGTTATCTTTACGAAAGGAAGCGGCTCGGGGCAGCTTACGGAGCAGAGCGTCTGCCCTATGGTTATGCCCTCGATACCCGAGAAGCACACGATATCGCCGACCATGGCCTCCTCGACGGGAACTCTGTTAAGTCCCTCGAACTGGTAGAGCGACACTACCTTCGCCTTGAACGGCGCGGTCCTGTTGTGGTGGTCGCACACCATGACTTCCTGATTAACGCGTATCTTTCCGCGCTCTATCCTGCCTATGCCTATTCTGCCGACATAGTCGTTGTAGTCTATCGAGGACACAAGCATCTGAAGCTCGCCGTCGGGGTCGCCCTCGGGCGCGGGGATATGCTCGATTATCTTCTCAAACAGGGGTCTGAAGTCCGTGCCCATGTTGTCGGGGTCGTAGGACGAAAGTCCAAGCCTGCCCGAGCAGAACACAACGGGGCTGTCAAGCTGCTCCTCAGTGGCGTCAAGGTCGAGCAGAAGCTCCAGAACCTCGTCCACTACCTCGTGGTTGCGCGCGTCGGGGCGGTCGGTCTTGTTTACCACAACAATTACCTTGTGTCCGAGTTCGAGCGCCTTCTGCAGCACGAAGCGCGTCTGCGGCATGGTGCCCTCAAACGAATCGACAAGCAGCAGTACGCCGTTTACCATCTTGAGTATACGCTCTACCTCGCCCGAAAAGTCCGCGTGACCGGGGGTGTCTACAATGTTTATCTTCACGCCGTTGTACATACAAGCGGTGTTTTTTGCGAGAATGGTTATGCCGCGCTCACGCTCGAGGTCGTTGCTGTCCATAACGCGGTCGCTTACCACCTGGTTCTCACGGAACGCGCCGCCCTGCTTGAGCATCTCGTCTACGAGAGTGGTCTTGCCATGGTCAACGTGGGCGATGATGGCTATGTTTCTGAGGTCTTCTCTTTTCAAATGCTTCAACTTCCTTTTGTTCGATTTAATGTAAGCTCCTGAGGCTGATTTATTGCCAACCGTTATTATACACCTTTTTTTCACGTCTTACAAGAGCGCGCGCAAAAAAACGTGGTTTTAATCGTAACGAGCCGATTTCGCGCGCTGTTTTTGTGCATTTTCACTACAGGGCAAATTGTTTCCGGCGTCCTGCGGAGCAGCAGGCGCAGCCGCGTTACGCTATGAGAACGGCGGACAGCTTCATTTCAGCGGAAGATTTCCCCAAAAAAGTTCCGCAAAATAACGCGGTTGTAGTTAGTCTGCACAAACTCATCTGAAAACGCATTGACAAATCGCCGTGAGCGTGGTATACTTCCCATTGCAGGCAGAACGCCGATATACTTACGGCGCCGTAGCGCAAGCTGTGGCGCTCGTTAAAACGCATGAGTTAGTCAGTACTAACTAAAGAAAGGAACATACCATGAAAATCAGAACCATCTCTGCGATTGCCGCGATACTTGCAATATCCACAGCGCTTACAGGCTGTGCAGGTAAGGAAAGCTCCGTTGATGAAATTTCTTCCGCGCCCGGGTCCTCCGTAACCTCCGAAAGCGCAGTTTCCGCAGACGCTTCCGCAACGGGCGAAGCGCAGACCGCCGACACCAAGCCCGAAACCGCGCAGACTGAACAGACTGCCGAGGCTGATTCCGACGCCGAAGTCGGCAGCGCGCAGGCAGCCGAAAAGCTCATGAGCGATGTGAACGGCACTTACGTTCCGCTGTTCGGCGTGAGTTTGCAGGACAAATACAAGAGCGTATGGGACGACACCTGCCTTTCCGTTCTCGGCGACGAGGAAGCAGCCGCGGGCGCCTCGGAAATGCTGAGGAACGTTTGCGCGGGTACGGTTTACGGCGAGGAGGCTGCCGCAGCTTACGCCGACGCGCCCGATTCCGCGCAGTTCTACTGCGGCTTTACCGAGGGCTTGGCAGAAATTACCTTTGCGGACGGCACTATTTCCGGCACGGACGAGAGCGGCGCGCAGGTTTTCTCGCACGAGTACAGCTTCTGCGGATATAACGGCGATATGGGCTTCTACGAGTATAAGACGGACAACGAGAACAGCGGCGAGTTCGCCTACTTCCTGCTGCGCCCTGATACGCCCGCTTCCACATATCACATTGAGTTCAGATACGGCAGCGACGAAGCCGCGCTTCTGAACTACACCGAGGGCAGGTATGCCTACCGGATGGCGTCGGGCATAATCAGGGACTGCGCCGATGAGGCAGCGGAAAACAGCATCAAGCTCTTCTGCACCGAGAACCTCAGCTGAAACGGATAATTCAATGGATTCGGGCGCCCGGCTGCTCATTTCGGCAAATCGGGCATTTTGTCAATATATCCAAATCAATGCGTTAGCTTTGTCTAACTGATTGTCTAGTTATACAAAAATTGAAGCAGAAACGGATTTTCAGCAGAAAACTATTGACAAAGCGGTTAAAAATGTTATAATGAACATATGAACAGTTGTTCAATCGTTGAAACCAACACAGAAAGGAAGCCAGACCATGTTCATCGAGATAAAGGACATCAAAAAAATCTACGGAAGCGGAGAGAGCCGCGTTGACGTGCTCAGGGGCATAAGCTTCGGCGTTGAAAAGGGAGAATTCTGCGTGCTGCTCGGTCCGTCGGGAAGCGGCAAATCCACCCTGCTCAACATCATCGGCGGCATCGACGACGCAGACTCGGGCTACATCTCCATAAACGGAGAGAAAATCGAGAATATGCGCGAAAAGGCGCTAACCGAATACAGAAGAAAGCACCTTGGCTACATATTCCAGATGTACAACCTCATACCAAACCTCAACATAAAGGAGAACGTTGAAACAGGCGCATATCTGAGCGACAGCCCGCTTGACGTTGACGATATCCTTAAAACCCTCGGGCTGTACGAGCACCGCCACAAGCTCCCCTCGCAGCTTTCGGGCGGACAGCAGCAGCGCTGCTCGATAGGCAGGGCTATAGTAAAGAACCCCGACATACTGCTTTGCGACGAGCCTACAGGCGCGCTCGATTACAACACCTCAAAGGAGATACTGCGGCTTATTGAAACCGTAAACCGAAAATACAACACCACTATTATAATGGTAACGCACAACGAAGCCATAAAGGACATGGCGGACAAAGTGGTAAAGCTTCGCGACGGCATGGTAAGAAGAGAAATACACAACGAACACAAGCTGACAGCCGACGAGCTTGAGTGGTAACGGAGGTGGAACGATGAAAAATCCGCTTATCAGACGCCTGCCGCGTGAACTTGCCAAAGACGCGGCAAAGTATGTCGCCATATTCGTGATGATGGTGCTGCTTATCTCGGTATGCTCAGGCATGAGGGTTGGAAACGAGAGCCTTAAGGCGGCCTACTATGACAGCTTCGAGCTTTACGATGTAGAGGACGGACACATCACCTTTGACAAGGCGCTGCCCGAGGAGCTTAAGGCAGCCATTGAGGAGCAGGCGGCGCTTACGCTCTACGGCAATATGTACATTGACGAGGACGCCGCCGAAAACACCTCGACCGTGCGCGTTTACAGGCAGTCTGACGTGCTTAACAAGCCCTGCCTGCTGAGCGGCGAGCTCCCCGCAGCCGACGGCGAGATTGCCGTGGACAGGCTCTACGCCGACCATAACGGCATAGACATAGGAAGCGTGCTTACGCTCAACGGAAAGCCGCTCATCGTAACGGGCTTTATCGCCCTGCCCGACTACAGCACGCTTTTTGAGAACAACACCGACCCGATGTTCGATTCAGTGAACTTCTCGGTTGCCGTGATGACCGACGGCGGCTTTGACAGCATTGAAAGCAAGAACCTCAGGTACAACTACGCATGGCGCTACAACACCGCTTACGCTGACGACTTTGAAGCCGCAGAGCGCTCTGAAAAGCTTCTCGACATAATCAAGGACGAACTTACGGATTATGACGAGAAGATAGTAAAGGCTCAGGTTGACGAACTCACAGACAGACTTGAAAAAGCGGCTGAAGAGTACGGCGAGCTTTACAAGGCGGCGCTTGAAGAAAAGGTAAGCGAAGTCACCGAAAACGTGACAAAGGGCGCCGAGGAATACGCCGCGCTTTATATGACCACGGGGCAGAAGCCCGAAAAGAGCGCGCTTTCCACAGACGTTGACGACTTCACTTTCGGGCTTATTGAGAGCAGCGTTGCCGCCGCGCTCGAGGGCAAAGAGCCTGTCATGCCCACCGAGCAGCAGTTCAAGGACGAGTACCTCTCCTCCATACCCAAGCCCCGCCGCGAGGAGCTTAAAACGCAGCTTGACGACTTCCTCTTCGGCATTGTGGAGGACGCCGTGGCGGCTGAAATATACGGCACGGAGTACGTAATGCCCGAGGACGAGGCGTTCGAGGGCGAAATCGACAAGACCGACATAATCTCCGTTGACAACTATGTGCCGCGCTACCTCAATCAGGGCATAACCTTCGCTATTGACGATATCGGCGGCGACGAGGCGGGATGCATGGTAATGTGCTACCTTATGATAGCGCTTATTGCGTTCATCTTCGCAGTCACCATCTCCAACACCATCGTTACGGAGGCGGGCGTTATAGGCACGCTCAGGGCTTCGGGCTACACCAGGGGCGAGCTTATGCGCCACTACATGATTCTGCCGCTGCTTGTAACGCTTGCCGCGGGCGTTGTCGGAAACATAATCGGCTACACCGTGCTGAAAGATTTCTGCGTTGAAATATACCTTGCAAGCTATTCTATGACCAACATAAGCATTGTGTGGGACGCGTCGGCGTTTTTGCTTTCAACGGTTGTGCCTATCGTGCTTATGCTTATCATAAACACTGCCGTGCTTGCTTCAAAGCTCAGGCTGAGCCCGCTCAAGTTCCTGCGGCATGACCTTAAAAGGAACAGGAACAAAAAGGCCATGCGCCTTAACACCAAGATACCGTTCAGAACGCGCTTCAGCCTGAGAATTTTCTTTACGAACCTGCCGGGATACATTGTTATGATCGTCGGTATACTGTTCGGAGCGGTGCTTATAAGCTTCGGCGATATGATGCCGCGTATGCTGAACGAATACAAGGACATCGTAATGCGCGACATGATTTGCGACTATCAGTATATCCTATACGACTGCGACGAGGCGCACGAGGTAACAGATCCGCAGGCGGAAAAATTCGCGCTCGCTTCGTTCGACTACACCAAGGAGGGCTACCTTACCGACAGCCTTTCGGTATACGGCGTTGAGGACGGCAGCCGTTATGTGAGCGCCGATATTCCCGAGGGCAAGGCGCTCATCTCCACGGGAATAAGCGAGAAATTCGGGCTTAAGGCGGGCGACGCACTCACGCTTGACGAGCCGTACAAGCGCGACGTTTCCTATACGGTTGAGATAGGCGGCGTGTACGACTACCGGTCTTCAATGGCGATATTCATGCGCCTGAGCGACTTTAACAAAACCTTTGACAAGAACGAGGCCTATTTTACGGGCTACTTCTCGAACGCCGAGCTTACAGAGCTTCCTGCGGACGATGTTGCAACCGTAATGACTGCCGACGACTACACCAAGCTTTCAGACCAGCTCACGATTTCCATGGGCAGCATGATGAACATTTTCAAGTGGTTTGGCGCGATGTTCTTCATAATTGTCGTATACGTGCTCTGCAAGCAGGTTATCGAGCGCAACTTCCAGTCCATTGCAATGACAAAGATCCTCGGCTTCAGAAACGGCGAGATAGCGGGGCTGTACATCGCCTCCACCACCATTGCGGTGCTTGTGGGACTCGCGCTTGCCGTGCCGTTCATTGACTTTGCGATGCGCGCGATATTCAAGACCTATCTTTACACGGTTATGACGGGCTACATCCCCTACATTATGAACCCGATGACTTACATTGTGATGATAGTGACCGGTATAGCGTGCTACGCGGTTGTGGCGGCGCTTCAGCTTAGAAAGGTCGCTAAGGTATCCAGGAGCGAGGCTCTTAAGAACGTGGAATAACACGCAGACAAAAATCCCGCCGAAGCAGGCACACGCTTCGGCGGGATTTTTTTGCCGCAAAAACAGACTCGCGCGGCAGACTTATTATCTGACCGCGCGAGCCCAAGCACATAAAAGGAGTATCATGAACTGTCAAGACGATCGGCGTGATTCCGACGGAGCAGCCCGACAGGGGAGTAGAGCCTGCCGGGATACCCGCACGGAAGCACAAAAGCACATAAAGCCGAAAGACCTCAACAAATCACAACGAAAATACCTGCGCGCCACTGCCGCGCGCTATGTAATCAATTGCGGATTTTTTCCGCGCTTGTTACAGTTATTTCCTCAGTGTTGCCGTTCCTGTCGGTAACGGTAACCTCAGATCTAACCCTGAACTTGCCATAGCCGATATCATAGGAATAGTTTTCCATGGTAATACTTGAACCGCTAACGCTGTCGCTCCAGCTGTCTATCTCTCTCCATACATCAGGTCTGACATAAACCTCAAGGATCTGGTCAACCTCAATACTGGCGATTGAGCCGCCCTTTACCGTAGTTTTGCAGACAGCGGTGCTGCCGCTGAGAGTAAGGGTAGACGACGCAGAGCCCACAATAGCGTACTTCGGGGACACGATGTCGGGAACGTCAACAACCTTTGCGGAAACGGTGGTAGCAGCAGATGTAAGCATAACTGCCGCTGCAAGAATCGAAACGAATCTTGAAAGCTTCATTTTTTTACAGCCTCTTTCTTTTTTTGTTTTGTCGGGGATTTTTGACCCCTCCATAAACAATAACCACGATATCCCCGAATTTGTGAGCATATTTTTCAAAAAAAAATTAATATTTTTCGATTTTGGTACTTTTAGCTATTTTCATAAGCTCATTTTTGTCTAAATTGCCGTCAACGCTCAGGATATAATCGCCGTTGTCCCACATTAAAATGCCCCAGGAGGCTGCATCATCGCGAGGAAAATCCACATATATCCCGGGGCGACCGTTGACGGTAACCTTCTGATGTACGGAGCGCTCGTTATCAATGTATAGCCTGCAATCTCTCTTTAGCCCTTGGCTAAAGCAGAACACGGATTTTTCATCTATTCCTTCATTATAATCCGTATGGAAGTATCTAGTGTTGCTAAACTTGCTGATAACGGACTTGTCGCTGTCAAGTACAAAGCCCTCGGGAACATATGTAATGGTGTAATATTCCTCAAGCGACTTAGGCGCGTCGGTTGCGTCAGCCGCAAGGTAAATGTCAGCTTCGGGCATATGCTGTATAACAAAGCCCTCCTGCTTTGTTGCAGAGCCAAGCATTGCAAAGACCGACAGGATAACGACAGCCACCGCCAGCTTCACCGTGCGCACGGAGAATCTGAACCTCGTGTTTCCCGAGTTGTCAAAAAGGGAGAGTATTTCCTTCATGTTGTGCCTGTGCGAGCGTGAAAAGAAGTGCTTGCGGCAGGTTTTCGGCAGAGAGTATTCCTTAAGGCAAACTGCTTCGACTGCGGATTTCAGGGTTGATGTACTCATTATTCTTTCCTTTCCAGAAACTCGTTTATTGCCTTGTACGCGTCGGAAATGCGCCTGCGGACCGCATCAAGCGATATGCCAAGCACATCCGCTATCTGCTCGTTTGACATCTCATATACCACGCGGAGGGATATCGCCTCTTTCTTCGCAGGCGACATCTGTTCAATAAACGAAGCTAATTCCTCGCCGGATATCCTGCCCTCGACCATTTCCTCCATTGATAAACCGTCGTCTGCAATGTTCACGGTAAGTTCATCGTGATTTTGGCGGGAGTTTGAAGTCAGGATGTCAGCGATAACGTTTCTAATAATAATAACCGCGTAAGGTACTCTTTTGTGAGCATCAATTTCAAAAAATTTTTTCGGATATTTTGCAATTCGCAGAAAAGTCTCTTGTACTGCGTCCTCAGCAGCCTCTCTGCTGTTAAGCCTGGAGAATGCGAAACGGTACAGGCCGTTCTTGTTTGCCTTGTAGAAATCAGTCATCAGCCTGCGTTGGTCGTCATTTTCAAGCATGGCAAGCGCTGCGGAAATCATTCTTTCAACCCCTCAATTATCATTTTATATATGAATCAGTTATTTTTTCAGCAAATTTTTTATATCAGATTCTACAAAAATCGCCATGTTCATTGTAACACAGAATATCTGTCAATGCAAGTAGAAAATGTCGTTTTTTCAAAAAAAGCCTGCACAGCAGTTCTGTGCAGGCAAGGTATTTTAGCCGCGGCGCTTTCGTATCAGCCGCCGTGTGCGCTCAGCCATGAGCCTGCGGCGCTCCGCTTCCCCCGGGTCAGGCTCAAAGCCACAGGGGGTCTGCCGCAGCAGGCTGCCCTCGCGCGTGCCCTCGGGCAGGCTCTCCAGCGGAAGCTCCAGCCGCTCGCCGTCGTCTCCGATAAGCACGGCTATGCCCTCCTCAATGCGGTCCACATACATCACGCAGCCTCCATTTCGCCGTATTTTGCCGTGTAAACGCTTATGCTGCCGCCATCGCTCACAAACACTATCGTTCCAAGCTCGTCAGTTCTCAGTATCTGCGCACCGACTGCCTTGAGCCGCTCGAGCACCTCAGCTTTCGGGTGGCCGTACGAGTTGCCGTCGCCCACGGAAATCACCGCATACTGCGGCGCGACTTCCTTCAGGAACGCGGGCGTGCTTGAACTCGTGGAGCCATGGTGCGCCACCTTAAGCACGTTTGAAGCGACAACGGCGCCGCTGTTGAGCACGTCGTTCTCGCTCGCGCGCTCCATGTCGCCCGTGAGCAAAAATGTATTCGACCCGTGAATGAGCCGCGTTACCACGGAAAAATCGTTCAGGTTGTCATAATCGTTGTGAAGCGGCGCAATGATGTCGAGATAGGTCCCCTGCCCTATGCGCAGGCGCTCGCCCGGCTGCGCGTCGTATACGGGTATGTCCTTTTCCTCAATGATGTCCAGCGTATCCTCGTAAACCTTTGACATTGGTATCTTGCTGTCAGGCAGCGGCGGGAATACCACCTGCCCTACAGCAAGGTCTGCAAGCACCTCCGGCATACCGCCTATGTGGTCGGAATGCGGGTGAGTCGCTATAACGTAATCCAGCTTCTGTATTCCGCACGAGTCGAGATATTCCACAACTCCCTCGCCGCAGCCGACTTCTCCGCTGTCGATAAGCACAGCGGTTTCTCCCGTGTCTATGAGGATACAGTCGCCCTGCCCCACGTCAATAAAATGCACCGCCACATCGCCGTCAGCGTTCTCCACCTGCGGGTATTTCGCAATGCCAAGCGAGCGCAGAATGCTGCGCACAGTCGGCAGGCCGTTCACCCTGTAAGCAACGCCGTTGAGCGCTATCATCACCGCCGCCAGCACAAACGCCGCCAGCAGCGTAAACAGACCCGCCTTACCCGCGCCTGCCTGTTTTTTTCGGCTTCCCTGCGTTCCCCGCCATTTTGGGGAGCTGCCTTTCCGTGACATCTGAGCGCCTCCTTTCATTATTTCTGCCGCCGTGCGCGGACTTTGCGCCGCTCCGTCCCGCAGGCGCGCCCTTTCCCGCAGCGGGCTTACCCGCGGTCGGTATCAGGCAGTCCTTGCCGCAGCCTATAAGGTCGCGGCGCTTTGCAAGGGTGAGCGCCTTTTCAACAAGCTCGCGGTTCTTTGGCAGGAAGTATTGCAGCAGCGCGCGCTGCATCGCCTTTTCCTCGGTAGTGCGCGGCACGAAAACGGGCTGCATGGTGTAGGGGTCAAGCCCCGTCCAGAACATTGCCGTGGAAATAGTGCCCGGGGTCGGGTAGAAATCCTGCACCTGCTCGGGGCGAATGTTGTGCTTTTTAAGGAACAGCGCAAGCTCCACCGCCTCGGTAAGCGTGCACCCCGGGTGCGACGACATGAGGTACGGCACGAGGTACTGCTCCTTGCCGCACTTTTTCGTCGCCGCGTAAAAGCGCCGCTCAAACTCCTCGTAAACCTCGATATGGGGCTTGCCCATGTAGTCGAGCACCTTGTTGCTCGCGTGCTCCGGCGCGACCTTTAGCTGGCCGCTTACGTGGTACTGCACAAGCTCGTCCAGAAAATCCGTTTTCTTGTCAAGCAGCATATAGTCGAAGCGAATGCCCGAGCGAATGAATATCTTCTTTACACGCTTTATCGACCGCAGGCGGCGCAGCAGCCGTATATAGTCGGAGTGGTCGGCGTTGATGTTGGCGCAGGGCGTTGGCGCAAGGCACTTTCTGCCCCTGCACATTCCGTGTTCCTCCTGCTTGTCGCACGAGGGGTGGCGGAAGTTCGCGGTGGGTCCGCCAACGTCGTGGATATAGCCCTTGAAGTTCGGCTTTTCCGAGAGCATTACCGCCTCGTTGTACACCGAGTCCTCGCTGCGGGTCTGCACGCGCCGTCCCTGGTGCAGCGCTATCGAGCAGAAGTTGCAGAAACCGAAGCACCCGCGGTTGTGCGTGATGGAGAACTCCACCTCCTGTATGGCGGGAACGCCGCCCTCCGCGTCGTACATCGGGTGGTAGGCGCGCATATAGGGCAGCTCGTAGGCGCGGTCGAATTCCTCCTGCGTAACGGAGCGCTGCGGCGGGTTCTGCACGAGCATTACGTTACCGTGGCGCTGCACCACCGTCCTGCCATAGACCTCGTCCTGCTCGTCGTACTGCTTGCGGCACGCCTTTGCGTAGGCTTTCTTGTTGTCGCGCACTATTTCGTAGCTGTCGCACTGAACCGCGCCTATAGGCGTGTCCTCCGGCGCGCATAAATAGCACACGCCGCGCAGGTCGTGCATATCGTCAAGCGTCCTGCCCTCGCGGAAGCGCTCCAGCATCTGCGTGAGCGTAACCTCGCCCATACCGAACATCAGCAGGTCCGCGCCGCTGTCCACAAGCACCGAGGGCATAACGCTGTCGCTCCAGTAGTCGTAATGCGCAAAGCGCCTGAGCGACGATTCAAGCCCGCCCGTGGAAATCTGCTTATGCGGGAAAAGGCGTTTGAGCGCCCTGCAATAGGTTATCACGGCGCGGTCGGGTCTGCGCCCGCCTTTGCCGCCCGCCGAATATGCGTCATCGTTGCGCTTTCTGAGCGCTACGGTGTAGTTCGACACCATGCTGTCGATGTTGCCGCCCGTCACCATAAAGCAGTATTTCGGCTCGCCGAGCTTCATGTAGTCCGCGTCGCACAGCGGCTGCGCGATCATTCCCACGGTAAAGCCCGCCGCTTCAATCATGCGCGAAATAATAGCAATGCCGAACGTGGGGTGGTCTATGTACGCGTCGCCCGTCAGGCATATAAAGTCAAGCTGTTCTATCCCGCGTTCTTCCATATCCCTGCGGGAAACAGGCAAAAAGGGCATAATTCATTCTCCTTAGTTTCTGAGCTTTCGTTCGTACCATTCCTGCTTGGTCATAAGCACCTGCCGCGGCTTTGCGCCCTCGAAAGGTCCCACAACGCCCATTTTCTCCATTGTGTCGATAAGCCTTGCCGCCCTGCCGTAGCCGAGCTTAAGGTTGCGCTGAAGCGCGGACGTGCTCGCCTGCCCCGCGCTTACAACAAGCTCTATGGCTTCTTCGAGCTTCTCGTCAGTTTCGCCGTCGTCCTCATCCTCGGGGGCGCTCTTGTCGCCCGAGTTTGCTATCTCCGTCTGGCGCTCTATCTCCGCCATGATGTTCTCATCGTACTCTACCGCAAACGTCTGCTTGATGAACTCCACAACGCGCTCCACCTCGTCGTCGGACACGTAGCAGCCCTGTAAGCGTATAGGCTTCTGCGCACCTACGGGGCAGTACAGCATATCGCCGTTGCCCAGCAGCTTTTCCGCGCCGCTCGCGTCAAGGATAACGCGGCTGTCTATCTGAGAAGCGACCATGAGCGCTATACGGCTCGGGATATTGCCCTTGATAAGGCCTGTTACCACCTGCACGGTGGGCTTCTGCGTAGCTATGACAAGGTGCATTCCCGCCGCGCGGGCTTTCTGTGCAAGGCGCACAATGCTGTCTTCAACGTCCTTTGGGGAAGCCATCATGAGGTCGGCAAGCTCGTCTATAAAGATAACTATGTGCGGCATACGCTCAAGCGTGCTGCCCGGCTCGTCCGCAAGCGCGTTGTAACCGTCTATGTTGCGCACGTTGTTCTCGGAGAAGAGCGAGTAGCGGTTCTCCATTTCGGTGACGGACCACGCAAGCGCGCCCGCCGCCTTTTTCGGGTCGGTGACTACCGGTATAAGCAGGTGCGGAATACCGTTGTACATCATGAACTCGACCTGCTTGGGGTCTACCATTATCAGGCGCACCTCCTGCGGGGTGGACTTCATGAGTATGCTCATGATTATCGAGTTTACGCACACCGACTTGCCCGAACCCGTCGTTCCCGCAATGAGAAGATGTGGCATTTTTGATACGTTGCAGGTTACGGTGTTGCCGCTTATGTCCTTGCCGAGAACGCTCACGAGCTTCTTGTCGAACGTTTTGCGGAACTCTTCAGTATCGACAAGCTCTCTGAAATAAACCGTGTCGCGGTGGTCGTTGGGTATCTCTATGCCGACTGCCGCCTTGTCGGGTACGGGCGCTATTCTCACACCCGAGGCAGCAAGATTAAGCGCTATGTCGTCCGCAAGATTCGCTATCTTGCTTATCTTTACGCCCGGAGCGGGCTGCAGGTCGTAGCGCGTTACGGACGGTCCCCTGCTGGCGCCCGTGTATGTAGTGGACACGCCGAAACTCTTGAGCGTTGCCACAAGCTTGTCGGCGTTGCCGCGAATCTCCTTTTCGATATCCGCCTGCGGCACGCGCTGCTTTACGGGGTTGAGCAGCGTTACGGGCGGCAGGGTGTACACATCGGACAAATGCACCTGCTCGGGCGCTCTCGCGGGCTGCTCGGGCGCGGGTGCGGGCTGCTGCGCGGGTTCGGCAGGCGCAGGCTTGCTCGGGAATTTCATCTGGTTTATCGGGATTATATGCTCGGGCTTTTCGGGAACTATGTCGTCGATATCAAAGGGCAGCTCCGCCTCGTCCTCGGTGGAGATGTCCTGCACGCGTGAAAGCGCGTCGGAATCCGTAACGCCGCTCTTTGGCGCGTCGACTATCTTCGACACGCGCGCGGGCGCGGAATGATCCTCGTTAAAACTCTTGAGTGCGTCGATTATCGGCACGAGCTCTGCGTCGGCGTCCTCCAGCCTGTCGGGCTTGTCCTTGTCCTCCTCGCGCATTATCGGGTGGCGCTTTTCCATGTACTTTTTCAGCTCGTCGCGGAAGTCCGCGCTCTCCTGCTCTGTCGGCGCTTCCTCAGCGGGTGCGGGCTGCGCGGGCGCAGGCTCTTTCCCCGCGAGAACAGGCTGACGCTGCGGCTTACCAGCATCTTCGGGCTTTGCAGGCGCGGGCTTTTCAGCGGGCGCCGCGGGCGATTCGGGCTTTGCAGAGGCGTCAGCGCTCTCCATTGTGCGCCTGAGTCGCTCCTGCTGCTCCTTTTTGCGCTGCTGCTCGTCTATTTCCCTTATTATCTTACGGCGCTCCAGCTCCCTGCGGCGCTCCTCAGTGCACTCGGACTGTATGCGCGTGTACTCCGCGTCCGTTACCGCGCGGCGCTCAGCGGCTTCGCGGCGGCGCTGAGAGGCTGCCGCGCTCACCCTGCCCGCCGTGCCCGTAATGCGCTCCCACAAATCCGCAAGCGAAAGGTTCGTCATAAGGAATACGCTCACAAGCGCCACTATCACAATGATAATGCCCGCGCCGAGCTTCCCGAGGAACAGAAGCGGCACGCCGAGCACGATAGCAAAAAAGCCGCCCCCCGTGAACTCCACGCCCCCCTTGTAGAGGTTCACGCAAAGCTCGCCGAAATTTTCACCGTTTACCTTGCCAACGCCGAATATTTCAAGCGCCGCGCAGAACATCAGCAGGAAAAGCACGCACTTCGCTACGGTAAACGCAATTGCGGAGTGCGTTTTCTGCATGGAAATGACCACCGCAGAAAATATCATAAGCGGCCCCGCAGTATAAGCTCCCACGCCGAAAAGCCCGTGCATTACGCTGTAAAGGGCGTTCCAGCCATGCGTACCGGGAATTATTGCAAGCAGCGTAAGAACTACTCCCGCCGCAAACAGCACCACCGAAGCCACGCGCCTGCGCTTAAGGCTTCTTTTCATCGCTTCATCGCGAATACGCTGCGCTTCAAGCTCCGCAGCCTTTTTGGAGCGCGGCTTCGACGTGCCGCTTTTCGCGCGTGAGCGTCCCGTTGCAGCAGAACGCGCGCCGCTGTTTTTTCTTTCCGCCATGTTGTAATCTTCCTTTTATGTACTTGTTAGAATCCAAGGAGAGCGCGCAGGGTGTTCCCGCTGATATGCTCCCACAAGCCGCCCGCAATGCACGCAATGCCAAGCGCCGCGGTGTAAAACGCGAATATCCTGAACCTGTCCTTTTTGAGCAGCCATGCCACAAGCTTTATCGAAGCGAAGCCCACTACCGCCGCAATAACGAACCCGAGCGCCAGCGCGCCCCAGTTTGCCTCAACGCCCTCGCTGAGCGCCCCGCCTATCTCCATAACGCTGCCGCCGAGAATAGCGGGTATGCCGAGAATGAACGCGAAGCTTACCGCAGTCGTCTTGTCAAGCCCGCAGAACAGTCCCGCCGCCGTGGTCGAACCCGAGCGCGATACCCCCGGGAAGAGCGCCACGCACTGAAACAGCCCGACCGTCACCGCGTCCTTTACCTTCATGTCCTCCGCAGTCTTTGTGCCGTCGCTGCACTTGTCCGACAAAAACAGCAGCACCGCCGTGAACAAAAACGCTATTCCCTCGAAAACGATGTCCCCGTCGCCCTGCCGCGCGGTGAAAAAGTCCTTTATCGGCAGCACGGGAACAAGCAGCGCCGTCGCTATTATCACCATAAACATCATGCGGCGCGTTCCGTTCATGCCCTTCCACGAGAACTTGCCAGTGAAAATGTCGCGGAACGTGAGGAAAAACTCCTTTATCATACCCCAGATAGTTCCCCAAAACGCCGCGAACACCGCCGTCAGCGTGCCGAGATGAAGCACGAGCGACAGCAGCAGCGCCGCCTCGCCGTCAACGCCCGTGATATGCTGCACCACGGACAGGTGCCCCGAGCTTGACACGGGCAAAAACTCCGTGAGTCCCTGTATTACAGCCTGAATTATTACCGTTATGTAGTCCATATGTTTCCCCTTTGATATGTAGCCGCCCTGCGCGGGCGGGAGTGTTAACGCCCTCTGTCATGCGCCACGCGGGATACGGCGGCGCTCATTGTGTCTGTAGTGTTTTTCGGCTTTCTGCCGCGCTTTTTCGGCGTCGGCTCAGTCGGCACGGAAGAAGCTGTCTGCGCCTTTGCCTGCGTGGGCGCGCTTTTGCCCGTTTGCTTCGCAGCCTTTGCGGGCGCTTTCTTCCCTGCGGAACGCGGCGCCTTGTCCGCGCCCTGCTCTATAAGCCCGTAAAGGCACTCTACCGCGTCGGACAGCCCGCCAAGCCTGTCGATAAGCCCCTCCTTAACGGCGGCGGCTCCCTCCAGCACCGAGCCTACGTCCATCACAAGCTCGTCGCGCTCCATCATAAGCTCCTTGAAGCGCTCTGCGGTCATGTTGCTGTTTTCCGTAACAAAGCGCGTTATGCGCTCCTGCATTTTCTCAAAGTAGCTCATTGTCTGCGGCACGCCCAGCATCATGCCGTTCATTCGCACGGGGTGAATAGTCATTGTCGCAGAGGGCACGATAAAGCTTCTCTTGGCGCTCACCGCAAGCGGCACGCCTATGGAATGCCCGCCGCCTACCACTATCGACACCGTGGGCTTCGACATTCCCGCGATAAGCTCGGATATGGCAAGCCCCGCCTCCACGTCGCCGCCGACGGTGTTGAGCAGCACCAGCAGACCCTCTACGGTGCTGTCCTGCTCGACCGCCACAAGCGCGGGAATGATATGCTCGTATTTCGTCGTCTTGTTCTGCGCGGGGAGAATGTAGTGTCCCTCTATCTGCCCGATTATCGACAGGCAATGTATGCAGTGCGGCGCGTTCGGCGTCGCCACTATGCCAGTGTCAATTATCTGCCGGTTCTGTTCCTCGCTGAACGGTGCGTCGTTCACAGTTTCTTCGCTCATATTCTGCCACCTTTCGGAATTTTCTGCCGCAAAGCTGCGGTCAGGCTCTGTGTATATTATTTTCACAAAAGGTATATTTATGCAGAATGCGGCGGCGTACACGCCGCTCTTTTAATTATAGCACAGTTTCGCAGAAATTTCAAATACTTTCATGACACATTTTCAGTTTTTTTGGCGCAGGCTCATAATAAAAATAAGTCCGAGCAAAGAAGTCGAATAAAAGTCGCTATGATATGATAATTATGCCTATACTTCTATCGTTTCAGAAGTATAGGCATTTACCCTGATATAGCCTGTGCGGGAATCTTGTTTTGTTGATACGCAATTATCGTATCGGCTTTTCTATTCTTCGCGGTTCTTGTCGATCAGATTTACCAGTCCGTAAACTATATTTCTTTCCTTTTCGTCCATTTTTCTTATTTTGGAAATCAGCGACAGCTCCTTTATATCGGCGTTCAGCTGACCGTTATTATAATCCAGAAGATAATCTACAGAAACATTCAGCAGGAATGCGATCTGCTTTACAAGCGCAAAATCAGGCTGCCGCTTATTTTTTATATAGCCGTTAAGAGTAGTAGGAGCAATGTTGAGCAATACCGCAAAGTCCTTTTGCGTGAGTCTGTCGAAAAAGTCTTGCGACTTTTCCGACAGGAACATCCGCACTGCGCGCACGGTCGCGTAAGGCGTAAGCCGTCGCGTTGCGTAAGCCGAGCGCAGCGAGGTGTCGCTTGCACACTTGTGCGGATAGAAGTGTTTTTTGCCCCGGCGGATGCGGGAGCGTCTGAGGGATATAAAATCCCGCCAAAGTCCGAAACGACCATTCACTCGGTTGTTTCGGACTTTTTTTCTGCGTCGGACGAAATCTGCCCGACACCGTTAAAGTAAACCTCAATGTCCTGTCGGCGTTTGCCATCAACCTTTTCAGCTTGATGAACTACCACCTTATCGACTAATTCATTGAGAATCTGCGGCGAAAGCTCCGTTATATGCGAATGCTTCTTTACAATAGCAACGATTTTGCCAACATCAGTTTTCTTGGCTTCAAGGTCAGACAATTCTTTCCTTGACTGCTGAAACACCGAGGACTGCTCTTTTTGTTCAGCTATGTACTTTGCCGAGAGTTTTGTGAACATTTCAGCGGTTATTTGACCGGCAACCTTGTCCTCATAGAGCTGAGAGATTATGCTGTCGATTTGTTCAATGCGCCGTTTAGCCGCGTCAGCAGTTCTCTTTAGCGAGTTTGTCTGTTTCAACTGTTCGGCTGTTCCTCGTTCCATGACCTGGCGAACGAATTCGTCCTCGTATTCTGAAACAAACTTCATTACATCGTTTATCTGACGTATCAGAAGCTGTTCCACAACGTCTGCCCTGATATAATGCCCTGTGCAGGAATTAATACGTTTGCGAAATCCGGAACAGCAATAGTATTCAGCCTGCTTGGGCGGCTTAACATAGTATAGCTTTCTTCCGCAGTCAGCACAGAAAAGATGTCCAGACAAAACCGGTATCTGGTGGTTATGTTTTACATTACGCCGTCGTCCTTGCCGGATCTTCTGAACCAAATTCCAAGTTTCACAGTCGATTATCGCTTCTTGGGTGTTCGGAACAATCTGCCATTCCTCTTGCGACACATTTATGCGCTTCTTGATTTTGAATGATTTTCTCATGCTTTTCCCGTTTACCGTATTACCGACATAGGAACCATTTTCAAGTATACGTGTTATTGTGCCGCCATTCCACAAAAATTTTGTTTCATCTGTGAATTTACGATTGACGATCCCGCGAATGGATTTATAAGCTGTTGGAACCAATATCTGTCTGGAGCTAAGACTTACTGAAATCTGGTTTGTATTCATTCCCTGCAAATACAGCTGAAATATTTCTCGAACAACTTCGGCAGCTTCTTCGTCAATTATCCATTGCTTGGGGTTATCAGGATTCTTGATATAACCGTAAGGCACATTTGAAGTAAGATGTTCGCCCGCCCGTGCCCTTGCCCGATTGACCGCCTTGATTTTCTTGCTTGTGTCTTTCGCATACCATTCGTTCATAATATTCTTGAACGGAATAAAGTCGTTGTCGCCGTTTGCACTGTCATAGCTGTCGTTAATTGCGATGAAACGGACATTGTTCTGCGGAAATAAAATTTCCGTGTACATACCCACTTGAATGTAATCTCTTCCGAAACGGCTCATATCCTTGACTATAACCGTTTTGACCTCGCCATTCTGAACATCGTTCAGCATAGCCTTGAAACCATCGCGCTCAAATGTCGTTCCGGATATTCCGTCATCAACGTAAAATCTGGTGTTGAAAAAGCCTTTTTCGTCAGCATATTGTGTAAGCAGTTTCTTCTGATTTTCAATCGAGAGGCTCTCGCCCTCGTTATCATCATCGCAGCTAAGCCGGCAATAGAGTGCGGTGACTGCACCGCTTTCGGTTATTGCGCTGTTCAAGTTCATAAATGTCCTCCTCCCGCCGCTTGAACAAACGCAGACCTTACCCTATTTATATTATAACATGGCTGGGAGGGTTTGTCCATAGATTTTCTAACTTTTTTGCTTTAAAGTGTCAAAAAGAATTTTTTTAACTGTTTTCTTTACAAATTCTGGTGAAACATTCTTGGCATTGGTTTTCACAACGTATGTGGTGTTGCCAATAACGACTTCCTCCATGCTCATTTCGCTGTTTGGATTACAAATTTCCATTGACAGCTCCTTTCTTGCTTATAATTTACTTACATAAATCAATGTCGTTACCATTGGCTTATGTAAGCAGACTACAATCTAAAACAGGTCGGACATTCCGTTTTCTGCGTACAGTCCGACCCATTTTTCTGACTATATTTCTCAAAGCAAACTGCGAGTAGTTACGCATTCGCACATAGGACTCTCACCTCTGCCCATTCCTGTGGAACAGCCGTCACCGGAAGTATCATTATATTGCAGGCTGCAAATGCGCTCGTTCCTTTAAGGACACCCTATGCGTTTAGGGCGCCTGCGAACCGTCGGCAGGTGACATTGGTATCTTTTATTCTCGCGCAAAAAAGTAGGTGGACACGGATAATGAGATACCAAATCAGATCGAAAGCAGGAATGTCTTGGCGCTTGTCTGTCAGAAACAGCACAGCACTGCAACTTATGTGTTTGCTTTGCTATTCAGTTTTCAAGGAGCTTTCACAAGCATTCCTGCCTGTACTTTAATAATATCATAAATTCGCTCATAAAAATCCCGATTACCAAGAATGGAGTTTCGCATTACAGTAATTAAAGTATTTCAAAACTTTATCTTGTTCCGAGGGTGCTTTACAGTTAAAATTTCCTTCTGTTTTGCCATGGCAACATGAGTGTAGATCTGTGTTGTAGTAATGGAGCTATGCCCGAGTATTCTTTGAATATAACGGATATCCACGTCCTCTTCAAGTAGTAAGGTTGCAAATGAATGCCTGAACATATGCGGAGTAATGTGGCGTTCGTACCCAATGGACGTAACGTAGCGGTTTATCATTGCCCGTACTGACTGCTCAGACAGGCGATGTTTCAGCTTATTAACAAAGAAAAATCCCGCGCAGGAAATATCGTCTTGAAAAGCGGCAAAATAGTTGCTGAGCGCTTTCAGAACATCGGGGTTTTCAATCTGGATTATTCGTTCTTTTGAGCCTTTGCCGAAAATTTTCAGTGTATGGTTTTCCAGGTCTATTGCATCGGGGGTAAGGGTGCAGATTTCGGATACCCTTGCTCCGGTAGCAAAAAGAATTTCAAGCACGGCAATATCGCGGAGTGTGCATTTTCTAGAATATTCAGTCCGACAGCGCTTCATTGAGCCGTATGCCGAAGCTAAAATTGCACTGATTATATTGAACGGGATAGTTTTAGGAAGCATTATGGGTTCACGAAACGACGTATCGATTTTATCGAATGGATTTATGTCTATGATGTCCTGCACCATAAGGTAATGTGTGAACGCTTTCAGCGCAGCAATCTTCCGCTTTGCCGTTTTGGGTTTGAACTGCTTATGAAGCTGGGTTATGTATTTTTGGATATGCTTACGGTCATATTTGTTCTGAGTAAACTCAGCAAATTGCTGAAGGTCTATCTGGTACGCTTTTGTTGTTTTGGGACTGAGAGTTTTCTGATCAATACAGTATTCGAGATATGTGCTGATAGCTTCTTGTAGAATCATGGTTTTTCTCCTTTTGTTTTTATATCAACATTATACCCTTTCATAAATTGTTTGTCGAATTGCACATATTCAAAATGCCAATTTGTGCATAACGACGTATTTTGAGTGTTAATATTGAAATTACACTGGGTTAGGAGTATAATGATTGTATAGGTTATAAGCAGATAACATTATATTATCAATATTTTGGAGGTTCTTTGATGGACAACAATATCAGTATAGACACACTTTTAGGTCAGAGCTTTATATTTCAAAAAATAACACAAAATATTGATAAAGATAGAGTAATTTTATTAAAAGGGGAAACGGGTTACGGAAAAACCTATTTGCTCAACAAAGTCATGCAATATTGCAAAACCACAATGAAAAATAGTGTGAGTTTCCTTTTAGAAAACAATATTTACTCTTACGATTATGCGCCATTTTTATTGGCAATATCCCAAAATGAAAGCCTTTTCTTAAATAATGGGATTAATATTTTAAAAACCTATGTTGATATGGTTCCTGTAATAGGTAAAGCTTTAGAGAAATCTGTTTCATTAAAAAGAAGCTATCCATCAGAATTTACAGTCGATGAAATAAATATATTAACTCAAATAAAAAAAGCTGCGCAGGGAAAAAAAGTTATATTGTTCTGTGACGAAATAAGCAGTTGGGATGAACCGTCCTTGGGTTTTTTAATAAAGTTGATCAAATATAAAGATGATTTAGGACATTTTTTCCCATTGAGTTGTATCTGTACCGACTCGGCTTCATCAGATTTATACGATAAATTATTTACATATATTTATATTATAACATATGGGCAGGTTACAAAGCCTGCCCATACAATTATAATTATTGATTATCTGTATTTTCCAGTTCCTGTTTTTCTGACCTTGTTCTAATTGCTTTGTAAAGCGTTGGTCTGCTAATTCCACAAGCTCTACATATTTCAGCAACAGTTAAATTATGTCTGTCATACATTTGCAAAGCCTTATCTATAGTTTTTTGAGCCGTTGCAGGTCTGCCACCAAATCTCCCCCTCTCACGCGCACTTTTTACACCCTCTTTTACACGTTCAGAAATTGTTTCTCG
>CAKSEE010000004.1 GCA_934446455.1 uncultured Oscillospiraceae bacterium | reverse complement strand
TGCCCCGGCTGAGCCGTGACAAAAAACGAATTTCAAAGCCCGCTTCGCGGGCATAACATACTTTTTCGACAAGCTGAAAGACGTAGATCCTCAATATGTATCAAATGGACTGTATACTTCAGATTATACTGTTCCCGTTGTCAAACAGATGAAGAATTATAATTGTGGAATAGCTGCTGCCATTCAAGCCTTAATTGGAGATGGAAAATCAGCTGATGTAGCTGCGAATAAAGGCTTGGCTATGCAGAACAAATTAGAAACTCAAATCGACAATTTTTATTCAGAAAAATCTGTTTTGGCAAACGGGGATTTTTTGTTTATTAAGGCTGCCGGCGGCAGTCCGGCAGCGGTGGTTACAATGCCTTAAGAAGCGTCCGCAGGAAGCGCACGAGCGTTTCGCGGTCGGCTTCGGAGAGCGCGTCAAGCTCGCCGAGAAGCTCCTGCGCGGCGCCCTTTCCCGCAGAAGCCGCGGGGGAGCGCTTTGTGTCGGTAAGCTCAGCAATGTAGTCAAGGCTTACGTTGTAGTATTTGGCAAGCGCTATGGCACGCTCGAACGATATTTCGCTGCCGCCTTTTTCGTATACGGCGTAGTATTGATATGGTGTGCCGAGATATTCCGCGACCTCGCGCTGGGTTTTGTCGCTGTCCTCGCGAAGCTCGCGTATTCTCTTATAATAAGCCATGAAATATCATTCCTTTCCGCAGGGGGTGGGCTGTCCGTTGGCAAAAGTATAACATATTTCATTAGTATGGCTTGACAAATCCAAGTTATTATGTTATAATGCAGATAGCAATAAATGATATATCATTAGAAAATGGAGGAAATACAATGGATACTAACACAAATCCCTCAAGCCTTGCACAGCAGGGCGCAGGCGCTGAAATTATGCCCGCGCAGAGCGTTCCCACGGAAACCGCCGTGCAGCCCGCAGCTGTCGCACAGCCCGCGGCTGCCGCGTATCAGGCGCCGACAAAATTCTGCAAACATTGCGGGCAGACGATACCCGCAGAGGCGGTGATATGCACGCATTGCGGCTGTCAGGTTGAGGAGATGAAAAGCGCCGCGCCCGCTGCGGGGCAGATAGTGATAAACAACAGCAATACCAACACCAATACAAACGTCAACGCTAATATAAACGGCGCGGGCGTTCCGCGCGGCAAGCCCAAAAACAAGTGGGTGACGTTTACTCTGTGGCTTCTTCTCGGTATTGTGGGCGGTCACAAGTTCTACGAGGGAAAGACAGGCACGGGCATTCTTTATATGTTCACGTTCGGATTGTTTGGTATAGGCTGGATAATCGACCTGTTTGCGATACTCAACAAGCCTAATCCCTATTACGTCTGAATGGCGTTTTTGTGTGACGGACGCTCCCGCTTTGCGCGGGAGCGCTCATTTTATGCAAAAGCCCGCGCCGCACGGAAACCCATGCGGCGCGGGAAAGGGAAAATATAAAGTTTACATCTGAAAAAAGACGTAAGCGTTGGTCAGTTCGCCATTATCTCGCAAAGCTTGTTCGTGAACTCAACGGGGTTCTCTATCGGCATACCCTCGATAAGCAGCGCCTGCTGGTAGAGGATATCTGCGTATTCAGCAACCTTGTCCTTGTCGCTCTCAAACAGCGTTTTGAGCTTTGCGAATATCGGGTGAGAAGCGTTTATCTCGAGTATCTTCTCCGCCTTTGCGCCCTGCTCGCCCGGCATTGCGGAAAGCACCTTTTCCATCTCCACGGACAGCATACCCTCGCTCGTAATGCACACGGGGTGGGTCTTTAAGCGCTGAGAAAGCTTTACCTGCTTTACCCTGCCCGCAAGCTTTTCGGTCATAAAGTCAAAGAGCGCCTTGTTGTCCTCCTCGGCTTTCTTTATTTCTTCCTTTTCGGCTTCCGTTTCAAGCCCCAAGTCCTCCGCGGATACGGACTTGTACTCCTTGCCGTCGTAGTCGTGCATCATCTGTATGCAGAACTCGTCCACGTGGTCGGTGAAGTAGAGTATCTCGTAGCCCTTGTCCTTTACAAGCTCGGTCTGCGGCAGGCTCTCTATGCGCGCAACGCTGCTTCCGCTTGCGTAGTAGATGTACTTCTGCTCCTCCTTCATGCGGGAAACGTACTCCTCAAGCGTGGTGAAGCCGCCGTTGCTGCTTCTGAACAGCAGCAGCTCCTGCAGATTGTCCTTTGCCTGCCCGAAGCTCTCGTAAATGCCGTACTTTATCTGCGTGCCGAACGCCTCGAAGAACTTCTCGTACTTTGCACGGTCGTTGTTGCGCAGCTTCTTAAGCTCCGCCTTAATGGACTTTTCAAGGCTCTTTGCGATTATCTTGAGCTGCCTGTCGTGCTGGAGCATTTCACGCGAGATGTTGAGCGAGAGGTCCTCGCTGTCCACAAGACCCTTTACAAAGCTGAAGTAGTCGGGCAGCAGGTCCGCGCACTTGTCCATTATCATAACGCCGCTCGAGTAGAGCTGCAGCCCCTTTTCGTAGCTCTTTGAGTAGTAGTCGTACGGAACCTTTGAGGGGATATAGAGCAGCGCGCTGTAGGTCGCCGTACCCTCCGTGCGGGTGTGTATGTGCAGCAGCGGCTCGTCGTAGTCGAAAAACTTGTCCTTGTAGAATTGGTTGTAGTCCTCGTCCTTAAGCTCGCTCTTGGACTTCTTCCAGATAGGCGTCATGGAGTTGAGCGTTTCGGTTTCGGTGTACTTTTCGTACTCGTTCTCCGTGCCCTCCTTAAGGCGCTCGTGTTCAACGTCCATTTTAATGGGGTAGCGGATATAGTCGGAGTACTTCCTGATAAGCGACTTTATCTTGTACGGCGTTAAGAACTCGTCGTAGTTCTCCTCCTCAGCGTTGTCCTTTATTTCAAGAATTATCTGCGTGCCATAGCCGTCCTTTTCGGCTTCCTCTATGGTGTAGCCGTCCACGCCCTCGCTCTGCCACATATACGCCTGCTCCGCGCCGTACGCCTTTGAAATGACGGTAACGCGCTTTGCTACCATAAACGCGGAGTAGAAGCCCACGCCGAACTGTCCGATGATGTTTACGTCCTCCGCCTTTTCGTTCTCGTTCTTGAACGCGAGCGAGCCGCTCTTTGCGATAGTGCCGAGGTTGTTTTCAAGCTCGTCCTTGGTCATGCCTATGCCGTTATCGGTGATTATAAGCTTTCTCGCGTCCTTGTCTGCCTCAATGGTAATGGCAAGGTCCGAGCGCGTGATACCGATATTCTCGCTCATAGACTTGAAGTAGAGCTTGTCCATAGCGTCGCTTGCGTTCGAGATAAGCTCGCGCAGGAAAATCTCCTTATGCGTGTAGATGGAGTTTATCATCATTTCAAGCAGGCGCTTGGATTCCGCCTTGAATTCCTTTGTTTCCATAAAAAATCAGCTCCTTATATAATTTGCGGTCAAATCCGTATATTCGTATATTTAGCACTCTGTGGCTTTGAGTGCTAAATATATTATACACCTTTTTCAGAAAAAATCAAGGGGTAAGCGCAAATTTTTCATCATTTTAACACAAAGCTTGCGGCGCGTGAAAAAGCCCTTGACAAGCCTGCTGAAAGTGTGTTATAATCACCGCAGAAAGAGCCGTAAACGGCATATATACATAACAAAAGAAGGCAGACAAATGAATAAGGAGAAGGCGCAGGTTCGCGCGGCGGCGTTTAAGGCGGCATTTCCGCGGACTATCCCTATTATGACGGGATTTTTGTTTCTTGGCGGGGCGTACGGGATATACGCGCGCACGGAGGGCTTTTCGGCGGTGCTGCCGATAATCATGGCGGCAGCGATATTCGCGGGTTCGATGGAGTTTGTGACGGTGGACCTGCTGACGGGCGTAATGGCCGGTGCGTTCGACCCGCTGAACGCCTTGCTGCTTGCAATAATGGTGAACGCCCGCCACATATTCTATGGGCTTGCCATGCTCGACAAATACCGCGCGGTAGAGCCGAAAAAGCGCATATACCTCATATACGGAATGTGCGACGAGAGCTTTTCGATAAACTGCACGGCGGACGTTCCCGAGGGCGTGGACAAGGGGTGGTTTTACTTTTTTGTAACGCTTCTCAATCAGGCGTACTGGGTGTCGGGCTCGGCGCTCGGCTCGCTTGCGGGTTCGTTTATAAAGGTTGAGCTGCCGGGGCTTGAGTTTGTTATGACTGCGCTGCTTGTCGTTATATTCCTTGACAACTGGCTTAAGGAGCGGCAGCATTTCAGCTCCGTCACGGGAGTGCTTGCGGCGCTCGCGTGCCTGCTTGTGTTCGGCAGCGGCAACTTCATCATACCCGCAATGGGCGTTATACTGCTTGTGCTTACGATATTCAGAAAGCCCATAGAGCGCGCTGCGGACGCTCCCCGAAAGGAGGCGCGCCCATGACGCAGCCAACGCTTTATATCGCCGTTACGATAGCTATGGCGGCGCTCGGCACGCTGCTTACAAGGTTCACGCCGTTCATCGTATTCCACGGCGACAGGGAAACGCCCGCATATGTTAAGTATCTCGGAAAGGCGCTGCCGGGCGCGGCGCTCGGACTGCTTGTGGTGTACTGCTTCAAGGACGTTGACGTGCTTACGGGCGCGCACGGTCTGCCCGAGCTTATAGCGCTTGTCGTTATAACGGCGCTGCACGTCTGGCGCAGGAATATGCTGCTGTCGATAGCGGCGGGAACGGTGGTATATATGCTGATGGTAAACTTTGTATTTTAAGCAGACAGGCGATAAACCCTCGGCTTCCCGCCGGTCTGAAACTGTGATTTGGGGACCTCTAAAAACCGGTTTGAAAAGGGAAAATGGGTAGAGTGCGCCGAATGCGAGGAAAACCGACGAATAAGGCTGTATGCCTTACAAGGAGGTTTGAAGAAGCAGTCGGTGTGCTATACACATTTTCTCTCAAACAAGGTTTTTAGAGGTGACCCTTTAATAAATGGACGGCGGAACTGCCTGTGCAGCTCCGCCGTTTGCTATGCTGTATAAAGTCACCGCGAGGACTTGTCCGCGCTCTTTGACGAGGTAAGCCCTGCGATATAGTCGATGCTTACCTTATAGAAAAGCGCAAGCTCTATCACCTGGCTGAACTTTATCTCCCTCATCGCAACATTCCCCTCGGAATCCGTAAAGAAAACCAAGATAAACTACTTACGCTTAAGGTGGCAGAGGGCGACAGCGTGCAGCCGGGCGCGGCGCTTACAGGCTCTGCGATAATAACCGCAAAATGCGGCACGTCAAAGCAGCGTATCAAAATCATCGTAAGCTGACCTGTTCAGCAATCATTTCACACGTCCCCGACCCCATATCGGGGGTGCATAAACAAACGCAGCGAGAGTAAAATCCCGCCGCTTGTTTATTCAGAGATACTGCGCTAGTTCCATATACCGCGCCAGCATTTCCTCCTCGGAAATAGTCTGATTCGCGGGGCTTGTCGAGGGCAGGCAAACCGCAGGGGGAAAGCTCCCGCAGAACCGCTCGTAGAGCGCCTGCGCCTTTTTGCCCGTGGTGAATACCCTGCGGATATCCGCCGTGCGGAATATGAGCGACAGGTCGTTGGGCTGCGCGTTTTTTATCGAGCTGTCCGCAGCGCCGCTTATCTCGCAGCTTGCAAGCACGTCCCACAGCGCCACGCCGCGCCGTAGGCAGAGCGCCCGCCGCCCGTCAGCGTCCTCGGGGAGCGGCTCGTTAAGTACCGCGCAGAGCATCTTCCAGAAACGGTTGCGCGGGTGCATATAGTAGAAGCCCGCCTCGCGCGACTTCGGCGAGGGGATAGTGCCGAGAACCAGCACCCGCGAGCGCTCGTCAAACACGGGCGGGAACTCGTGCGAAACCCGTTCAGAACTCATAGTCCACGCTTGCGGAGTGCGTGCGTATCGTCTTGCAGAAGTCCGACACCGCAACGTGCAGGGGGTTCACGCTGTAGGACTTAAGCGCCTCCATGCTGTCGAACTCGCTTACAAGCACCGCGTCATAGCTGCGCTCGGAGGGATTTATGTTTATGCCGACCTCCATTGCGCGTATCTCGGGTATCTGCGATTTCAGCGCAAGCAGCCTGTCGCGGAATATAAGCATATTCTCGCGCTCGTTTTCTCTGAATTTCCACATTACTATGTGCTTTATCATGTCAGTTTCCTCCGTTGTAAAAATTAAATATGCTCCATAAGAAAGGCAAGGATATCCTCCATCACCTCGCGCCTGTTGAGCTCGAAAAGCAGCTCGTGGCGCGCCTCGCGGTATATCTTCATGCGCACGTTGCACCCGTGCTCGGCATAGCGCACGAACGCGCGCTCAACGCCCTTGCCGTATTCGCCTACGGGGTCCATGCCGCCGCTTAAAAAGAGTATCGGCACGTCGCACGGTGTGTTCTCGAACACCGCCTCGCTGTTGGCGCACAGCAGGGCGTTGATAAGGTCCCTGTAGCCCGCCGCGGTGAAGATGAAGTTGCATTTCGGGTCGGCGATATACTTATCCACATTCTCGTCGTCGCGCGACAGCCAGTCGTAGCGCGTGCGGTGGTTTTCCGTGCGCAGGTTGAACACGCCGAACGCCAGCCGCGTGCCAAGCCTGTGGCGGCACATACTGCCGCGCGCGGAGATTATCCCGTCAATGAACCTGCGCATGGGCGCGGCGGTCGCGAGCCCTCCCGCGGTTCCCATAAAAATCGCGCCGTCCCAGCGGTCGGTATAGCGCGCGAAGTAAATGCGCGCAAGAAAGCTGCCCATGCTGTGGCCGAGCAGGAAGTGCGGGATATCGGGAAACTGCCGTTCGCACAGAAGCTTTGTACGGTGCAGGTCGTTGACCATGGCGATATAGCCGCCCTCCTCGCCGAAGTAGCCGAGCTTGCTGTCGTCGATCAGCGACCTGCCGTGCCCCATGTGGTCGTTGGCGCACAGGGCGATGTCGTTTTCGCAAAGAAACTTCGCAAAGTCCTCGTAGCGCTCGATGTACTCGCACATTCCGTGGGACAGCATTAGCGCCGCCTTTGGCTTTTCGGGGGTGTAGATATAGAAATGTATGTCGCAAAGCCCCGACGAGGCGGGGAACGTTCCCGTTATCTTCTTCATTTATGCTCCTTTCGTTAAGGATTCACCGCGACAAGGCGGTATATAGGCATACCCATTTCGGTGAACCGCTTTTCGTATTCCGTCATAATATTCCCCTCAAAGCCGCTTTTATGCAGGTCGAGCGACACCTCGCGCATGGCGAAGCCGTTCGCCGAAAAATGCTCTATCGAAAACTCGAAAAGGCGCATATTGTCGGTTTTCTGGTGGATTTCCGCGCCGTGCTTAAGAACCTCGTTGTATATTTTCAGAAAGCGGGTATGCGTGAGTCGGTGGCGCGCATATGTTTCCTTGGGGAACGGGCAGCTGAAGTTAAGATACAGCCTGTCCACGGTGTGGGGCTTAAAGAGGTGCTCGAGGTACTCCGCCTGCCCCGGGCAGAAGCGAACGTTCGGCAGCCCCAGTTCCTTAAGGCGTTCCATGCCCGTTATAAGGACGTTCGGGGTCTTTTCCACGGCGATGAAGTTCACCTGCGGAAAGCGCTGCGCCGCCTCGAGCACGAACCCGCCCTTGCCGCAGCCCACCTCAAGGTAAAGCGGATTTTCGTTGCCGAACACTCTCATGCTGTCAAAGAAAAGGCTCTCGTCAAGCGGGTCGTTTGCGTGCTCGTTCTGGTTCTGCATATAAAGCATTACGTCCGAGCAGGCGGCTATGCGCTCCTCCAGATTATGCTTTTTTCTCATTCTCATAATTTTCCTCTTTCTTCGGAGCGCGCTCCGCGTTATTGCTTCTTATTCTCCTTATAATTTACCACAAAACGCGTTCTTTGTCAACACGCGGGGTATTGTCAGCCGTTTAATTCCAAAACTGTCAACCTGCCGAAATGCACAAATATCATGCGGAAATTTTGTCAATACCGTCTGCAAAACCCGCTTGCAAAATCGTCTTATATGTGGTATAATTTGAATGTACAATATCCCGCTGTGTACGGAGGGCTTTGCTTCCGTCCGTTTCAGTATGCGATTTTTAGGAGGACTGTGTATGTCAACTGCTGTTGCTGTAAACGATTCCTCGACGAAAAAAACGCCCCTTAACAAGGTGATAGCCATAGGGCTTGCGGCGTTTTCCGTCATCGAGGCAGTCATTACATTTTTAATGTTTATCCGCCCTTACTTTATAAAGCCTGTGTACGACCAGGTCGCGGCTTATAACGAGCAGGGCATTACCTGTACGGTAAAGCTGTTCGGCAAGCTGTTTGCTTCCGCGCAGGATAAGATGGATTATCAGATAATCCTGTCGCTGTCCTCCACAATAATAAATGTGGCGCTTATCTACATAGTAACGCTTGTTATCCCGCTTCTGCTGGCGCTGTTCTTCTTCAAGGGCTATGCGTTTGCAAAGTCCTACCTTACGGTGGTATTTGCGGCAAAGGGCGTTTTCGGGTTTGTTCCCATGCTTATCCCGTTCGCTAACGTAAGAAACAATCTCAGATTCTTCGGCATAGGCGACGCGGTGCTCTGCTTTGTCGTATGCGTGTTCTTCGTATATATGAACTCCGTTGAGTATGCGGACGATATGCTTTACACCCCCGAGCAGACTGCCGCAATGAAAAAGCGCGGCATTGATTCGCTCGTTATGTTCGGCGCGCTTGCCGCAGGCATGGTGTGCGAGCATTACGCAATGGTTGCCGGCTCGGGCCGCAGCGCGCTCGGCGGCGGCAACTGGTCTATCCTTCTCGGCTGGATTGACGATACTGCGGTAGCGCAGGGCGTTGTCCTCACGCTTATCGTGGCAGTCGGCGCAGTCGCTGCTATCACCTATGTGCGCGACGCTGAGTGGAGCGGCATATTCTTCAAGGCTTTCGGTATCGTAATGGCGCTTGCGGATCTCGTAGGCATAATCATGAAGGTTACAAGTTCGGGCGTCGGCAAGTCCACGATATTCCTTATTGCAGCGTTTGTTCTTTCGGCGGCGGTTGCGGTTTACGCATTCTTCAGAACCGCGCGCATAAAGTTTGCGTTCATCCCCAAGGAAAAGGCGGAGCTTGCGGTGCTTCTCTTCTCGGCGAGCCTTCTGTTAAGCACGGTTCTCACAGTCGTTGCGAACCTGCTTCTTGATAAGCAGCTTTACGGCGGCGTAAACCTCGGCGCTATGGACTTTATGTACCTTATCCTTTACGTGGGTATTGCAATGTTCCTTGCGCTTGCGTTCAACGGCGGCTATAGCTTCGCTAAGTTCGGCGCGCTCGGTCTTTACCTTGTCGTTGCTTCCTGCGCGTTTGAGAACATCTTCGTGGCGTTCGGTTCGAGAAAGGCGTTCATTGCTGCAAACCCCGGGCTTCATGGATACAACTACCTTATCGCAGGTATCCTTTACATCGTTGTTGTGGTAACCTGTCTGCTGATTATCCCCGCATTCGCGTTCAAGGACGTTGACGACCACCTTTATGCTAAGAGGTTCTCGTAAGGATATTTACGGCAAATAAAATCTTAATACGACCCCCGCTGCGATTTCAACAGCGGGGGTTAAAATTTGTCGATTTCACATGATTTTCTTTTGACAAATAAGAGGATATGTGGTACAATAGTTATTAGCGAAATTTGCGGAAATAAAGCCGCGTCAACAATAAAAAGGGAACGTGAAACGAATGAGGTCAATAAACATAGCGATAACCGCTGCGTGCTTCAGCGGAAACAAGGGTGCTGCGGCAATGCTTCAAAGCAGCATAAAGCAGCTGCGCGAGAAGTACGGCGAGCGGCTGAACATCTTTCTGATGTCTACCTACCCCACCGCAGACAGGCGTCTTATTGCCGAAATGCCCGAGAAATACGATTTTATAAAGGTGGTAAACGCAAAGCCCGAGCGGCTGCTTTTCTTAAGCTTCCCGCTGGCGGTACTGTACAGCTTTCTGCGGTTTATTCCGCTGTTCAAGAAGCTGCTGCTTAAGGACAAGATACTTAAGGCGTACTCGCAGGCGGACATAGTTATAGACGAGGCGGGCATTTCCTTTGTGGACAGCCGCGGGTTTGTGATGAACACCTATGCGTTTGTGTGCGCTGCCGTGCCGCTTCTGTGCGGGGTACCCGTAGTCAAGTATTCACAGGCGCTCGGCACGTTTAAGAACCCGTGGAACAGATTCCTTGCAAAGTGGATTCTGCCGAAGCTCAGGCTTATCTGCGCGCGCGGAAAGATAACGCAGGACAACCTCGCCGCGATAGGAATTACGAAAAACGTGCGCCTTTGCGCGGACGGCGCTTTCTCCATGCCCGACAGCGAATACTGGGCGGAGCGCGTGGAGAAGCTCTGCGAGGAGGACAATTTCTATAAAAGGCGCGTGGTGGCGCTGTCGATATCGAGCGTGGTGCAGGGTAAGTGCGAGAAAATGGGGCGCGACTACAAGGGCGTTATGACGCAGTTTATAAACTGGCTCAACGAAAAGGAGTACAATGTGCTTCTTATTGCCAACGCCGCGCGCGAGGGCAGCGTAAAGCCCCGCAACAATGACCTTATCATATGCTCCGAGGTATACAACGCGGTGCGCGACAAATCCCGCGTGCGGTGGTATCCGCGCGAGATGTCGCCCGAGGAGATACGCGAGCTTATAGCGCGCTGCGAGGCGCTTGTCGCAAGCCGCTTCCACGCGATGATAGGCGCGCTTGAAAAGGGGACGCCAACGCTTCTTATCGGCTGGAGTCATAAGTATAAGGAAGTGCTGGATATGTTCGGTCTGGGCGAGTACGCGGTGGATTTCTCCGCGCTGGAGCTTGACCTGCTCAAATCCCGCTTTATGGGCTTTATAAGCGACGAGGACAACATACGCGCTCAGATACGCGCAGCGCTGCCAAGCGTGCTTGAAAGCTCCCGCGACAATATACGCTATATCAGCGAGTACGTTGACGAGGCCGCCGCAAAGCCCGTAAAGTCGCGCCTGCTCGATTTCAACGACCCCGACAAATACATCGGCGAGCACCTTTGCTGCCGCATGGGCTACGCCACGGACGAAACTATCCGTGCAAACGCCGCCTCGGGCGGAATGGTGACGGCACTGCTCTCCCACCTGCTTGAAACGGGGCAGATAGACGGCGCGTGGGTAACGCGCAGCGAGATAAAGGACGGCAAACTCGGCTATAAGAGCTTTATTGCCACCACCCCCGCGCAGCTGCGCGAGGCGAGCAGCTCGGTATATATGTATATGCCGCTGCTTCAGCAGACGAAAATGCTCGAGGACTTCAGGGGCAGGCTTGCCGTGGTGCTGGTGCCGTGCCAGATGAGGGCGTTTGCCGCGATACTTGACAAAAAGCCCGCGCTTAAGGAAAAAATCGTGCTTAAGCTTGGTCTGTACTGCTCGGGCAGCCATAATGAGAACGCAACGCTCGTACCTCTCAGAAAGAAGAAGATTCCGCTTGAAAACGCCGTGCGGCTTTATTACAGGCGCGGCCACTGGCGCGGACTTTCCGCGGTGCAGTATGCGGACGGCACGGAGCGCACGCTCTCCTACCCCAAAACGATATGCGCGTACAAGAACGCGTACTTCTTCTCGCGCGAGGCGTGCATGGTATGTCAGGATCAGTACGGCTATGCCGCGGACATAAGCTTCGGCGACATATGGCTCAAGGAGATGAAGAAGAACCCGATAAAGCACACGTCCTGCGTTATAAGAACGCAGCGTGCGCTTGAAATGTACCGCTCCGCGGTAGAGGCGGGCGTTCTTCACGACGCAAAGCTTGACGACGAGCGAATGCTGCGTTCGCAGAAGCGCGCGCTTGTTTTCAAGTGGAACTGCGCGGCTGCGAAAAAGGCGCTCTACGAAAAGGCGGGAAAGAAGCTGAGCGTGGATACGTCCTCAAAATGCCGCTGGAACCACCGCCTTGCGTTTAAGCTTGGCTGGCGCGACATGAAGTTCAGCGAGGAGAAGCTCGCAAGGCTCGAAAAGCTGCCTGCATGGCTCATTTACTACTATATGTGCTTTATCAGAGTGCTTCTGAGCTTCTGACGGGAGAACAAATGAAGATAAAACTCAACAAGGACAAGGTGCTGCGCGCGCTCAAAATAGTCTTCGGCGTGCTTGTGGTGGTATTTCTGGCGTGGTACTTCCGGAAGAACTGGGACGAGTTCTCCGAAAAGATTATGAACGTGAACATAGGCGTGTTCGTGTTTTCCATGCTCTTTTACTTCGTGTATAAGATAACGCTGGCTTCGCTGTGGCACTATATCACAAAGATAAACGGCTGCTCGATAAAGTACGAAAAGGCGGTCACAAGCTACCTTTACTCTATCCTCGGCAAGTATATCCCGGGCAAGGTGTTTATGCTTGCGGCGCGCCTTACCTACTATAAGGAGGAGGACGCGCCCCTCGCAAAGGTCACGGTATGCTTTTTTATTGAGAACGTATGCACGCTGCTGGGCGCTGCAATGCTCTTTATCGTGTCGCTTTTCTTCTTCCCCAACGACCTGCTGGAGCAGTACAAATGGGTGACTGTCGTGCTTATCGCGGCGTTTTTCGTGGTCATTCACCCAAAGGTCATTAACTCCTTCCTACGCATAATCGGCAAGCTTTTCAAGAAGGACCTGCAGATACCTATGAAGTATTCGCAGATGCTCAAGGTAGTGCTGCTTTTCGTGGGCAACTGGCTTATCGTTGGCTTCGGCTTCTATATTCTCACAAAGAGCATTTACCCCGCCGTAGGGCTTAACGAGCTGCTTTTCTGCGCGGGAATATGGGGTGTTTCGGCTATCATGGGAATCCTTGCGATATTCGCGCCGAGCGGTCTTGGCGTGCGCGAGGGCATAATCATGGCAGGGCTTATGCTTATCATGCCCGAGGGCGACGCGGCAGTGGTTTCGGTAGTGTCAAGGCTCTGGCAGACTATCCCCGAGCTTGTGCTGGTGGCGCTGGCATTCATTTACTCGCGCATAAGAAAGATGACGGGCATTAAGCTAAGGCAGCCCGCTGCCGGGGAAAAGCCCGAGATTACTTCAGACGGGCAGGACGACTCTGAATAACAAACACCCCCGCACTGCGCGCACGGTTGCGTAAGCGCAGCGAGGTGTCGCGTAAACACCGGTGCGGATAGAAGAATTTTTTGCCTCGGGTTTCCCGAGGCAAAAAAGTTATTTCAAAGCCCGCATACGCGGGCAAAATGGACTTTTCGACAAGCTGACCCCCGCAAATGTGCGGGGGTTATTTGTATCAAGAGATATAGCCTGAGCTTATAACCCGGTATAGAAATAACGAAATTGACAAATCGTCCGGAATGTGATATACTAAAAGCACAGAAAACATATCGAAATGGTATGCAAAGGAGAAAAGCCATGAAGAACATCAGATCCATATTCCGAATGTGCAGGCGCTGACAAGCCCGAAGGGCGCGGAAAGCCGCAAAAAAAAAGCGGCAGCTCCGCATAGCGTAACCGGCGCAGCAAAAGAAAAAGACGCAGATATAAAGCCCGCAAAACGGGTATGAACAAAAGAAAGAAAAACGGAACAACTAACACAAGACGAATGATAAGGAGAACTCGCCATGTCAAAGAAATACAGATTTGAAACCCTTCAGCTTCACGTAGGACAGGAGCAGGCAGACCCCGTAACAGACGCGCGCGCAGTACCGATATATGCAAGCACCTCTTATGTATTCCACAACTCACAGCACGCTGCGGACCGTTTCGCGCTTAAGGACGCGGGCAATATTTACGGCAGACTCACAAACCCCACACAGTCGGTGTTTGAGGAGCGCATAGCGGCTCTCGAGGGCGGCGTTGCGGTTCTTGCGACGGCGTCGGGCGCGGCGGCGATAACCTATGCTATAGAGGCGTTGGCTTCCGCGGGCGACAATATTGTTGCGGCAAAGACGATTTACGGCGGCACCTACAACCTGCTTGCGCACACGCTCCCGCGCTACGGAGTAACGGCAAAGTTTGTGGATCCCGACGACTTCGCGGCGTTTGAGGCGGCGATAGACGACCACACCCGCGCGCTTTACATCGAGTCGCTCGGCAACCCCAACTCAAACGTTGCTGATATTGAGCGAGTGGCTGAGCTTGCGCACAGGCACGGTATTCCGCTTGTGGTGGACAGCACCTTTGCAACGCCCTATCTTCTGCGCCCAATCGAGTACGGTGCGGACATCGTGGTGCATTCCGCGACAAAGTTCATCGGCGGTCACGGCACGGCTATTGGCGGCGTTATCGTTGACAGCGGCAGATTCGACTGGTCTGCCTCGGGCAAGTACCCGCAGATCTCCGCGCCGAACCCCTCCTACCACGGCGTAAGCTTTTCGCAGGCGGTGGGCGCGGCGGCTTTCGTAACCTACATCAGGGCGATACTCCTGCGCGATACGGGCGCTACGCTCTCGCCGTTCCACGCGTTCATTTTCCTGCAGGGTCTGGAAACGCTCTCCCTGCGCGTTGAAAGGCACGTAAGCAACGCGCTGAAAATCGTTGAGTTCCTTAAGAACCACCCCAAGGTCGAGGCAGTTCATCACCCCTCGCTTGAAAGCGAGCCGTCGCACGCGGCATATCAGAAGTATTTCCCGAACGGCGGCGGTTCTGTCTTCACATTTGAGATAAAAGGCGGCGCAGCCGAGGCGCAGAAGTTCATAGACAGCCTTGACATATTCTCGCTGCTTGCAAATGTCGCCGATGTAAAGAGCCTTGTTATCCACCCCGCCTCCACCACGCACTCCCAGCTTACGGAGGAGGAGCTTCTCGACCAGGGCATAAAGCCCAACACCATACGCCTTTCCATAGGCATAGAGAACGTAAACGACCTGACAGAGGCACTTGACGAGGCTTTCAAAGCGGTATAAACCGGTCTGCCGATAAAGGCACAGCTACACGCGTAAGCTTGGTTGCGCGGCGTCCGTGCCGCGCCTTTGGCTTACGATTCGCAGCGTCCTGCTGCGGCGTTGCGCCGAATAACGACAGGCACTACGCCCGGTCGTTATACGGGATCCTTGCATCTGCACCTTTCTCGCCGGACTGAAATGATTCTTTTCATAACCATTGATTTTTTCCTTCCTTTTGATAAAACCTGTATAAAACGGAAGAAGCGGCACGCAAATGCCGCTTCTTTCGTTATTTATGGAGGAAAAGCTGACTTGTGCAGCCTGTAGTAAGATTCTCGTTCAATCGCCCGTGCTTGCCCTGAGTATAAGTGAATGCGGGAGCATATATGTAGAGTTGTCGGGAGTGTCGTTTTTAATGTTGGCTATGAGCTTTTCGATAACGGTCTTTCCCTGGAGATAGCAGGGCTGCTCTACCGTTGAAAGGCGCGGAATGAACATATGCGAGTACGCGATGTTGTCAAAGCCGATGAAAAGCACGTCGCTGCCGACGGCAATACCGTGCTGGATAGCGTAGGTCATAGCGCCTATGCTTATCGTGTCGGAGATGGAGAAGATTGCCGTGGGTGGGTCTGCAAGGCTCATAAGCATTTCGCAGCCGCGCGTGCCCGTGTCCGCGTTGTAGTCGCCGTAGTAAATAAGCGTGTCGTCTATCGGAATGCCCGCGTCGGTAAGCGCCCTGCGGTAGCCGTTTTCACGGTCAATCGAGGACTGGCTGCGCACCTTTGTGGAGATAAGCCCTATGCGCCGCCTGCCCTTGCCGATAAGGTAGCTTGTAGCGTCGTAGCCCGCGCGCTCGTTATCTATCGTAACGCACAGAATTTCGCACCCGTCAAGGCGTTCAAGGCACATGGCAAGGTTGTATTTCTTAGCGAGCGCGGAGATAGTCGCGCTGTCAAGCTTTGGAGCCAGAAGCACGGCGCCGTCAACCGATTTTGAAAACAGCATACCGAGCAGGTGCATTTCGTGCTCGGGGTCATCGCGCGTGGTGGCGATAAGCACGTCATACCCCTCGGTATATGCGGCGTCCTGCATTCCGCGCAGCACTTCTGAATAAAAGCTCTGCTCGGTTGAGGCGATTATTGCGAGAATGCGCTTTGTTTCACTCTTCCGCAGGTCCCTGCCGAGAAAATTCGGCGCATAGCCGAGCTCCTCTACGGCGCGGTTTACGGCTGCTGCCGCCTCGTCGGAAACATTGTTCTTTTTGTTAAGGACGCGGGACACGGTTGCGACAGAAACGTTTGCCGCCTTTGCCACGTCCTTTATCGTTATGTTCATGGTGTACTCCTTGCGATAATTCGTGTGAAGCAGATTGTTCCTATTTAATATAATACATCAAAAGTTAAACGTTTTCAATAGGCAATTTGCACAAAAAAGAGCGCAATTATTGTAAATGCGTTTCATCGGGGATAATTATGCGGTGTTTTCACAGGATATCAGCACTGCTGACAGATGAATCATCTGCGGCGCTATGCGCGTAATATCACAAGAAAATAATTTTCCGCACCCCTTGACAAATACCCCTTGGGGGTATATAATGTACTTGCAGGAATATGGCTGAAGTCCGGCGAAAGGCGGTGGAACAAATGGAAGAAAAGTCAGAAGCGGCGTGTACGCACGAGTGCGAGTGCTGCAGGAAGAAAAAGGAGCGCTCGCCCGAGGAGTACAAGCGGCTGATAAACCGCCTCAACAGGATAGCGGGGCAGGTGAACGGAATTCGCAGAATGGTGGAGAACGACGCCTACTGCACGGATATCCTTGTGCAGGCGGCGGCGGTGAGCGCGGCGCTCAACGCGTTCAACAGGGAGCTTTTGTCGAGCCACATACGCTCGTGCGTTGCGGAGAACGTAAGGGCGGGTAACGACGAGGTTATAGACGAGCTTCTCGACACGCTTAAAAGGCTGATGAAATAGAGCGGTAAAACCGCATGAGCAAAGGAAAGGCGATAGCTTTGGTACAGTATGATGTAACGGGAATGAGCTGCGCGGCGTGCAGCGCAAGGGTAGAAAAGGCGGTAAACGCCGTGGAGGGCGTAACGTCCTGCTCGGTAAGCCTGCTTACAAACTCCATGGGCGTTGAGGGCAGCGCCGCGCCCGAGGCGGTGATTGCGGCGGTGACGGCGGCGGGCTACGGCGCTTCGCTTAAAGGCGCAAAGCCCGAGAAAACGGACGACGAGCCGCTTAAGGACACCGAAACGCCCGGAATAAGGCGCAGGCTGTTCTGGTCGCTGGGATTTCTGGCGGCTCTTATGTACGTTGGCATGGGCGCTATGATGTGGGGCTGGCCCATGCCGCCGTTCTTCGCGGAGAACCACACGGCTTCCGCGCTTTTGCAGCTGCTGCTTGCGGCGGCGGTTATGGTGATAAACCAGAAGTTCTTTATAAGCGGCTTTAAGGGACTTATCCACCGCGCGCCAAATATGGACACGCTTGTGGCGCTCGGGTCTGCGGCGGCTTTCGGGTACAGCGTTTACGCGCTGTTTATGATGCTTGACGCGCAGGAAAAGATGAACCACGACGCCGTAATGACATACATGAACGAGCTGTATTTTGAATCGGCGGCGATGATTCTGGCGCTCATAACGCTTGGAAAGCTGCTTGAGGCGCACTCCAAGGGCAGAACCACGGACGCGCTGCGCTCGCTCATGCAGCTTGCGCCGAAAACCGCGCGCGTTATCCGTAACGGCGAGGAGGTAAGCGTGCCCGTGTCGCAGGTGGCGGCGGGTGATATCTTCGCGGTGCGTCCCGGGGAGAGCATTCCCGCTGACGGCGTTGTGACGGAGGGCGCGAGTGCCGTTGACGAGAGCGCGCTTACGGGGGAGAGCATTCCCGCGGACAAGATAGCGGGCGACGAGGTGAGCGCGGCAACGCTCAACCAGTCGGGGTATATACGATGCCGCGCCACAAGGGTCGGGCAGGACACGGCGCTCTCGCAGATAATACGCATGGTGAGCGACGCTGCCGCGACAAAGGCTCCCATTGCAAAGATAGCCGACAAGGTGTCGGGGATATTTGTGCCGGTGGTGCTCGGCATTGCGGCGATAACAATTGCGGTATGGCTTATTGCGGGCAAGGACGCGGCGTTCGCGCTTGAGCGCGGAATATCCGTGCTTGTCATCTCCTGCCCATGCGCGCTGGGGCTTGCAACGCCCGTAGCTATCATGGTAGGAAACGGCGTCGGCGCAAAGAACGGCATTCTCTTTAAGACCGCCGCCGCGCTTGAGCAGACGGGCAAGACCGAGATAGTGGTGCTTGACAAAACGGGGACCGTAACAAAGGGCGCGCCGTCCGTTACGGACATAGTCCCCGCGCAGGGCGTGGACGAGGGCGAGCTGCTCTCTACCGCGTGCGCGCTCGAGGAAAAGAGCGAACACCCGCTTGCGGGCGCTGTTATGATATACGGCAGGGAGCGCGGCGTGGAGTTTCCGACGGCGGATGAATTTCAGGCGCTGCGCGGCAGCGGAATTTCCGCAAAGATAGGCAGTGCGGAGCATATCGCGGGCAGCCTGCGTTTAGCGGAAACCTACTGCGATATCCCGGAGGATATGAGGCGGCGCAGCGAGGAGCTTGCGGAGCAGGGAAAGACCCCGCTGTTCTTCTGCAGGGAAAAGAAGCTGCTTGGCGTTATAGCCGTTGCGGACACGATAAAGGACGAAAGCCCCGAGGCAATACGGCAGCTGCACGGAATGGGGCTGCGCGTGGTAATGCTCACGGGTGACAACGAGCGCACTGCGCGCGCGGTAGGCAGGCTTGCAGGCGTGGACGAGGTAATAGCGGGCGTTCTGCCCGACGGCAAGGAGAGCGTTATACGCTCGCTTAAGGCGCAGGGCAAAACGGCGATGGTGGGCGACGGCATAAACGACGCGCCCGCGCTCACCCGCGCAGACACCGGCATTGCGATAGGCGCAGGCTCCGATATAGCCATAGACGCTGCGGACGTGGTGCTGATGAAAAGCAGGTTAACGGACGTCCCCGCTGCAATACGGCTGTCGCGCGCGGCGCTTACTAATATCCGCGAGAACCTCTTCTGGGCGTTCTTCTACAACGTTATCGGCATACCGCTTGCGGCGGGCGTTTGGATACCGCTTTTCGGGTGGAGGCTCAGCCCCATGTTCGGCGCGGCGGCAATGAGCCTGTCGAGCTTCTGCGTGGTAACGAACGCGCTGCGGCTCAACCTTACAAAGATTTTCAGCCCCGCAAGGGACAGAAAGATAAAACATCATCACAAGGAGGAAAAGAACATGGAAGTTACAATGAAAATCGAGGGCATGATGTGCGGCCACTGCGAGGCTGCCGTTAAAAAGGCGCTCGAGGCTATTCCCACCGTAGAATCCGCAGAGGTAAGCCACACGGCGGGTACAGCCATAGTAAAGCTTAACGGTCCCACGGACTTTGCCGTGCTTAAAAAGGCGGTAGAGGACAAGGACTACAAGGTGCTTGACTGATGAGCATTACAAAGAAATGCCCGAACTGCGGCAGGAACGTCCCGTTTACTTCCGTACAGGCGCAGACGGGCGCGCCCTGCCCGTACTGCGGCGAGTTCATCAAAAGCAGGCACGTTATCCTGACCGACGAGGACTGCGCGAGGCTCGCCGCGGCAATACATGAGATGATGAGAGAAAATGAAAATAAGAAGTAGGGCGCGCAGGCGCTCTTATACAGGATTCCCCGCCGGAAATGGCGGGGAATTTTTTGCAAAAAAAGACCGCAGACAAGGGGGTGTCTGCGGAAAACTCAAATAAATTCGCCGACTGTTTGGGGAAAAACAGCTTTTACCGGCTTAAATAATTGGGGAAAATATATTAAGAAGTATGTTAGCCATAAGCTACTATACTATCTTGCTAAATATTTATTACGATATAATTATAGCATTTTCTTTCGCATTTTGCAACAATTATTTCTCCCAAATTTTAAGACATTTTATTGTTATATTTGTACAAAAGCATGAACACTTACGCGCTTTTGCGCCTGCTCACGCAGCAAGCCCCGAAAATAGCCTTATAAACATCTCAGACGCGAGCAGCACAAGCGGCATTGAAGCCACGCTCGCGACCGTGGATAGCGCGAAATGCCCGCCGGCATATTCCGCGTCCCGCCCGAACTTGTAGGCGAACATTATCGTAGCCGAAGCCGTGGGCGATGCCGCAGCAAGAAGCACGGTGTTTATCACGAGCGGCTGCACGCCAAGCAGCGTAAGCGGCGCGAAAAGCGCTGCCAGCGCCACGGGCGCTATAAGCAGCTTGAACGCCTGCACATAGTATACGCGCAGGCTCTTAAAGCCGCTTACAAGCCCCGCGCCCGCTATCGCAGAGCCCGAAACTATCATCGCGAGCGGCGTGTTCATAGCGCCGAGGTAATCAAGCGGGATCTGAAGCAGCGAGGGCAGGCGCAGCCCCGTAAAGAAGCACACGAGTCCCGCCGCGGTCGAAAGCACTGCGGGCGATATCAGCGCCTTAAGCAGGCTCTTTCCAAGTCCGCCGCCCGTGCCGCGCATAGTAAGCAGCCCGTGCGTCCACAGCATAAGGTTGAATATGGTGATGTACCCCGTAAGGTAGAACACACCCTCGCTGCCGAACGCCGAGTCTATAAGCGGAATGCCCATGAACGCGCAGTTGGAGTACACAATGGCGAAGCGTTCCACCTCGGCGCGCTCGCGCCCCTTTTTTACGGCAAGGTTCGCGAAAAGCACAAGCGCCGCGTGCGACACGGCGGACAGCGCAAAGGCGATAAGCAGACCCTTGAGCAGCGCGGCGTCAAATTCGGTCTGATAGGCGTTGAATATGACGATAGGGTTTATCACGGAGATGGCGATGTTGGACATTTGCTTTGTCGCGTCCTCGCTGAGCATACCGCCCTTTCGGAACGCGAATCCCACCGCCAGAAGTATAAACATTATCACCGCCTGAACGGCGATAACAAGCGCAGAAGCCATCAGAGAACACCTTTCTTTGAGCGCTTTTCGTCAAGGAACGCGCCGAGCCTTGCCCGCAGCGGCATTGCAAGCGCACACGCTGCCGCTATCTTTATTGCGTCGCCGGGAAGGAACGGCACAACGCACGCCATAAGCGCCGCCGCAACCGAAGCGCCCGTTATCGCACCCTCCGCCGTGCTTATAAGAAACCACACCGTGCCGAAAAGGTAGCACGCCGCCGTGCCGAGCACCATGCCAAGCGGAAGCGTCCACACGCGCTTTGTCCTGTCGTAGAGAAGCCCCGACAGCAGCGCGCAGGGAACGTAGCCGATAATGTATCCGCCGGTAACGCCGAGGAGCTTTGCGAACCCTCCTGTAAAGCCGGAGAACACGGGCAGCCCCACAGCGCCTATGAGAATGTACACAACCACCGCAAGCGCGCCGCGCTTTGAGCCGAGCAGCCCTCCCGCGAGGTACACCGCAAACGTTGCAAGCGATATCGGCACAAGCCCTACGGGTATCGAAAAGGGTGCTGCAATGCAGATAAGCGCCGCCATTATTGCGGTGAATACCATGCTCTTTACGGTAAACAGTTCGTTTTTCTTTTCCATTGTTTTCTCTCTTTCTTTTGCTAGTCTGTCCGATTTTTTGGGGTAATACCTTATTTCAGGCTGATGGCTGAAAGCTTGTCGTCGGTCGTGAAACCGCGCAGCCCCTCTGTCACCATCTTCACCGAAATATCTGTGAGGAATGCAAGGTCGCCCGTGCAGCCGCTGTCAAACCAGTCCGCGTAGAGCGCAAGCACACCCGACACCATGAATTCTGACACCGCGCTTATGGTCGCCTCGTCCTTAAGCGCGCCTATGTTTCTGAGCGACACCTCGAGCGCCCTGCGAAGCATAGCCTTTATCCTGCCGTTGTTGAACACGTCGGGGTTGAGCTTCATAAGGTCGAAAAGCTCCCTTCGCCTTACGATAAGCTCCCCTATGTCGCGGAAAACCACGCCCGCGTCAAGCACGCTGTTGTTGCTGCTGCGCAGGATATCCGAAAACTCAGAGAGTATCTCGTTTTCAAGCTCCGTTACAACGTCCGCAACGGTCCTGTAATGGCGGTAGAACGTTTTGCGGTTTATCATCGCGCGCGCGGAAAGCTCCGACACGGTTATGTCGGAAAGCTCCTTTTCTCCCATAAGCACTATAAGCGTTTCACGAATCGTGCGGCGGGTCTTTATCACGCGCAGGTCGCTGCTGCCGGTCAACGGCGCACCTCCTCACAACAATATAATTGTATCACTTTTGCGTGGGTATGTCAAACGGAATTTTCAGTCGCGCTATGTATTATTCGTATAGTCTGCTGTCCATATTGAATACCAGCTTCCATGTGCCGCCCATGTTCTTCCATGTGGAGGTTATGTGGAACGTACTCGAAAGGCCGCTGTTTTCGGGCGCTGCCGCCGTTGTCCTTATAACGTAATGCACCTGCACTATGTCCGCGGTCTGCACGGGCGCTTCAAACGCGGTTATGGAGTATTCCGCGCAGTCGAACCCCGCAATAAGTCCTGCGTACTCCGCGCCGGAGAGCCTTGCGCCCCCGCACACCATAACGGCGTTTTCGTCGACAAGCGCGAGAAATGCGGCGCTGTCCCTGTTTTCTGCCGCCTCCCACATCATTTCCTCGCGGCGTTTTATCATGTCTGTCATGCTGCGTTCTCCTTAGGCAACACCGCACAAAGACCACCTTTAAGTTTTATACACATCTTGCTTGCATATTTTTCGTAATCTTGCACAATTCGTCCTAGCAAGGCATACAGCCTTGCGTCGTCCTCATTGTACAATCTGACGAAAAATCTGTCTGCGCAATCTGCGCATAATCTTTATGCGGTGTAGCCCTTATTATGTTACAGCGCGGTGAACTGCCCTTCGGTAGAGGGCGGTGCTGCGCTTATCGTGTAGTCGCGCTCCTCAATGAAGCCGCACTTTTCAAGGTGGCTGCGCGTGCAGGAAAGGGCGGTGTCGGGGGTGTTGTTTTCGCGGCTCAGGTGTCCTAAAATAATGTGGCGCGTGCCGTTCCTCACAAGCTTTTCGGCAAAGCGCGCGGCAGCTTCGTTGGAGAGGTGCCCCTTGTCGCTTAAAATGCGCTTTTTAAGCTCAAAGCCGTAGCGCAGGTTGCGGCGCAGCATATCCACGTCGTGGTTGCTTTCAAGCAGCACCGCCTCGCAGCCGATAAGCGCGGCTTCCGCCTCGGGCGTAACAACGCCCGTGTCCGTGCAGACGCCCACGCGTCTGCCCATGTATGTAACGGCATAGCCCACGCTCTGCGCGGCGTCGTGCGAGGTGCGGAACGCGCTCACGCGGAAATCGGCGCTCACATAGTCCTCCTTGTTTATGTCGAATATCCGCGTGTCTGCGGGTATCTTTCCCGAAGAAACCAGCTGCTGCGCCGTTCCCGCCGTTGCAAACACGGGGATATTGGTGTGCTTGATGATTTGCTCAAGCCCCTTTATATGGTCGGAATGCTCGTGCGTTATGAACACCGCTTCTATCTCGCCCATATCCGTTTCTATAAGGGAGAGCGCGTTTTTCAGCGCCCTGAACGAGCAGCCCGCGTCAACGAGGATACCGTGACCGCGCGTGCCGATAAACAGCGAGTTCCCCTCGCTTGACGAGCAAATAGGGTACAATCTCATGCTAAGCCTTTCTGAAACAAAAACGAGCGGAACGGCACACGCCGCAGCCGCTCGTTATTCCTGCGCTTTACTTACTGCGCCTTTGGGAGCGCTTCGGCAGGCTCGGGCTCGTCAACCTTGCGGATATCAGCGCCAAGGCTGCGGAGCTTTACCTCCATGTTCTCATAACCGCGCTCAACGTGGTAGATGTCGTAAATCTCGGTGACGCCCTCCGCGCCGAGCCCCGCCACGATAAGCGCAGCGCCCGCGCGCAGGTCGGTAGCTTTTACGGGCGCGCCCTTAAGGCGTTCAACGCCCTCGATAACGGCAACTCTGCCCTCAACGGAGATGTTTGCGCCCATGCGGCGCAGCTCGTCAACATACCTGAAGCGGTTGTCGAAGATACTCTCAGTCACCATGCTTGCGCCCTTTGCGCAGGTAAGCACGGCAGCCATCTGCGGCTGCATATCCGTCGGGAAGCCGGGGTGCGGCTGGGTTTTTATAGTCGTACCCGTGTAGCCTTCCGCGCCTATAACGCGCACGGCGTCGTCAAACTGCTCAACGGTTACGCCTATCTTCACGAGCTTGTTGGTTATCGGCTCAAGGTGCTTTGGAATAACGTTCTTTATAAGGAGATCGCTGCGGGTCGCCGCGGCAATAGCCATAAACGTTCCCGCCTCTATCTGGTCGGGGATAACGCTGTAGGTCGTGCCGTGCAGGTACTTCACGCCGCGTATCTTGATAACGTCCGTGCCTGCGCCGAGGATTTCCGCGCCCATGGAATTAAGGCAGTTGGCGAGATCCACAACGTGCGGCTCTTTCGCGGCGTTTTCTATAACGGTAAGGCCGTTCGCCTTTACCGCCGCCATAATGCCGTTTATAGTCGCTCCCACGGAGTTCTTGTCAAAGAATATCTGCGTCCCCACAAGCTCGTCCGCATGAATGTTCACCATGCCGCCGTCAATGGTGTACTCCGCGCCGAGCGCCGAGAAGCACTTGAGGTGCTGGTCTATCGGTCTGTCGCCGAGGTTGCAGCCGCCGGGCATGGAAACGTGCGCCTCATGGAATCGCCCGAGAAGCGTGCCCAGAAAGTAGGTCGTGGCTCTCATGAGCTTCGCCTTTTCGTAGGGAATGGGCAGATCGCGCAGACCGCGCGTGTCTATCTCAACTGTTGTCTTGTCAAGGAATCTGATGTTCGCGCCCATCTCGCTCATAATCTGCAGCGTGATGTTCACGTCGCTTATGTTGGGTATATTTTCGATAATGCAAGGTTCATCGGCGAGTATCACCGCAGGCAGAATGGCAGCGACCGCATTTTTCGCGCCGCTTATAACCACCTCGCCGCTGAGTTTCTTTCCGCCGTTTATAACGTATTTTTCCAAAAGAACACTTCCCCCTGCCCTGCCAAGCTGCAAGGCAATTTTATATGAGTATGTAAACGCGGCGATAATGCCGCCGAAAAAAGCTTAGTAATCCGTAAGCGGCGCGGAATTTTCCGCACAAAATCCGAGAAAAAGCAGCCAAATGCGCTCACACTTGAATATTATAGCATACTTTTAGTCAAAAATAAAGTCCTCGGGCGCATTTTTTTTCTTCAGCGGGCTATTTTGTTAAAAGAGAACAAAAAAGCGGGGCAAAGGTTGACCATTTTTTACAGAAGCAAAGGAATGGGGGCGCCGCATTCGGCGCGGGAATTTCGCCGTGGCTCGGGGGGGAGCAGCCCTTGCGGGGGTGTGAGCGCCGTTCACGGCGCGACGTGTGTTTTGGCGCGCTTGCTGCGCGGGGAAGTGCCAACAAGGCGCAATGTGCCGCTTTGGCAAGCGAGGAAGCGCCCGCGGGGGGACAACGTGCCGTGCTTGCCGCGGCGGGAAGCCCCTGCGAGGGGATAGGCGCTTAACTTATATAGCGCCTGCGCTATCGCCGCTTCATCTTTTGACATTGCCATGTCCCTGCATTGCGAGGCGACACCCTCTTGGGAGAGGGGGAAGAACAAAATCCGACAAAAACGGGGACTTCCCCCTCTCCCAGTCGGGTTTCTCCTCGCGCTCCTCTTCCCCTCAACTCTCTCCCCCTTTCCCCGTTTTTCTTGTTGCCGCGAGGGGCAAGCCCCGCGGCTATTTAAGCGCGGTCGTGTTGGTGGGGCGCTCTTTGTAGGTATGTTGCTTGATAGGGCAGAGGGCTAAATCCTTTGCTGGGGGCGATATATGTGCGGTTTTGAGTGGGGATTTGAATTTTTTTGATAATTCTATTATTGACTGAATTGCGGGGGATAATCATGATTGCGGGCTGACAAGTTCTGCTTTTGAAGTGCTTGACAAATGGAGCGGATTGTGCTTTAATTATACTCAGAGAGCAAAATCAGCCCCAACATCACACAGGAGAAAGGACAACCGAAAAATGGCAAAGCTGAACGAGAATTTTTTCAGGCTTAAAAAGAACTACCTTTTCATCGACATCGCGAAAAGGCTTAAGGCGTACACCGCACAGCACCCCGACGCCAAGCTTATCCGCATGGGCATAGGCGACGTAACGCGCCCGCTTGCGCCCGTTGTAGTGGAGGCAATGGAAAAGGCGTGCCGCGAAATGGGCGTTAAGGAAACGTTCCGCGGCTACGAGGATTCCGGCGCGGGCTACGACTTCCTGCGCGAGGCGGTATCGCGCTACTACGCAAGCTTCGGCGCGGACGTAAAGCCTGCCGAGATACGCATTTCGGACGGCGCTAAGAGCGACTGCGGCAACATCATCGACATATTCGGCGCGGGCAACACCGTACTCGTAACGGACCCCGCTTACCCCGTGTATGTTGATTCCAACGTGATGAGCGGCAACAACGTCGTTTTCGTTGACTCCAACGAGGAGAACGGCTTTGCGGCAATGCCCGACAGGAGCATAAAGGCGGACCTCATCTACCTGTGTTCCCCCAACAACCCCACGGGTTCGGTTTACAACGCGGCGCAGCTTAAGGAATGGGTGGACTACGCGCTCGAAAACAATGCGGTCATCATCTTCGACGCGGCTTACGAGGCGTTCATCACCGAAAAGGACATACCGCGCAGCATTTACTGCATAGAGGGCGCGAAGAAGTGCGCCGTTGAGATATGCTCGCTTTCAAAGACGGCTGGCTTTACGGGAACGCGCTGCGGCTACACCGTAGTGCCCGAGGAGCTCATACAGAAGGACAGCGAGGGCAACGACGTAAAGCTTGCCGACATCTGGGGCAGACGTCAGGGCAGCAAGTTCAACGGCGTATCCTACCCCGTTCAGCGCGGCGCGGAGGCAGTGTTCACCCCGCTCGGACAGGAGCAGACCCGCGAGGCTATCCGCTACTACCAGCAGAACGCGCGCACTATTGCAAAGACCTGCGACGAGCTTGGCATAAAGTACACGGGCGGCATAAACTCGCCGTACATCTGGCTCAAATGCCCCGACGGCATGGGCAGCTGGGACTTCTTCGACTACCTGCTCAACGAAATACAGGTAGTGGGAACGCCGGGCGCCGGCTTCGGCAAGAACGGCGAGGGCTGGTTCAGGCTCACGGCGTTCGGCACGCACGAGGCTACCGAGGAGGCAATGGAGAGGCTCAAGGGGCTTCTCGGAAAGTAAAGTCAATACAAGCGAATCCCGCAGATGAAACGCTGCGGGATTTTTGCGCGCAAATGTATCTGCGACACGATTGTGAAAAAATTATCTTTGTCCTAAAAAAATCGGAAAAAAGGCGCGTTTGGCTATTTACAAAACCGAAAGAATGTGGTACAATATAAAGTGCAGAAAAGTCTGCCGCGAAACCGTCGGCAAGGCTTGGTAAAATTAAGGAGGATAAAACCAATGGCAAGACAAAAGCTAACGATGGACGGCAATAACGCCGCAGGTCATGTGTCCTATGCGTTCACTGACTTAGCCGCTATTTACCCCATCACCCCCTCTTCCGTTATGGCGGAGGTTACAGACTCCTGGTCCACAGCAGGAAGAAAGAATATTTTCGGCGAGCAGGTAAAGGTCGTTGAAATGCAGTCCGAGGCAGGTGCAGCGGGTGCGGTTCACGGTTCTCTTTCCGCAGGCGCACTGACCACTACATACACCGCTTCGCAGGGCCTTCTGCTGATGATACCCAATATGTACAAGATCGCAGGCGAGCTGCTGCCCTCCGTTATCCACGTATCCGCGAGAGCCGTTGCTTCCCACGCGCTTTCCATTTTCGGCGACCACAGCGATATCTATGCATGTCGTCAGACGGGCTACGCTATGCTCTGCTCCACTAACCCTCAGGAGGTTATGGACCTCGGCGCTGTAGCTCACCTGTCCACTATCAAGGGCAGAGTTCCGTTCCTGCACTTCTTCGACGGCTTCCGTACCTCTCACGAGATACAGAAGATCGAGGTATGGGACTACGACACCCTCGCTAAGATGGTTGATATGGATGCTGTTCAGGCGTTCCGCGACAGAGCGCTCAATCCTGAGAAGCCCGTTCTGCACGGCACCGCGCAGAACCCCGACATCTTCTTCCAGGCTCGCGAGGCTTGCAACACCTACTACAACAATATCCCCGCTGTCGTTACCGAGTACATGGACAAGGTAAACGCAGAGATCGGCACGGACTACAAGCTGTTCAACTACTACGGCGCGCCCGACGCTGAGCAGGTTATCGTTGCTATGGGTTCTGTATGCGACACTATCGAGGAGACCATCGACTACATGAACGCAAACGGCGCTAAGGTAGGCCTTGTTAAGGTAAGACTTTACAGACCGTTCGTATCCTCCGCGTTCGTTGACGCTATCCCCGCTACAGTAAAGAAGATCTCCGTTCTCGACAGAACCAAGGAGCCCGGTTCTCTCGGCGAGCCGCTCTACCTCGACGTAGTTGCAGCTCTCAAGAAGGAGAACAAGTTCCAGGACGTTCCCGTATACACCGGCCGCTACGGTCTCGGTTCCAAGGACTGCAACCCCGCGCAGATCATCGCAGTTTACAACAACACCGAGAAGCCCGTATTCACCATCGGTATTGAGGACGATGTTACCAACCTCTCCCTGCCCATCAAGGAGAACCCGAACACCACGCCCGCAGGCACTACCTGCTGCAAGTTCTGGGGTCTGGGCTCCGACGGTACGGTTGGCGCTAACAAGAACTCCATCAAGATAATCGGCGACCACACCGATATGTACGCGCAGGCTTACTTCGCATACGACTCCAAGAAGTCGGGCGGCGTTACCATTTCTCACCTGCGTTTCGGTAAGACCCCGATCAAGTCTACCTACTTCATCAACAAGGCGAACTTCGTTGCCTGCCATAACCCCTCCTACATCGACAAGTACGATATGGTTGAGGACGTTATTCCGGGCGGTTCGTTCCTGCTGAACTGCCAGTGGACGGTTGACGAGCTGGGCGAGAAGCTCCCCGCTCCCGTTAAGGCATACATCGCCAAGAACAACATCAACTTCTACATCATCAACGCTATCAAGGTAGCCAAGGAGATAGGCCTCGGCAACAAGACGAACACGGTTCTTCAGTCCGCGTTCTTCTCCATTGCGAACATTATCCCCGCTGACCAGGCTATCGAGTACATGAAGAAGATGGCTTACAAGTCCTTTGCAAAGAAGGGCGAGGACATCGTAAACATGAACTACGCTGCTATCGAGAGAGGTGCAGGCGAGGTAGTCAAGGTTGACGTTCCCGCTGAGTGGGCGAACTGCACAGGCGAGCTTACTCACCCGCACTTCGAGGGCGACAACAAGTTCCTTATCGACTTCGTAAACAACATTCAGGTTCCCGTAAACGCACAGCGCGGCGACAAGCTTCCCGTTTCCACCTTCGTTGACATTGCAGACGGCACGTTCCCGCAGGGCTCCGCTGCATTCGAGAAGCGCGGTATCGCGGTTGACGTTCCCCAGTGGATCCCCGAGAACTGTATCGAGTGCAACCAGTGCTCGTTCGTATGCCCGCACGCTGTTATCCGCCCTGTTATCATGACAGAGGCTGAGGCTGCTGCCGCTCCCGCTTCCGTAAAGATTAAGGACGCAACGGGTCTGCCCGGCATGAAGTACACCATGGCAGTTTCCACTCTCGACTGCACGGGCTGCGGCGTTTGCGCCAATATCTGCCCCGCAGGCGCTAAGGACAAGAGCAAGAACGCTCTCGTTATGAAGCCCATCGAGACTCAGATGGATCAGCAGCCCGTATTCGACTACGCTGTATCCAAGGTTTCCGACAAGCCCGAGGTTCTCGAGAAGTTCAAGGAGACCACCGTTAAGGGCTCTCAGTTCAAGCAGCCGCTGCTCGAATTCTCGGGCGCATGCGCAGGCTGCGGCGAGACTCCTTACGCTAAGCTCGTTACACAGCTCTTCGGCGACAGAATGTACATTGCAAATGCAACAGGCTGCTCGTCCATCTGGGCAGGTTCCGAGCCGTCCACTCCGTACACCACCAACAAGGAGGGCAAGGGTCCCGCTTGGGCGAACTCCCTGTTCGAGGATAACGCAGAGTTCGGTCTTGGTATGTTCCTTGCACAGGATACGCTGAGAACGCGCGCACAGAAGAAGCTCAAGGAAATAGCTGCTCTTGAGGGTCACGAAAAGGCAAAGGCTCTTATCGACGAATACTTCAAGACCGCTGACGACGGCAAGGCAAACGCAGTAGCAACCAAGAACCTCGTTGAGGCGTTCGAGGGCTGCAAGTGCGCAAGCGAGCCGCTTGTTGCAGAGGTACTCAAGCTCAAGAACTACCTCTCCAAGAAGAGCCAGTGGATTCTCGGCGGCGACGGCTGGGCATACGATATCGGCTACGGCGGACTTGACCACGTAATAGCTTCCGGCAAGAACGTTAATATCCTCGTATTCGATACCGAGGTTTACTCCAACACAGGCGGACAGGCTTCCAAGGCTACGAACGTTGGTGCGGTAGCACAGTTCGCAGCAGGCGGTAAGGACGTTAAGAAGAAGGACCTCGCAGGCATCGCAATGAGCTACGGCTATGTTTACGTTGCACAGATCTCCATGGGTGCAGACCGCAACCAGTGCCTCAAGGCAATCGCAGAGGCAGAGGCTTACAACGGTCCGTCCCTCATCATCGCATACGCACCGTGCATCAACCACGGTATCAAGGGCGGTCTTACTATCGCTCAGCAGGTAGAGAAGGAAGCAGTTGAGGCCGGTTACTGGCACCTGTTCCGTTTCAATCCTGCGCTTGCAGACGAGGGCAAGAGCCCGTTCTCGCTCGACAGCAAGGCACCGACAGGCGACTACAAGGCATTCATGATGAGAGAGGTTCGTTACAACTCCCTCATGCGTGCTAACCCCGAGAGAGCTACTGTTCTGTTCGACAAGGCAGTTGCAAACTCCAAGGCTAAGTACGACCACCTTGTTGAAATGCAGAAGATGTACGCTGACGAGTTCAACAAGTAATCACACCACAGGCAATAAAGGAGGGGCGGCAATCAATGCCGCCCCTTTAGGCTGTCGATAAAGGCACAGCTGCGTCGTCACCCCGGAGGAAATACTTCTGGTTCTGCAATAAAAAATCCCTCGCCTCGGCGGGGGTTTTATTGTTCAAAGAGAGAATCTATCGTTGTTTCAAGTATCCGTGCGATAACGTAAAGCTCCCTGTCATTCGCCGAGCGCAGCTGCCCCTCGAGCTTCGAGTAGCTCGTTGGATTTATGTCGCAGCCCTCGCACTGCATCATGGCTATAAAGTCCTTCTGCTTTATCCCGCGCGACTTCCGCAGCTCCTCTATCCTGCGCCCCACCATGTTCATGTCGCCGTACTCTTTTTTGCGTGTTTTCACAAAATCGCCCCCTTTGCTTTATTATATTTTACAAAAGGGGTTGACAAAATTCCAAAATAGAATTATAATAAAGATAATTCCAAAAAGGAATTTTATTGTAGATAGGAGTGGTGATTGTGAATAAGAAATGGAATCACAGTAATGCGGTGTTCTTCTTTATATGTATTGCATTGGGAGTTGTACTTTTACTGTTGCCTTGGCTAGGAATTACCAACTTGGGGAATTTGCCATCGCCTATTGGAGGTTATGTAGGCATTGGGCTTATCGCCATTTTCTTGTTTGAATTATTTCTTTTTATGATGATTTTTTCAACATGGGGTATGCTGCTGGAAACATCTGATAATGTCATAAAAACTGGCGAAATGCTGCGAAAAATAATAGAGTGTGACCCCAAAACAAAATGTCGCGTTATTGGCATAGAAAATGATGAAGATGGGGATAGCGAGTATGAAGAAGTAGATGAAAAGTACAAAATGATGAGCCAAGCCGCAAAGTGGGTATGCAAAAATTGCGCCGAGCAAAACCCTGCTTATAATACCACTTGTCAAATCTGCGGCGCACCTAAAAATGCAAGGGCAGAAACCAAAAATTGTCCTCATTGCGGCATGGCAAATCCCGCAGACGCAATATATTGTTTGCGCTGCCGCAGAACGCTTGACGTGCCTGCGCCCGTTAAGCCAAACACGTTCTGCGCCGCTTGCGGTGAAGAAAACCCCATAGGCGCGAAATTCTGCGGCAAATGCGGTCAGCGCCTTAACTGAATAAAAAAAGGGGCTGCGCGAACAGTCCCTTTTCATATGTCACCCCGTCCGCTGCGTGCCGAAGCGGATATAGTTGTACTCCTTTGCTATGGCGTCCCATGTGAGGGCGCTCACCGCGCCCGTGACGGGCAGGCCGTAGTTCTCCTGAAACACCGCGACCGCGTTTTCGGTCTGCGGGCCGTAGTAGCCCGTGATCTCCACCGTGGGGATAGCCGCGACGTTCTGCCCTATTGTGCGCAGGTAGGTCTGAAGCTCGCGCACGTCGTCGTTGCGAAGCCCCGGAGTGAGCGTATATCCCGGATAAAGCGCCGCCGTAGAGCCCTCGTAGCCCTCGGGCAGGTTCTCGCGGATATTGTTGTACACCTGCCGTATAAGCTGCCATGTTCTGAAATCCACAACGCCGTCGGGGTTAAGTCCGTAGAAGCGCTCAAACGCCATTACCTGCTCGCGCATTGCCTCGTTGAACACTCCCGCGGAATTTACCGTGGGAATCTCGGGGTTGAAGTAGGCTATAACGTTTAAGAAAAACTGCACGTACCGCACCTCGAAGCCGAAGTCGCCGAGCTCCAGCTGCCGCGGGAACTGAAGCTCCACTTCCTGCTCGGAGAGGTTCTCGCCCATAAGCTCGGACAGCCCCTTTACCGCCGTGAATATGAACTTTATCTTGTACCACGTCTGCTTATCCACGGTACCCGTCTGCGCAAGGCCGAATATCCCCTGAAACGTGTTTACAGCCTGCACGGTGCTTTCGCCGTAGTTGCCGTTTGCGGGCACGATTTTCGGGATAGCGGGGTAATTCGCGGCAATGCGGTTAAGCTCCTGCTGTATCTGCCGCACCTCGTCCCCGTAAGAGCCGAAGCCGAACGGCACTCCGGGGTAGCTGCCGATGTACGGCTCTACGGGTGCGTTTCTCACAATGTTTATGTCGTTGCCGTAGTAATACTGCAAAATCTCGTAGGGGGTAAGCCCGTTGTTGGCAAGCGTTACCGTACCCCATTGCGACAGCCCGTCGCAGGTGACGGTCGTGCCGTTGCAGAACGCCGAAAAGAGCGGCGCGACGCTCCCCTGCCGCACGATGTAGTTGTTGAAAAGCTCGTCTACAAGGCGGCTTATGTTGTTGAAGATATCCCTGCCGTAAACGTAAGCCTGGTCGTACTGGGTGGAGCTTGTTATGTCGAAGCCGTACCCGCGCGAGCGGTACCACTCGGTGTAAATGCGGTTGAGCGCAAAGGTAGTCTGCGCGTAGATATTGGCGCGCAGCGCGGCTTCGGGCCACGTGGGGAATATTTCTGACGAAGCGACGCTCTTTATATAGTCGGGGAAAGACACCGTAACGTTCTGCGCTGGGGAGTCGGGCGGACCCAAGTGCACGGTTATCGTTTCGGGTACATAGGGAAGATTATTCTGCGGCATTACGCTCACCTCCGCTTACAACGGCCTCGTCTATCGTTTCGCCGACGTTGCCATCGTTCTCGTTGGGTGCAAGCGGGATGAGCGCGGCGTTCTGCACGGACAGAATGCCCTCGAAGATGGGGATACTCTTAATCACGATACTCTCAAAGCCCTTTGCGCGGATAGCAGCGTCATAGAGCGCGTAGGGAAGTATCGTGTTATTCGGGGTCTGCGAAAGGCTGCGCGGCGGCGCGGGCAGCGAGATTATATCGGTCTGGCCGCTCATGTCGGTGGTCTGCGTGGAAAGCACCTGCGTTTCGCCGCCGAAGTCCTTTGTCACAACGCAAATCGCGTCCTTTACGGGCAGCGCCCCGCGCGCGGTAAACGTTCTGAACCGAAGCTGCCCCGTGCAAGTGTTTTCGCGCTCGAACTCGGCGTAGCTGCCGTAGGTGCGCTCCTCGTAATTTACGGCGGGCGCGCCGTTGCCGTTGGGCTTTATGTCGGCGGGGTCGTTCACGGGGCGCTCGTCTGACTCGAAGCTGCGCCCCGTCAGCTGCTCGGCGGGGTCAATGCCGCTTACGGGCTGCTCTGTCAGGCGCTCGGCGGTTTCTGGGGAAACGCGCTGCGCCTGCGCCGCCTCGGGCAGCGGCTTGGCAGGCGCGCTGCTTGTAACGCCCGAAACGGGCTCGCGCGGGAGCGTGTTGTCCTCGGGGCGGCTTTCCTTGGTTATCTCGCTTTGCACCTCTCCAAAGGACGGCACCTCGTTGAACTGCGGCGAGAAAAGCTCCTCGGGTTCGGAGATAAGCCCTGCGGGCGCGCTTTCGCCGTTCTCCTCTCCCGTAAAGCTGAATATGTCGGACATATCGCCCGTCTGGGTTTCAGAGCGCATTGCTTCTGCGGGAGGAGCGTCCTCTGCGGGAGGAGCGTCCTCTGCGGGAGGGGCGTCCTCTGCGGGAGGAGCGTCCTCTGCGAGAGGAGCGTCCTCTGCGAGAGGAGCGTCCTCTGCGAGAGGAGCGCTCTGTGGTGCGGCAGGCGCGCCCTCGCTCCCGAAAAGCCCCTCATAAAGCCTTGCAACGTCGCCCTCGTCCGCATAGCCGATTATCTGCGGCTTGCGGGGCGTTTCGCGCGGTTCAGCCGCGGCGGCGTCAGAAACGCGCTCCGTGCGCGCGGGGGGTTCGCCCCGTGACGCGGGCTGCTGCGCTTCGCGGGCTTCGGGCGCGCCCTCGGGGCTGTAGGTGAAGGAGATGTTCTTCGGTTCGGGCTGTGCCGTTTTGCGGTAGGCCATAAGCTCCTGCTTGTATTTTTCAATTAGCTTTTTCATGTCGTCCATAGCAGACCTCCAAAAGAGTTTTTTGGCATATCCGAAAACCGTGCGGCTTGTTCCGCAGCGGTACTGCCTTATAGAATATATGTGGCATGGGCGGCGAATATTACGCGCATTATCGGGACAGTCCCCGCATATACTGCATGGACGGAATATGCAAGGAGGGCGGATATGGGCATAAAGGATAAGCTTATAGCGCTTGGCGACCTGCCGCAGCAGCGCAGCACGATCACCCTGCACGGTATGACCGAGCTGCTGGTGGAGAACTGCCTTGGCGTGAGCGGCTGCGACGAGGACTTCATAACGCTTGCGGTGTACGGCGCGCGCGTTACCGTGTCGGGTACGCCGCTTATGCTTGAAAGCTTCGGCATGGACGGCGTTAAGATAACGGGAAGGATACATTCGCTCTCATTCGAGGAGGAGTAAAATGAAGAAAGGCAATGGCGCGGGGCGCGGTCTGTATTTCGGGCGGGTAACGTTCAGCGGGTACGGCGGTTTTCAGGAAAAGCTGGTGTCGCAGCTTATAAGCGAGTGCGTGCCGCTGCGCGGGGTGACGTTTTCGCAGGGGATAATGCGCGCGCAGGTATCTCCCGCAGATTACCTGTACGTTTCCCGCGCGGCATTGAAGCACGGCGTGCGGCTGCGCGTGCGTGAGCGGCGCGGCGTGTATTTTCTTCTGTCGCGCTACAGCCGCAGGATAGGGCTGTATCTCGGGTTTCTGGCGTTTGTGCTTATACTTTCGTTCCATGCCTCGCGGGTGGAGAGCATAACCGTGGAGGGCGCGCCGCGCGCCGTGGTGATGTCGGTGCTTTCGGAGTGCGGCATAGAAAAGGGCGCGCCGAGAGTGGGCCTTGCAACCGACCGCGCGGAGTACCTGCTTATGACGAGGCTTGAAAACACCGCGTGGGTGGACGTATCGTGCGTTGGCAACCATGTAACGGTGCACGTTGAGCAGGGCAGGGAGGTCCCCGAGACAGAGGACAACGCCTCGCCGCGAAACCTTGTTGCGGCGCGCGCGGCGGTTATAGTTGAGCAGACCGTGCGCAAGGGCAGGGCGGCGTTATCCGCAGGGAGCGGCGTGCAGCAGGGCGGGCTGCTGGTAAGCGGCGTTGTGGCGGACGGCGGCGACCATGTGCTGTACGTCCGCGCGGACGCGGAGATAATCGGGGAGTTTACCGAAACGCAGGAGTTTTACGTGCCGTACCGCGAAACGATACAGCGCGCGGACGGCGAGCAGAGGATATATAAGAGCCTGCTTTTCTATGACGACGAGTACCCGCTCTACTTCGGCAAAAAGGACGTTGCTGGCGGGGTGTATTCCGAGGAAACCGCGCTTGTAAGGCTTTTCGGGCAGGAAACGCCCTTTCGCATAAAAACCGCCGTATGCACCGCCTGCCGCAGCATAGACATAACCCGCACCGCAGACGACGCCACTCAGGAGCTCAGGCGGCAGAAAACCGCGTGCGAGGAGAACTTCTACAGCGGTTATGAGATAGCGTCGGCTGAGGAGAAATACTTCCCCGAAAAGGACGGCATAAGGCTTATCGTGGATTACACCCTGCGCGGGAATATAGCCGTGCCGCAGGTGATAGAGCGCGGGTAGCGCGAAGAGGAAAAGTGCCTGTATACTTGACAAAGTAGATGGAATGTGGTAGATTTATATAAGGACAGCCGCCCGTGCAGCGTTGGTTCTGCGGGCGGCTGAAATTATCTGAAAGGCGGGACAAGCCGTGAAAAAAAACACTTTTCGCATGAGCGCTATACTTGCAGCGGACAACGACTGGGCTATAGGCAGGGATGGGGGACTTCTTGCGAGGATTCCCGAGGATATGCGCTTTTTTAAGGATACCACCACGGGAACAACGGTAGTTATGGGGAGAAAGACGTGGGACAGCTTTCCGAAGCGCCCGCTGCCCGGGCGCGAAAACTGCGTTATCTCGCGCACGCTTAAAAGCGCAGAGGGAGCGCGTGTTTTCGGCTCGGCAGAGGACTTTCTCGAATACGCCAAGGGCGTTTCGGGCGAGATATTCGTTATAGGCGGCGGGGAGATATACAGGCAGCTTCTGCCCGAGTGCCGGAGGGTGTTTGTAACGCGCATATACGAGAGCTTCGGCGGCGACACGTTCTTCCCCGAGATAGACAGGGACGGCGAGTGGGAATGCACGGAGGCTTCCGCGCTTGCGGAAAGCGGCTGCCATAAGATACGCTTTATGCTTTACGAGAGGAAAAGCCATGACTAAGGAGGAGTTTCTGGAGTTCTGCGCGACCATAGGCGGTGCGGAAGCCGACCGACCCTTTGACGAGAGTTTTGACACATGGGTGGTGCGCCACGCGGACACGCGCAAATGGTTCGCGCTGCTTATGCCGCACGACGGGCAGTACATAGTAAATCTCAAATGCGAGCCTATGGAAGCGGATTTTCTGCGAAAGGCGTTTCGCGGCGTTACGCCCGCCTACCACATGAACAAAACGCACTGGAACTCGGTGTATCTTGAAAGCGACGTTCCGCGCGAAGAAATAGAGCGCATGACGCTCGGCAGCTTTGCGCTTACGGACAAAAAGCGCCGCGCGCGTTCCGAAAAGGAGAAGAAATAATGTTTACACAGCACACGCTTGATTTTCTTTTTGAAAACAAGCTCCACGACAGCAAGGAGTGGTTCTCACAGCACAAGCAGGAGTACACGCAGTACGTTACGGAACCGTTTAAGGAGATAGTGTCGGAGCTTGCACCGACAATGGCGAAGATAGACAGCCTTATCATCTGCGACCCCGGGAAGCTTTCGCGCATTTACCTTGACGCGCGCCGTTCGAGGGGCGCGGTGTTCCGTGATGAAATGTGGTTTACCTTTTCAAGACCGCGTGAGGACGCCTACGACGGACACCCGGGCTACTGGCTGGCTATCTCCCCGCGCGGAATGAGCTGCGGGTGCGGTTACTACAGCGCGGACGGCGCGATAAAGGAGCAGCTGCGGCAGATGATACTTGCGGATGACCCTGCGTTCGCCGCGGCGGCGCAGGCGGTGGCGGGTCAGCGCAGGTTTGCGCAGTACGGCGAGCTTTACAAGCGCAGGCGCTATCCCGAGGCTTCCCCCGAAAAGGCGGATTGGCTGGAGCGCCGCGAGTACGGTGTGGGGTACTACACCGACGACAGGGACTTTATGTTTGCGCCCGACCTTGCAAAGCGGCTTTCGCGCGATTTTTTACGCATAGCGCCGCTCTATGACTTTCTGCTTAAGGCAAAGGCGCAGGCGGAGGGGCTTGAGGAGAGCGGGCGCAGATGAGATACGAACGTGTTTTCTGGGACTGGAACGGCACGCTGCTTGACGACGTCGAGGTGTGCATAGAGTCCATGAACGAGCTGCTGGGCGAATACGGGCTGCCTGAGCTTCAGAGCAGGGAGCAGTATCACGGCGTTTTCGGCTTCCCCGTGAGGGACTATTACGAGCGGCTCGGGTTTGATTTTGACAAAGTGCCGTTTGAACGCACGGGAATGGAGTTTATAGAAAAATACGACCGCAGGCAGCGCCGCGCGAGGCTTGCAGAGGGCGCGCTCGAAGCGCTCGGGCGCTTTAAGGCGGCGGGGCTTCGGCAGGCGGTGCTTTCGGCATCTGAGCTTGCGGCGCTTAAAAAGCAGATAGAGGAGCGCGGTGTTGCGGGGTATTTCAGCGAGATACTCGGCATAGGCGACAGGCTTGCGGGCGGCAAGGCGGACATTGCGCGCAGCTTCTTTGAGCAAAACGGCATTGACCCCGCACGTGCGGTGTTGATAGGCGATACCGCGCACGACTGCGACGTGGCGCGCTCGCTCGGCTGCGGGTGCATTCTCGTTGCGGGCGGACATCAGTCCGAAGCGGCGCTCACGGCGCTTTGCGGGCGAGCGGCAAAGAGCCTTTCGCAGGCGGCGGACTGGGTGCTTGAATAACATGGAGGGCAGTATGGAGGAATTTTCGCGCACGGAGCGGCTTATAGGCGAAGCGGCCATGGAAAGGCTCGCAGGGGCAAGGGTCGCGGTGTTCGGCGTGGGCGGAGTCGGCGGCTTTGCCGCAGAGGCGCTTGTGCGCAGCGGCATAGGCGCGCTCGACATAATCGACAACGACACGGTGGCGCTCTCGAATATAAACAGGCAGATAATAGCGCTTCACAGCACGGTAGGAGCGTATAAGGTTGACGCGGCGGGCGAGCGCTTTCTCGACATAAATCCCGCGCTGAAGCTTACGAAGCACGCGGCGCTTTTCCTGCCCGAAACCGCCGCGCAGTTCGATTTCTCTCTCTATGACTACGTTGTGGACGCTATCGACAACGTAACGGGAAAACTAACGCTCGTAACGAGCGCGCAGGCGGCGGGTACGCCTATAATAAGCTGCATGGGCGCGGGCAACAAGCTCGACCCCACGCAGTTCCGCGTGGACGATATATATAAGACGAGCGTATGCCCGCTGGCGCGCGTTATGCGCTACGAGCTGCGCAAACGCGGCGTAAGGCGGCTTAAGGTGCTGTATTCCACCGAGCCGCCGCGCACCCCCGCCGCTGCGGAGAGCGACGGCGTAAGGCGGGCAGTCCCTGCGAGCATAGCGTTCGCGCCGTCGGTAGCGGGGCTTATTATCGCGGGCGAGGTTATCAAGGATATTACAGGCATAAGATAATAAAAAGGGCGGCGCTCCAGTTTTTCGGAGCGCCCTTTGGTCTGACAATAAAGGCACATCTGCTGCGTCACCCTCATAACGACAGGCATTAAGCCTAGTCGTTACGAGGGTTTCTTGCATCTGTATCTTTCTTGCCAGACCTTGTTTTTGTGATTTTTACTTCACGGGCAGCCACACGCGCATTTCATTTTCGCCGCGGTTGCCCCATGTATAATAGGGCACGGCGGTTAGTGTTTCGGGCGTAAGCGCGGGTTTTTTGGCGGAATAGAGCGCCCCCGTATCCTGCATACGATAGCCCTGCACCTTTACAGCTGCCGCGCCGCCGAGCGCTTCAACGGGCTCTGCGGCGGCAGGCTGCGCAGCGTCGTCCAGAAGCAACGGCAGAACGCTCCCGTTGTCCGCGCCCTCAAAGCAGTACACAAGCGCCCCGCGCTGTATAGCCGCGCGCCCCGTGTCCTCGCTTACGCGCGGGGAGGCGTACACGAAATGCGGCGCGCCGTCGAGCGTGAGCGTTACGCGGTCGCCGCGCTTAACGCCGATGTAGGCGTAGCCCTTTTCAACGCGCGGGGAGATTTCCGCGCCGTTAAGGGAAAGCGCGGTTTTTTCGCTCCAGTCGGGCAGCCTTATTGCAAGCGTTCCCGCGCCCTCAAGCACGGCGTAGTCTACCGTAAAACCGTAGGGGAACTGCGTTTCGCAGGAAATCCTCATGCCGTTGCCGAAGTCCGCGGTCCCCGCCGCATAAAGGTGGCAGAACGCCGTGTCGCCGCCTGCGCCGTAGGCGTACATACCAAAGCCCGAAACCGTCCTCGCAACGTTGGGCGGGCAGCACGCGCACGCGAACCATGCGGGGCGCTGCGGCCTGTCGTGCCGGTGGGTGGCGGCAACGCCCGATATCCCCGGTATAACCTCGAGCGGGTTAACGTAGAAAAAGCGCTTTCCGTCAAGCTGCATTCCCGCAAGCACGGTGTTGTAGAACGCGCGCTCCATAACATTGGCGTACCTGCTGTCGGGGTCGCTTTCAAGCATCCGCGCGGCAAAGAACATAAGCCCGCAGGATGCGCAGGTTTCCGCGTAGGCGGTGTCGTTTGGCAGGTCGTAGTCCACTGTGAACGCCTCTCCGATAACGGTCGAGCCTATGCCGCCCGTAACGTACATTCTGCGGCTTGTTATGCTCTCCCACAGGGCGCGGCAGGCTTCAAGCAGGGCGCTGTCGTCGGTCTGCGCGGCGAGGTCCGCCATGCCCGTGTAGAGGTACACCGCGCGCACGGCGTGTCCCACCGCGTCGCGCTGCTCCCTTACGGGGGCGAAGCTCTGCTGATACGCGCCGTTGTCGGGGTCGTTGCCCCATACCGTCCAGCCCGCGGCATCGCGTTCGCGGCGAAAGAAGTCGCTTGCGCCGCGCCTGTCGATAAAGCGCTTTGCAAGCTCCAGGCAATGCGCGCTGCCCGTGGCGCGGTAGAGCTTAAGCAGGGCAAGCTCCACCTCGGGGTGCCCGGGGAAGCCGTCGCGGTCCTCGGTCACGAAGTGCCTGTAGATATGCTCGGCGTTTTTCAGCATTACGTTAAGCAGCCTGTCCTTGCCCGTGGCGTCGTAATAGGCGGCTGCTGCCTCCATAAAATGTCCCGCGCAGTACAGCTCGTGACCCTCCAGCAGGTTTGTCCAGCGCTTGTCGCGGTCGCTTATGGTAAAGCGGGTGTTGAGGTAGCCGTCTTCGTCCTGCGCGGCTGCTATCTTCTCTATAAGGTCGTCCGCAAGCGCTTCAAGCTTCTCGTCGGGGAATATCGCGAGCGAGTACGCCGCGGCTTCAAGCCACTTTGCGGCGTCTGAGTCCTGAAACACCTGCCCGTAGAAGCCGTCGTTTTCCTCCCCGTGCAGAGCCTTTGCGGCGTTGATGAAGTTCTGCACGACATGGCTCTTTTCCGCACCCTCAGCGCGGTCGTTCAGAACCTCGTACTGATAGGGTATCACCTCGTCTTTTATAAGCCGCTGAAAGCGTTTGATAAATCCGTCCGAGGGGGTGAATGCCTTAATAGGCAGCGAGTGTAGCTTTTTCATGCAGTACCTCCGAAAAAAGTTGTATGGGGGAACAGGTCTTGCTCTCTCAGACCGTCGAAAAACCCCATACGGGGGTTTTCCGACGGGGCATCCTACGACATTGCGAAGCATTGCTTCGCAAGTCGGCACAGCGTAAACCGTGCGTAGCGAGGTGTCGCGTTGCGTAAGCCATGCGTAGCGAGGTGTTGTGTTGCGTAAGCCATGCGTAGCGAGGTGTCGCGTTGCGTAAGCCATGCGTAGCGAGGTGTCGCGTTGCGTAAGCCATGCGTAGCATGGTGTCGCTTGCACACTTGCGCGGATAGGAGACTTTTTCGACAAGCTGAGGGGGAACAAGTCTTGCTCCCCCTATTATACTATAGATTATCCCCGAATTCAAGCGGTTTTTGCCGAAAACGTCAGCCGCGCGGGTCGCTTACCGTGCCGAGGAAAAGCGTTTCTCCCGTTTCGCTTACTATCGAAAAGGCGAACGGGCGGTCGAGGATAAAGTCGTGCTGTATGATGTCGCCGTAAATTCCGCCCGTCGCGGGTATTTCCGAGGTGAACGCCGCGGCGGTGCAGCCCTCCTCGTCTATCGTTATGCGCGCGTCGTGTATCACCTTTGAAAGCGAAGCCCCCTTGTCCGCAAGCGGCGAGAAGTCCGCGCGGCTGCTGAATACGTCGGTAACGCCGAGCGCCTTGAGCGCGTCTGAAAGCTCAAGCTCGCTTGTTATGTCGAACTTAGGCACGGAGAGCTTCATTTCGCAGGTTTTGAAGCGCTCGTCGTTCCACTCGACCTGCCCTGTAAGGTACGCCATAGCGCTCTCGTCCGAGAGCATGGAGAGCGCGGCGCTTCCCTCGTCGGGCAGTACAAAGCGCATTTCGCCCGTGCCGTAATCAAATCTCATGGAGTACGCGGTAAAGCCCTCGCCGAAGAAGATTTCGTCAATATAGTTTGCGTTCATAAATTCGCAGGTTATCTCGCCGTCGGGCGTAGTAAACTTGCTATCGGCGGTGTTTTCCTGCTGAAACTCAGTCATCCAGCGGTTCTCGTAATAAATCGAGGAAACAAGCGCGCAGAGCGCGTCCGCGGGCAGATACTGCGCCTGAGCCTGCTCTTTCAGCAGCCCGCCCGTGCTTTCGTCTATCCAGCGGCGGTAAAGCTCGTCGTACTCCTCGCTGCCCATTTCCCCGCAGTAGGACGAGGCGTAGTAATCGCGCGCCAGCGTTTTCAGGGGAGAGGCGTTGTAGCTTATAGCGTCCGACAGCCACAGCGAGTTTGAAAGCAGGCTTGTGTTATGGCCGTTGTCAAGGTAGTTCGCCCGCCATATCGCGTTCACGCTTTCGCGCAGCGCGCCGCCCTGCGCGCCCAGAAGCTCCGTAAGCTGCGCGGAGGCGTCGCCGCCCGTAATTTCGCTCAGCATAGCAAGCGCTATGTAGGTGTTTGCGGGGGAGTACACAAAGTTGCTCTCGCTTTCGGGCGCAAAAGTCGGCGCGGTGCGCACGGTGTATTCCGCAAGGGCGCTGTTGTAGCCCTCGGGCAGGCTCTTTATAAGCGCCCTGCGGTCTTCGCTGATGTCGTAGCTTATGTCGTATGGGTTGTCTGCGCCGCTTGTATCGGTGGATTCGCTGTCCCAGCGCGCGTATTCCTCCTCGCTCGGGTATTTCAGCTGCTGCGGGTATACCGCCTTCGCTATCTCCACGGGCTGCGCAAGGTGCGTTATCGGCGCGGGCTTCATCACGCTGTTTATCGTGATAATGGCGGCGACTGCCGCTGCGCACGCTCCCGCGCCGAATATAAACGGCTTTATGCTGCGCCTTCTCGGTTCTGCCGCCTTTATGTCGCGGTCGTCAACGTCGTTTAATGCGTTTACTATATCCTCGGGTTTCATACAAAATAGCCCTCCTTTGTCAAAAGCTCCTTAAGTTCCGCGCGCATACGGAAAAGCCGCGACTTCACCGCGCTTTCGCTTAAGCCGCACTGCGCGCCCACGGTTTTAAGCGGCACAAAGTACCAGTATCTCATAAGGAAAACGCGCCTGTTCTCCTCGCTCTGCCCCGCGAGAAAGCCGCGCAGCAGCTGCGTAAGGGCGTTTTCATCGTAGCCTGCCTCGGCGCTCTGCGCGGAAGCCACGCACTCGCCCAGCTCCTCGAGCGCCGCCTCGTATGCGCCGCCGCCGCGTTTCTGCGCGCGCTGCCTTTCAAGGCGGGTAAGCGACAGCCTGCGCGTTATCTTGCCGAGAAAAACGGACAGAACGCATGGCTTGTGCGGCGGCATGGCGTTCCATGCGCGCAGCCATGTGTCGTTAAGGCACTCCTCCGCCGCCTCGCGGTCGGTGAGAATGCGCCGTGCAATGCTAAGGCAGTAGCTGCCGAATTTGCGGGAGCTTTCCTTAATGGCGCGCTCGGAGCGCTGCCAGTAAAGCTCCACTATCATTTCATCGTCCATGGTGTCCTCCCTTTTTCCGGCGGGTATATTCGTGAACCTGCCCGCCCCGCCCGCAGTAAAGAGCCCTTCACCTATTATACACCGAAAAGCGCGCGGGTGGTTGCGCGGGCAGAATAAAATTTCCGCGCGCGGAATATCCTTTACGGACAGGCAGGTCTTGCGCCGACGAATGCGCTTTTATTTCGCATGGGAGCATTAAAGTACAAGACCGTCGGAAAACCCCCGTTTTGGGGGTCCGACGAAGCATCCGCGCTGCGCGCACGGTCGCGTTGCGTAAGGCGCAGCGTCGCGTTGCGTAAGGCGCAGCCGTCGCGTTGCGTAAGGCGCAGCCGTCGCGTTGCGTAAGGCGCACGGTCGCGTTGCGTAAGGCGCACGGTCGCGTTGCGTAAGGCGCAGCCGTCGCGTTGCGTAAGGCGTAAGCCGTCGCGTTGCGTAAGGCGTAAGCCGTCGCGTTGCGTAAGGCGAGCACAGCGAGGTGTCGCTTACACACTTGTGAGGATAGAAGAGTTCTTTGCCTCGGCAAGGTCGGCGCAGTCACCTTTAGCCCGAGGCAAAAAAGTGATTTAGCCCGCATACGCAGGCAAAATGGACTTTTTCGACAAGCTGAAAGTACGGCGTTAGTTATTTTCACCAATTTTTCGTGGTTTTTTTCTACAATTTGATTGCTTTTATTCGCCTGTAATGTTATAGATTTTTTTCGCGGTATGTGCTATAATATATGGTGATATATCGCGTTTGATATTTTTTTGTCATACTTCGGTAATATCCTGTACGCTGCGGCGTATTGATCATGTATAAGAACCGCACGGCACACGCCCCCGCGGTGAAATTATTAAGGAGGCTAAAAAATGGCTTTTAAGAAAAGTGCTGTTCCCTTTGCGGGAACGCCCGAACAGGAAGCTCAGCTCAGAGCCGTTATTGCACAGCACAAGGACGATCAGGGCGCGCTCATGCCCATTCTCCAGAAGGCTCAGGGCATTTACGGCTATCTTCCTATCGAGGTCCAGCAGATCATCGCGGACGAGATGGACATCTCGCTTGAGAAGGTTTACGGCGTAGTTACCTTCTATGCGCAGTTCTCCATCAACCCCAAGGGTCAGTACAAGATCTCCGTCTGTCTTGGTACAGCCTGCTATGTAAAGGGTTCAGGCGACATCTACAACAAGCTGATGGAAAAGCTCGGCATCAGCGGCGGCGAGATCACCCCCGACGGAAAGTTCTCCCTTGACGCGTGCCGCTGCATAGGCGCGTGCGGTCTTGCTCCCGTGCTTACCGTAAACGAGGACGTATACGGCAGGCTTACGGTTGACGACGTGGACAAAATCCTCGAGAAGTACAACTGATTTACATAATCGCACCGTTCTCCCGCGTTTTTTGCAGATGTGCGGTGCAGGAAGGAAATACTTAATATGATTAAGACATTAGAGGAGCTTAACGCTGTCAAGGAAAAGGCTGCCGAGGTCGTAAACACCCGCGTTGAGGGTGCTGTGAGCGGCGTCAAGGACGTTCTTGTCTGCGGCGGTACAGGCTGTACTTCCAGCGGCTCCATGAACATCATCAAGAAGCTTGAAGAAGAGATCGAGAAGAACGGTCTTACCGGCAAGGTAAACATCGTAAAGACAGGCTGCTTTGGTCTGTGCGCACTCGGTCCCATCATGATAGTTTACCCTGAGGGTACGTTCTACTCCAAGATGGAGGCTGACCATATCCCCGAGATAGTTGAGTCCCATCTTAAGAACGGCATTCCCGTAAAGAAGTATCTCTACGCTGAAACCGTTGAGGGCGACACCATAAAGTCCCTTAACGACACTGCATTCTACAAGAAGCAGCACCGCGTAGCGCTCAGAAACTGCGGTCTTATCAGCCCTGAGCACGTTGAGGAGTACATCGCGCGCGACGGCTATCAGGCGCTGCACAAGGTGCTTACCACAATGACGCCCGACGACGTTATCAAGACCCTTATCGACTCGGGTCTGCGCGGACGCGGCGGCGGCGGATTCCCCACCGGCCTTAAGTGGAAGTTTGCAAAGGCAAGCGTAAACGACCAGAAGTACGTTTGCTGCAACGCCGACGAGGGCGACCCCGGCGCATTCATGGACCGCTCCGTTCTTGAGGGCGACCCCCACGCCGTAATCGAGGCAATGGCAATCGCAGGTTATGCTATCGGCGCAAATCAGGGCTACATCTACGTTCGTGCAGAGTACCCCATCGCCGTTGAGCGTCTTGAGATCGCTATCAAGCAGGCAGAGGAAATAGGAATGCTCGGCGACGACATCTTCGGCACGGGCTTCAAGTTCCACCTTGGCTTAAGACTTGGCGCAGGCGCGTTCGTCTGCGGCGAGGAGACCGCGCTTATGACCTCCATCGAGGGCAACCGCGGCGAGCCCAGACCCCGTCCTCCGTTCCCTGCGGTAAAGGGTCTTTTCGGCAAGCCCACCATTCTCAACAACGTTGAGACCTACGCTAACATCTGCCAGATAATCCTTAAGGGCGCTGACTGGTTCACTTCCATGGGTACTGAGAAGTCCAAGGGTACAAAGGTATTCGCACTTGGCGGTAAGATCCACAACACGGGTCTTGTTGAGGTTCCTATGGGTACTACCCTGCGCGAGGTTATCGAGGAAATCGGCGGCGGCATTCCGAACGGAAAGAAGTTCAAGGCTGCACAGACGGGCGGTCCTTCGGGCGGCTGCATTCCTCCCCAGCACCTTGATATCCCGATCGATTACGACAACCTTATCTCCATCGGCTCCATGATGGGCTCGGGCGGACTTATCGTAATGGACGAGGATAACTGCATGGTTGATATCGCAAAGTTCTTCCTCGACTTTACTGTTGACGAGTCCTGCGGTAAGTGTACACCCTGCCGTATCGGTACAAAGCGTCTTTACGAGATACTCACCAAGATTACCCAGGGCAAGGCTACAATGGAGGATCTTGACAAGCTCGAGAAGCTGTGCTACTACATAAAGGAAAACGCGCTCTGCGGTCTCGGCCAGACGGCTCCGAACCCCGTTCTGTCCACGCTCCGTTACTTCAGAGATGAGTACATTGCGCACGTTAAGGACAAGAGATGTCCCGCAGGCGTCTGCAAGGACCTGCTCCAGATCAAGATCGATCCCGAAAAGTGCAAGGGCTGCTCGCTCTGCTCCAAGAAGTGCCCTGTCGGCGCGATCAGCGGCGAAATCAGAAGCCCGTTCGTCATCGACCAGAGCAAGTGCATCAAGTGCGGCGTATGTATGTCCAACTGCAAGTTCGGCGCTATCTCCAAGGCGTAAAAGGGCGGCAAGCCTGTTTCCTATATGATAAGAAAGGACTAAAAACATGGTCAACATTAAGATAAACGGCGTTGCCTGTTCCGTTCCCGAGGGTTCCACTATCCTCGAGGCTTCCAGAATCGCCGGCATAAAGATACCTACTCTTTGCTATCTCAAGGACATCAACGCAATCGGCGCGTGCCGTATCTGCGTTGTTGAGGTGAAGGGCGCAAGAAGCCTTGTTGCTGCGTGCGTTTACCCCGTAAACGAGGGCATGGAGATATTCACCAACACCCCCAAGGTAGTAGAGAGCCGCAGAACGACCCTCGAGCTTATCCTCTCCAATCACAAGAAGGAATGTCTTTCCTGCGTAAGAAGCGGAAACTGCGAGCTTCAGGCGCTGTGCAACGAGTACGGCGTTGACGAGAACCGCTTCGACGGCGAGAATCCCGCTGTAGAGATAGACAACAGCGCTGTACATATGTCCCGCGACAACAGCAAGTGCATACTCTGCCGCCGCTGCGTGGCTGCGTGCGCTGTAACTCAGGGTATAGGCGTTATCGGCGCGAACGAGCGCGGCTTCGCTACCCAGATTGCTTCCGCGTTCGACATGAACCTTGCGGACACCGCGTGCGTATCCTGCGGTCAGTGCATCACCGCCTGCCCGACAGGCGCTCTCACCGAGAAGGACGACACACAGAAGGTGCTCGACGCTATCGCAGACCCCGAGAAGTTCGTTGTAGTACAGGCTGCTCCCGCAGTCCGCGCTTCTCTTGGAGAGGCGTTTGGTCTGCCCGTTGGCACAAACGTTGAGGGCAAGATGATTGCCGCAATGCGCAGACTCGGCTTCGACAAGGTGTTCGACACCAATTTCTCCGCAGACCTCACCATTATGGAAGAGGCTACAGAGTTCCTTGACAGGGTAAAGAACGGCGGCACTCTGCCGCTTATCACCTCCTGCTCGCCCGGCTGGATTAGATACTGCGAGAACTACTTCCCCGAGTTCATCCCGAATCTGTCCACCTGCAAGTCCCCGCAGCAGATGTTCGGCGCGGTTGTTAAGACCTACTACGCACAGAAGCTCGGCAAGAACCCCGAGGACATCGTAAGCGTATCCGTAATGCCCTGCACGGCTAAGAAGTACGAGATAGGCCGCGAGGACCAGTCCGCAGCGGGCGTTCCCGACCTCGACATATCCATCACCACCCGCGAGCTTGCACGCCTCATCAAGAAGGCAGGCATCATGTTCAACGACCTGCCCGACGAGGTATGCGACAGCCCGCTCGGCACAGGCACGGGCGCAGCGGTCATCTTCGGCGCAACGGGCGGCGTTATGGAAGCTGCTCTGCGTACCGCTGTATGGACGCTCACAGGCAAGCCCGACAGCACTCCCGTTGAATTCAAGGAAGTACGCGGCGTTGAGGGCATAAAGGAAGCTACTTACAACGTAGCAGGCATGGAAGTTAAGGTGGCAGTAGCAAGCGGCCTTGCAAACGCAAAGGCTCTGCTCAAGAAGGTAAAGGCAGGCGAGGCTTCCTACCACTTCATCGAAATCATGGGCTGCCCCGGCGGCTGCGTAAACGGCGGCGGTCAGATAATCCAGCCCGCTTCCGTGCGCAACTTCACCGATATCCGCGCAGAGCGCGCAAAGGTACTCTACGGTATCGACGAGGCGAACACGCTGCGCTTCTCGCACGAGAACCCCGACGTTAAGGCTCTCTACGACGAGTTCTTCGGCGAGCCGAACAGCCACAAGGCTCACGAGATACTCCATACGAGCTACAAGGCACAGAAGCTTTACAGATAAGTTAAGCAAAGCCCCCTCGGCGAACCGAGGGGGCTTATTTTGCAGAAAGAACGATTTGTGCGGAATAAAAGCGCCCCGCGAAATGCAGGGCGCTTATGTCTGTCGTAATTTGGCAAAAGCCGCTTACTTTCCGATAAAATACAGTACGATTATAAGCGCGAGGGACACCCCCGCGATTATCCAGTTGCGCATTATCGTGCGCTCCAGCCGCTTGTCGTCGCGTTTGTTCATATCCTTTTTAGCCATTCCCTCACCCCCTGCGTCTTAATATAATTGTATCATCTGCCGCGCGGAATGTCAAGCCCTGCGCGGTGCAATTAAATTTTAAGGAAATATAAAAAAATTTCAAAAACCCCTTGAAATTTATATAATGGTGTGCTATAATGTATAGGTAATATTATCGGGTAACTGTACCTTTTTTGATAATTTGCATATTTTGGCATTACTATGCCTGTCGGAGAGAATTATGTCGGAAAATTTCGTTTCTGTGGCTATTGACGGCCCTGTCGGCGCAGGAAAAAGCACGATAGCACGCACTGCGGCGCAAAGGCTCGGCTTTATATATGCGGATACGGGCGCGCTTTACCGTGCTGTCGGTTTGCGTTGCATAAGAAACGGGGTGGATCTTGGCGATAAGTCAGCGATAGCGGCTGCCGTCGGCGGGATAAAGCCTGAGATAAAGCTCTGCGAGGGTGTTCAGCATGTTTACCTTAACGGCGAAGACGTATCTGCGGAGATAAGGCTGCCCGAGGTTTCGATGGCGGCTTCGGCGGTATCGTCAGTCCCCGAGGTAAGGGCTGCGCTGCTTGAAATGCAGCGTGATATTGCCAGAAAAAACAGCGTTATCATGGACGGGCGCGACATAGGCACGGTGGTTCTGCCGAACGCCGATGTTAAGATATTCCTTACTGCAGCCCCCGAGATACGCGCAAGGCGCAGGTTTGATGAGCTTCGCGCAAAAGGTTCGGCGGTCACCTTTGAAGAGGTGCTGAGCGACCTGAACAAACGCGATTACAACGACTCCCACAGGGCCGCAGCCCCGCTTAAGCAGGCGGAGGACGCGGTGCTTGCAGACACCTCGGGACTTGACTTTGAGCAGTCGGTTGAGCTTGTGTGCGGCATAATAAAGGAGCGGCTGTAATGTTCTATACCATTGCACGTGAGCTGGTGCGGTTCATTTACCACATCATCTTTCATATAACTGTCGTCGGCGCGGAGAATATCCCCGCACAGAAAGGCGGCTATATCATAGCAAGCAACCACGTTTCCAACAACGACCCGCCTGTAGTCGGGATAACGTTTCGCGGAAAGTACAGCTTTATAGCGAAGGAGGAGCTTTTCAGAAATCCTCTGTTCGCGTGGCTTATAAAGCGGCTCGGGGCATTCCCCGTAAAGCGTGGCAGCAAGGACAGCTCTGCCATTGAAAAGGCTCTGCAAAGCCTTGAAAACGGGCGTATCTTTGTGATATTCCCCGAGGGTACGCGCTCAAAAACGGGCGAGCTTGGCAGACCAAAAAGCGGCGTTACGCTTATTGCGGCGCAGGCGAAAGTGCCTGTCGTGCCTGTATTCGTGAAGTACGGGCGCAAAAAGTTCCGCCGAAATATCGTCATCTGCATAGGGGAGATGATTCCCGCAGAGAAGTTCGATGTTGACCTTACCGACAAAAAGAGCATCAGAAGCGTGAGCACGTCCATTATGGACGCCATTGCCCTGTTGAAGGAGAACGCTCCCGATGCAGACTGAGATAGCAGCAGCGTCGGGCTTTTGCTTTGGTGTGAAGCGCGCGATAGAGCTGACAGAAAACGCGCTTGAAAGATACGGCGCGGTGCGGACGCTCGGTCCGCTGATACACAACAGGATAGTGACGGATTCCCTTGCGGCGCGCGGCGTCGGCATTGCCGAAACGCCCGGGCAGGCGCGGGGAGAGGCGCTCGTTATCCGCTCTCACGGAGTGACTGCACAGGTCATGGACGAGGCGCGGAGATCATGCGCGCAGGTAATAGACGCTACCTGTCCGTTCGTTGCAAAGATACAGGCGCTTGCCGCGGCGGTTCCGCAGGACGGCGCGCTTGTAGTTCTGGGTGACAGAAATCACCCCGAGGTAACGGGGATCATGGGTCATGCGAGGTGCGCGGTTTACGCCTGTGCAGACTTCGCTGAAGCCGACGCGCTTTTCGGCACGGGACAGGTTCCCGCCGACGAAAGGACGCTAGTCGTTACACAAACGACCTTCGACCGCGGCAAATTTACTGAATACTCCCGAAAAATAAGGGAAAAGTACAGCCGCGTTAAAATACACGATACAATATGCAATGCGACCTCCGAGCGCCAGAAAAATGCGGAGGAGCTTGCTAAAAGGGCTGCACTGATGATAGTCGTCGGAGGAAGGCGCAGTTCAAATACAGCCAAGCTCGCGGAAATATGCGCAAGACGCTGTAAAACGGTGCTCGTTGAGAGCGCTGATGAAATCCCACGGCAGATATTAAGCGGTCTGCCCTCCGATAGTATTATCGGAATAACAGCGGGTGCTTCTACGCCTGCTGATTGCATTAAGGAGGTTCACGCAAAGATGAACGAAGAAATCACCACCGCAAATGAAAACGAGGAGGATTTTGCTGCGCTGCTCGAGCAGGATCAGTCATTTAACAAGTTATATACCGGCAAAAGAGTTAAGGCAACTGTTGTAAGCGTAACAAAGAAGGAAGCTGTTGTAGAGGTCGGCGCAAAGCAGACAGGCTACATAGTCCGCGACGAGCTGACTAACGACCCCAATGCAGAGGTAGCCGATGTTGTTAAGGTAGGCGACGTTATCGATGCAGTTGTTATCAAGGTTGACGACTCTGTCGGTACCGCAGCACTTTCCAAGAAGCGCGTTGACGCTGCTCTCGGTCTTGAGAAGATGAACGCACTCAAGGAGTCCAACGAAACCGTTGAGGGCACTGTAGCGCAGGTAGTAAAGGGCGGCGTTATCGTTATTTACAACAACGTACGCGTATTTATCCCCGCTTCTCACACAGGCGTTCCGCGCAGCGGCAAGCTTGAGGACCTGCTCAAGAAGACCGTTCAGTTCAAGATAATCGAAGTTACCGACCAGCGCGGCGGCAGGGTAGTAGGTTCTATCCGCCTTGCAAACAAGGAAGTACGCGACGCTGAGAAGGCTAAGTTCTGGGAGAACATCGCTGTTGGTCAGAAGTTCGAGGGCGAGGTTCGCTCCATCGAGGACTACGGCGTATTCGTTGACATCGGACCCGTTGACGGTCTGGTTCGCACCGCAGAGCTTACCTGGAACAGAGTTGGTCACCCCAAGGATATCGTTAAGGTTGGCGATAAGATCAACGTTATCGTAAAGTCCTTCGATCCCGAGAAGAAGAGAGTTTCACTCTCCGCTAAGGATCCCGATGAGAATCCGTGGACCAAGTTCGTTGCTGAGTACCACAAGGGCGACGTTATCAAGGCTACTATCGTTTCCATCACTGAGTTCGGCGCATTTGCGCAGATCATTCCCGGTGTTGACGGTCTTATCCACATCTCCCAGATTTCCACTGACAGAGTTACCAACATCGCTTCTGTTCTCTCCGTTGGTCAGGAGGTTGATGCAAAGATCATCGACATCGATGACGAGAAGAACAGAGTAAGCCTCTCCATAAAGGCGCTCATGGAGGACGCTGCTCCTATCGAGGACTGATAGTGAGTTTGTAAAATGCTCCCCGACGGCTTCGGCTGTCGGGGATTTTTTTGCATAAAATTCGCCCCCTGCCGTGATAAGCAGGGGGCGCGGTTATTCTGATCCGTCAGCACTCAGCCGGCACTTCGTCGGTTTCCTCAATATCGGGGTGATTGCCCGAGGGGGAGAGATGGTCGGGCTTGTGCTCGTCCTTGAAAAGGAGCTTCAGGATAACTGGCGTTACCACCGACGAGCAGATGATTAGCAGGATAACGGAGGTGAAATATTCCGACGAAACCATGCCCACGGCAAGGCCCTTCTGCGCCACGATAAGCGCGACTTCGCCGCGCGTCATCATGCCGACGCCAATTTTCAGCGAGTCCTTGTTGCTGAAGCGCCATATTTTCGCCATAAGTCCGCAGCCGATTATCTTTGTGATGAGCGCCACCGCCACGAATGCAAGAGAGAACCACAGCAGTTCGAGCGAGAAGCCGTCAAACCGCGTTTTAAGGCCTATACTTGCAAAGAACACAGGCCCGAACAGCATATAGCTGCTGATGTCCATTTTGCCCGCTATGTATTCCGCGTCGCGCAGGTTGCACAGGATTATTCCCGCGACATAAGCGCCCGTTATATCCGCAATGCCGAAGAATTTCTCGGCGCAGTAAGCCATGATGAAGCACAGCGCAAGCCCGAAAATGGGGATGCGGCGCTGGTGGAAAAAGCGCTTGTCGAGGAACTTGAAAAGCAGGTACACGCCAAATCCCACCGCAATGCTGAACACGATGAACAGCAGCGTTTTTACGACAACGCCAAGGGGGTTAGCGTCGGCGTCCTTGAAGCCGATAACGAAAGTAAGCACGATTATGCCGATAACGTCGTCGATTATGGCGCTGCTCATGATTATCGTGCCAACTTTGCCCTTAAGGTGTCCAAGCTCGCGCAGGGTCTGCACGGTAATGCTGACGGAGGTCGCCGTCATGATAGTGCCGATAAAGAGCGCGCGGAAGAACTCAGTTGAGCCGAAAGGCGCAAACCCGAAGAACGCCGAATAGAGAAGATACCCACCCACAAGCGGCACAAGCACGCCCGCACAGGCAATGGTAAGCGCCACGGGTCCTGTTTTGAGCAGGTCTTTCATATTTGTTTCAAGTCCTGCGGAGAACATGAGTATAACAACGCCTATCTCCGCCATGCTCATAAGCAGGTCGGACTGGTTCACTATACCGAGTACGCTCGGTCCGATAAGAAGCCCCGCGATTATCTGCCCGACGACCTGCGGAGCCTTGCACTTTTTGGCAAGCAGCCCGAACAGCTTCGCCGCAATAATGATTATTGCGAGGTCCTTGAAGCATTCAAATGATTCCACACATATCATTCCTTCCGTTTTTTGTCTGAAAGCCGTGTATACACTCGTACACCTTAATATTATACGACCTTTCGGGCGACTTTTCAACCGCAATATTAGACAACTTTTCACGGAAAAAAACGCGCTTTTTCTATTGGCCGGCTATTTCAGGAAAACAACCCCTTAAGCCATTCGTAAATGGCGAAGCGCACCTGTGGCCTGCTGCTGTCGAAATCCTCGCCAAGCTCTGCGGTAAGCTGCCGTACCTCGTCATCGGTAAGCGGCGCGCTTGCCGCGGGCAGGCAGAGCGGCGGGAACATTATGCACCACCAGTTGTGTCCCTCTCCGCTGCCGAGCGTTACCCGCAGCGCACGGTATTCGCCCGCGGGGAGCGTTACCGCGTCGTAGCGGCGGGTGGTAAAGTACATCGTGACAAGCTCGGCGCGCGCGCCGTAGTCCGCGCCGTGCTCACGCAGGTAGCTGCAGGAAAACTCGGTTATCTCGGGCAGCAGAGCCTGCACGCGCTCCTCTGCGCAGGCAAGCGTGCCGCTGTCGGAAAGCTGCCGCCCATATCTTGCAAGAAGCTCGTCGCGCAGCCCCAGCTTCAGCTGCTGGTCGCGCTCACTGTCGCTGTTTGCGGGAATGTGCAGGCGCAGCACCTCGCCGCACACGTTCTCGGCGCGCGCGGAAAACGCTGTCAAGCCCGAAAGTGCGATGGAGAGCGCCGTACCTATGGCGAGAAAGCAGTCAATTACAATAGTAGCGAACCGTTGTTTCATTGATATGTACCTCCGTTCCTGCACCTAGCTTTGGCAGGAAAGAGGGCGCTTAATCACGGCGCAGAAAAATCCCCCAAACGGTTTTCGGGGGAAGCGTTATTTTTCTGGCGCTTTATACGTCCCTGTGCGAAGCTGCTCCGCTATAGCGCTCAGCTTTTTAAGGCGGTGATTAAGCCCGCTGCGGCTCAGCGGCTCGTCTGAAAGCCCGCACAGTTCGCTCAGCGAAGCGTCGCGGTTGGCGAGGCGGAGCAGCGCCGTACGCCGAAGCTCCGGGCGCAGGCTGTCCGCGCCAAGCTCTGAAAAAATAAGCTCGATATCGTCGCACACCCTGTCCGCCGCGTCCACGGTCTTAAAGAGGTTTGCGGTTTCGCAGTTGACGGTGCGGTTTACGCGGTTGCGCACGCTCTTTTCAACTTTAATCTGCATTATTTCAAGCGAATGCAGCCCCGCGCCAATATATGTCAGAAAGTCCTCGATTATTTCGCTTTCCTTTATGTAGACAACGTGGCTGTGGCGTCTGCTGCGCACGGCGGTCTTTACGGTTATGCCATGCTCGCAGATAAAGCGGCAGAGCTCCTCGGCGCGCTCGCGCTGCGGTAAAACCAGTTCAAGGTGGTACTCCTTGTGAGGGTCGGTAACGCTCCCGCAGGAAACGAACACCCCGCGCAGGAACGCGCCGCTGTCAAGGTCGCTGCCCGATACGACGGCGGTGTTTATCTGCGAAAAGTCGCCGAAAGCGGCAGGCACACGCTCCTCGTCCCTTATAAGAAAGGTGTAGAGCGAGCCCGTGCTTCTTACAAGGCGCTTTGTTTCGCTGCGCGCGCCCGCAAATACCGCCTCGGAAAGCTCGCGCGCGGCGGCTGCGAGGTCGGGGTTCTCGGTCTGTATAACGCGCCGCCCGTCCTCGGTCCTTCCCGCCCAGAACATGCCGTAAAGCATGGCGTGCATTTCGCTAAGCTTCATATCGCGCGTCTGACAGAGCGCCTTTTTTATGTCAGATGAAAACGACACGGCGCGCCCTCCTTTGCGTTCTTGTCACGGTCAGTTCTTGTCTATATCGCGGTGAAGCGTCATTATCTTGCAGCCCTTGTCGCGCAGGAATGCTGCGGTAAGCTCTGCGAAGGTAACGCTGCGGTGCTTTCCGCCCGTGCAGCCGTAGGCTATAACGAGCCTGCTCTTGCCCTCGCTCACATAGTGCGGAATAAGGAACTCGATAAGGTCGAAAAGCTTGTCGCGCAGCTGCGCGCTCTGCTCAAAGCGCATAACATAGTCGCGCACCTCGCTGTCAAGCCCCGTTTTGTGTTTAAGCTCGGGTATGTAAAACGGGTTCGGCAGGCATCGCACGTCGAACACGAGATCCGCCTCGCCCGGCACGCCGTACTTGAATCCAAAGCTCATGCAGGACACTATCATGCGGTCCGTGGGCTTGTCCAGAAACAACTCCGCTATCTGCTCCTTAAGCTGCGTGCTGCTTAAAAAGGAGCTGTCCACTATGTAGTCCGCGTGTTCGCGAATTTCGCCCAGAAGCTCGGTTTCCGCGTCGATGGCCTTTGAAAGGTCGCCGCCCGACACCTCGTCGAGGGGGTGCTTTCTGCGCGTTTCCTTGTAGCGCTTCATCAGCACCTCTTTTGCGGCTTCAAGGAACAGCACCTTGACGTCGATGCCGCGGATATGCAGCTTTGCTATTACCTCGCCCAGCTTAAAGAACATCGCGCCGCCGCGTATGTCGGTAACGATAGCCACCTTTGTTATTTCGGCGTTTTCACTGCACATTGCCGCAAAGCTCGGAATAAGCTGCGGCGGCATATTGTCTATGCAGAAAAAGCCGATATCCTCCAGCACCTTTACAGTGGAGGATTTACCCGAGCCGCTCATTCCCGTTACGATAACAAGGTCCATACGTCACCTCCGCTCTCCGTCGACGATAAGCATTTCGCATTCAAGCTCCACGCCCTTTTCCTCGTGGACGGTTTTTTTTATATGCTCTACAAGCTGCATGATGTCGCGGGCGGTCGCGCCCCCGCGGTTCACCACAAAGCCGCTGTGCTTTTCGCTTACCTGCGCGCCGCCTACCGCATAGCCCTTAAGGCCGCATTCTTCAATAAGCGCCGCCGCAAAGTATCCCTCAGGGCGCTTGAACGTGCTGCCGCACGACGGCAGGTCGAGCGGCTGCTTGTCGCGCCGCCTGCCCATAAGCTCGCTCATGCGCGCCTTTATCTGCGCGGGATCGCCTTTGGTGAGGGCGAAGCGCGCGGACAGAATGCACCCGCCCTTTTCCGTGAACACGCTGTGCCTGTAGGACAGCTGCAGCTCGTCGCGCGTAAGCTCGTGTATAACGCCGTTTTCGTCCGCGCAGCGGCAGGACAGCACAACGTCCTTTATTTCTCCGCCGTAAGCGCCCGCGTTCATCACAAGCGCCCCGCCGACAGAGCCGGGAATGCCGTAGGCGAACTCCAGCCCGCTGAGCGAATGCTCGAGCGCCGCCCTGCATACGCCCGAAAGCGCCGCGCCCGCGCCCGCCGTTATTATGCAGCCGTCCGCGTGCACCGCGCAGAGCGCTTCGACCGAAATAATGCACCCGTGGTAGCCGTCGTCGGGGAAAAGCACGTTGCTGCCCCTGCCGAGGATAAAGAACGGGATATGCTCCTTTACGCAAAGCGAGTAGAGCGCGGCGAGCGCTTCCTCGCTGCGGGGGGACGCCATAAGGTCGCACCTGCCGCCAACGCGCATTGTACAGAGCGGCGAAAGCGGCACGTCCTGTGTCAGGGGTATCCTGTTTTCTGTGCAGAATTTCTGCAGGGCAGAGTAATCCACGGCTTTCCCTCCTATAGATTAAGTTTTATTCGGCTATAGTGTAGAGATATGCGGCGCCGATAATACCCGCGTCGTTGCCGAGCTTTGCAATATCAAGCTTGGTGGAGCGGTTGGGGTCTATGCAGTAGCTCTCACGCTTGATGAACTCCTCGAGCGGCTTTGTGAGGTTCTCGCCCTCCTTGCAGATACCGCCGCCGATAAGCAGCACCTCGGGCTGGAACGTGTTTACGATATTTGTAAGCCCGCAGCCGAGGTATTCGATGTAGGTGTTTACCACCTGCTTTGCAGCGTCGTCGTCCGCTCTCATGCCGTCAAACGCGGTCTTGCCGTCAACGTTTTCAAGCGAACCCGCTATCTGCCACATCTTGCTGTCGGGGTGAGCCTCCATGGCTTCCTTTGTCATGTTTATGAGCGCCGTGGCCGAGGAGTACGCCTCAAAGCAGCCGCGCCTGCCGCAGCTGCACTGCCTGCCGCCGTACTGTATAACGGTGTGGCCGAGCTCAGCACCGCAGAAGTTGAAGCCCGTGTATATCTTGCCGTCGATGATAATGCCGCCGCCGACGCCCGTGCCGAGCGTTACCACAACAACGTCCTTGCAGCCCTTGCCCGCGCCGTTAAGCACCTCGCCGAACGCTGCGGCGTTCGCGTCGTTTTCAACGTACACTTCCTTGCCGAGCTTTGCCTTGATAAGGGTGCGCAGGTCCGTGTTATTGAAGCCGAGGTTGCATGAGTAAAGCACAATGCCGCTGTTTCTGTTGGCGACGCCGGGCGTGCCTATGCCTATCGAGTTTACCTCGCCGATAGTTACCTTTGCGGCGTTGAGCGCCTCCCATACGGTATCTACGATGCTCTCGCAGATCTCCTCCGCGGGGCGCGGCAGGTCGGTCTTTGCGGTTGCCTTTGATACGATGTTGTAGTTCTCGTCCACAAGCCCTACTTTAATGTTTGTTCCGCCTAAGTCTATGCCTATGTTGTACATTTTATTACAAACTTCCTTTCAATCCGTGCCTTGCGGCTTATAAGTTGAGGTCGGACATGATGTCCTCGCTGTCCGAGTCTATGCCGAGCTGGTGGAGCAGGTCCTTTGCGGCGTTGTAGCCCATTTTCTTCTGGCGGTTGTTCATCGCCGCAACCTCAAGGATAACTGCAAGGTTTCTGCCCGGCTTTACGGGGATATTGAGCAGCGGCACCTTTACGCCGAGAATTGTCATGTAGTGGGTGTCCACGCCCATGCGGTCGTAGGTCTTTTCGGGGTTCCAGAGCTCCATTTCAACAACCATGTCTATCTTCTCGCTCATCTTGACTGCGCCTATACCGAAAAGCTGGCGGGCGTTGATTATGCCTATACCGCGAAGCTCCAGAAAGTGGCGGATATTGTCGGGGCTGCTGCCGACGAGCGTGATGTTGCTGGCTTTCTTTATCTCGACGGCGTCGTCCGCGATAAGGCGGTGGCCGCGCTTAACAAGCTCTATCGCCGTTTCGCTCTTGCCCACGCCGCTTTCGCCGAGGATAAGCACGCCCTCGCCGTATATCTCAATAAGAACGCCGTGGCGCGTGATACGCGGCGCAAGCTGCAGGTTAAGGAAAGCGACAAGCTTTGAGATGAACACCGAGGTGCTTTCCTCGCTGCGCAGGATAGGCACGCCGTAATTCGGTGCAAGCTCAAGCATTTCGGGGAACACATCAAGGCTGCGGGTGATTATGAGCGCGGGAAAGCGGTAGGACAGCAGGTCCTCAATGCGCTTTCTGCGCGTTTCGGAATCAAGCCCAGAGAGGTACGCGACCTCCATTTTTCCCATTACCTGAATGCGCTTGTTGTCAAAGTATTCGTAAAATCCCGCAAACTGAAGCCCCGGGCGGTTTGTGTCGTTGTTTGATATAAGAGTGTTCCCGCCGTTTTCGGGCATATAAATCACATCAAGCTTGAACTCGTCAAGTATTTTCTGCAGCGGAAAAGAAAATTCCCTGCTTATTTCTTCAAGGGGCATATTATGTCCTTTCCCGAACGCTCTGCGCTCGAACTTTTTTATGTGCTGCGCGCACATTATTATTATACATCATCGGGAAGATTATTGCAAGCAGTTTTTTCATACGCACGGTTTTTTCGCCTGCATACTTGACAATTTGCGAAAAAAGGAGTAATATATAAATAGGTTAGCTAAGTCTAACGCTGCGAGACAAAAATTCCGCAAAGGAAAGGAAGATAAACATGAGCTGTGAATGTGAATCGGGCTACGAATACCACGACCTTGTTGACTGCATAAGCTCCGCGCTTGACGCGAGGGACCCCTACACGGGCGACCACTCGCGCAGGGTCAGCGACATGGCGTGTGCGCTGTGCGGGATTCTGGGGCTCAGTGCAGAGCAGACGCAGGAGATACATATAGCGGGACACCTGCACGATATCGGTAAGATAGGCATACCCGACAGCGTGCTTCTGAAAGAAGGCAGGCTTAACGACGAGGAGTGGAAGCTGATGAAGCGCCACCCGCAGATAGGTGCGGATATCCTCAGCAAGTCGCCGCATTTCGCAAGGATAGCGGCGGTGATACTGCACCACCACGAGCGCTTTGACGGGCTCGGCTACCCGTTTGGCGCAAAGGGCGAGGAGATACCGCTCGGCGCGCGCATAATAGCCGTGTGCGACTCCATCGACGCTATGGCGTCAAAGCGCGCCTACCGTGACGCGCTCCCGCTCGACAAGGTGCGCGCGGAGATAGAGCGCTGCTCGGGCACCATGTACGACCCAGCCGTTGCAAAGGCAATGCTCGACCACTGGAGCATTGTGGAGGAAACCTATAATACATAAAATGCTGCGCCGCGCTCCCGAAAGAGCGCGGCGCAGCCTGTCGATTATCTGTTCCAGTATTTGCGGTCAAGGCTGCGGAAGCCTATTGCCTGCGCGATATGCGGTTTTTCTATTATCTCGCTGCCGCCGAGGTCTGCGCAGGTGCGCGCTACCTTCAATATCCTGTCGTATGCGCGCGCAGAAAGCCCGAGCTTCTCGAATGCGGCTCTCAGCATTTCCTCTGCGTCGGGCGAAAGCGGACATACCTCGGCTATAATGTCCGGCGTGATACCGCTGTTGTTTTTGATGCGCGTTCCCGCAAAGCGCTTTGCCTGTATGTCGCGGGCGCGCTGAACGCGCTCGGCTATTGCGGCGCTGCTTTCCTGCGGGGTGCGCTTTGCAAGGTCGCCGTACTCCACGGGGCGCACTTCTATCTGTATGTCTATGCGGTCAAGCACGGGCTGCGAGATTTTGTTGAGATACTGCGACACCTTGAGCGGCGGGCAGGTGCATTTTTTCAGCGGATTGCCGAAGTTGCCGCACGGGCAGGGGTTCATTGCGGCAACGAGCATAACGTCGCAAGGGTAGGTGACTGAGCCGTTCGCACGGGATATCGTTATCTCGCCGTTCTCGAGCGGCTGACGGAGCGTTTCAAGCACGCGCCTGTCAAACTCGGGAAGCTCGTCCAGAAACAGCACGCCGTTATGCGCCAGCGAAATCTCTCCCGGGCGCGGAATGCTGCCTCCGCCCACAAGTCCCACGCCGCTTGCGGTATGGCTCACCGCGCGGAACGGCCGCTCCGTCACAAGCGGCTGTGCGGGGTCTATCATTCCCGCGACGGAATGTATCTGCGTTGTTTCTATGCTTTCCTCAAAGGAGATTTTCGGCAGAATTGACGGAATGCACTTTGCAAGCATGGACTTTCCCGACCCGGGAGGACCCAGCATAAGTATGTTGTGAGAGCCTGCCGCAGCGGTTTCTATCGCCGCCTTTGCGGAGGACTGCCCCATAACGTCCGCAAAGTCCGCAAGGTGCTTAACGCTGCTTTCGGGCGGAATATAGCGCGGCTCGGGCGGTATCTGCGCGCCGCCTTTGAGGTGGTCTATAAGCGCGCCGAGGTGTTCAACGCCGTATACCTCTGTGCCGCCTGCGGCGCTTGCCTCGCGGGCGTTGGCTTTCGGTACGAAAACGCGCTTTATGCCGTTCGCCGCAGCTGTAAGCACCATAGACAGCACGCCGTTTACAGGGCTTACCGTGCCGTTGAGCGAAAGCTCGCCGATAAACGCCGCGTCAGACAGGTCCGCGTTTATAACGCCGCACGCCTTAAGCAGCGCTGCAATTATCGGCAGGTCGAACATCGAGCCTATCTTCTTTACGCTGGCGGGCGCAAGGTTTACGGTAACGCGCCCCGTCAGCAGCTTGAGGTGCATACCCTCGAGCGCCGCCCTTATGCGGGTCTTGCTTTCCTGCACGGCAACGTCGGGCATTCCCACTATGTCAAAGAATGGCTGCCCCATGGTTATGCTTGCCTGCACCGTTACGGGAAAGGCGTTAAGCCCGAAAAGACCCACTCCGTTTATCTCGCTGTACATAGCGTTCCTCCGTTTATGTGATCACAGCATACCATTGCTGCTGAAAAACTCCGTCTCGGCGTCCATGAGCCGCTGCGCGAGCCGCTCGCTCATGCCCGAAGCCTCGCAGATGAACTGCACGAGCTTCTCGTCGGACGCGCCGCCCTCGGGGTTTTCGTCGAAAAAGCGGTCGCCCGCTATGATGTAGTTCCACGCTTCGTCTGTGGTGCAGCCTGTCTTTGCGCAGAGAAACGCCGCTTCTTCCTCGGGATTTATCTCCATGATAGGGTCACCTCACATTCCTTTATCTATAATAGCACATAAGCCGCGCCTTTGTCAACCGCAGCAGAATATGGGGGTTGATATTTGGACGCGGAACATATATAATATAGATACCCGCATTTATTGTACGGGACAGATACAGAACATGGAGGTACATATATGAAAGTTATCCTTGTAAACGGAAGTCCGCACGAAAGGGGCTGCACCTACACCGCGCTGTGCGAAGCAGCCGCGGCGCTTGAAAAGAGCGGCGTTCAGACCGAGATATTCTGGGTGGGCGCAAAGCCGCTTGCAGGCTGCATGGGCTGCGGCGCGTGCAGGACAAAGGGCGGGTGCGTTTTCGGCGACCGCGTGAACGAGTTTGTTGAACTTGCAAAGGGCGCGGACGGCTTTATTTTCGGCTCGCCCGTGCATTACGCCTCGATAAGCGGCGCTGTGTGCTCATTCATGGACAGGGCGTTCTATTCGGGCGGGGCGGCGCTGCGCGGAAAGCCCGCCGCGGGCATAGTTAGCTGCCGCAGGGGCGGTGCGAGCGCAGCGTTCGACGCGCTGAACAAGTATTTCACGATAAGCTGTATGCCCATAGTATCCTCGCAGTACTGGAATCAGGTGCACGGCAATACGCCCGACGAGGTAAGGCGCGACGAGGAGGGAATGCAGACCATGCGCACCCTCGGCAGGAACATGGCGTGGCTGCTTAAGTGCATTGAAGCGGGCAGAGCGGCGGGCGTTGCGTTCCCCGAGCGCGAGGAGCCCATAAGAACGAACTTTATACGTTAAAATAAGACGCATTCACCCCTGCCCTGACGGCGGGGGTGAATTTCTCTTTTTTGCACAAAAAACGTGGCGAAAATTCTACACATCAAAACGTAGAAAAAAATCTGAAACGGCGCTTGAATTTTTATGTATACTTAGAAAAAAGTCTGATTATTCTATTGACAAATTGACAATATTATGATATAATACTATACTGTATCATAATGGATTTGTGCGCGAAAAGCGCGGTTCTGACCGATTTTTTTCGTTATTTTCGGCGTTTTGCACACATTTCCCGACCCAATTTTTATAAGGAGTGATAAAGCCGATGGTGAATGTTAAGCCCATACAGCTCGGAAAAAACACCCGCCGCACCTTTTCAAGGATAAATGAGGTTATCGATATGCCGAACCTCATCGGTATCCAGAAGGATTCCTACGAGTGGTTCCTCACCGAGGGTATCAAGGAGGTTTTCAAGGACGTTTCCCCTATCGTTGATTCCAACGGTAAGTTTGAGCTGTCCTTCATTGACTTCCACCTTGATGACAAGACCAAGTATACTATCGAGGAATGCAAGGAGCGCGACGCTACCTATGCTGCGCCCCTGCGTGTGACCGCCCGCCTGCTGAACAAGGAAACGGGCGAGATAATGGACAACGAGATATACATGGGCGACCTCCCGCTGATGACCGAGAGCGGTACTTTCGTTATCAACGGTTCTGAGCGTGTTGTCGTATCCCAGCTCGTGCGTTCCCCCGGCGTATATTACGGCTACGAGCACGACAAGACGGGCAAGAAGCTCTTCAAGGCGACCGTTATCCCCAACCGCGGCGCATGGCTCGAGCTTGAAATGGACAGCAACGATGTATTCTATGTCCGCATAGACAAGAACAGAAAGTTCGCCGCGACGACGTTCCTGCGCTCTATCGGCCTTTCCACGTCAGAAATGCTCAAGGATATGTTCGGCGAGGACGCGCGCATAGTGTCCACCATTGACAGCGGCAAGGACAACACCCAGAACGAGGAGGAGGCTCTCCTCGAGGTTTACAGAAAGCTGCGCCCGGGAGAGCCTGCAACGGTAGAGGCTTCGCGCGCCGCGCTCGACAACCTCTTCTTCGACGCAAAGAAGTACGACCTGTCCCGCTTCGGCAGATACAAATATAATAAGAAGCTCGGCATTTCTTCCCGCATTGCGGGCAAGCGCGCCGCTGAAACCATTATCGCGCCCCGCACGGGCGAGATACTCGCCGAGGAGGGCGAGGTCATCTCCCGCGAGGCAGCCCTTGAGATACAGAACGCGGGCGTTACCAACGTGGCCGTTCTTAAGGACGAGGGCGAGGGTGCTGTAAAGGTAGTCGGCAACGGCATGGTTGATATCAGCGTTTATACGGGCGACATGGACACTGAGTCCCTCGGCATAAACGAGCAGGTATCCTTCAAGATACTCTCCGATATCCTCGACGAGGCGGGCGACGACCGCGAAAAGCTCGCGGAGCTTATTAAGGCGAACGTTGACGAGCTTATCCCCAAGCACATCACGCTTGACGATATTTTCGCTTCCGTAAGCTATTTCATGAACCTTTGCGAGGGCGTGGGCGACGTTGACGACATCGACCACCTCGGCAACAGGCGTATCCGCTCCGTGGGCGAGCTTCTCCAGAACCAGTTCAGGATAGGCTTTACGAGAATGGAGCGCATAATCCGCGAGAGAATGGGACTTCAGGCGAACGACACTGAAAAGGTATCGCCCGCGTCCCTTATAAACGCGCGTCAGGTCATCGCTGCAATGAAGGAGTTCTTCGGTTCTTCGCCGCTTTCGCAGTTCATGGACCAGAACAACCCGCTTGCAGAGCTTACTCACAAGCGCCGTCTGTCCTCCCTCGGTCCGGGCGGTCTGTCGCGTGACAGAGCGGGCTTTGAGGTGCGCGACGTTCACTACTCCCACTACGGAAGAATGTGCCCGATAGAAACGCCTGAAGGTCCTAATATCGGACTTATCTCCTACCTTGCAACGTTTGCAAGAATAAACGTTTACGGCTTTATCGAGGCGCCCTACCGCCGTGTTGACAAGGAAACGGGCGTTGTGCTTGACGACGTTGTTTATATGACGGCAGACGTCGAGGATAACTACGTTGTAGCGCAGGCGAACGAGCCGCTTGACGAGCAGGGAAGATTCGCGCGCCCGCGTGTAAACGCGCGCTGCCGCGACGCTATCCTTGAAATAGACCGCGAAAAGGTAGACTTCATGGACGTATCGCCGAAGATGGTGGTATCCGTGGCTACCGCGATGATACCGTTCCTTGAGAACGACGACGCGAATCGTGCGCTTATGGGCGCAAACATGCAGAGGCAGGCAGTGCCGCTCATGGTAACGCAGAATCCTATCGTAGGCACGGGTATGGAGTACAAGGCTGCTGTCGATTCGGGCGTAGTTGTATGCGCCAAGGAGGACGGCGTGGTGACCGAAGTCAGCGCAGACCGCGTGGTTATCACAAACGACCTCGGGCAGGAGCATATGTATAAGCTCATCAAGTTCAAGCGCAGCAACCAGGGCAACTGCGTGAACCAGCGCCCGATAGTTGACAAGGGCGAGCGCGTTAAGAAGGGTGATGTAATAGCCGACGGCCCCGCAACAAAGAACGGCGAGATAGCCCTCGGCAAGAACGCCCTTATCGGCTTTATGACATGGGAGGGCTACAACTACGAGGACGCCGTTCTCATCAACGAAAAGCTCGTTTACAACGACGTTTACACCTCCATTCATATAGAAGAATACGAGCTTGAGTGCCGCGACACAAAGCTCGGCCCCGAGGAGATCACGCGCGATATCCCGAACCTCTCCGACGACGCTCTCAAGGATCTTGACGAGCGCGGTATAATCCGCATAGGCGCGGAGGTGCACTCCGGCGATATCCTTGTCGGCAAGGTATCCCCCAAGGGCGAAACCGAGCTTACCGCAGAGGAGAAGCTGCTGCGCGCCATCTTCGGTGAAAAGGCGCGCGAGGTACGCGACAATTCGCTGCGCGTATCACACGGCGAGAGCGGCATAATCGTTGACGTAAAGGTGTTCGACCGCACCAACTGCGACGAGCTTTCACCCGGCGTAAACGAAAAGGTCCGCGTATATATTGCGCAGAAGCGTAAGATATCCGTCGGCGATAAGATGGCGGGCCGCCACGGCAACAAGGGCGTCGTTTCCCGCATACTCAAGCAGGAGGATATGCCCTTCCTGCCCGACGGCACCCCGCTCGACATCGTGCTGAACCCGCTCGGCGTACCTTCCCGTATGAACATCGGTCAGGTACTCGAGGTGCACCTCGGCTACGTTGCAAGGGCGCTCGGCTGGCAGATAGCAACGCCCGTATTCGACGGCGCGCACGAGCAGGATATCCGCGAGCTGTACGGCGTTGCTGACAGCAAGCGCGGCGAGCTTGCCGGCGAGGACAGCGCAGGTCTTGACTTCACAAAGCTTCCGTGGACTCAGGACTGCAAGACTCCCCTTATCGACGGCAGAACGGGCGAACGTTTCGACAGCCCCGTAACCGTCGGCTATATGTACTACCTCAAGCTGCATCACCTGGTTGACGATAAGATCCACGCACGTTCCACGGGTCCCTACTCCCTTGTTACGCAGCAGCCTCTGGGCGGTAAGGCTCAGTTCGGCGGTCAGCGTTTCGGCGAAATGGAAGTCTGGGCGCTCGAGGCGTACGGCGCTGCATACACGCTTCAGGAGATACTCACCGTAAAGTCCGACGACCTTATGGGCAGACAGAAGACCTACGAGGCTATCGTAAAGGGCGAGCCCGTTCCGAAGCCCGGCGTTCCCGAGTCGTTCAAGGTAATGATAAGCGAACTTCAGGGTCTTGGACTCAACATCAAGATACTGGACGAAAAGGGCGAGGTAATCGACCTCAAGGACGATTCCGACGAGGACGAGGACAATTCCTACGGCCGCCACGGCTTTGACATGGATATGCGCACGAGCGACGACGATTTCAATGCTGCAGGCTACGAGGTTCACGACAGCGACGACCTTGACGACGGCAAGTCGCTCATGTCGGGTCTTTCCGAGGAGCTTTTCGGCGGGGCTGAGGACGACGAGGACCTTGAGTTCTCCGAGGACGAGGATTACGGCGACAGCTTCGAGGGCGACGACGGCTTCGACGGCGATGACGAATGATACTCACCGACACCTTAAGGAATTTCCGAGAAAAAGAGGTATATAAATGGGTTTTAGTGTTTTTGAGTCAATGCAGATAGGGCTTGCTTCACCCGAGCAGATAAGAGAGTGGTCTTATGGCGCTGTGGAGCGTGCCGAAACAATAAATTACCGTACCCAGAAGCCCGAGAAGGGCGGCCTTTTCTGCGAGAAGATATTCGGCCCGCAGAAGGACTGGGAGTGCAACTGCGGCAAGTACAGACGCATTCGCTTCAAGGGCAAGATATGCGAGAAGTGCGGCGTTGAGGTAACGCGCAGCAAGGTTAGGCGCGAGCGCATGGGCCATATAGAGCTTGCAGCGCCCGTGTCGCACATCTGGTACTACAAGGGAACTCCCTCGCGCATAGGGCAGGTGCTTGACCTCACCCCCAAGAAGCTCGAGGAGGTACTCTACTTCACAAAGTACATCGTTATAGACCCCGGCGAAAAGACGGGTCTAGTAAAGAAGCAGCTGCTGACTGAGGAGGAATACAGCCAGTACCGCGCAAAGTTCGAGGGTATCGACACTTTCAGAGCGGGCATGGGCGCGGAGGCTATAAAGGAGCTTCTCGCAGAGATAGACCTCGACCGGCTTGCAGAGGAGCTTAAGGCGGAGCTTGCAACGGCAGGCACGGGTCAGAAGCAGATAAAGCTGCTCCGCCGCCTTGACGCTATCGAGGCGTTCAGGACGAGCGGAAACCGCCCCGAGTGGATGATACTCGATGTTATTCCCGTAATCCCCCCGGATATAAGACCTATGGTACAGCTTGACGGCGGCAGATATGCAACGTCCGACCTCAACGAGCTTTACCGCAAGGTGGTTATGAGAAACAACCGCCTTAAGGAGCTTATTTCCAAGCGCGCGCCCGACCTTATCGTAAGAAACGAGAAGCGTATGCTTCAGGAAGCGGTTGACGCGCTTATAGACAACGGCCGCCACGGCAGGGCTTACACGGGCTCCAACAACCGCCCGCTCAAGTCCCTTTCGGATATGCTCAAGGGTAAGCAGGGACGCTTCCGTCAGAACCTTCTCGGTAAGCGCGTCGACTACTCCGGACGTTCGGTTATCGTCGTAGGTCCTGAGCTTAAGATGGACCAGTGCGGTCTGCCCAAGGAGATGGCTCTTGAGCTGTTCAAGCCGTTCGTTCTCAACGACCTTGTAAAGAACGGCGTATCCCCCAACATCAAGCAGGCAAAGAAGCTTGTGGAGCGCGCTGACGACAAGGTGTGGGACTCCCTTGAAAATGTTATCAAGGACCACCCCGTGCTGCTCAACCGCGCGCCGACGCTCCACCGCCTCGGTATTCAGGCGTTCTCCCCCGTGCTTGTTGAGGGCCGCGCAATAAAGCTGCACCCGCTGTGCTGTACCGCATTCAACGCGGACTTCGACGGCGACCAGATGGCGGTACATCTCCCGCTGTCCGCAGAGGCGCAGGACGAGGCGAGAAATCTTATGCTCGCCGCAAAGAACCTGCTCAAGCCCTCCGACGGTAAGCCCGTCACCGTTCCTACGCAGGATATGGTCCTCGGTTCCTACTACCTTACCATTGACAAGGCAGGCGAAAAGGGCGAGGGCAAGGTGTTCCGCGACGCGAACGAGGCTGTCATGGCATACCAGGACGGCGTTATAACCATACACGCGGCGATAAAGGTGCGCGTTGTCAAGGAGATCGGCGAAACCCGCATTTCCCGCCTTGTTGACACCACAGTCGGCAGGATAATCTACAACGAGCATATCCCGCAGGACCTTGGTTACGTAGACCGCACCGACCCCGACCACCAGCTCGATTACGAGATAGGCTTCAAGGTAAGGAAGAAGGAGCTTGGTCAGATAATCGACCGCTGCCTTAAGATCCACGGCACTGCCAAGACCGCGCAGGTGCTCGACCAGATCAAGGCGATGGGTTACAAATATTCCACCCGCTCGGGTATCACCGTTGCGGTGTGCGACGCTGAGATCCCTCCGCAGAAGGCGGACATCATTGCGGCGGCGGACAACGCTATCGCAAAGATAAACAAGCAGTACGCGCGCGGCTTCATCTCCAACGAGGAGAGAAAGGCGTCGTTCATCAAGATATGGAACGGAGCGACCGACGAGGTTTCCGAAGCGCTTACCGCAAACCTTGACCAGTACAACAACATCTTCATGATGGCAGACTCGGGCGCGCGTGGTTCTACCGCGCAGATAAGACAGCTTGCAGGTATGCGCGGACTTATCGCGAACACCTCCGGCGCTACTATCGAGATGCCTATCAGGGCAAACTACCGTGAGGGTCTGAACGTCCTCGAGTACTTCATCTCCTCGAGAGGCGCGAGAAAGGGACTTGCGGATACCGCGCTCAGAACGGCGGACTCGGGCTACCTTACAAGACGTCTTGTTGACGTTTCGCAGGAGGTAATCATTCGCGACGACGACTGCGGCACGACCAACGGTATCGAGGTATACGAGATACGCAACGGCAACGAGCTTGTTGAAAAGCTTGCAGAGCGCCTTTCGGGACGCTACCTCACAGAGGACTTCACCGCGCCCGACGGCTCGTTCACCATTTCCGCAGAGAAGCTGCTTAACGACGCTGACGCCGCAAGAATTGTGGCAACGGGCGTTGAGAAGATAAAGGTGCGTTCCGTACTCACCTGCGAGCTGAGAAACGGCGTGTGCGCAAAGTGCTACGGCGCTTCGCTTGCAAACGGTCAGCTTATCGGCAGGGGCGAGGCTGTCGGCATTATCGCCGCGCAGTCCATCGGCGAGCCCGGTACACAGCTTACGATGAGAACGTTCCACACGGGCGGCGTCGCTTCGGGCGACGGCGATATCACACAGGGTCTGCCCCGTGTTGAGGAGCTGTTCGAGAGCCGCCACCCCAAGAATGCGGCTGTAATCACGAGAATTGCAGGTAAGGTGCACTTCGAGGAGATAAAGAAGACCCGCCACGCGGTAATCACCTCCGAGGACGGCACGCAGGAGCAGTACCCCGTACCTTACGGCTACCGCCCGAAGGTTGTCGACGGCGATGTGGTGAATGTCGGCGACGCACTCACCGAGGGCTCCATCAACCCGCCCGACGTGCTTGCAGTCAAGGGTGAAAAGGCCGTACAGAACTACATTATCTCCGAGGTACAGAAGGTCTACAGACTCCAGGGTGTTGACATCAACGACAAACACATTGAAGTAATTGTACGCCAGATGATGCGCAAGGTAAGAATCACCGAGTCCGGCAGCAGTTACCTGCTTGCAGGCAGCGTTATCGGCAGAAACGAGTTCTCCGAGATACGCGATGAGCTGAAAAAGCGCGCAGAGCAGGGCGAGGAGATAACCCTCCCCGAGTGCGAGCCCGTACTCCTCGGTATCACAAAGGCTTCTCTCGCAACGGATTCGTTCATGTCCGCAGCTTCCTTCCAGGAAACCACGAGAGTCCTTACCGAGGCTGCGATCAGGGGCAAGGTCGACCACCTCACCGGCCTTAAGGAGAACGTAATCATAGGCAAGCTCATTCCCGCAGGCACGGGTCTTAAGGCTATGCAGGAGGCAGAAGCGGCAGAAGCCGAGGCTGCTGAGCAGACAGAGTCCGACGATGTTGTGTAAAATAGACAAAAATTCTTAGCAAAAATATAATATTAAGGGTGCTTGTTACAAAGATGCCTCGCGGCGTCTTGACAAGCACCTTTGTTTTTGATATAATAATCTAGTGTGAATATTTTGCCTAAGGGTGGCAAAAATAAGCACGAAAATTTTTTTGGAGGTGAAACAATGCCTACTTTTAATCAGCTGGTTCGTAAGGGACGCGAGGTTTCTGAGAAGAAATCCAAGGCTCCTGCACTTCAGAAGGGTATGAACACTCTGCGCAAGCAGCAGATAGATCAGCACTCACCCCAGAAGCGCGGCGTATGCACAGCGGTAAGAACCCAGACTCCTAAGAAGCCTAACTCCGCAATGAGAAAGGTTGCCAGAGTAAGGATTTCCAACGGCTATGAAGTTACAGCCTACATTCCCGGTATCGGACACAAACTGCAGGAACACTCCGTTGTTCTTATCCGCGGCGGTCGTGTAAAGGACCTCCCTGGTGTGCGTTACCACATCATTCGCGGTACTCTTGATGCGCAGGGCGTAGACAAGAGAATGCAGGGACGCTCCAAGTACGGTGCAAAGCGTCCGAAGGCTGGAAAGAAAGCGTAATTTCTGACAGGGCTTTCAGGCAGGGCATTGTTTTTATAGAAGATTGCCTTTTGCTTGGATAGCGGAAGAATTTTGCTTTCGAGTACCTATGATTTTCATTTCGTATGAAGGAGGGAAGTTAAAGTGCCAAGAAGAGGTAATGTCCCCAAGCGTGAGGTTCTGCCCGATCCTATATACGGATCTGAGCTGGTATCCAGACTCGTAAACAACATCATGCTTGACGGAAAGAAGGGCGTAGCCCAGAAGATCGTATACGGCGCATTCGAGATCGTTGCCGAGAAGTCGGGCAAGGACGCTCTCGAGGCTTTCGAGGAGGCAATGGAGAACATCATGCCCCAGCTCGAGGTCAAGGCTCGCCGTGTCGGCGGTGCAACCTACCAGGTTCCTATGGAGGTTCGCCCCGAAAGACGCCGCACGCTCGGTCTGAGATGGATAACCACCTACAGCCGCGCACGCAGCGAAAAGACTATGAAGGAAAGACTTGCAAACGAGATACTTGACGCGCTTAAGGGTCAGGGCGGCGCTTGCAAGAAGCGTGACGATACTCACAAGATGGCTGAGGCCAACAGAGCATTCGCTCACTACAAGTGGTAATAAGAGCCGCAGGAGGCTGTGCGGCGTAAATGCCGCTTGGTATCCCGCAACAATATGGAGGATTTTATGAAAAGAGACGTTTCTCTCGAAATGACCCGTAATATTGGTATAATGGCTCATATCGATGCCGGTAAGACCACTACCACTGAGCGTATCCTGTTCTACACTGGTATCAACCACAAGATCGGTGAAACTCACGACGGTACGGCTACGATGGACTGGATGGTTCAGGAGCAGGAGAGAGGTATAACCATTACTTCTGCTGCGACCACCGCGTTCTGGAACGACCGCAAGAATAACAAGATCCGTATCAATATTATCGATACCCCCGGACACGTTGACTTCACTGTTGAGGTTCAGCGTTCGCTCCGCGTCCTCGATGGTTCCGTAACTGTATTCTGCGCTAAGGGCGGCGTTGAGCCCCAGTCTGAAACAGTTTGGCGCCAGGCGGACAACTATCATGTACCCAGAATGGCTTATGTAAATAAGATGGACATTATGGGTGCAGACTTCTACAACGTTGTACACATGATGCACGACAGACTGAAGTGCAACGCCGTTCCGATTCAGCTGCCTATCGGCGCTGAGGCGTCCTTCAGAGGCATCATCGACCTCGTTGAGATGAACGCAGATGTATACTATGACGACCTCGGCAAGGATATGCGCGTGGAAGATATTCCCGAGGATATGAAGGAAAAGGCTGAGGAATACAGAGCTAACCTTCTTGAGAAGGTAGCCGAGCTTGATGACGACCTCATGGAGAGATACCTCGAGAACGAGGGTGCAGATTTCACCGCTGAGGAAATCAGAGCAGCTATCAGAAAGGGCACGATCGAAAACAAGTTCGTTCCCGTTATCTGCGGTACTTCCTACAGAAACAAGGGCGTACAGAAGCTTCTTGATGCTGTTGTTGACTATATGCCTTCTCCTCTCGATATCCCCGCTATCAAGGGTACCAACCCCGAGACAGGCGAGGAAGAGGAAAGACACGCAGGCGACGACCAGCCCTTCTCCGCTCTTGCATTCAAGATCGCAACCGACCCGTTCGTTGGTAAGCTCTGCTTCTTCCGCGTTTACTCGGGTTATGTTGAGGCAGGTACGAGCGTTCTCAACTCCGTAAAGGACAAGAACGAGCGTATGGGTCGTATACTCCAGATGCACTCCAACCACAGACAGGATATCGAGGCTTGCCCGTGCGGCGATATCGCAGCGGTTGTCGGCACCAAGTACACCACCACAGGCGATACTCTGTGCGATGAGAACCACCCGATAATCCTCGAGTCCATGGAGTTCCCCGAGCCTGTTATCGACCTTGCTATTGAGCCCAAGACCAAGGCAGGTCAGGAGAAGATGGCGCTTGCACTTGCAAAGCTCGCTGAAGAGGACCCGACCTTCAAGACATGGACCAACCAGGAAACCGGTCAGACCATTATCGCAGGTATGGGTGAGCTTCACCTTGAGATCATCGTAGACAGACTGCTCCGCGAATTCAAGGTTGAGGCTAACGTAGGCGCTCCGCAGGTTGCATATAAGGAAACCATCACGGGCGAAGCTGACGTTGATATGAAGTACAAGCGTCAGTCTGGCGGTTCCGGTCAGTACGGTCACGTTAAGATCAGAGTTTGCCCCAATGAGTCCGGTAAGGGTTATGAGTTCAGCAACGATGTTGTCGGCGGCTCTATCCCGAAGGAGTTCATTCCTGCTGTTGACGCAGGTATCCAGGGTGCGCTCAATGCGGGCGTTCTAGCAGGATTCCCTGTTGTTGATATCAAGGTTTCGCTCTACGACGGTTCTTATCACGAGGTTGACTCGTCTGAAATGGCATTTAAGATCGCAGGTTCTATGGCTATCAAGGAAGCCCTCAGACAGGCGCATTCCGTTATCCTCGAGCCTATTATGAGAGTCGATGTTGTCGTTCCCGATGACTATATCGGTAACGTAATCGGCGATCTCAACTCCCGCCGTGGTCAGATTCAGAATCAGGAAACGAGAAGCGGTACTGTTCAGGTAACGGCATTTGTTCCGCTGTCTGAGATGTTCGGATATTCCAACGACCTCCGCTCCAAGACCCAGGGCCGTGGTCAGTATGTAATGCAGCCCAGCCACTACATCGAGGTTCCGAAGTCGATTTCTGAGCAGATTATGAGCAAGCGTAAGCAAAACGGCTGATTTTTTCGGCAATCAAGCAAAAACTACTTGATTTTTCTGCGAAAAGCTGTTAAAATGTTATTATCAGCAAAAAGAAGGCTATCCCCGCTTGCGGGCGGGGACTGCCCAATTTACCTATAAGGAGGAAATACCAATGGCAAAGGAAAAGTATAATTCCACAAAGCCCCACGTAAACATCGGTACTATCGGTCACGTAGACCATGGTAAGACCACTACTACTGCGGCTATCACAAAGTGGCTGTCCCTTCAGGGCAAGGCTAAGTTCGAAGCATATGACATGATCGATAAGGCTCCCGAGGAGAGAGAGCGTGGTATCACGATCAACACCGCTCACGTTGAGTATGAGACCGAGAAGCGTCACTACGCTCACGTTGACTGCCCCGGTCATGCTGACTACATCAAGAACATGATCACCGGTGCAGCTCAGATGGACGGCGCTATCCTTATCGTTGCAGGTACTGATGGCCCTATGGCTCAGACCAGAGAGCACATCCTGCTTGCACGTCAGGTAGGCGTTCCCTCGATCGTTGTATTCGTAAACAAGTGCGACGACGTTGACGACTGCACATATGATGAGGCTACCGGCGAGTACAAGGGTTCCGAGATGCTCGAGCTGGTTGAGATGGATATCCGCGACGAGCTGACCAAGAACGGCTTTGACGGCGACAACACTCCCGTTATCTTCGGTTCTGCTTACAAGGCACTGAACTCCACCTCCACCGATCCTAACGCTCCCGAGTATCACTGCATCAAGGAGCTTATGGACGCTGTTGACGAGTATATCCCCACTCCTGATCGTAAGGAAGACCTTCCTTTCCTTATGCCTGTTGAGGACACTATGACCATCACCGGTCGTGGTACTGTTGCAACGGGTCGTGTAGAGCGTGGCGTAGTAAAGGTAAACGATACTGTTGAGATCACCGGTCTCGTTGACGAGCCCAAGTCCACTGTTGTTACCGGTCTTGAGATGTTCAGAAAGACCCTTGACGAGGCAGTTGCCGGTTACAACATCGGCGCTCTGCTCCGTGGTATCACCCGTCAGGATATCGAGCGCGGTCAGGTTCTCTGCAAGCCCGGTTCTATCCACCCCCACACCAAGTTCACCGGTCAGGTTTACGTTCTTAAGAAGGAAGAGGGCGGCCGTCATACTCCGTTCGTTTCCAACTACCGTCCGCAGTTCTTCTTCAGAACTACCGACGTTACCGGCGTAATCACCCTGCCTGCTGACAAGGAAATGTGCATGCCCGGCGATAACGTTGTAATGGACGTTGAGCTTATCACTCCTATCGCAATCGAGGAAGGTCTCCGCTTCGCTATCCGCGAGGGCGGCAGAACCGTAGGCTCCGGCGTTGTTACCAAGATCAACAGCTAATTAACGCTGCGTAAGCGAAGCGTCGCGTTATATCGCTTAAAGTAAACCGCTCTCTGAAAAGGGAGCGGTTTTTGTTATACGGCGAAAGGCATCAAAGTAACGCGCGGCGAATCCTCGCTCTTAAACGGGCGTGAACATTTAATGCGATTTGGTGCGAAAAATCCCCCGCCGTTGTCGGCGGGGGAATCCTGTATAGGTTAGATAAGCCCCGAATTGTTGATAGCGGAAACGAGCGCGTAGAGCGATGAAGTGATGATATCCGTGTCGATACCGGCGCCCCAGCTGATGCCGTTTGCGGTGGTAATGCCAATGAAGGAAGCCGCCTTTGATTTGGATGAAGTTTCAAGCGCGTTTTCGGTAAAGGTTTCGATGTGGTACTCAATGCCAAGACCGTTCTTTATTGCGTTGGAAACAGCGTCGAGGCGGCCGTTTCCCTTGCCTGCATAGGTGCGCTTTTCGCCGTTTATCTTAACGGTGACGTCTGCTGCGATAGAGGGACCCTGCTTAGTGTAGTGAGTTTCTACAAGCTCAAGCTTTGTCTTGAGGTTGACATAGCTCTCCTCAAAAATCTTGTATATCTCAGCGGGGTGCAGCTCCTTATGAGAGTGGTCGGACACGCTCTTGACCTTGTAACCGAAGTCCTCGCGCATTTTCGGGGGCATGATTATGCCGTAGGACTGCTCCATAAGGTAGCCAATGCCGCCCTTGCCCGACTGCGAGTTGATGCGGATAACGTCGCCCTCGTACTCTCTGCCGATGTCGTGCGGGTCGATGGGAATATAGGGGACGTTCCAGTGCTCGGGGTCCTTTTCCTCGCGCCATTTCATGCCCTTTGCGATAGCGTCCTGATGCGAGCCGCTGAACGCCGCGAACACAAGCTGTCCGCTGTACGGCATACGCTCGTAAACGTGCATACGCGTCAGACGTTCGTAAACAGAGGCAAGCTCGGGCAGGTCGGAGAAGTCAAGACCCGGCTCAACGCCGTGGGAGTACATATTGAGCGCTACCGTTACGATATCAACGTTGCCCGTGCGCTCACCGTTGCCGAAGAGCGTGCCCTCAACGCGGTCGGCGCCCGCAAGCAGCCCGAGTTCGGTGTCGGCAACGCCGCAGCCGCGGTCGTTGTGCGGGTGGAGGGATATTTCAAGGTTCTCACGGTCGTGCAGCACCTTGCACATATATTCGATCTGCTGCGCGTAAACGTGCGGCATGGATTCCTCAACGGTAACGGGGAGGTTGATGATGACCTTGTTGTCGGGGGTAGGCTTCCAGATGTCTATAACAGCGTTGCATATCTCGGCTGCAAACTCGGGCTCTGTGCCCGTAAAGCTCTCGGGGGAGTATTCAAAACGGAAGTTGCCGGGGGTATTTTCCTTGTACTCGTTGAGAAGCTTTGCACCCGTCACGGCTATATCAATGATTTCCTGCTTGTTCTTGCGGAACACCTGCTCGCGCTGCGCCACGGACGTGGAGTTGTAGAGGTGGACGATAGCGTGCTTACAGCCCTCAAGCGCCTCGAACGTCTTTTTGATGATATGCTCGCGCGACTGCGTAAGTACCTGCACGGTAACGTCGTCGGGGATAAGGTCGCGCTCGATAAGCGCGCGGCAGAATTCGTACTCCGTTTCGCTTGCGGCGGGGAAGCCTATCTCTATCTCCTTAAAGCCCACCTTTACAAGCCGCGTGAAGAACTCGAGCTTCTCTTCAAGGCTCATGGGGATGATAAGCGCCTGATTGCCGTCGCGCAGGTCGACGCTGCACCACTTGGGGGCTTTGTCGATGTACTCCTTGTTCACCCAGTCAAGGCAGGGGAACGGGGGCATGAAATAGCGTCTTGTGTACTTGCTTGATTTGGTCATGATGTATTCCTTTCCTGTGACGATGCGCCTCGCGGGGCAATAAAAAAACTTCATCTCCTTAATAAGAGATGAAGTCGTAAACTCCACGGTACCACTCTTGTTGGCTGAAAGCCCGCTCTGCCACATCTGACAATGTGTTTCTCGATAACGGGAGATACCGTAGCGGCTTAATTGCACAAGCGTTCTGCCGCTCTGCTCAGGGAGGAGTTATATCCGCGCACGACTGCCGCGTTCGCACCAAACGGCGGCTCTCTGAAAGCTCACGCATCGGACTTTGTTCCCTTCAACGCATTTGAACTATTACACATTCATTATACCACGCTTCCCCGCGTTTGTCAAGTGCTTTCTTGCAGAAATCTTCGCGCACACTGCGCCGTAACGAAAAAAGTCCCGCAGATGTGCGTTCTGCGGGACTTGACCGACAGGACGAAAAAAGGAAGGAAAACGCCCTGTCGGTCGGGGGAGGTATTATTGTGTAACAGGCAGGGACCGCTGTGCGGGGGCGTTCCGCTGCTGTGACTATATAATACCGTACTTCTTTGAACGATTTATAACCGTTTTGTGAAATCAAGATGAAAATGATTCCCGCATGGGGTTTATCTGCAAAGCGCTCTTACACAAGCCCGCAGCGCTCGGCGCCATGTATGCAGAAAGGCTCGCGCCAGCGCGAAGCGGCGCAATCTGCACTTTGTGCTGAATTGCGAACCGTTGCTCCGAAATGTCGTAAGATGTTTCGGAGTCCCACCCGAATGAGGGCGACGGTCTGACGCGGACAAGTGCGGAAAATTTGAGAAATACCGCAATATGTATTGACAGCGCGGGGAATATGTGCTATACTTATATTCGACAAAAACCTTATCAAGAGAGGCTTCTTGCTCGCAGGAGCGGGGGACTGGTCCCTATGAAGCCCGGCAACCTCTTCGCACGGCGCGCCATGCGGAAAAGGTGCTACTTCCTGCGGCGGCTGTATGCTGCCGAGAGATGAGGAGTGAAGACGAAAGTGGCTCACTCCTTAATGGAGTGAGTTTTTGTTTTGCAGGTAAACGGGTACAGGCGTACCGAAAGCGCATGACTGCGCGGTATCGCCGCAGAAGAAAGGAAAAAAGCATGAAGGACAAGAAGCTGTTCACCTCTGAAAGCGTAACAGAGGGACACCCCGACAAGGTGTGCGACATCATCTCGGATTCGATTCTTGACGCAATACTGGCGCAGGACCCCAAGGGGCGCGTTGCGTGCGAAACCACCGCCACCACGGGCATGGTTATGGTAATGGGCGAAATCACCACCACCGCGTCGGTCGATATTCCCGCGATAGTAAGAAACGCGGTGCGCGAGATAGGTTACACGGGCGACGCTGCGGGCTTTGACGCTGACGCGTGCGCGGTCATCACCTCGATAGACAAGCAGTCGCCCGACATTGCAATGGGCGTTGACAACGCGCTCGAGGGCAGGGCGGAGAACGCCTACGACACGGGCGCGGGCGACCAGGGTATGATGTTCGGTTATGCGTGCAATGAAACGCCCGAGCTTATGCCGCTGCCGATAAGCCTGTCGCACAAGCTGGCAAAGCGGCTTGCCGAGGTTCGCAAGAGCGGCGAGCTTACATACCTCCGCCCCGACGGCAAAACGCAGGTAACGGTGGAGTACGATGACGGCAGACCCGTTCGCGTAGACACGGTTGTGGTATCCACACAGCACAGCGCTTCCGCGCAGCTTGAGCAGATACGCGCGGACATTATTGAAAAGGTAATTAAGCCGATCATTCCCGCGCAGCTTCTCGACGCGGACACCAAATACTATGTAAACCCCACGGGTCGCTTTGTTGTTGGCGGACCTGCGGGCGACAGCGGCCTTACGGGCAGAAAGATAATCGTAGACACCTACGGCGGCTATTCGCGCCACGGCGGCGGCGCGTTCTCGGGCAAGGACCCGACCAAGGTTGACCGCTCGGGCGCATACATGGCGCGCTACATTGCAAAGAACATTGTTGCGGCGGGCCTTGCGGACAGGTGCGAGGTTCAGCTTGCATACGCCATAGGCGTTGCGCACCCCGTATCGGTAATGGTCGACACGTTCGGCACGGGCAAGGCTGAGGACGGCGCAATCTCCGAGGCGGTACGCAAGGTGTTCGATCTGCGCACGGCGGCTATGATAGACGCGCTTGACCTGCGCCGGGCGCAGTACAGGCAGCTTGCCGCGTATGGTCATATGGGCAGGGAGGAGCTCGGCGTTGCGTGGGAGCGCACCGACCGCACAGAGCAGCTGCTCAGGGCAATCAACGGGTGAATAAAGAGGGGGCTGTTCGCGCAGCCCCTTTTTATATAATAGGGCATAGCAGCCGCCGCTGTTATGCCCTATTTGTTCATCTGCGGGTTATCCGTCCTGCCGAGAATATAGTCCACGGACACGTTGTAGAAATCCGCAAGGCGTATCAGGGTCTGGGTGGGGATATCGTGCTCCTCGGTTTCGTAGTAGCTGTATGTCCGCTGGGTGACGAATATAGCTTTTGCAACCTCGCTTTGCGACAGCAGTTCGCTTTCGCGCAGATACTTTAACCGATACATAGGCACGCTCCGTTCATTATTTGCATAAATTTATTATAACCATAGAATGAAATATTCTCTTGACAAATAGAACGAGTTGTGCTATAATGCTTCTAGAACAAAACGTTCTAGAAAACAGGGAGGTATCACAATGAAAGATGTTATTAAAAAATGGTGGTTCTGGCTTATCGTGGGGTTAGTTGCGATATACGCAATAGGTGCAGCATCGGGACAACTGTCCGACAGCAGCAAATCGTCGTCGCGTCCTGCATCACTTACGGCTTCGCAGAGTACATCTCGAACGGAAAAAACATCACACACTTCTGTTAGTTCCACTCCTAAGGAATCAGAAAGCAAGCCCGCGGCATACGGCGTTGGTGATACCGCGCAGAAGAAGTCCTATAAACTGATGGTCGATTCGTTCAGAGAGGTAAAGAGCGACAATCAGTTTGCACAGCCCGACGAGGGTAAAATGTTTGTGGAGGTCGTAATGACAGTGGAAAATACCACTGTCGACAGCGAACTGAATATAAGCTTACTCGATTTCAACGCATATGAGGATGGGTATGCACTAAGCGACGATTTCAGCGCGCTTACAGCGTCCGATATAGAAACCATAGGCGGTACTGTCGCCGGCGGAAAGAAGCTTCAGGGCGGTCTTTGCTATCAGGTGTCCGAGGATTTTGAGGAGCTTGAAATAGACGTGAAAATAGGCTATGGCAGCGGCAACAAAACAAAGCTGCTGCTGAACAGGGCTACTCTCACATAACGTCCGCACACTTTTTTCCTTGTATTCTCCCCGAAATTATGCTACAATAAAACGGGGTGAGAAAAATGGATATACCGAGATATGCAGCCGCGGTGCTTAATGCGCTCCATGCGGCGGGGTTTGAGGCTTACATCGTGGGCGGGTGCGTGCGCGACAGCATTATGGGTATGACGCCGCACGATTACGACGTTACGACCTCTGCGCTGCCGCATGAGACCGAGCGCGTTTTTGCCGCGTACCGCGTTATAGAAACTGGCATAAAGCACGGCACTGTCACCGTGCTGTCCGAGGGGCAGCCCGTTGAGATAACCACCTACCGCATAGACGGCGAGTACCGCGACGGCAGGCACCCCGACGGCGTGAGCTTCACGCGAAGCCTGCGCGACGACCTCTCCCGCCGCGACTTTACGATGAACGGCATAGCATACTCCCCGAAGGAGGGGTACGTTGACCTGTTCGGCGGGCGCGCGGACATAGAGCGCGGCGTTGTGCGCTGTATAGGCGAGCCGCATAAGCGTTTCGGCGAGGACGCGCTGCGGATACTGCGCGCGCTGAGATTCGCGGCGACGCTTTGCTTTACCATTGAGGAGAACACGGCGCGCGCGGCTGTCGAGTGCGCGGGGCTGCTGGATAAGGTGTCGCGAGAGAGGATATTTGCGGAGCTTAAAAAGCTGCTTTGCGGCGAAAACGCCGTGCAGGTGCTTAAGGACTTCCCCGAGATATTTGTAAGGATAATTCCGCAGCTGAAGCCGCTTGTCGGGTACGAGCAGAACAGCCGCTTTCACGACAGCTTGCTGTGGGAGCATACCGCGCGTGCTGTGGGCGGCGCTCCGCACGACGAGGGGCTGCGCCTTGCAATGCTTCTGCACGACGTGGGCAAGCCCTTTTGCCGCAGCGAGGACGAGCAGGGCGAGAGCCACTACTACGGCCATGCGGAGAAAAGCGCGCTGCTTGCGGAGGAGATACTGCGCGGGCTTAAGTGCGACAACGCCACGCGCGGGCGGGTAGTTGAGATAGTGCGCTATCACGATATGCCGATAAACGATACGGCGCGCTATCTGCGGCGTGCGCTTTCGCGCCACGGTTACGAGAGGCTCTGCGACATCATACGCGCGCACATTGCGGACGACATGGCAAAAAAGCCGGAGTGCCGCGAGCGTATTCCGTCTTACGAGGCTGCGCTCGTTCACGCGAAGGAGCTTATAGAGCGCGCCCCCTGCCTTACCGTGCACGACCTTGCCGTAACGGGCGGCGACCTTAAGGACATTATAGAACCGTCCCCGAAAATGGGGCGGGTGCTTGCGGCGCTTTTAGCGGAGGTTGTGGACGGCACGCTCCCCAACACAAAGCAGGCGCTGCTGGAGCGAGCGCGGCAGCTGGCGCAGGTTTGCCCGCGCAGCGGGCTTTGAAATACCTTTTTTGCCTCGGGGGTCCCGAGGCAAAAAACTTTTCTATCCGCACAAGTGTGTAAGCGACACCTCGCTGTGCTCGGCTTACGCAACGCGACGCTGCGCTTACGCAACGCGACGGCTTGCGCCTTACGCAACGCGACGCTGCGCTTACGCAACGCGACCGTGCGCGCAGTGCGGATGTTTCGTCGGGAAATCCCCATCGGTTTTTTCGCCGATATGAAACTGCCGCCCTTTGTTTTGCAAAGGGCGGTCAGCTTGTTGAAAAAACAAAAACGGCAGCAAATTGCAATAGACTGTGGGGAAAAAACTTTTGTTTTTTCCCCACGCCCCTTTTAGCGCTTTTGAACGCGATATGGCGCTATCGCGCCGAGTGGCGGGGCTCCGCCCCACACCCCGCCAGCCTTTTTCAAAAGGCTGGATCGAAAACTTTTAATACGCTGTGCGGAAGTTTTATGACTTTTAGACAGACTGCACCGCCCTTTGTTTTGCAAAGGGCGGTGCTATTATATGCCGCGTTACGCGGGGGAAAGCGCCGCGGCGGGAGGCGTCCGTCACGCCGCCTGACGGGCTGCAAGGCTGTCGAATATCTCGGCGGTCCTGTCAAGCCCGGAGGGTACTGCGATATACACGAAGTCGTTCAGGGGCGTGTTTTTATTGCGCAGAATGCAAAGAGCGTAGGTATACTCGCACTCGTCACCGTAAATCACGGGCGTGCCCGTGCAAAGCTCCATAAGCTCGGTGAACTCTGCGCTGTTTGCGTCGATGTAAACGCCGCATTCGTCGTTATAGTTGTTGTATTTATTTTCGGAGATATCCTCGTCGGTATACTCGCCGCTTTCATCGTCATAGACGTCTGTATATCCCACGCTGAAGGTATCTGCCGATTCGTAGGAAAGCATATTGCTTATCCACGCTGTATAAGGGTCGCAGACTGACTGCGCGCGCACCTTTGCCAGCATAACAACGTCCCCGTCGGTTACCGTGTCGGGCGCGGCGCAGCAGCCGTGGTCCACAAGATAGGCGTAGGCGTTTTTGTGGTAGGGCTCTACGACTATTCTTGAGCTGCCGTTTTCGGTTTGTATCCATACGCCTATGCCGCTGCCGGGCTCGCTGCCGTTGTAAACCGCGTCATAATTGAGCGTTTCAATGTCGCTCTTAAGCGCCTGCACGAACTCCCCTGCGTCGATTACGTCAGATAAATAGGAGCTGTCGGGCGAAATGCTTATAACGGGCTTGTCAAGTACGCTGTATGTGCGCTTCCAGTCCGCGCTGCCCGTGTAGGCGCGCAGGAAGCCCTCCGCCTGCTGTGCGGTGATACGGAGCTGACGCTCCATGGTGTTGCCGCCCTTCAGCAGGTACTCAACGTGTACATAGATATCGGTATTGGCGTTGAGAACGTTGGACTGAGTGTGCATTTCGGTAATTTTACCGATAAGCGCGGGGTCCGTAAGCTGCACATCGTCAAGATAGAATGATTCGCGCCATGTTTCGCTGTCGCGGCAGTAAATGGTAGCGGCAACCAACTTGACGTTTGAGGAAGCGGGAACGTAGCTGTCCGCGCCAAAGCCGTTGGTGAACGTAACCAGCAGGCACAGCAGCAGGCTTCCGCCCGTAGTCGCAGCGTAACCCAAAAGCGTTTTCGGGAACTTTCTGAACCCCTTGCCGCTTATAAGCTCCAGAATAACGTAAAGCACGAATGTGAGTATAAGCATTGCTATGACGCAGGGAAGCTTGTTGTCATCGCTGGTGTGGGGGTCGAAAAAGTTGCTTGCGGAGAATATGGATACCACCGCAAGGATAACGCCGGCGTTTATAATGTGGCGCATGGGCTTTATCACATACGGTTCGCCCACGCGTTCGTTGCGGCGCTTAAGGGCTATCGCCATAGCGGCTGCCGCGTATACGAGGGTCATTATTATCGCGCCGCAGAGCTCCGCCGTCGTAAGCACTAAGCCGCCGTCGCGTAGATGACCGTTATCGCTGAAAACGGCTGTTATCAGCAGACCCAGCGGGCTTGTAGCGGCAAAAGGCAGCATGAAAGCGCGGTCGCCCGACGCGCTGCTCGAACAGTTGATGAGCGAAAGACAGTACATTGTCCACATGATAACGGGCATTGCGGCGTTTATCACCGCAGGCGCTATGCCCGCCTCGGTCGTGCGCCCGCAGCACACAACCGCCAGAAGCGACAGGCAGTAGAACATAACGCAGGAAAGCACGCCTATCAGCATATACTTGACAACGGGCGCGTCAAGCATATGGATGTCCGCGAGATATTCAAACCTGCGCGCAATGCCGTTGGCGTAAAGCCCGAGCCCTATGCCGAACGCCGCAATGTGCGGGATAAGGTACGCTGCAAGTCCCGAGAGAACGTCGCCGAGGAAGCGTGTCTGCTCGGATATCGGCAGGGAGTAGTCCATATCAACGAAGCGCTTCTGATAGATGTATCTGAAGTTGCGCATGATGATGAAGTAGCCCATAAGGAACATAGCCCCGAGCGCAATTATCATCACCACAATCATAACGTCCTGAATGCCGCTCCACATATCATACTGCGCCTTTGCGGCAAGCCATTCGGGCGACCCCATAAGGTTTGAAAAAACGGGGTTGAGTTCCCTGTCGTAGCTTGTGAAGTAGCTGCCGTCGATACCCGCCGTCTGTAAGAATGCGTTCAGCTTTTCGTAGCTTATCGCGGTCATTGTTATGCAGAAGAAGCCCGCAGGGTAGCTCAGGAATGCGAAAATGGACGTGAGCACGATAAGCGGTGAAAGCCCGCGCAGCTTATAGCCGAAATATTTGCCGAACTTAGAAAAATTAACCGAGCTTTGAGCTGTCATAGCCAAGCACCTCCATTTCGTAAATGAATATCTCCTCAAGCCCCAGCGGAAGCTCGTCGTAGATTTTGGGCGAGAGCGCCTTTATCGCGCTTCTTATAGTTTCGCGTTCGCCGCGCACGATAAGGTTCGTTACAGAGCCTACGCGCTCGATGTGCAGCACTTCGCAGCCGCTTATCTCGTCCGCGGTGACATCGTGGTCGAACGCCGCCTGTATCTTTATGATATTGCCCTTTATCGTGTCAAGCTCCCTGTCGAACACCACGCGCCCGTCGTGCAGCAGCCCCACGCGGTCGCAGAACTCCTCTATTTCGCTAAGATTGTGTGAGGAGAAGATAACGGTAAGCCCGTTGTCGAGCATTGCGTCTATAAGCATCTGTTTTACCACAATGCGCATGGTGGGGTCAAGTCCGTCGAACGCCTCGTCAAGGAACAGGTAGGGCGTTTTGCAGGAAATGCCGCAGATAACCACCGCCTGCCGCTTCATGCCCTTTGAAAAGGTGCTGAGCTTCTTGTCGCGCGGGAGATTAAGCACCCCGCACAGCCGCTCGTAGGTTTCGTCAGAAAAGCTGCTGTAAAAGCGCTTGAAATATGCGCGCATTTCTGAGAGCGTCATGCCGTCGTACTGCGCGGTTTCATCGTTTATAAAGAACACTCGTTCCTTTACGGGGACGTTGTTGTACACGCCCTGCCCGTCTATCAGTATCTCTCCCTGCTGCGGGCGGTATATTCCCGCGAGAAGCCGCAGCAGCGTGGACTTGCCCGCGCCGTTCGAGCCTAAAAGCCCGTAGGCGCATCCCTCGGGTATCTCAAGCGACACGCCCGAGAGCGCGTACTTGTCGTCAAAGCGCATTACCGCGTTTTTAATGCTTATCATTGTTATCCTCCCCCCATACCTTCAGTAAAAGCTCCTGCGCGTCCTCCCCTTTAACGCCGCTTCTGTGCGCTTCCTCCATCGCCTGTGAGAGCGCGCCGAGCGCCTCCTGCCGTAAGCCATCCGCACCGCTTGGCGACAGCGAAGCATAGCTGCCCTTTGCGGGCATGGAGTCTATCAGCCCCGCCTGCTCAAGCATGGCGTAGGACTTCTGCACCGTGTTCGGGTTTATACCGAGCTGCTTTGCTATTTCGCGCACGGCGGGCAGCTTTTCGCCCGGGGCTATCTCCCCTCTCGCTATCTGAAGCGATATCTGTGTGAAAAGCTGCTCGTATATCGGTTTTTTGCCCTGCAGCTTCAGGTCAAGCATAGTATCCCTCCTTATCCGTCAGTCTGCCTACACCGCTTTTATCTAAAAGCTAGTGTATTATTCGTATTAGTACAGTTGTATTATAACATACACAGTTTTATCTGTCAAGGGGTTTAAGAAAAAAATATTGATTTTTTTATTCCTGTATGATATACTAAACCTATAGGTATTGCCCGAAAGGGCATTGCAAAGGAAAGCGAGGTACAGAAAAATGAGCGTTCTTACACTTACAAAGGATAATTTTAAGGAACACACCGAGCAGGGCGACGTTCTTGTGGATTTCTGGGCGGGCTGGTGCGCGCCTTGCATGATGCAGTCGCCGATAGTTGACGCGGTAGCGGACGAGCGCGCGGACATCACCGTTGGCAAGGTGAACGTTGACGAGCAGCCCGAGCTTGCCGCGGCGTTCAGGGTGGAGAGCATTCCCACGCTGCTTATAATTCGCGGCGGCGTTGTGAAAGAGGTGCTTGTGGGGCTGCACACTAAGGAGCAGATACTGGCGCAGTTCAACTAATAACGACTGATAAAAACATAAGCCCGAGGGACAAATTCCTCGGGCTTATGCCGTATTATTTCGCGTTTAATTTTTAAGGCTCTGAAGCGGCGCGGGTATTCTGCCGCCGCGGCTTATGAGCTTTGAAGCGGAGAACGGGCTTACCTTCATAACAGGGCCGCTGCCGAACAGTCCGCCGAATTCGAGCGTGTCGCCCTCCTTCATGCCTATCGCAGGGATAAGGCGCACGGCTGTCGTCTTGCTGTTTACCATGCCTATTGCGGCTTCGTCCGCGATTATTGCGGAGATGGTGTCCGCAGGCGTGTCGCCGGGGACTACAATCATATCAAGACCTACGGAGCATACTGCGGTCATGGCTTCAAGCTTTTCAAGCGAAAGCGCGCCGCATACCGCAGCGTCTATCATGCCTGCGTCCTCAGACACGGGAATGAACGCGCCCGAAAGTCCGCCGACGTGCGAGGAAGCCATAACTCCGCCCTTCTTTACTGCGTCGTTGAGCATTGCGAGGCAGGCGGTAGTGCCGTGCGCGCCGCAGCGTTCAAGGCCTATTTCCTCAAGAATATGCGCCACGCTGTCGCCTACCGCGGGCGTGGGCGCTAAGGACAGGTCCACAATGCCGAACGGCACGTTCAGCCTGCGCGAGGCCTCCGTAGCCACAAGCTGTCCCATGCGCGTTATCTTGAACGCGGTCTTTTTAATAACGTCCGCTATCTCGCTCATGTTGGCGTCGGGGTGCTTTGCAAGAGCCGCGCGCACAACGCCGGGCCCCGATACGCCTACGTTTATTTCTGTGTCGTACTCGCCCACGCCGTGGAACGCGCCCGCCATAAAGGGGTTGTCCTCAACCGCGTTGCAGAACACGACTATCTTTGCCGCGCCGAAGCAGTGGTTGTCCTTGGTAGCCTCCGAAGCCTTTACAATGGTCTGACCCATCATGGCTACCGCGTCCATGTTGATGCCAGCTCTTGTGGAGCCGATGTTTACCGACGAGCATACGTTGGTGGTTTCCGCAAGCGCCTGCGGAATGGACTCGATAAGCTCCCTGTCGCCTGCGGAAAAGCCCTTGTGTACAAGCGCGGAGTAGCCGCCGATGTAGTTTACGCCCGTGCCGTCAGCCGCCTTTTGCAGGGCGTGCGCGAACTTTACGGGGCTTTTGCCCGTAGCCGCGGCCACCATTGCAATGGGCGTTACGGAAATGCGCTTGTTGATTATCGGGATACCGTACTGCTTTTCGATGTCCTCGCCCGTCTGCACGAGCTTTTCAGCCTTGCGCATTATCTTGTCGTAAACCTTGTCGCAGGCCCTGTCGGTGTCGCTGTCGATGCAGTCAAGCAGGGAAATGCCCATCGTTATCGTGCGGATATCGAGGTTTTCCTCCTGAATCATCTTTATGGTTTCCAGTATATCGCCGCTGTTGAGCATAAGTCAGTTCTCCTTAGAAATCAGATTTTGTGCATGGAATTAAAGATATCCTCGTGCATAACGTGTACCTGAAGCCCCATTTCTGCGCCTGCCGCCTTGAGCTTCTCGGCAAAGTCGATGTAATCAATGGACAGCTTTGATATCTCTATCATCATCGTCATGGCGAAAAGGTCCTGCATGATGGTCTGCGTAACGTCCATGACGTTTGCGCCGTACTGCGC
>CAKSEE010000003.1 GCA_934446455.1 uncultured Oscillospiraceae bacterium | reverse complement strand
CACCGTCGGAGTCGGAATCGGAATCACCGTCGGAGTCGGAATCGGAATCACCGTCGGAGTCGGAGTCACCGTCGGAATCGGAGTCACCGTCGGAATCGGAGTCGCCGTCGGAATCGGAATCGCCGTCGGAATCGGAATCACCGTCGGAATCGGAGTCGCCGTCCGAATCGGAGTCGCCATCGGAATCGGAGTCGCCGTCAGAGTCGGAGTCGCCGTCGGAATCGGAGTCGCCGTCGGAATCCGAGTCACCGTCGGAATCCGAGTCACCGTCATCTATGATAGGCTCATCGCTGTCGTCATCTTCATCATCGCCGAATTTGAATTCGTCACGTGTTACCTGATGAATCTCGTTGTTCTGATTAAAATTGTTGCAGATAAGCGCGCCGTTTACGTGGCCTCGGTCTGTGCATACGTCAGCGTAAGGAGCGACAACAATGCCGCCTGCAGGCGCGGAAAGCGTTCCCGCATATGTACCGAAGTTCCACACAACATTGGCGCAGGAGCTCTTGAACGATGTGTTGTTGATGTTGCCGAAGCTCAGCGAATCGCCGCTGTAGTCAGATGTGTCAACGTTGATTATGATGTTCACTCCGCCGTTTTCGAGCAGAAGTTTCTCAAACAGACCGCCATTGTCAGAACGGCTCGCGTCGTTTGCATTGATGTTGATTATCATGGTATCGCCGGGAACCACGCTGCCGCTCATTATTGCGGAGTATGCAGCCGTAAGCGCCTCAGCGGTGCTTCCCTCGGAGCGCTCAACGGCTTCTATAAGCTTGTCGCCGCTCGAGGCGATGTTAAGCATATTCTTGTCGAAGTTGAACGCCTTGTCCTCGGCGGTTGCGCGGCGAATGGTGAGCTGGTCCGTGCGGATATCCAGCACGTTGTAATGAACGCCGCCCGCAATAAAGCCTGCGCAGTTGCCGTGGTCGGTGTAGTCAAGCTCAAAGTCGAAGCCAAGCACCAGCTCATACTTCATGCCGGGCCTGAGGTTCGAGAGCTTTATATCCGTGGACTTAGGCGCAGCCGCAATGTAGCTCGTGAACGCACCGCCGCTGTTGGTGCCGTTGCTGATAACATTGTCGTAGCGCAGTGCAACCTCGTTTATCTCCTGAACGCAGATGTTGCCCTCAATATGGTTGGAGGACACGCTCTTAGCGTACAGCGAGTAGTCGCGCAGCGGGTCTATGGCCTTGTAGAACTTTGTTATCTCCCCGGACTCGCTTGTTGCGGCAAAAACATTGCTCGTTATCCTGCGGTAAGCAGGCGTGGAACCCGTGTGGTCCTCGTCAACGCGGTTCTGCGTAAAGTCCGCAGGGTTTACCGGCGACTCTGCCGCAGCCGAAACGGAGATGAGCTTTGTTGCCGCAACGGATACGGCAAACGCGAACATCGCGGCGTTTCTCGCCTTTTTCGACCTGCTGTTCTTGTTTTCGTTTTCGTTCATAAGGTGTGCCTCCTTACAAATGTAAAGCCGATCGTGGCTGTAATTGCTTGCTAAATTTACTCAGGGACAAAACTCCCCTATCTTACTTTGTATTATACACTATTATATGGTATTTGTCAATGGAAAAGCGCACGGTTACAGGCGAAAACTGTGCGCTCTTAGAAATTCGGCGTTTTTAACAAAAAACTAGCCCAGCCTTTTTCTCATTATGTCAGGGTTGTAGGCGTAGTTTACAGCGGTATCGCGCGAAATTACGCCCTCGCGGAACAGCTTTGTGATACAGCTGTCCATTGTCTGCATACCGGGCGTTGTCTGCAGCATTGCGTCTATCTGGTGTGTCTTTTCCTCGCGGATAAGCGTGCGCACGGCGTTATTCATCGTCATCACCTCAAACGCGGGAACCATTCTTCCGTCAACCGACGGGAGAAGCTGCTGCGACACGACCGCGGTAAGCACCATGGAAAGCTGCACACGTATCTGATGCTGCTGATTTATCGGGAACACGTCTATAATGCGGTCTATCGTGTTAGCAGCGCCAAGCGTATGCAGTGTTGACAGCACAAGCTGCCCTGTTTCTGCGGCGGTCATTGCAACGCTTATCGTTTCGTAGTCGCGCATTTCGCCCACAAGGATAACATCGGGCGACTGTCTGAGCGCAGCGCGCAGCGCGTCAAGGTAGCTTTCGGTGTCTATGTCTATCTCGCGCTGGCTTACTATGCACTTTTCGTGCTTGTGCAGAAACTCTATCGGGTCCTCAATGGTGATTATATGCCCCGTGCGGGTGCGGTTAATGCGGTCTATCATGCACGAGAGCGTTGTGGACTTGCCGCTGCTTGCAACGCCCGTAATAAGTATAATGCCGTTCTTGCAGGAACTGAGCTCCATTACCTCATCGGGAATGCCGAGCGCCTTGGCGTCGGGCAGCTCAAACGGGACGTAGCGCAGCACCGCAGACCAGCTGCCGCGCTGCCTGTAGACATTCGCGCGGAAACGCCCCACGCCCGCCACGGATATGGAAAAGTCCAGCTCGCGCGGGGGCAGCGTCTTTATGTCAAGCTCCATTCCCGCCAGCACGAACAGCTGATGCACAAGGTGCTCGGTGTCGTCGCGCGTGAGCGGGGCTTCGCCAAGGGAAAGCAGCTTTCCGAGCGACTTGCAGCTCAGTACCGCGCCCGACACTATGAAAATGTCGGAAGCAGCGTTTTCCGCAGCCTTTTTCAGTATGCTTATCATGTCCATAAGGGTTATGTCCTTTCGTCAGAGTGAAATACGGCGGCTGTCAGAACGACCCGTCCCACACGCCGAGCAGCGCTTCCTCGTCGTCGGTCTGCGCGGTGGTCTGCCAGCGGTCTATGCGGTAGCGCCCGCCGTCGGGGCTTGCAAAAAACGTAACGCACACCGACAGGCTCTGCCGCTCGTTAATTTCGCAGGAATACGCCGCGTGCGCGCCCTCCGCGCAGGGTGTAACCGCAGCCGTGCCGCCCGCTTCAAGCGCAAACTCCTCTGCGAAAAACGGCGAACCCGCAGCCTGCGCCGCGTATCCGTCAAGCTGCGCTAAAATCTCCTTTGCGTGCGAATCCGCCGTGTAGAACTGCTGCGTGTATTCCTGCGCCCGCGCGCTCAGCCGCTCGTCCGCGTACGCCGCCTGAAAGCTCAGCACCGCGAACACCGTAAGGCACAGGAGCGCAAAAATCAGCATTATCGTAACGTAGCCCGTACCCATACTGCGTTTATTGTCCATCAGCCGCACCTCCGTTCGGGGTATAGGCCGTGCAGGAAAGCGCGCACAGCTCACCCTTTTCGGTAGTAAACACGAGCGTAAGCTGCGAGAGCGTACCCGCAGGCGAGGGCGTGCGGCTCTCTCTTGCGGTGAGCGTAAGCGCGCCCGCAGGCGAGGGCTTGCAGCTGCTGTCAAGCCTTACGGTAAGCCCGTCCGCGCCCTCCGCAACGGCGTTCTCCCCGAAAACCGCGCACAATGCCGCGCGCGGGTCTGCGTTTACGGAATAATGCTCCGCCGCCGACTGCGCGCAGAGCATTGCCGCCTCCGCAGCTGCCGCCGTTTTGGCTTTGTTGTCCGCCGCCGCGAAAACGCGCACTATTACCGCGCCCGAGATAAGGAAGAACAGCAGCGCCATCATCATTTCGATAAAGAAAAGGCTTGTTCCGTTCGCCGTTCTTTTCACACCCCGCCGCCCCCTCTCACAAATACTGAAGAGGCGCGCCCAGAGCATTCCACGGTTATCGTGTACAGCCCGCCGCTTTCGGTTATGGAAAGGCTCTGCGCGCCGGAAATGCACTCGCCGCCCTGCGTTACGGGGGCGCTGCCCTGCGGCAGGCTGCGCTCGCGCAGGGATTCGCCGTCGCAGTAAATTACGCAGCTTACGCCGTTTACCGAGAGCGCGGCGCCCCGTCCGTCGGGGAGAAGCTCCACGCTGTCAGCACTTCTTATCCTGTTGGAAACGTAGCGCAGCGGCACGGAAGCGCCGAACGCCTCGCCAAACCCTGCGTTTATGCGGCTGTAAACGCTCGCCGCCACCGCCGTCATTATCAGCATACACACCGCAAACAGCGCGAACAGCAGCATACTGCCCGAAGCCTGCGTTATATGCGCGAGCGCCTTTGTCCTGTGCTGCTTCATGTGCTTCCTTTCCCTATTACCGTAACGCTCGGGCGGATATTCGCGCCGACATAGCCGTAATGCACGATAAACCTGTCCTCGTCGTATACCACGCCGTAGCTTTCCGTGAGCCGTTCAAGGCTTTCGGGGTATTCGCCCTCGATGGAATAGCATAGCGTTATCCCGTTTTCCACACTGTCCGCCACCGCCTGCCGCTGCCGCTCGCGCGACTGCTCAGCCGTGCCCGCAAGCGACAGGATAAGCCACAAGAGCGCCGCAGCGAACGCGGCGATTGCCGCTATAGGGTATACCGCGCGCAAAGAGCGTTTCTTCATGCCAATGCTCCTTTCGCCGTCAGCCGAGCGCCGACATGATGTCCATGAGCGGCAGCATTACGGTAAGCAGTATAGCGCCGATAAGCGCCGCGAGTATGATGATTATCGCAGGCTCGATGAAGCCCACCGCCGTTGCCGCTGTCTGCTCCGCCTCGTCTGCGCAGCGTTCGCTTATCTTGCGCCACGCCGCTTCAAACGACCCCGACCCGTACGCTATAATAAGCGAGCGGGAGCAGAGCCTTGGCAGCACGCCGCTTTCGTCAAGCGCGGCGGGGAAGCTCTCGCCCTCAAGCACAGACTGCCTGCACCGTTCGAGCGCCGCTTTCATTTTCACATCGGAAACGAGCGGCTGCACGTTTTCAAGTATTTCGTCTGCGGGAATGCCCGCCGCAGTCATAATGCAAACGGCCTTTGTAAACTTTGCAAGCGTGAATTTATAAGCCGCGTTCTTTGTCAGGGGAAACGCGCAGGTGAACCGCGCGAGCGCTTCTCGCGCCGCGGGAATCTGCGAAAGCGCCGCGATAACGAGCGCCGCCGCAGTCACCGCTATAAGCACTGCGAGAATGATACCGCCCGTTCTGTACGCCAGGTTTACCGCAGCGCTCACCGTTTCGCCTACCGAGCTGTCAAACTGCGAGAAGATGTCTCCGAACATCGGTATAACCATCACAATAAGCACTATCATGACTACCGTCATCATAACAAGCAGCATTATCGGGTGCAGTACCGCAGAGCGGACCGTCCTCGTCATTTCCGCGCGCTCCTCGTAGTAGTCCGAAAGCCCGTGCAGCACGTCCTCAAGGCTGCCCGTAAGGAAGCCTATGCGCGCCATGCTGACTGCATACGCGGGGAAGCGGCGGCTTTTTTCCATAGCCTCGTGCAGCGGCGTTCCGCAGCCTATGTCGGCGGCGAGCTGCGCGCACAGCCCGCTTAAGTCGCCCGCGTCAAGCGCTATCATCTCAAGCCCGTCCGCAAGCTGCATTCCCGAGCCCAGCATCATTGCAAGCTGCTCGCACAGGTACGCCGTTTCATCGGGGGTGAGAAGCCTTACCTTTTTTTCCTTTTGAGCCATTTGTAGTACCTCGCTCAGTAGTAGTAAATCGCGGAGTAATTGCCCGCGTTGGAGATGTAGTCCGATATTTTATCCTTGTCCGCAGCGCTTGCGTAAAACGTAGCGTCAACTATGTTGTAGCCCTTGCTTTTCAGCAGCAGCTGCGGGGTTATCCAGCCCGTTTCCTCGGTGTATACCTCGTTCCACGCATGGTATATGTCCGTTGCGGCGTAGCCCACCGCAAGCCGCGTGGGAACGCCCTGCGCGCGCATCATGGCGCACAGCAGGCTCGCATAATCAAAGCATATGCCCTTTTTCGCGGCAAGCGTTCTGTCGGGGTCGGGGCAGTAGCCGCTGCGCACAGTCTTTGCAAGCTCCTTGTCGTAGGTTACGTTGTCCGTAAGCCATGTGAACACCGCCGCTAGCTTTTCAACCGTGCCGCTTTTGCCCGCGCACAGCTCCGCAGACTTTGCAACGGCGGCGGAGCCTTTGTCGAACTTAACATAGTGGTTCGGCAGCAGAAACATCTCGGTTTCGCTTGCAACGTTAAGCTTCACGGTCTTGTCGATAAGCAGGGAGTACATCTTGCCCTCTGCGTGTTCGTAAAGCTGCAGCGTATAGCTGCCGCTGCCGCAGGAAAGCGGGAAATAATCGGCTTTCCCGAGCGCTATGTCGTGGTCGTAGGTCTGCTTGCCGCATATCATCCGCAGCTTTGCAGAGTCGCTACCGCCCGTGTAGGTAACGCTTATGTAGCCCTCTGCGGCGTTAGAGTAGTCTATGCTGCCGCTCCCGCAGGTGAAAACTTCCGTACCCGGCGAGGACACCGTCCTCACCTCGGGGATAACCACGGGCGCGGGCGTGGCTGCGGTTGTCGTCGCGTTCGTCGCGGTTGTCGCGGAGGTCTGCACGGACGTCTGCGTTGTCGCTGCGGGCGATTCCGCGCTTTCGGCGGCAGGCTCGATAAAGCTTTCCGTGAGCGGCTCGGCGCTCTCCTCCGCGCTTTCGTCAGGCTCTGCGGTTTGGGCAGGCTCGGGCGTGCTTTGCACGGGCGTGCGGCTGCCCGCCGTGCCTGACGTAACCTCTGCGGCGGGCGCGGCGTCCTGCGGGGGAGCGGGCTCCGCAGAGGTTGCCGCAGGAGAAGCGGGCGCGGTGCTTTCGGGGACTGCGCCCGTATCGCACGCGGTAAGCAGCGCGCACAGCGAAAGCAGTACCGCAAGCAGTTTTATTCGTCGCATGGCGCGCCCCCTTTCCATAGGTGTAGTGTCAGCTGCGGCTGAGCCTCAGCGAGCGCAGCAGCAGGTAGTTTTCGTCCACGGCGCTGAACACCTGTCTGTCAGTCCCCGCGATGATTTCGCTTATGTAACGTCCCGCAGTGCGGTAGAACTCCTCTTCGTAATGCACGATATGCGCGCCGCCGAAAACAAAGCTGTCAGACGAGTAGAAGTGCTTTGAGATATCGATTACGTAGCACCCCGTCACCGCCGCAAAGCGCTCCTCGCACAGCGAGATGAACTTTTTCTTAAGCTCCGCCATTCCGTCGTCCTCAAGCGGTGCGAGCCTGTTGTCGAGCGTTATGTACTCGCTTTTCGGCTCTGCCTTTATGAGGATTATGTTGCCGCCGTACCTTTCGCTTATAACGCCCGCGAAGCGCGTCATAGCGTCAAAGCAGTATTTCATTCCGCGCCGCTCGAACAGGTAGGACAGCCTGCACGCGCTCTTTATGTCCTTGTAGAAGTCCATGCGCATGACCGTGTCGTCTATCTCGAACAGCCCGCCGCTGTACTCCGCCATTTTGCTTATCAGGTCGAAGAAATCGAGCAGTATCCAGCGCGCCCCTGAGCTTTCAATATCGCGTATGCCGCTGCGGGAAAGCGCGTTTTCAAGCGTTCTCCTGCGCCATGCGTTGCCGCTGAACGCCTCCGTCCCCTCGGGCAGCTGCGCGTTTACGGGCGGCTCGAATGCCAGCAGCGCGGGCTGCTTGAATATGTACCTGCCGATGAACGCGTCGCTCATGTTTGCGGATTCGCGCGATACGCAGCTGCCCCATATGTCGAGCGTTTTAAGCCCCTGCGACTGAATGTAGCGCTTCTGCTGCGGCTTTCCGCGCAGGAGATACATAAGCTCAACGCTTCTGTCGTTTACGGCGGCGCCCGTTTCCTTAGCAAGAAGCCTCATCATCGTGCGCAGTATCACGTACTTCCCCTTAAACGCGCTTTCATAGAAGTCGTATCCGCGCGACAGGTCGCCGTCAAGCAGCGCCTGTATCATCTGCGCGGTGTGGACAAGCTCGCGCGCTTCGGGTTCACCCGCGAAAAACTCGCCCACGCAGGTAAGCTGCGCGCCGCCCGCGCGTTTTAGCCGTATAAGCTGCTCTGCGTGCTTTGCGGCGAACTCCGCCGAGGTAGAGGCGATAATTCTGTCCGCAGCGCAGTCCATATTGAGCAGCCAGCTCTGAAACGAGCGCGCAGTCATGCTCGCGTAGTATTTCACAACGCGCGAGAACCATATCTCCTCAGACGGCGCGCTTATGCAGGTAACGCCCGCGTCCGATGAAAGGGCGAGCGCCGCCCTGTACGCGTCAAGGCTGTAGTGCGGCTCAAAGCGCCCCTCGGCGTCCTCCGCAAGGGGAAAGTAGAAGCGCGACAGCTCCACCACGGCGGGGCGCGCTATGTCGATAAAGAAGTCCTCCATTTCGCGCATCAGCCTGTTCGCGCGGGTCTTGGGCGAAGCCGCGCGGAGCTCCGCGCCCTTTGCGGTGTGCGCGCCGTATTCCGTGCGGAAAAGGATTATACGCGCGCCCGAAGCCGCGAGTATCTCGGCGTAGCGGCGCAGCGCGGGCTTCCAGAACTCCTCGCCGAACGGCGGCGCTACCCGCGTGAGCTGCTCCTTATGCTGCGCGAAGAACGCCGAGCGGCGCAGCACGCGCCTTGCGGTAAAGCAGCAGGGCGGCTCGGAGCCGTTTATCATGTAGCACGCCGAAGCCGCCGCCGTGCAGAAGTCCACCGCGATAATGTCGGGCGCGGTGCGCTTTATGTAGTCGGGCAGGTCCTTTGCAATGTCCAGCCTCAGCCGTTCGCTGCACCCCTCGTCGGGGGAGAAGCCGCCTCCGCCCGACCCGAGCGACACCTGCGACAGCCGCATTGCGGTCTTGTCAACGCGAAACGCGTTCCCTGCGGAGAAGATGTCCCCCAGTATCGGCGAACCGCTCAGCAGCACGCGCGGGCGGCGGTTTTCGCAGCTTATGCCCTTGCCGAGCCTGCGCGCGGTAAGGGCTGCGCACTCGCGGCTCTCCTCGCTGAACGGTTTGCGGCAGGGATAGGCGCGCACGCCGTCCTCTGCGGGCAGGCAGATGCACGGCGTGTAGGTAAGCCGCGCGCTGACGCCCGTCTGCGTCCTGTAAAGCTCCGCGCGCAAAATAGCGCTGCCGCGGTATTCCGCAGGCGCTTCCGGCGAGGTGATAAGCCGCCCGAGCGAGTACGCGCAGGGGACCTTCCTGCCGTCGGGCGTTTCGATAAGGCTTACGAGCTGCACCGCCTGCGGGTGCGCGCCTATGATAAGGTCGGCGCCCGCCTGCGCCATAAAGCGCGCTTCCTCCGCCTGCTTTTTTGTGACGAGCGGGGAAGCCGCGCTGCCCCAGTGCGGCAGGGCTATTATGTATTCCGCGCCCAGACCGTGCGCCCTGTTCACAAGTTCCACGAAAAATTCGCGGCTGTAAACGGCGCAGGCGTTGGCTGCGGCTATGTCGTCCTTTGGCACGGCGGTCATGGCAACGGCGATAAACGCGACGTTCATGCCCTTTACGGAGATAACGACGGGGTCGTCGCCCAGCGTGCCGATGTTGCGCATTCCGCGCCCGCGAATCCCTGCGGCGGTGTCCTGTATGCCCCTGAAGCCCGCGTCGCAGCTGTGGCAGGCGGCGGTAACGACAGCGCCGAATCCCGCCGCGGAAAGCGCGTTGAGCAGGGTAGAGGGCGCGTTCGCGTTTTCTCCGCCGCGCTCGAGCAGCGGGCTTTCCGCAGCGTATGGCGCGCCGTCGCAGCAGCACGCCTCAAGCGCGCCCACGGCAAGGTCCGCGCCCGCCAGAAGCTCCTTTACAGCGCTGAATTCCCCGTGGAAGTCGCGGGAGCGAACGCGTCTTTGCAGCGCCGCGCCCGCAGTTATCCCGCCCGTAAACAAAAGCGCTGCGCGCGCCCCGCAGGAAACCTCCCTGCGCCCGACCTCCACCGCCGTGCGGAAGGTCTGCGAATCCTCCTTGGAGGTGATGACAACGCCCGCTCTGCCGCGCGAAAGCGCCTTTACAACGCCGTCTGCGCTCACAGAAACGACGGAGGGCGCGTCTGTCGAGAAGCGCGCCTCGGGCTTTTTGCCGCGGCATTCCCACTTGAGCTGCGCGCTTTGCCCCACCTCAAGGCAGAGCGTTTCCTGCGCGCGCAGACCCTCGCTTACGGGTACGGCGCGAACGCGCTCGCTTTCAGCTCCAGCTGTTTCCCTGCCGTTTACCGTGTGCAGCGCGCGCACGGTCAGCAGGTACTCCCGCCCGTTTGCAAGACCTTTGAGCGCAAGACGGCAGGCGGCGGTGCTGCGCGTGCGTATCACCCTGTCGGGCGAATCCGCCGCGCGCAGGAACACGCGGTATTTTTCCGCGCCCTGCACGGCGTTCCAGCGAAGTTTTATGCACCTGTCCGCGCCCGCTGCTTCAAAGCCCGACGGCGCTTTCAACTGTTCCATGAGAATGCCCCCTATTTAAGCCCCTGCACGGCGCTTTCGCCAAACTCCGCGCGCAGCTTTTCAAGCCTTTCAAAATTCCTGTAAAACGAGCAGTACGCCGCGCAGAAATGCCCGATATCGTCTATCCTTATGCGAAAATCCCCCTGCCGCACGACTATAGCGCCCGCGCACGCCGCAGGCTCCTTGAAGTACATTGCAAGCTCGGGGTAGGCGTAGCCGTCGAGCATACGCCACACGCGGCGGTATATGGTGCGGATAAACAGCGCCTCGTCGAAGCCCGCGAGATAGCTGCATTCAGGCCCCTGCTCCTTAATGCGCGCGTACAGCTCAAACGTTACGCACAGCAGCTCGAGCGAGGTGTGCGCTATGGTTTCGCGGGTGTACAGATTTTTCAGCGAAGCTGCGGCGTTTTTCAGCCCGAAGCTTAAGTATTTGTCCTCGGGCAGGTGCTTTGAAAGCTCGTTTACCGCGTAAGCCACCCAGTGGTCGCGGTACTGCGTGTAGTCCTCGCGGATAAACCTGTCCACCGCCTGTTTCGCGGCGTCGAGCCAGCGCTGCTCGTGCGTGAGCGCGTAAAGGCGGCACAGCCCGAAAACCGCTTCGCCGTCGTAGTACACCGTGCGGAACTTGTCGCGCGGGGCGAGGGTAGGGTAGCGCAGCACGTGGAAGAAGCTGCCGTCGCGCTCGTCGAACAGCTCAAGAATGCCGTTGCCGAGCTCCACCGCCTGCTGTCTGTAGCGGTAATCGCCCGTAAGCTCCATAAGCTCGGTAAGGGCGACTATCGCAATGCCGCTGCCGCCGAGCTTTACCTCGTGCGCGGTAGGGTCGGGCAGAAACGCGGTGTTCTCACGCGTGGGACTTGGCGCGTATTTGCGGAAAAGCAGGCTTACCATGTACTCAGCCGCCTTTTTCGCCTGCATAAGCGTGAATTTGTCGCCCGTAACGCGCGCAGCGCACACAAGGCTCCATAGCGCGGAGGCGTGGCGCACGGTGTTGTAGCCCGCTATGGCGTTGCCCGACAGCGGGAAGAAGCCGTACTCGAATTTTCCGTCAAGCCCCTCCATCATCGCGAGGAAGTCTGAGGACGTTGAGATAACGCGCTTTACGTCCTCGGCGGTTACGCGCCCGCACACGCGCCGCCCGCAGCACGCGCCGTCGGTATAGAGCGTATGCACGGCGCTTTTTTCGTCGCAGAAAACGCTCATGCAGTCGAAAAGCACTACCTGCTCGGGCAGCGCGGAAAGCGTGGGCAGCGAACACGCCGCGAGATACCTGTTCACGCATGTAAGCTCAAGGCGCTTTTTCTTGTAGGTGTAAACGCCGCAGCAGTTAGCCTCCGCCTCGGTCACGGCGCGCTGCATTTCGCCGTCAAAGCAGATGCCGCGGCGGAAAAAGCGCAGCTTGCCGTTTTCGAGCCGCTCGTTTACGGCGCAGAGCTGCGCGTATTCGCTGCGGCACACAACGCCCGCCTTTACCCAAAGCGGCGCGCAGCCGTTCGCAGCAGCCCTCTCCGCCTGCGCAAGAGCGCCGCGCCACGCCGCTTCAAGGCTCTCAGCCGTGCAGCGGAACACCCTCGCGCGCGAGTGAATGTCGCATATCTCTGCGAAAGCCGTGTACAGCCCCTGCGTGCAAAGCGCGGGGGAAAGCTCCGTTTCAAGCGCCGTAAAGCTCCTGCCCGAAAGCAGCGCCGCTTCAAGCGCTGCTGCCTTTTGTGCGAACAGCCCTGCGTTATCGTTCATGTCGAACTCCCCTCTGCGTCGGGCAGGCGCTTTATCTGCGCCGCCGTTTTTCTGAACAGCTTTATCGTGCGCGAAGCCGCCCTGCGCACGTCTGCGGCGCTGTTTCTTTCCGCTGCGTGCTGAAGCCGCGCGGAGCATTCCGCAAGCCTTACGAGCCCCACCGTGCGCGACATGGATTTGAGCGAATGCGCACATATCACCGTGCCACGCATATCGTCCGCGCGCATAAGGCGTTCAAGCTCCTCGTCCTTGCGAGAGCAGGCGTATTCGCGCAGCATTTCAAGCAGAAAGCTCCTGCTGTCCACGCAGAAGCGCAGCCCCTGCGCCGCGTCAAGTCCGTTTACGGCGGCGTTCAGCGCCTGTATCTCCTGCGCGGACATGGTATCGTCCGCGCAGCACCGCTCAGCGGAATAACGCATGGCGAGCGTTTTAAGCGCCCGCCTGCGGTTAAGAAAATCCGGTAGATTCATTGCAAGCCCTCTTAAATAAACGCTCAGAACGTGAGCCGTATCTGATACCACGCAGCGCCGCCGTTTTCGTCGTGGAGCCACGCGTTTTCGTACATAACGTCCGCAAGGTCCGCTGCGTCCGTCGTCATGCCGTCTGCAAAAGCAACAAGCCTGTCGCCGTCAAATATCAGCCGGAAGCGACTGACGTAATTCCTCACGCGCTGCGCAGGCTCTTCGCGCGGGGCTGCCTCCTCTGCGGGGAAGCAGGTGCTTCCGACCTGCGCTATGCTGTCGATATCAGATAACTGTGCCGTTCTTATAGTCATGGATTTCACCTTGAATTCTTGTTACGGGCAGAGTTCCCCCCTGCTCTTTAATGTATTATAGCATATATTTTCCGTTGTGTAAAGGGCGCGAAAGTAAAAAATCGTGTGAAAAGCAATCACTATAAATTGACAAAATCGTGCAAAGGCGCTATAATTAAAGCGGATATATTTTTTATGGAGGAACGAAATGCTTGTATTTGTTTGCGACGACTCAAAGGCGGACAGAATGCGCCTTTTGCACAATATAAAGACATATTCGCAGGAAAACGAGTGCGATTTTACCGTAGAATGCTTCGACAGCGCAGACAAGCTGCTCAAGGCATTTTCAGCGCTCCCGCAGAAGCCCGACATCATCTTCCTCGACATATTCATGAGCGGCACCGACGGCATGGAAGCTGCGGAAAAGCTCATAGCCCTCGGCATGGAAAACGGGCTGGTGTTCACCACCTCGTCGGAGCAGCACGCGCTTAAGGCGTTCAGCATAGGCGCTGACGGGTATCTTCACAAGCCCTACACCCACGAGGACTTTGTGCGCGCCATGAAGCGCTTTCAGCTGCTTATCGCGCAGTCGCGCAGGTACATCACGGTTATTTACCGCCGCGAGGAAACGCGCATAAACCTGCATTCGGTGCTTTATGTTGAAACGGCGCGTCACCATTCCATTTTTCACACCACCTCGGGCGACGTCATAGCATCAGAGCCGCTGGGCAGTCTTATGGAGAGGCTTTGCGGCGAGTACGGACTGTACCCCTGCGGGCGCAGCTACGCTGTGAACCTTGAAGCCGTGACGGGCTTCACCGCGGACGGAATGCTGACGTTTTCCGATGGCAGCAGCGTAAGCGTTCCCGTAAGGCTGCGCCGCGAGCTTGCGCAGAAGCTCACGGGCTTTGAAATGCAGGCGTAAGGGGGCGGCTTGATGTTTTATGTGTTCTGCGGGGTGCACGTTGTTGTGCTTGTGGCGCTTGTCGTGCTTTTTGTGCTGTGCGTTGTGCGCACAAACTCCCCTGCGAAAAGCGCTTTTCTGATGTTCTGCTATTCGCTTTTCGTGCTGATACTCGGAATGCTTCTTGAAACGCTTGAGTCGCACACCACGCGCGAGGCTATAATGTCGATTAAAATGCAGTACACCGCGCTTTACCCGTTTTCGCTGTCAATGCTGGCGTTCTGCTCGCTCATGGGCAGGTTCAGGGTAAGCAAGGCGGTGTGGTGGGTCCTTTGCATTGTGGATGGCGCTTCGCTGCTCGCCTTAATCACAACAGGCACAACGCCCGAAAGTAATCACGGGCTGTTCTACTCAGGCATGGAGCTTGTGGAGGAGGGCGCTTTCTCGCGCATAAACGTGGGCAAGGGACCGTTCTGGTTCGTTACGTTCATCACCATAGTGCTTTTGGTGGTGTATATCCTTGTTTCGCTTATTATTTCCTGCGTGAGGTGTGTAAACGTCGTTCAGCGCCGCAGAATGCTTTATGTCATAACAGGCATAGGCTGCCTGCTTCTGGAGTTTATACTAAAATGGATCGGCGTGTTCGGAAGCTACAACCCGTTCGCGTTTGCCGCGCTGCTTATGGTGAGCTTTTTCTACCTGTCGCTTATACGCTACGGATATTTCAACACGGCTGCCGCCGCGCCCGCAAACGCGCTTGACCGCGGCGTTGAGGGCGTTGTGATGCTCGACGAGCGCGGAACGCTCCTATACATAAACGAAACGGCAAAGGCCATTATCCCGGAGATAACCAAGATGAAGAACGCGGGCGAGCACACCCTTATACAGCGCGTGCTGAACGAGGGCGAGATCTCAGCGAATCTCGGCGGCAGCGTTTACGACGTGCGCTCTGAGCGCGTGGAGGATTACGCCGCGCTCGGCGGGTATATGGTGTGGTTCGTTAATATGACGAAGTATCAGGAACAGCTCGACAAGATAAACGCCGCAAACCGCGCCAAGAGCGAGTTCCTCGCGCGCATGAGCCACGAGATACGCACGCCGATAAACACTATCCTCGGTCTTAACGACGTTATCCGCACCGAAACGCAGCGCGACGATATCCGCGAGTATTCCGAGAACATAGCGGACGCGGGCAGCACGCTGCTGGCGCTCATCAACGACATTCTCGACATATCAAAGGCGGAGTTGGGGACGTTTGCGCTTTCTCCGAAGCCCTACAGCACATTGGCGCTTTTCGGGGAGATACGCCTTATGGCGGCGCAGAAAACGCGCGAAAAGGGTCTGGAGCTTATATTCGACATAAGCCCGCGCATACCCGAGCGGCTTACGGGCGACAGCGTGCGCATAAAGCAGATGGTGCTCAATCTTCTCACAAACGCCGCAAAGTACACCGATCGCGGCGTTGTAAGGCTCTGCGCGGAAATGCGGCAGGAAAATCTCGTGATATCCGTATCCGACACGGGTATCGGCATCAAGCCCGAGGACATAAAGGTTATCTTTGAGAACTTCGGCAGGGTTCCCTCGAACAAGGAGGGAACGGGGCTCGGGCTTACCATTACAAAGCAGCTTGCGCAGGCTATGGGTGGAACGCTGACCGTTGAGAGCGAATACGGCAGGGGCAGTGTGTTCACGCTTACTCTGCCGCAAAAGCCTGCGGGAACGTTCGCCGAAGCGAAAAGCGCCGCAGCCGAAAGCAGCTTTTCCTGCCCGTGGGCGCAGATTCTCGCAGTGGACGACAACCGCTACAACAGGCTTGTGGCTGAGAAGCTGCTTGGGCGCACGGGCGCGCGCATATCCATTGCCGAAAGCGGCGCGGAAATGCTTGAAATGTGCGCAAAGCAGCGCTTTGACCTTATCCTGCTGGATATCATGATGCCGTATATGGACGGCGCGCAGGCGCTTGAAAAGCTGCGCCGTTCGGGCGGGCAGAACGCGCACACACCCGTTGTGGCGCTCACCGCCGACGCCGTTGTGGGCGCGCGGGAAAGCTACCTCAGAATGTGCTTTAACGACTACCTTTCAAAGCCCGTGCTGCCCGAGGAGCTTGACGCGCTTCTGCGCAGGCATCTTTCGCGCACCTCTGCGGCGATTGACGAGGCTGCGGGGCTTGCATATTCCGACAACGACAGGGAGTTTTATATGCAGCTTCTCGGCGTGTTCTGCGAGGAGCGCGGGCAGACCGAAGCGGCGCTCGGCGGGGCGCTTTCCGCAGGCGACGCTAAGCTTTACAGAACGCTTGTGCACGGGCTTAAGAACAACGCGCGCGGCATAGGCGCGAAGTCCTGCGCGGACGTCTGCCTTGAAGCGGAGCAGGCAGCGGCTGCGGGCGGTGTTGACGAGGCGCTTCACGGGCGCGTTATTGAGGCGCTGCGCGAGGCGGCGCAGGCAGCGGAGAGCCTGTGCGGGCAGAACGCGTAATAATCCGAACAGCCCCCTGCGGCGTTTCGCAAGTCTGCGAAGCCGTTTTTGGGGGCTGCTTTTGCCGCATGAATCATCTGCGAATAAATGGGAAAGCTATTCTACAGGTGAAAGGAGTGTGTGCGATGATAACGGACGGGTCTTCCTATATTGCCGTGCTTGTGGCTGTAGCGGCGCTTATTGTGTGTATGCCGCGTTTTTTTACGAGTAAGGGCGCGGGCGTGTTTTTCAGCTTTGTGCCGCCTGTGGTGCTTATTTACCTTGTGATGATGACGCTGTGCACGGCGCGCGTGTGGAGCCTTTCGGACACGGCTGCGGCGTACTCTGCGGTAAAGAACCCCGTGCTTTACGCTATGGTGTTCCTTATGCTGCTGCGCTGCGACCTGCGCAGGATAGCAAGGCTCGGCCCTAAGCTGCTTGTGGGGTTCTTTTCGGCGGCGGTTACCATAGGCGTGGGGTTTGTCGTATCTCACGCGATTTTCGGGGGCGTTCTCGGGGAAAACTCGTGGAAATCCATGGGCGCGCTCTGCGGCAGCTGGATGGGCGGGGGCGGCAATATGCTTGCGGTGCAGGCGGCGCTTGACGTAAGCGAGGGCGACATGGCGTACGCGCTCGTTATGGACTCGATATGCGGCACGCTTTATGTTATGTTCCTGCTGTGGGCGGTGGGCTTCGGCAGGGTGTTCAACAAGTGGACGCGCGCGGACACCTCCGCCATAGAGCAGGCGGGGCAGGCGCTCGGCGCGCAGCAGACGGAAAAGCAGGCGCTTACGTATCAGGATATTCTGCTGCTGTTGGGGTTCGGGCTTGGCGCTTCGGCACTCTCGTCGTTTATCGGCGCGCAGCTCAACGCCCTGCTGCCATTTTTTGACGCGACGACATGGACGGTAATCGCCGTAACGCTCTCCGGCATATTCGCGGCGCTCACGCCGCTTGGCAGGCTGCGCGGAACAGAGGAGCTGTCAAACGTGCTGCTTTACGTTACGATAGCGCTTATTGCCTCGCGCGCCGACCTTGGCGCAGTCGCAGACGCGCATCTGTGGCTGCTTGCGGGAGTGACCGTGCTTGTAGTTCACGCGGGGCTTATGGCGCTGCTTGCAAAGCTCTTCAGGCTGGATATATTCACTTGCTGCGTGTCGTCGCTTGCGAATATAGGCGGCACGGCGACAGCGCCTGTTCTCGCGGGGTCTTACAGCAGCGCGCTTGTGCCCGTGGGAGTGGTAATGGCGCTGCTGGGGTACGTTATAGGCACGGGCGGCGGGCTTCTTGCGGCAAGAATCATGAGCGTAATCTAAGGGGTTCGCTGTGATAATACAAAAGCGGTCGGGTCACAGCAAAAAACGGCGGGAAAATGCTCCCGCCGTAAGCTTATGCTGCCATATCCGCATCTGCGCCGCGCACCTCGGTCACCGTCCACCCCTCGTTTTCAAGCAGGGTGATTATGTCGGGCTCGGCGTAATAATGCAGCGCTCCCACAAACATGAACACGCCGCCGTCCTTGTCCGCGCCGATAAGGGTCTGCGCCATTATCTCCTGCCTGTCGTAATACATTGCGCTGCAGTATTCGGCGTAGGCGTCGGCGTACTCCTCGGGTACGTCTTCGTCAAGCAGCTCCTCAAGCGCCGCGCCGTCAAACTGCGACCACGCGCGGTAAAGCTCCTCAAGGCTCCCGCACTGCACGTCAAAGCCGTCCTGAACCGCCATTTCAAGCGTGTACACGTCAAGCTCTGCGGGAGAAGCCGCGAGCACTTCGTACTGCGCGCGGGCGCTTTCCGCTTCGATTATCGTCTTTCCCTGCGACTTTGCGCGCTCCAGAAGCAGCGTTTCCGTGCCCTGCGCGCCGTCAAGCCCGCATTTGTCAGCGGTTTTGTTTGAAAGAATCGTGGTCCACAGCACGGGCAGGTAATGGTCGTAGGCGGGGGAGTACATCCCGTTTTTCACAAAGAACGCCTTTATCCCGTCGTAGCTCTCGCCGAACCAGTCGCGCGCCGTTGTGCCGTCGGGGCACAGCAGCAGCGACAGGCACTCGGAAAGCTCTGCGCTGTCGGCTTCAAGCGCTATCGTGTCCACCTCGCATATAATGCTCCCGCACGAATCGAACGCTTCAAGAATGTAGTCGGGGTAGGCGGTGTTTTTTTTGCCGGCGTGCATTGAGCCTAAAAGCCATGCCTGCTCGCCCTCGGGCGACACCGCCTGCCAGAACGGCGGAGTAACGACTTCGGGCTCTTTTGCGGCGCAGCCCGTAAGCAGCAATAGCGCGGCAGCTGCCGCAGCAAGCGCCCTTCTCATACAAGCCTCCCGCTTATCTCAAACGCGGGTCCCCTCTGCCACATGAACGCCGAGAGGATTATTTCAAACCCCTCGCCGGGACCGCACATAAAGTCCGCAGGTCTGCCCTTCGGCAGCCCGAAGCCCGCAAGAAGGTTCGTGATGACGCCGCCGTGGGTGACGCACGCAGCGCGCTGTATGTCGTGCTGCGACATATCCTGAAAGATGATGTCCAGCCCCTCCGCGCAGCGCTCCGTAAAGCTGCCGAAGCGCTCGCCGTTCGGGGGACACGCGTCCGCGCCGCCGCGCAGCCACTTTGTGTAGTCGGGCAGGTCCTGCAGCTGCTGCTGTGTTTTGTTCTCAAACTCGCCGAAGTTCATCTCGCTTATCTCGTCAACTATCATCAGCTTATGCTCGGGGTAGATTATCTCCGCCGTTTCAAGGCAGCGCACAAGCGGACTTGAGTACACCTTTTCCACCTCGGGGTAAATGTCCTGCGCGGCAAGCGCGCGTATAGCCTGAGCGCCCTGCGGGCAGAGCGAAAGGTCGGTCTGCCCGATGTATTTTCCGTCCAGATTTCCCTGAGTCAGCCCGTGGCGTATCAGATAGAGATAATAGTTTTTCATATAAAGTCCTCTCTTTCTTCGGGGAAAATGCCCCGAATTATGAATTATATCCTAGAAGCGGCGCGTTTTTTTGGCTATTATGCCGCTTTACAAATCGACATATAAAAGATATAATATACTATGTGGTTTGTTTAGTTTTAGGGGGAGTTTTTACCCCTTTTTATGGAAAAGCTGCAATATTTACCTTTCACCCGTCGTTTCGGGCGGTGCGAATACAATAGATACAGGAGAAAAAGCAGATGAACAATGATTTTCCGCGCAACAGGGATTTCCCGCGGGTGCTGACGCTTTTGCGCAAGGAGCGCGGGCTGAGCCAGAAAAAGGTCGCCGCCGACCTTGGGATAGCGCAGGCGCTGCTTTCGCATTACGAAAACGGCAAGCGCGAGTGCGGGCTGAATTTCCTTGTACAGGCGGCGGATTATTACGGCGTGTCCGTTGATTATCTGCTTGGCAGGACAGGCTCAAGCACAGGCACGGTAGTGTCCGAGCAGGAGCTGCCCGAGAGCAGCGTGAACGAAAAGTACACGGGCAGTATCGCGGGGTCTGCGGTCTTCTTCCGCAAAAAGCTGATTACAAACGCGCTCGAGGTGGTGTTCGCACTTCTTTCAAAGACTAAGAACACCGAGCTTTCAAAGCATGTTTCTGATTACCTTACGACCGCCGTTTACCGCAGCTACCGCATGGTATACAGCGCGGGCGGGCAGAACGACGAGAGAAGCTTTGCCGTTCCCGCAGAACACGCCGCGGCGCTTTCCGCTGCGAGAATGCAGCTTGACGGGATAAAGGCCGCCGACGCCGCAAAGAGCGGCAGCGAGGACGAGAAGATAACCTCCTCCCGCCTTGAAGCGGAGTTTCCCAAGCAGTCCGCCGCGCTTTTCTCTATCGTAAGCTCGACAGAAAAGAGCATAGGCAAGCTTGAATAAGCAAGACATACATAATCATGGGCTGTGTTAAAGCAGCCCATTTGAGTCTGTCGAAAAAGTCTTGCGACTTTTCCGACAGGAACATCCGCACTGCGCGCACTCATTGCCGGCTACGCCGACAATTCGCACACTTGTGCGGATAGAAGTGTTTTTTGCCCCGGCGGAGCCGTGACAAAAAACGGATTTCAAAGCCCGCTTCGCGGGCATAACATACTTTTTCGACAAGCTGTCATGGGCTGTGTTAAAGCAGCCCATTTTTTGTGCGTGTTATTCCTGCCCGCTTTTTTTGCCCCTGCCGAATTTCTTGCTGATGAACATATCCACCGCGCTCAGGCAGGTTCTGAAGTTCACCGCGACAATGACGATGAAGATGACGCAGTTGAGCAGGTTGAACATAACGCCGTACGGCACGAACATCACCACAAGCGACATTGCAGCAAGCAGCGCGAGGTTAAGCGCTATCCTGCCCCAGTATATCTTCATGTAAAGGTACTTTTTCGTGTCTATAACGCGGTAGGTGAACACCACAACGTAGCTTGCGAGGGTCGCTATGGCGGCGCCGATTATGCCTATGGTGTTGATTAGCACGAGGTTGAGCGCAATGTTCGTCACCGCGCCTATTACGGCGGAAATGAGCGAATGCCCCGTCTTGTCCGCCGCCTCGTAAATGGAGCTTAAGAAGTTGTTGAAGCTCTGGAATACCACCGCCAGCAGCAGGCAGGGAACGTAGAAAAACGCGCTCTGGAAGTCCGCGCTGCCGAAGAACGGCATGATTATCGGGCGCAGCACGAGCATGATTCCCGCTGACACGATGTACATGACCGTCTGCATCATCTTGAAGATGTTTGAGTAGAAGTTTGACACCGTGCGTGAGTTGCGCTCGGTTATAGCCGACATATGCCACGCCTGCGAGAATATGCCGACAGCGATAGCCGCAAGGCTCGGGAACTTGTACGCAAAGCTGAATATGCCGTTCGCCTCGTCGCCGTGAATGTAGGTTATCATGAACGTGTCCGATACGTTTGTTATCCACCACATAACGGACGTTGGCATAAGCGGTATGGAATAGCGCAGCATGGCGTTGCGCAGCGACTTGTCGTTGCCTAAGGGGCGGTATTCGTTGTAGAGCTTTGCCATCGCCGACAGGAATATTATGGACAAAAGGTCTGCAAGGGAAACCGAAAGCACATACCCCACGACGCCCAGCTTGAAAACGCCGAGCAGCAGGAGGTTCAGCAGTATGTTTATAATGGTGGTGAATATGCCGTCCACCGCGAAAAGCCGCACCTGTCCGCGCGCGCGTACGTAAATGCTGCAAATGCCCTTAATGCTGCCCGTGCAGACGTACATATATATCAGCCACTGATAGCCCTTAAGCATGGGGATAAGCCCCACGAGCGGCACTCCCGCCGCAAACACCACAAGCCCTATAAGCGCGGTGTTTATGCCGATAGAGAGCACCATTTTGTGGTTTACCTGCTTGTCGAGGGCATAGCGCAGCACGCCCTCGCTTATGGAGAGCGTAACCACGGATATAAGCAGCGCCGAGGCGTTGACTATGTTTGTGACTTGGCTGAAGCCGTCCGTGCCGAGCATGCTCGTGTAAAACCGCAGCATTACGTAGACCAGCAGCTTTGAGCTGAACTGACCTATTGCAAGAACGACCGTGTTGCTTGCCAGCGTCTGGTATTTGTTCATGAAGTAAAGCGTCCTGTCAGAATGTGGTGTGATTTGCAGCGTTAATCCCTTAGCTGCCTGAAGAACCGCGTGAGTATGTCCCCGCAGCGCTCTTCCAGTATACGGCTGCGTACGCGCGGGATATGCGTGAATTTTTCGTCAAAAAGCGCCGCGACGGAAGCGCACGCGCCGTTTTTTTCGTCGAAAGCTCCGTAGACTATCCGCGCGAGCCTTGCGTTCATTGCGGCGCCCGCGCACATGGGGCAGGGCTCAAGCGTTACGTAAAGCGTGCAGCCCGTAAGCCGCCAGCTGCCGAGCGCCCGCGCCGCCTGTTCTATTGCAAGGACCTCAGCGTGCGCGGTGGGGGAGAGCAGCGTTTCGCGCTGATTGTATCCCTCGCCGATCACTGCGCCCTGCGGGTCGATTACGAGCGCGCCCACGGGTATCTCGCCCATGTCGTACGCCTTCTGCGCAAGCGCAAGCGCACGCTCCATATACTCCTCGTCGAGCGTCATAGCCTTTTTATTGCCTGCGCGCCCGCAGTGACAAGCAGCCATGCGGCGTTAAATCCGATAAGGTACAGGCAGCCCAGCAAATCGTAGTTTTTGAACAGCATGAACAGCAGCACAAGCACTATGCCGAGCGCTGTTCCCGCCGCTTCCAGAATGCACCCTGTGGTTATCTTGCTGTGAAGCGCCTTTGCGCCGTTTATCGCAGCCGCAAACGCCGAGAAAGTGCCGTCGCAGGATACCGCCGCGCTGCCCTTGGGCGAGTAGCGGGTCTTTTCTGAGAAAGCCGCGTGCGCCTCGAACGGAAGCACGCGCACGCGCGCCGCTTCCACGTCGAAAAGCTCCGCTATCACCGCTGAGGTTATCATGCCGTCCACAGCCTTTATCACAAGGCTTACGCCGTTGGCGCTCAGTCTGCGCACGGATTCCTTTACCTGCTGGTTTGCGCTGAGCTCCACGAAGAACAGCATGCACACCTCGCCGCCTACCGCAAGGTAGATGACCTCGTCGCCGTTCTTGTTGGCTGCGCTCTCCTTTTTCATGTCGGGCACCACTATCTCGTGCGATTTCATATGCTCGCGGTTTCCGAGCAGAACGCGCCTGTGGTCTATCCACCCGAGTATGCCAAGGCCGCTTTCGTAAACGCACCCGCTTACGGGTTTAAGCAGCTGCTGCTTGTAGTTGAGCATATTGAAGAACGCGTCCGCAAGCACGCTGTCCGCGTTCATGGAGAGGCTTGCAGCGTAGATTATCGCCTCGTCTATGGGGACCTTGGGCGAGTTTGAACTGCGGTGCTTGTTGTAGTCCCAGATGTTGTTTATCTTAACGGAATTTACGGGGAAAAGGCTCTTTGCCTCAATGAGTACGGCGTTTGTTTCACTGAACTCCTCTACTGCGCTGCACCCGAGGATAGCCGCATTCCTGCCGGGCATAACCTTTGAAGCGCGCAGCATCGGCAGCGTTACGATAAACGAGCCCGTGAACGCAGCGCCCACGGCAAACACGGCGCTCGAGCAGGTGAACGCCCACGAAAGGCAGTTTGTCGCAATCTCGCTTTCGCAGGTAAAGTACGCGATAACGCCGCATATAATGGCTGAGGCAAGCGTTGCGGGAGCGATAATGCGCGCTGCCCTGTCCGAGGTGTCCTCGCAGTAGGTGGAGATGATGAAGTCGCAGAGCATTTCAGTCTTGCGCATGGAGGCAACGCAGGGCATTTCGCCCGTTACCGCGCCCTTTGCAAGCTGCTCCGCGCCCTCGTCGGCGCTCGTCTGCACAAAGAACTTTGCGCCATCGCCCGAGGTGAAGCGGAAATTGCGCTGCGCCGCCTTTACAAGGCAGAGCTTTGAAATCGTGTTGAAGCACAGCGCCGCAAGCGATACCGCAAGGTAAACGTGCGAACGCCCGCGCTGGATAAACTCCTCGTTGGAAAGGTAGGGGATAAGCGAGCCGATAGCGGCAATGTGTGCAAACGCGCAGAGTGTGTCGACGTCGGGGTGCAGCTTTACAAGGCGCGAAAGCCCGTGAGTCACCACGCCCGAGCAGGCGGAGAAGCTGAGAATGCCGATAATAAGGTACGCGTAAAGGTAGTAGTCGGGGTGCGAAATCTTGCTGACATACTCGGTAATAAAGCCCCAGTCCGCGCCAAAATGGTTGGTAAGCGCGATGAAAAGCGCCGCTGCCAGCATAATCGCCAGAATGACTAGCCTGCCCGTAAGTCCCTTGGCTTCGTGGCGCAGGCGGTCTGCAATAACGTTCTCGTCGTCGAGGTCGATTTCCTCCTCTTCCTCGTCGCAGTCGTCCTCGTCCTCATCTGCGGCGGCGTCAACGCCCTCTTCAATGTCCTCCAGCATAAAGGACGCGAGCTTGCTCTTTTTCTTCTGCGCCAGCTCGTCCGCACGGCGAACCTCGTCAACGGGGTCGCTGCCGCCTATAATGGAGGTGTCTATCATCTTTTTGCTGTCGATGTTGAGCGGCTCTGCGGGAGCTGCCCTCACTCCGCCGATGTCGTCAACGACAACGGTCTTGTCGGAGTGGAGCGCCTGCTGCGCCGCAAGCTGTTTGTTGAGCGACTTTACGAGCGCGTCGCTGCCGCCCTGCGCCTTTTGCGGGGCGAGCGGGCGCTGTTTGCCCGTGCGCGGCGTGAACAGGATATCGTCCGCGCGCTTTTCTGCGTCGGTCTTTTTCCTGCTTGTAACGGGGGAGTATTCCTTTACGGACTCTTCGCTGCTTGCGGCGTTTGCAAGAGTTTTAAGGTCGTTGCCGCTTACCGCGCGGGTGTCGTCAAGCTCCTCGTCGGTGGAAGCCTTGAGCTGCTCGGCAGCCTTTGCGCGCGAATCCATGGGGTTGAGCGAGTCGAGAAGCTCGTCGGGGGATTCTGCGCCGCTGTCCGCGCTCAGCAGGGCGCGGTTGATTTCCTCAATGCGCTGCTGTTTGCGCAGCTCCATGGTTTCGGTTGTAACAAGCTCGCTTTCGCTGTGGAAAACGATGTCGTCGTCATCGGAAGGCGCGCTTTCAACAGCCGGCTCGTCATCGTCGGGGAAAAGCAGCAGCGCCGCTTCCTCCGCGGAGGACAGCTCCTCCGTAAAGCCGGTGTGCTCCGTTATCTTGTGCGCCCTTACCTTGTCGGCTGCCTCGGAGATATCGGCGGCTATGCGCTCGTTTACCTCCTCGTCGGTGCGCTGCTTTGCGGCAAGGCTTTGCTCGCGGCGCTCCTTTGCCATGCGTTCGCGGGCTGCTTTTTCGGCTTCGCGCGCCTCGCGCTCGCGGGCTGCCTTCTGCGCCTTTTCTGCCTTGCGCTGCTTTGTGCGCTCGGCGGCTGCCGCTATTTCTGCGGCGCGGCGCTCGTTCTCCTCCTGCTCGGTGCGCTGTCTTGCGGCAAGCCCGCTTTGTTCCGCGGGCGCTCCGGCGGCTTCCTCTTCGGGGTGCCTGGTGCTGTCGCGTATCGCCTCGTCTGCCTTGCTCCCGCCGATTATCTCGGTTACGCTGCCCTCGTAATGGGCGTGAACCTCGCCGCCGCGCTTTCGGTCGATTTCCGCAAGTATGTCGTCTATGCTGTATTTTTCGTCGGACATCAGTTTCTCTCCATTATATAACGTTAAACGCGTTTGCTTACTTAGCCGCGCGCTGCTTTACTATCTCATACATCAGTATGCCTGCGGAAACGGATGCGTTGAGCGAATTTACGCGTCCGTTCATCGGCAGCGAGAGCGTCATGTCGCAGCTTTCGCGGACAAGCCGTCCCAGCCCGAAGCCCTCCGAGCCCACGACCAGCGCCGCAGCGCCGCTCATATCAGCCTTGCCGAACGGCGTGCCGTCCGCCTCCATGCCGTACACCCAGATGTTCTCCTGCTTGAGTCGTCTTATCGTGTCGCACAGGTTGCTTACGCGCGCCACCTTTATCCATGCCGCCGCGCCTGCGGAGGTCTTGAATACCGTGCCGTTGAGCGACGCGCTGCGCCGCTTGGGAATGATAACGCCGTCCGCGCCCGCCGCTTCCGCCGTTCGGATTATTGCGCCGAGGTTGTGCGGGTCTGCTATCTCGTCGCAGATGATGATAAACGGGGGAGTGCCCTTTTCCCGCGATACCGCGAGGATATCGTCCACCGTGGCGTAGGAGCACGCCGCAAGCTCCGCCGCGACTCCGCCGTGCTTCGGCGTTCCCGCAAGGGCGGCGAGTTTCTCGTCGCTCACGTCCTTTACAACAACGCCGCGCTGTTTTGCAAGGGGAATCACCCTGCCGGGGGAAGCGCCGCGCTGCACGAACACCGTGTCGATCTCAGTATCGGAGGTAAGCGCCTCGATAACGGCGTTTTTGCCGTAAATGATCCTGTTTTCGCTTTCGTTTATATTCTCCATAGATTTTCAGTTCCTTTGGACATAGTTATAATCATACATTATCTATTATATCACAACTTTTCCGTTATTGCAACCACTCCGGGGCACTGTTATGTGAAATTTTGCAAAAAATTATATACGGCGGGCGTTCGGAAGGGCGTTCTTGACAACGGGTGAGAAAAGTATTATAATATTCTTGGAATTAAGGCGGCACCGCACAGGAACCAACATATGGTTTTGTATGTTGTTGCCCCAAATCTCTGATTAAAGGAGAATTGATATGACACAGAGAAGCTGCGGCATTCTTATGCACATAACCGCGCTGCCCTCGCCATACGGCATAGGCACGTTCGGAAAGGAAGCGGAGCGCTTTGCGGACTGGCTGAAAGCAGCGGGGCAGACCTACTGGCAGGTGCTGCCGATAGGCCCCACGGGTTACGGCGATTCGCCTTATCAGCCGTTTTCGTCCTTTGCGGGGAACCCGCTGATGATAGACCTTGACGAGCTTGTGGAGAATGGGTGGCTCACGCGTGAGCAGTGTATGTCTGCGGATTTCGGCGCGGATCCGTCCTATGTTGATTTCGATAAGGTTGCGCAGACGCGTAAGGAGCTGCTGCACGAGGCGTTCAAGAGCTTTACGGACGACGTGGGTTACACCTCGTTCGTGCTGAAAGAGGCGGAGTGGCTGGACGACTACGCGCTTTTCACCGCGCTTAAGGACAAATTCGGCGGCAGACCGTGGACGCAGTGGGACGACGACATCAAAATGCGCCTGCCCGACGCCATGGAGCGCTACACGGAGGAGCTCAAGGACGAGATACACTGCATAAAATTCACGCAGTACCTTTTCTTTCGTCAGTGGGACAGATTCCACCGCTACTGCAATAAGAACGGCATAAAGATAATCGGCGATATTCCGATTTACGTGTCGCCCGACTGCGCGGACGTGTGGGCGCAGCCCGAGCTCTTCGAGCTTGACGAGCGCCGCAACCCGCGCCGCGTTGCAGGCGTGCCGCCCGACTATTTCTCAAAGACGGGTCAGCTGTGGGGCAACCCGCTCTACGACTGGGTGGAGATGAAGCGCACGGGCTACGAGTGGTGGATAAGGCGCGTAAGAAAATCTGCGGAATACTACGATATGCTGCGCATAGACCACTTCCGCGCGTTCGATACTTATTACGCGATACCGTTCGGAAGCGCTACCGCTGAAAAGGGAACATGGGAGCACGGTCCCGGCATGGACCTTTTCAACGCGATACGCGCGGAGCTTGGCGAGGTGAACATCATTGCGGAGGATCTCGGCGACATTTTCGACAGCGTAAAGAAGCTGCTGAGCGATTCGGGCTTCCCGGGAATGAGGGTGCTTCAGTTCGGCTTCAACTCCGAGAACGCCGACAACGACCACCTGCCGCACCGCTATCCCGAAAACTGCGTTGCCTACACGGGAACGCACGATAACGCGACAGTCGTTCAGTGGTACAGGGAGGCGGACGGTGCTTCACGCGCGATGGCTAAGCGCTACCTGAATAAGGGGCTGTTTGAGAAGGTTCAGGGCTGCTTTATAAGGGGCGTTTACGCAAGTCCCGCAGCGCTTGCCATAGTTCCCATGCAGGACGTGCTCGGGCTTGGCGCGCAGGCGAGAATGAACGTACCCTCAACCCTCGGCGGCAACTGGAAGTGGCGCATGAAGCAGGGCGCCACCACAGACGCGTACGCTGCGCGGCTTCACGAGCTTGCAGATACTTATTTCAGACTTCCGGTTCAGGAAAAGCAGGATAAATAAAATGCGGCACCTCTTGACAAAGCTGTTGAGAGGTGCTATAATAATGCTGAAGTTATTTTCGACTAACTGCGGTCTGACACGCAGAATAAAGGAGAGGAAACATGAAAAAACAATACTTCAGAGTAGAAAAGGACGGGTTTTACGGCGTATATTACCCGCTTGAGGGCGCGGACGGTGTTTTATTGTAATGCTCGGCGATTCCTCCGACGACCACCTCACGCATTTCGCATTTCCCGAGCGAATGCTGCGCATGGCATTTCCCGTTATCGGCGGATTATTTGTGGCGGCTGCGTTCTCTGCCGCTAAAAAGTTCCCCAAGGAGTGCAGGCAGTCGCGAATGGATATTGACAAAAAAATTTCCGCAATAATCCGCGGGTGGTGAGTCCCCAAAAAAACAGACCCCATGCTTGACAAGCGTGGGGTTTTGTTGTATAATTATTATAAGGTAACGGGTGTTGCGTATACCCGTTAAGACAGAACGGAGGGGATTTCATTGTATTACGAGGAGTTTGGCGCTAAGCATGAGAAAATAATCGTAATGCTTCACGGCGCGAATTATGTAAACACTTTTGCAAAACAGTATGTTCTTGCGGAGAAGTATTGTATTATCGTGCCGCACCTTATGGGCTACGGCAGGGAAACCGCGCAGGTTTTCAATACGGACGCCCAGATTGCGGCGCTCGGCGATTTTATCGGCGGGCTTGGAAGCAGGGTAACGCTTGTGGGATTTTCGCTTGGCGCGCAGCTGGCGTACAGGCTCTGCGCAGAGCGGCCCGAGCTGTTAAATGCGGCGGTTATTGTAAGCCCGTGGCTCATAAAACCCGCGGAAATGCTTGAAAAGGTCATTGCTTCCAACGAAAAGAGCCTGCGGCTTTTCAAAAAGAAGCCGCTGTGCAGGCTCATCGGCAGGCTCAACGGCTTTTCGGCAGAGGAGCGTGCGGAGTTTGTGGAGCAGATGCAGCGCGTTAAGCCCGAAACGGCGCGCAGCGTAGCCGACAACGGTATAACCGTCGAATCGGTGCAGGGGTTCGGCCGCGTGGATTTCCCCGTGTACGCCATTTGCGGCGCGAAAGAGCAGCGCGAAGTAAAGGACAGCATTTTTACGCTTGCGAAGCTCAACCGCCGCTGTACCGCCGAGGTGTGGGAAAAAGCCGCTCATAATATCCCGATGCTTTTCCCGCAGCGCCTTAACGAGCTTATTGAGAAAGCGGCGAATACGTGCTGACAAAAAGAGAAGCCCTCCCGATTATGAGAGGGCTTCCAGCCATTTCGGACACAAGCATTTTATTCAGCGAACATCGGCGTGGAGAGGTATCTCTCGCCTGTGTCGGGCAGCAGTACGACTATCGTCTTGCCCTTGTTCTCCTCGCGCTTTGCAAGCTGAATTGCAGCCCACAGAGCCGCTCCCGAGGATATTCCGACAAGCACGCCCTCCGTGCGGGCAATGCGCCTGCCTGTTTCAAATGCGTCCTCGTTCTCAACGGGGATTATCTCGTCGTAAATCTTTGTGTTCAGTGTGTCGGGGACGAACCCTGCGCCGATACCCTGAATTTTATGCGAACCTGCGTGACCCTCGGAGAGGACGGGGGAGCTCTTCGGCTCTATAGCAACTACCTTTACAGAGGGCTTGCGCTCCTTAAGCGCCTTGCCCGTACCGGAAATAGTGCCGCCCGTGCCGACGCCCGCAACGAAAATATCGATTGTGCCGTCGGTGTCGTTCCATATCTCAACGCCCGTGGTCTGCTCATGCGTTGCAGGGTTTACGGGGTTCACGAACTGCCCGGGGATAAAGCTGTTCGGAATCTCCCCGGCAAGCTCATTTGCCTTTTCGATGGCTCCCTTCATACCCTTGGAGCCGTCAGTCAGAACGAGTTCCGCACCGTATGCCTTCATCAGATTGCGGCGCTCAACGCTCATCGTTTCAGGCATGGTGATGATTATGCGGTAGCCCTTCGCCGCTGCAATGGAGCAAAGCCCTATACCCGTGTTGCCGCTGGTAGGCTCGATTATTACGCTGCCCTCTTTGAGCGCGCCTATTTTTTCGGCATTCTCGATCATTGCCTTTGCTATTCTGTCCTTTACGCTTCCGCCCGGGTTAAAAAGCTCAAGCTTCGCGTAAATCTTCGCGCCGAGCCCCTCTTCCTTTTCAATTTTCTTCAGTTCAAGCAGGGGAGTAGAGCCGACAAGCTCTGTCACAGAATCGTACACTTTCATTGTTGTTTCCTCCGTCATAACCGGTGTGTTCAGCTTTCGCTGTTATCTTACAATCAGATTATAACATACAAAACCTATAAAGTCAATAGGCAAATGGGATTTTCTTTTCTTTCAGCGTTTTGCCTAAAACATATCAACTTGCAGCAGTGCGTTCAGTTAAAATGGCGGGAATTTCCTGCGGCTTTTGGTATGTGCGACTTTTATAGGCACAAAAAATCCCCGCTCAGAACGAGCGGGGAAATTGTATCTGTATCAGATATTAAACGCCGAATCTGGTGGTGTTAACCTTAACGCCGGGGCCCATTGTGGAAGAAACGGTGCAGGACTTGATATACTGACCCTTTGCAGCAGCGGGCTTAGCCTTTGCTACAGCTTCCATAAGCGCGTTGAAGTTCTCCTCGAGCTTGCCTGCGCCGAACGATGCCTTGCCGATAGGGCAGTGAATGATGTTTGCCTTGTCAAGACGGTACTCAATCTTACCTGCCTTAGCGTCGGTAACAGCCTTAGCTACATCAGGGGTAACAGTACCAGCCTTGGGGTTAGGCATAAGTCCTCTCGGACCGAGAACCTTACCGAGTCTGCCGACAACGCCCATCATGTCGGGAGTTGCGATAACAACCTCGAAATCCATCCAGCCGCCGTTAATCTTGGCAACGGTCTCGTTGTCTGCGATGTAATCCGCACCTGCCGCCTTAGCGTCAGCTTCCTTCTCGGGCTTGCAGAATACGAGGGTTCTGATGGTCTTACCGGTACCGTTGGGAAGAACTACGGCGCCGCGAACCTGCTGGTCAGCGTGGCGGGAGTCAACACCCAGACGGATGTGCAGCTCAACGGTCTCGTCGAACTTTGCCTTTGCGGTCTTGCATACTAAATCAAGAGCTTCGCCGGATTCGTAAACCTTGGTGGAATCAACGAGCTTTGTGCTTTCAACGTACTTCTTACCGTGTTTCATTGTATATTATCCTCCTTGTGGTCAAGCGGAATAAATCCTCCCACTGTATTATTAGTCAACTACCTCTACGCCCATGGAACGAGCCGTGCCGGCAATCATGGACATTGCTGTATCGATGTTTGCAGCGTTAAGGTCGGGCATCTTGGTTTCTGCGATTTCCTTGAGCTGAGCCTTGGTAATCTTTGCAACCTTGGTCTTGTTGGGAACGCCCGAACCGCTCTCAATCTTGCAAGCCTTCTTGATGAGTACGCTTGCAGGAGGAGTCTTGGTGATGAATGTGAAGCTTCTGTCTGCGTAAACCGTGATAACAACAGGGATAATAAGACCTGCCTTGTCCTTGGTACGCTCGTTGAACTCCTTGGTGAACGCCATGATGTTTACACCGTGCTGACCGAGTGCAGGGCCAACAGGGGGAGCAGGCGTAGCCTTACCAGCAGGAATCTGTAACTTGATAAATCCTGTAACCTTCTGTGCCATTATAAACAACCTCCATTAAAATTTTGAAGAAATTCCGCTTATATCTTGCGGATAGCGGAAAGCTCGACCGTGGTGGGCGTTGCTTCACCGAACATATTGCTGACCTCCACAACGGCGGACTGCTGTTCTGTGTCGATTTCCTTAACGACGCCCTCAAAGTTTTCGAGCACACCGCTCTTGATAACCACTCTGTCGCCGACCTCGAACGAAGCCGTAACGGTCTTTGAAGAGTGCTCAAGGTTCCTGACCTCTTCCTCGCTGAGAGGGGTGGGCTTTGATTCGGGACCTACGAAGCCTGTAACGCCTCTGGTGTTTCTGCATATCTGCCACGACTCGTCGGTCTTGACCATCTTTACAAAAACATACCCGGGATATACCTTGTCCTCGACCTCGTCAACTTTTCCGTCTTCTTTCTCGACCGTGCGCTTGGTCGTAGGCACTGCAACGTCCTCTATAAGGTGCTGGAGATTTCTGTTCTCAACAACCTTCATAAGGTCTGCTGCAACCTTCTTTTCGTATCCCGAATAGGTGTGGAGTATATACCACTTTACTTCTGAATCAGCCATGTTTTCCCCCTAGCGTCTTAACCCATGCCGAGAACCAGCTTGTTTATCAGTGCAAAGAGCGAGTCTATGCCGAAGATGAACAGCGCGGCAAGACCGCACATCACGATAACGACGATTGTGTTATGCGTGGTTTCCTTCGGGGTAGGCCATACGACCTTCTTGAACTCGGACCTTGCGTCCTTGAAAAACTTGACTATAGACTTCTTGGGCTTGCCGTTCTTGCCGGCCTTCTTAGCCTTCTCGTCCTTGGGCTTCTTTGCCTTGCCTTGACCTTTCTGCTCAGCAGATTCATCGGGAGCAACCTTTTCGATGTCCAAATCCTTTGCCATTTGTGACTCTCCCTTCTGAATTACTTAGTTTCCTTGTGAAGAGTATGCTTCTTGCAGAAACGGCAGTACTTGTTCATCTCAAGTCTGTCAGGGTCGTTCTTCTTGTTCTTCATGGTGTTGTAGTTGCGCTGCTTGCATTCAGAACACGCCAGTGTGATTTTAACTCTCATTTTTCGGCACCTCCTATTTACCGCCCGTTGTGGGCATTATTGCCTCCCTCAGCCGCGGAATTGCGGATTTAACGGGGAACTGTATGCGAAAAAACGCACAAAAAAATAGCACCCCATTCGAGGTAATAATATTTTACCACAAAAAACCCCGCTTGTCAAGCACTTTTTAATATTTTTTGTAATATCCGCTCAACGCAGTATGCGCAACGCCTGTTTTGGCAAAAAGAAACAAAAATCTGCTTGTAATTTGTGCAATTAGGCATATTTGACATATTTAATAGATTATCCTGTTGCAATTCAGGGTGGATTATGTTATCATATAATTATAGCGGCGCGTGATTTGAGCCGTGCAAAAAATCCAAGGAGCAGCTGATTACAAATGAAAAAAAGAATCATGGTCGTTGACGACGACCTTATTACTATAAAGATGTGCGAGTTTATCCTCTCTCAGAACGACTACGAGGTAGTATCCGTGCCGTCGGGCGTGTACTGCCTTGATTACCTGCGCAACAGCGCGAACCCGCCCGTTGACCTTATACTGCTTGACATTGAAATGCCGCTGCTGAACGGCTACAACACGCTTTCCAGCATACGCCAGGGCGAGGCCACAAAGAACATACCCGTGATGTTCCTTACCGCATCGGCAACGCAGGAAACGGTGCGCGAGGCTATAAGGCTCGGGGTGAACTCATACCTTAAAAAGCCCTTCCTGCCGCAGGAGCTTCTTGCAAAGGTGCAGGCCATGCTCTCGCCCGAGGGCTGAAGCCGCATTGTGAGGACACGCTATGCTGTATAACATCTACTTTGAGCTGAGCGCGCTTACTTTCCTTATCGTCCTCAACGTGTATATGAGGCTTCAGTACAACTCCGAGCCTGTGCGCAACAGGCGCTTCAAGGCGCTTGCGCTGACGCTTGCCGCCGCCGTTTCGCTCGATATTGTAACGGCGGTCACGATAAGCTATGCTTACCTTGTGCCCGTGTGGCTCAACACCGCGCTCAACACGCTTTACCTCGCGTCCGACCTGCTTCTGGAGTACCGTTTTATACTTTACTGTGTAACGTGCGTTGGCATGGACGCGGAAAACGGCATTGTCATGCGCATTCAGCGCATAGTTACGGCTGTGGCGTCGGTGGTGCTGGCTGTAAACGTCCCCACGGGATTCATATTTTCCTTTACGCGCGCGGACGGTTATGTCCACGGGCCGTTTTATTATGCGATTCATGCGCTGCCGCTGGCAACTGTCGCGGGCAGCATTATTATTTTCCTCACGCATTTCGGGCAGTTCCGCAAAAACCAGCGCTTTTCGCTGCTGGTGTACATTGCCGTGCTTATCTCGGGACCCGTGGTGCAGCTTATGTTCCCGAATGTGCTGTTCTTCCTGTTTTCCGTTTCGGTGGGATTTGTCATGCTCATGTTTTCGCTTGAAACGCCCGATTATCAGGCGCTCGTAAACGCTAACAGAGAGCTTTCCCACGCGCGCGACGAGGCAAACGAGGCGATGAACACCGCGCAGCTCGCGAGCCGCGCCAAGACCGACTTTCTCTCGGCAATGTCGCACGACGTGCGCACGCCGATTAACGCGATACTCGGCTACAACGAAAGGATAATCAGCAGCACCAACGAGGAAGAAACCGCGCGCTGCTCCGAAAAGATACGCAGCGCGGGCAAAACGCTGCTTTCGGTTGTAAACAACGCCATAGACTATACAGAATTTGATTCGGGAGAGTTCAGCATTGAGAACGCGCCGTATTCTACCGCCGCCGTGCTGCACGACGCCGCCGCGTGCGCGGAGCACTACGCGCAGGGCAAGCCCGTGGAGCTGCGCTTCGACATCGACCCGCGCATACCGGGCGTGCTTTCGGGCGACGGCGGCAGGCTCACGCAGATACTCAACAACCTGCTGTCGAACGCCGTTAAGTTCACCGAGGACGGCTGGGCTTCCATGAGCGTAACGTGGGAGCAGGAGGACGAGCACAGCGGCTTTCTGAGCGTGAGCATTCGCGACAGCGGCGCGGGAATGTCGCGCGAGGCGGTGCGCCGCATTGAACGCGACGTTCTCGTGACGGAATCCGCGGGCAGGCGCGGCGTCGGTATGGGGCTGCCCATCGTCACGCGGCTGCTTGCGCTTATGGGCAGCATGCTGCGGCTTGACAGTGCGCCCGACAGGGGCACCTGCGCGCAGTTCAGTATAAGGCAGGATATCGTTGACCCCACGCCCGTGGGAGAGCTGTCGCTTACGGCGGAGAACGCTGCGGCAGCGCCCTGTTTCCATGCGGACGTGAGGATACTATGCGCGGACGACAACGCAATGAATCTCGAGCTGATGCGCGGCAATCTTGCGCGGACGGGGGCGATAGTGGACACCGCCCGCGACGGCGCGGAGGCGCTCGGAATGATACGCCGCAGGCACTACGACCTTGTTTTCCTCGACCACATGATGCCTGTAATGGACGGAATGCGCACCATGGAAGCGATACGCAGCGAGCGGCTGTGTCCCGACACGCCCGTTGTTGTCGTCACGGCAAACGCGCTTTCGGGCGACCGCGAAAAGTACCTTGCGGCGGGCTTTGCGGAGTACCTTGCGAAGCCGCTGTCCTCGCAGGGGCTGTTTTCGGCGGTGAGAAGGCTGCTTCCGCCGCGTCTTGTGCGCGAGCGCAGGCAGGAAGCCGCTGCAAGGGCTCCCCTTACGGGATTTGACGCGCTGCACAAAATGGGCTTTCTCGACACGCGCGCAGGGCTCGCCTACTGCTGCGAAAACGTGGACTTTTACCTTGATATAGTGCGCACGTATATTGCGGAGGACAAGAGCGCGGATATACTGCGCTGCCGCGAAAACGGCGACGCGGAGGGCTTCCGCATACTGGTGCACGCGCTGAAAAGCACCTCGCGCACGATAGGAGCAGCAGAGCTTTCCGCACAGGCGGAGCGGCTTGAGGCTGCGGCGCGGGGCGGTGACGAGGTGTACATCGCGCAAAACACCGTAAGGGTGGTTGAAATGTACAGGCGGCTTCTCAAAAGTCTGACGGAAGTTCTGGGAGAGGCAGGCAAGGCACATTAGCCAAAAAAAATGTATAAAACATACGAAATTTAAGATAAATAATATATTGCCCCGTGTACAAAATAATGTTATAATATAATTTGGATATCTTTGCGGGGACTGCCTGACAGCGGCGGCTTCGCGATAATATACAGGGCAGACCCGTAAAGGGCGCTGCAGAACATCACACCACTACAACGGAGGATAATTCAAATGTTTGGTATCAACAAGGACATAGGCATAGACCTCGGCACAGCCAACACGCTTGTATATATGAGAGGAAAGGGCATAATCATTCGCGAGCCGTCTGTCGTAGCCGTAGACAAAAAGGCGGGGCAGGTGCGCTACGTCGGGCAGGAGGCAAAGGACGTCATCGGCCGTACGCCCGGCTCTATCGTTGCTGTACGCCCGCTTAAGGACGGCGTTATCGCCGACTTCGACATGACAAGCGTTATGCTCGGGCAGTTCATAAAGAAGGCGCTCAAGGGCAGGTCCAAGGCGAGAGTCATCATCTGCATTCCCTCGGGCGTTACCGCGGTCGAGCGCCGCGCCGTAAAGGAAGCGGCAGAGCAGGCGGGCGCAAAGCGCGTTTCCATAATAGAGGAGCCTATGGCTGCGGCTATCGGCGCAGGGCTTCCCGTGGCGGAGCCCATGGGCAGCATGATAGTGGATATCGGCGGCGGCACGAGCGAGGTCGCGATAATCTCCCTCGGCGGCATTGTAACGGCGCGTTCCGTAAGGGTAGCGGGCGACGAGTTCGACTCAGCGATAATCAACTTTATCAAGAAGAAGTACAACCTGCTTATCGGCGAGAGAACCGCAGAGAACATAAAGGTGGGCATAGGCTCCGCATTCAGGACCGAGGAAACCGAGCCTGTCATGGACATCAAGGGCAGGAACCTGCTCAACGGTCTGCCCGAGAACATCACGATAACTTCCGAGGAGGTCCGCCAGGCTATTTCCGAACCGCTCTCCCACGTTATCGACGCTATCAAGACCACTCTTGAAAAATGCCCGCCCGAGCTTGCTGCGGACATCATCGAAAGCGGCATTATGCTTGCGGGCGGCGGCGCGCTGCTCAGAGGGCTTGACCTGCTGATACACGAGGAAACGGGCATGCCCGTAAAGATTGCAGAGCGCCCGCTCGACTGCGTTGCTGACGGCACGGGCAAGGTGCTTGAGAACATCGACAAGCTTGAGGACGTCCTGAGCGAGGACGAAACTATCTATTGATGATTTGCGGGGCGGTCCTGCGGCACAGGATTGCCCCGCAGGTTCATTTTACGGAGTACGATGAAGGATTTTTTTCACAGCATAAGATTCAGAATACTTATCTGCATAGGCGCGCTTATCCTCGGACTTATGACATATGTTGCGGTAACGCAGGGCGCGGAGACTATCCCCGAGCAGATAGTAAGCACCGTGACGTATCCGTTCGTCACTGCGGCAAACGCCATTTCCGACGTGGTGAGCGGCTTTATCGACAAGCTTGTCAATGCCGACAGCTATAAGCAGCAGAACGACGAGCTGCGCGCGCAGCTTACGGATATGTACAAGCAGACGATGGACTGCGACCGGCTGCGCGATGAGAACGAGCGCCTGCGCGAAATGCTAGGGCTTAAGGAGCAGCACGAGGACTACATTTTCAGCGAACCGTGCAGCGTTATCTCACGCAACGCGAACGACATTTACGGCGGCTTTACGATAGACCGCGGCACAAACGACGGGCTGTCGCTCAACGACCCTGTGATAACGAGCGTGGGCCTTATCGGCAGGGTTACAAGCCTTGCGCCCAACTATGCGAGAGTCACGACTATTTTAAGCCCGCAGGTCAATGTGGGCGTGTTCGTCATGCGCTCAAAGGCCACGGGCTTTATCGAGAACGACCTTACAACGTCTGAGCAGGGCAAGTGCCTGATGAGCGGCATACTCAAGGACGCGGACATTGAAGCAGGCGACGTGATATTCACCTCTGGTCAGAGCGGGCTTTTTCCCGATGACCTGCTGGTAGGCACGGTGACGGAAGTCTACGACGACCCCAACGGCCTTTCAAAGCACGCGCTCATAGAGCCTGCGGAGAACGTTTTTGCGGCGACTTCGGTGTTCGCCGTGGTGGATTTCGACGGCAAGGGGCTGTCGTTCAATGCGGGAGAATAGCGCGGGGAGATTTATGAAGAGATTATCGGGCAGGGCGCGCTCACGCAGGGCTATGCTGCGGTGCTTTATGCGCTGGTTTTTGTATTCTGCGGCGCTGCTGCTGTTTTACGCGGCGGAGTGCAGCGCGCTTATTCGCGGGTTCTGCCCGCTGCTTATAATCCCGCTGGCGTCGGCTGTGGCTATGTTTGAGGGCGACCTTGCGGCAGGAGTGTTCGGCGCGGTGTGCGGGCTTATGCTTGACATGGCGAACGGAGTGACCGTAGCGGGGTTCTCGTCGCTGTGGCTGCTGGCGTTCTGCCCGCTTATTTCGCTGCTTTCGCGGTTCTTTGTAAAAAGCAACTTTTTCAGCCACTTTGTGATGAACGCGGTGCTCTGCTCGGTTATGGCGGCGATGGATATGCTTTTCCTGCACTGGGCGTGGGAGGGCAGCGAGTCGGCGATATCCTTCACGCACAGCGTTCTGCCCGCATACGGCGGCGCGATATTGCTGTCAGTCCCCGTGTTTTTGCTGGTAAGGCTGATTTCCCGCAAGACCCGCCCCGCCGAGGAGCGCAGGCTGGAGGAGTCCGCGCAGGAGGCTGAGGAAGCCGAGGACAAGGAACGCACCTGAGCACACATACCCTTATCGGAGGAAAAGATGAAGAAAATCTCGGATACTGTCCGTTCGCTTATTCTTGCGGCGCTTGTCGTTGTGGTTTCGTTTATGTGCGGGCTGCGGCTGCTTCAGATACAGCTTGTTGACGGGGCGAAGTACCTCGCCATGACCAAAAGCACCAAGACCGCAACGCAGGATATTGAGGCGGCGCGCGGCAAGATTGCAGACAGCAGCGGCAAAATTCTCAACACCAACAAAATAGTATATAATGTAAACTTACAGCGGGCTTCGCTTGTGCAGGGCACGGAAAACGAGATAATCTACCGCATTCTTACCGTTTTGCAGAAAAACGGCGAGGAGTGGAACGAGAGTCTGCCCATAACGCGCACGCAGCCCTATTCCTTTACCACCGACAACGAGAGCGTACTTACGCGCGTCAAGGAAAATCTCGGCATGGGAAGCTATGCCACGGTAGATAACGTTATATATCAGCTCTACAAGGCGTATGAGATAGGCGACGAATACCCCGAGCAGATGAAGCGCTGCATTGCGGGCGTGCGCTACGAAATGCAGATAAAGGACTTTTCGTTCAGGAATCAGTTTGTACTTGCAAGCGAGATAAGCGAAAAGACCGTGCAGGAGCTGAAGGAGCTTGATTCGCTGCTGAGCGGCATGGACATAACCGAGGGGTGGGAGCGCGTGTACCTCAACGGAACGCTCGCGCCGCATATCCGCGGGACTGTCGGGGCGATTTCGCCCGAAAAATACGCCGAGCTTCAGAGCAGCGGCTACACGATGAACGACATCCTTGGGCTTTCGGGCGTTGAGCAGGCGCTTGAAAGCGAGCTTCGCGGCACGCGCGGCGTGAGGACGATAACGCGCAGCAGCGACGGTACCGAGCTTCGGGACGAGGTGACCGAGGAGCCGCAGGCGGGGCATTCGGTAATGCTTACGATAGACAGCGACTTTCAGCAGATGGTGCAGGATATCGTGCAGAACTACATGGACTTTCTGCACGGACCGCACTACACCACGCTCCACGACGCGCAGCTCAGAGGCACGGAGTGCAACGCGGGCGCGGTTGTCGTGCTTGACGTAAAGACGGCGGGCGTGCTTGCGTGCGTAAGCGCCCCCGGATACGACATCAACGACTACATCAACGACTACGCCGAGGTTATGAGCAGGGACTACACGCCCGTGTTCAACCGCGCGCTTAACGGCGTGTACCGCCCGGGGTCCACGTTCAAGACGATAACCGCTACGGCGGGTCTTGCGGAGGGCGTTATCACCCCGCAGACGCACATCACCTGCAACAAGGTGTACCATTATTACACTGACTACACCCCGAGCTGCACCGGCTATCACGGGTCTATAACCGTGCAGGACGGTCTGCGCTATTCCTGCAACATATTCTTCTACGAAACTGCGCGCCTGCTCGGAATCGACAGGCTTGCCTACTGGGGCGGGCGCTACGGCATAGGCGAAACGCTCGGGCTTGAGATACCCATGGCTGCGGGGCAGATGACGTCTCTTGCGCTGTTTGACGAGCTGGGGCTGGAGTGGAACGCGGGCAACGTTATTCAGGCTGGCATAGGGCAGAGCGAAACGGCGGTGACTCCCATGCACCTTGCCGTGCAGGCAATGACGATAGCCAACAGGGGCGTGCGCTACGAGCCGCACATTGTAAAGGCGGTATATAACTACGATTTCACCGAGCTTATCGAGGAAAGGCAGCCCGTTGTCGCGGACGATTTTTCCGAGGGCATGGACGAGGTTTTCGACGCGGTGACAGAGGGTATGAAGCGCGTAAGCGCAAACGCGGGAATGTGGGTGCATAACAACTGGTACAACATCTACGACTATGTGGGCGTCGGCAAGGAGAACGTTGCGACCAAAACGGGAACGCCGCAGACGAGCGTCACTACGTATAATTCGGCTATAATCGGCTTTTACCCCGCAGACGATCCCGAGATAGCGTTCGGCATTGTAATGGAAAAGGGCGAGTTCAGCAGACATATTGCCGCAAACCTTATTTCGGCATACGCCACGGGCGAGTTCAACCCCGAGTACGACGAAGAGGGCTTCGCTACGGAGCCTCTCCAGCCTGCAAAAAAAGCCGCAGAACAATAATGTGCATCGTGCGGGGGAAATTTCAACCAATGAATGAATCTTTGTGAAAAATAGCCAAGTTTGAACCAGAAAAATTACCCTTTATTCACAAAAATTTGCGAGATTGAAAAAAACTCTTTTCATTCTGAGAATTTTGTGATAAAATATAGAAAGAGAATCTATGATGACAGCGTGCGCGATATTCCTTACAAAAAATGTTGCACGCGCAGCTGTTATGACATCATGAAACTAATGTCGGAGAGGGGAATTTATATGTCACAGATAATTGCAGTAACAGCAGGAAAGGGCGGCACGGGCAAATCCACAACATCTGCAAATGTTGCTTCGGGGCTTGCGGCGCTCGGAAAGAAAACTCTTGTGGTAGAGCTTGACTTCGGTCTGCGCTGTCTTGATATCATGCTCGGCATAAAGGACAAGGTAAAGCACGATATCGGCGAATACCTTGAGGGGAAAATTGATATCCTTACTGCAACTACCAAGGTTGACAGGGTGGATAACCTCTATCTCGTCTGCGCGACAAGAAACCCCTTTATGGACATAAATCCCGAGAAGATAATGGGCGTATGCGAGGAGATGCGCAAGCACTTCGACTACATAATCATCGACACGGCGGGCGTCGGCAGCTCCGTATTCAGCGTTATCAAGGCGGCGGAGCTTATCCTTATGGTAACAACGCCCGATACCGTATGCGTGCGCGACGGCGCTATCCTTTCAGACTTCCTTTATGTAAAGAACTGCACTAATCAGCGTCTTGTCATAAACAAGGTCAGCCCCAACTTCAAGGACGAGGAGATACTCTACGACCTCGACGAGGTTATGGACAGCGTGGGTATCCCGCTTATAGGCGTTGTGCCCGAGGACCAGAACATCAAGATATGCGGCGCCAAGGGACAGCCCCTTCCCACGACCTGCGGCGGCTACAAGGCGTATTCCGCTATAGCAAGGCGTATTCTTGGCGAGGACGTTCCGCTGACGATAAAAATAGACTGATTTGGTTTGGACAGAGAGGCTTGAAAAATGAACATTGCGCTAATCGCACATGACTCGAAAAAGGAACTGATGGTTCAGTTCTGTATTGCATACTGCGGCATACTCAGCCGCCATAATATCTGCGCTACGGGAACGACCGGAAAGCTCGTTGCGGAGGCTACGGGGCTGCATATCCAGCGTTTCCTGAGCGGCTCGCAGGGGGGCGACCAGCAGCTTGCTTCCAGCATAAGCTGCAATGAAATCGATCTGCTCATATTCTTCCGCGACCCGCTCAATGCAAAGTCGCACGAGCCCAACGACATAAACCTTCTGCGCCTGTGCGATGTACATAATATCCCTGTCGCAACCAACATTGCAACGGCTGAGGCGCTTATCCACGCACTTGAGCGCGGCGACCTCGACTGGCGCGAGTATATGCGCAGCTGAGTTTTGCGCTTTTGGTATGGCTGCGCTGCCGCAGTCATGGATTTCATGCAGATTTTTCCCCGCTCAGGCGGGGATTTTTCGTTTGCGGACGATGGCAGACATGGGCGCACGGCGTCCTGCTGCCAAAAAAATATGCTTTACTACTTGAAAAAAACGTGAAGATGTGTTATAATAAAATGTAAAATATTCTTCAGAACTATATGGCGGTATATTTCCGCAGATACAGGAGTGAACCGAAATGATACAGTATGACGAAACGCGCCTTGCGATGGAGGCGCTCACGCCGCAGATTGAGGAGCTTCGCGGAGCGCTCAACCTTGACGGAATCAAGATAAAGCTTGACGAGCTTGAAATGAAAACAACAGAGCCGGGTTTCTGGGACGACCCCGAGAAGAGCCAGGCTATTCTTCAGCAGATAGGGCAGTATAAGTCTACAATAAGCGGGTTTGAGAAGCTGCGCACGAACCATGAGGAAGTCCTCACCATGATAGAGCTTGCCGAGGAAGAGCAGGACGGCAGCATGGAGGAGGAAGCAAAGGCTCTCGCACAGACCGTCACTACCGAGCTTGAGGAGCAGAAGCTTGCAACGCTGCTTACAGGCGAGTACGACAGCTGCAACGCAATACTGTCGTTCCACGCGGGCGCGGGCGGCACGGAGGCGCAGGACTGGGTGTCCATGCTGCTGAGAATGTACAACAAGTGGGCGGACCACCACGGCTTTAAGGTGGAGCTGCTTGACCAGCTTGACGGCGACGAGGCGGGCATCAAGAGCGCCTCCATACAGATACAGGGGTACAACGCCTACGGCTTCCTTAAGAGCGAGCACGGCGTTCACAGACTTGTGCGCATTTCTCCGTTCGACGCCTCGGGCAGACGTCAGACGAGCTTCGCTTCCGTCGAGGTAATGCCCGAAATTGAAAAGGACGTTTCGGTTGAGATACGCCCCGAGGATATTGAGATGGAAGTGTACCGTGCAAGCGGCGCGGGCGGTCAGCACATCAACAAAACGTCGTCCGCAGTACGTCTTATCCACAAGCCCACGGGTATAGTAACCTCCTGCCAGACGCAGAGAAGCCAGGTGCAGAACCGTGACTTCGCTATGAAAATGCTTATGGCAAAGCTTGTTGAGATAAAGGAGCGCGAGCACCTCGACAAGATAAGCGACATCAAGGGCGAGCAGCTCAAAATCGAGTGGGGCAGCCAGATTCGTTCGTATGTGTTCATGCCGTACACCCTTGCAAAGGACCACCGCACGGGCTTTGAAAACGGCAACATACAGGCGGTAATGGACGGCGATATCGACGGCTTCATCAACGCTTACCTTAAGGCGCGCAGCCTTGGCGAGATATGAAGAAGAACGACATAATAACGGTTGAAATCACCGCCATGACGAGTGAGGGCAGCGGAATCGCCCGCCACGAGGGCATGGCGGTGTTCGTGCCGTTCACGGCGGTTGGGGACGTAATTTCCTGCCGCATAGTAAAGGCGCTTAAAAACTACGCCTTTGGCAGGGTAGAGGCGCTGCTGACGCCCTCGCCGGACAGAATCGACAACGACTGCCCCGTATACGGCAGGTGCGGCGGCTGCTGCTTTCGCCACATAAGCTACGAGGCGGAGCTGCGCGCAAAGGACGGCATTGTAAGGGACGCTTTCGCAAGAATAGGCGGGCTTTCGCCCGAGTTCCTGCCGATAGCGCCAAGCCCCGCCGTGAGCGGATACCGCAACAAGCTGCAAATGCCCGTGGCGCGTATCGACGGGCGGACGGTATGCGGGTTTTACTCCGAGCGCTCGCACAGGGTGACGGCGGTGGAAAGCTGCCTGCTGCAGCCCGCCGTTTTCGGGGAGATAACGCAGTTTGTGACGCGCGCCGCCGACGCGCTTCACATAAGCCCCTACAACGAGGAGAAGCACGAGGGCGTTCTGCGGCATATATTCCTGAGAAAGGGCAATTACAGCGGCGAGATTTGCCTGTGCCTTGTAGTGCGCAGAAAGGTTCCCGAGCTTTCGAGGCTTGCCGCGGAGGTCTGCGCGGCGTTCCCGCAGATAACGGGCGTTGTCGCGAACGTCAACCCCGACAGGACAAACGTTGTTCTGGGAGAGCGCGAGATAGTTCTGCGCGGAAGTGCGGCTGTAGCCGACACAATGTGCGGGGTGAGCGTTGAGATATCGCCGCGCGCGTTCTATCAGGTGAACACGCCCGCTGCGGAGCGGCTCTACGCGCAGGCGCGCGAGTTCGCCGGGCCGCGCGGCAAGCTGGTGCTCGACCTGTACTGCGGCGCGGGAACGATAGGGCTTTCCATGGCGGGAGAGGCGGCGCGCGTTATCGGCGCGGAGATAGTCCCCGACGCGGTGGAGAATGCGCGGCAGAACGCGCTTCGCAGCGGCTTTTCAAACGCAGAGTTTATCTGCGCGGACGCGGGACAGGCGGCGGAGCGCTTCGCTAAAGAGGGCGTAAAGCCCGACGTTATCATGCTCGACCCGCCGCGCAAGGGCTGCTCTGCGCAGACGCTGCACTCGTGCGCGCAAATGTCGCCAGAGCGTATCGTGATGATTTCCTGCGACCCCGCCACCGCCGCGCGCGACGCAAAGCTGCTTGGCGAGCTTGGCTACAGGGCGGTAAGTGCAAGGGCGTTCGATTTGTTCCCGAGGACAAGGCACGTTGAGTGCGTGACGTTAATGGTAAAGGAGCAGAATTCCTTTCAAAATTAAAGTTGGAATGGACTTGAAAGATGTACCCGGCATGGCGGTAAATGGCGACGTACAATAAAAGAGATTGGCAAGCCGTAAGCGTGCCAATGATGTATTAGTCTTTGTCTTATTTGTGTGAGTGGTGATGAAAATGCGGCGCGTAGCCGATTTTATAAAGCGCGAGGCGGTGCTGTGTATAGCAGTGCTTCTCGCGCTCGTTTCTATGTTTTTTGTGCCGCCCGACGCGGAATATGCGGGATACATAGACCTGCGCACGCTCGGCATATTGTTCTGCCTGATGACGGTAGTGGCAGGGTTAAAGGGACTCGGCGTGTTTTCCGTGCTTGCGCAGAAGCTGCTGATGCGGGTAAAGACGGTGCGCGGGCTTGTTATTGCGCTTGTGCTGATGTGCTTTTTTTTCAGCATGGTGATTACGAATGACGTGGCGCTTATAACTTTCGTGCCGTTTACGTTTGAGCTGCTGCGCCTTGCGGGCGAGCAGGCGGAGCGCGAGTGGCTCGTGAGCGCGGTTGCAATGCAGACCGCCGCGGCGAATCTCGGCAGTATGCTTACTCCCCTTGGCAACCCGCAGAACCTTTACCTGTACGGCCGCGCGGGCATGACAGCGGGCGAGCTGGTCGCGCTTATGCTGCCGTACAGCGCGCTTTCCCTTGCGATGATAATGCTGTGGATAGCGCTAAGGCGCGGCGGAGGGAGCATATCCGTGCGCTTTGAGGAGAAAAAGGAGATAGCGGGCAAAAAGCGCCTTGCGATGTACATTGCGCTCTTTGTGGTGTGCCTGCTTGCGGTACTGCGCGTGATCCGGTGGCAGGCGGCGGCAGCGGCGGTGCTTGTGTGCGTGCTTGCGGCGGACAGAAAGACGCTGCACGGCGTTGACTGGGGGCTTCTTGCAACTTTCGTGGGATTCTTCGTGTTTGTGGGGAACATGGGGCGCATTCCTGCGCTGCGGCAGCTGCTTGAAAGCGTTGTCGCGGGAAACGAGGTGCTGACGGCGGCAGCCTCAAGCCAGATAATAAGCAACGTGCCTGCGGCGCTGCTATTGTCGGGCTTTACGCAGGATATGCGGGGGCTCATTATCGGCACGAATACAGGAGGGCTTGGCACGCTTATAGCTTCAATGGCGAGCCTTATCTCGTATAAGCAGCTGTGCGCGCAGCGTCCGCAGGAAAAGGGGCGGTATATGCTGTGCTTCACGGTATCCAACGTTGTAATGCTCGCCGCACTTCTCGGGGAGTATTTCGCGCTGAGGGCGCTCGGATTGTATTCGTAAACAAATAAGCGGGGCTGAAATCAGCCCCGCTTTGTGTATATTGCATTAAGCCAAGTCCGCGCGCATTTTGCTTCTGAAAACAAGCACCGAAGCCACCGCTACGACCGCCGTGTACGCGAGCGTTATAAGCAGGTGAACGCCAAGTCCCTCCGTTTCCATTGCAAACAGCAGGTGAGCTGTCTTTACGCTGTGGTAGAACGGCAGCGCCCTGCATATCGTCAGCAGAACGCCGCCGGTGCCGTCCGCGTCAAACCATATGCCGCCGAGGAACGACGCCACCGAAATCAGTACCGAGCAGAGCCCGGGAGCCGCTTTTTCGCTGAAAAGCGTGCCGAACAGCAGCCCGAAGCATATGAACATCACCGCGCTTGGAACGAGCGCTGCCGCCGCCGTCAGCATTCCGCATATGTTGAGCGCCTGCCCCGTAATAAGCGATATCACGAACCCCGCCGCGAATGTTATCAGTATCTGTGCAAACGAGAGCGCAAGCACGGGCAGCGTGTAGCCGAGGATAAAGTCGGCGCCTTTCATGGGCGTTGCATAAAGACGCACCAGGAACGAGCCGCTCCTGTCCTTTGAGATGTTAAGGCAGGTAAAGAGCATTATGAACGTAAGTCCGAACACCGCCATTCCGCCCGTGAGCTGATTGATGTTAAAAAGCGTCATGTTCGCTTCGGGCGGAATGCTGTCGTTTACGAGCGTCATTACCACAAGCATTACCAGCGGGAAGCCAAGGCAGAATATGTAGGCGAGCGGGTCGCGCAGTATCTCCTTTAAGTTGCGTGAAGCAAACGACATTATTCTTTTCATACTGCCGCCCCCTTTTTGTGCGATTCCGCTATTTTTATAAACGTATTTTCAAGCCCCTGCCCGCCCGAGTACGCTTCAAGCTCCGAAAGCGTGCCGCAGGCGACGAGAGAGCCGTCTATCATTATTCCGATTCGGTCGGAGAGGTGCTCCGCCTCCTCCATATAGTGCGTGGTGAGGATTATTGTTATCTTGCCCTTGAGAGAGGCGATAACGCTCCACAGCTCGCGCCTTGCAAGCACGTCCAGTCCGAGCGTGGGCTCGTCGAGAAACAGCACCTGCGGCTTTGAGATAAGCGCCATTGCAATGGAGAGCCTGCGCTTCCAGCCGCCCGAAAGCGTTTTCGCGCGGGAATCCCGCACCTCGCCCATGCCGAAAAGCGTTATCATCTCCTCGACGCGCGCGCTGCGCTCCTCCCTCTCAACGCCGAATATCCCGCACATTAGCCCGAGGTTTTCCTGCACTGAAAGATTATCCGCAACTGCCGTGTCCTGCGGGGAAATACCCACGAGGCTCTTTACCGCGGCGGCTTCGTCCGTGCAGCTGTGACCGCATACATAGCATTCGCCGCCTGTCGGTGCGGAAAGGCACGACAGCATTCTTATCGTAGTGGTTTTGCCCGCGCCGTTAACGCCCAGCAGCGCGAAAAGCTCACCCTGCGCCACCATGAGCGACAGGGCGTTTACAGCTGTTTTATTCTTGTATTTTTTTGTTAGCCCTCTGGTTTCTATCGCATTCATGTTATACTCCTTGCGCTATTTGTTGAAAAGACACTCCGACATCTTGACAAGGGCGATGCCCTTGTCCTCATCCGCAAGCACGAGAAGCGCCGTCCCCGCGTCAAGCCCGAATAATTCGCGGCATTTTTTCGGCAGGGTTATCTGCCCCTTGTCGTTTACCATTGTCATGCCGAACATATGCCGCCTGCCCTCCGGGTCGGATACCGGCTGCGTCATATTCCGCACGAGAAAGTCAACGCTTGTGCCGTACAGGTCTGAGAGCGCTATGATGTTCTCAATATCGGGCAGACTCTCGCCGTTTTCCCACTTCGCCACGGCCTGCCGCGACACGCCGAGCTTCTCCGCGACCTGCTCCTGCGTCAGACCGCTTTGCTTTCTGTATAGCTTAAGGTTGTTGAATTCTATTGCCATGCTTTCACTTCCTTTAAGTCAAGTTTATCATATTGTCGTGCGATATTCAACCAACTGTGGGTTACTTCAATGTTATGTTCAGTTTACATTTTCCAAAAAAGTGGGGCGGTACGGCCGTTTTCCGATACCGCCCCATACGGGAGCATTTTATTCCGTTGTTTCAAACGTCCCGATATCCTGCGCGCCGTCCCCGTCAAACGGGAACATATCGGTGTAGTAATTTATCTCATCGATTTCGTTTACATAGCCGCCGTCTATTTTCCATGTAAAGCGCGAATACTCGCCCACGTCGCCATTCCTGAACGCTTTTTCAAGCTCTTTTGCGCCGCTGTAGTCCGTGGGATTCCATGCGCCGACAAGGTCGGGCTGCTGAAACGACGAGGAAACGTCGTCTGAAAGCCGCAGCGTTACATACTCGCCGCTTTCGCTGTCCTCCGAGGCTTCAAGGCAGTAGCACCCGAGCGTTTTGCTGTAGTAAATGCTGCGCAGGTAAAGCTCGTCGGCCGCCTGCGAATGCTCCTCCACCACGTTGTACACTGGTTCGCTGCTGCCCGCGCACGCCGTAAGCATAAGCGCTGTCAGCACTGCGGGAAAGATCGTCCTTTTCATATATAAAGTACCTCCTGTAAAGTCGCGCGCTTCTGCGCGGGGGTTAATAGGATTATACCATATTTTCGCAGAGTTTGCAATGCTGAAATGATATGGGCTTTAATTTTTTTCATGAAATGTTCACAGAAAGCGGCATTCATTTTCGCGGCGGCGCTTGACTATATCAAAAAAATGTGGTACAATATAATGTGGAGCGCATTGTGCGCGTATGTAACCAAAAGAAAGAGGTAGATACAAAATGACAAAGATAGATGTTTTTTCCGGCTTCCTTGGCGCAGGCAAGACGACCCTTATCAAGAAGCTGCTCAAGGAGGGCTATAACGGTGAAAAACTCGTGCTTATCGAGAACGAGTTCGGCGAAATAGGCATTGACGGCGGCTTTATGAAGGACGCGGGCATTCAGGTAACGGAGATGAACCAGGGCTGCATCTGCTGCTCGCTGGTAGGCGACTTCGGCAAGGCGCTCAAAAAGGTTATAGAGCAGTTCAGCCCCGACAGAATACTTATCGAGCCGTCGGGCGTCGGCAAGCTGTCGGACGTAATAAAGGCAGTTATGGACTCGGACTGCGGCGACATAAAGCTCAACAGCTACACCACAGTAGTTGACGCTTCCAAGATAAAGATGTATATGAAGAACTTCGGCGAGTTCTACAAGAATCAGGTTGAAACCGCAAAGACCATCATATTCAGCCGCACCCGGAAGCTCTCAGAGGAAAAACTCGCGCAGGCCGTAGCCATGATAAAGGAGCTGAACGACCGCGCGACAATCGTTACCACGCCGTGGGACGAGATAAACGGCGCGCAGATCCTCGCTGCAATGGAGGCTGAAAACAGCTTTGCGGACGAGCTTCTCAAGGACGAGGATATCTGCCCTGTATGCGGGCATTCCCACCACGACCATGACGAGCACGACCACGACGAGTGCTGCCACCATGACCACGGCGAGCATGAGCACCACCACGACGAATGCTGCTGCCACGACCACGATGAACACGAGCACCATCACGACCATGACCATGACGAGCACGAACACCACCATCACGACCATGACGACGAATGCTGCTGCCACGACCATGACCACCATCATCACCACCACGCGGACGAGGTGTTCACGACCTTTGGCGTTGAAACGGCAAAGAAGTTCACAAAGGACGAGCTGGAAACGGCGCTTACCGCGCTTTCTTCGGAGGAATACGGCAGCGTTCTGCGTGCAAAGGGCATAGTTGCGGGCGCAGAGGGCGTGTGGTATCACTTTGACTTCGTGCCTGGCGAGCATGAGGTGCGCACGGGCTCTGCGGACGTTACGGGCAGAATGTGCGTTATTGGCGCAAAGCTTGAAGAGGACAAGATAAAGGCGCTCTTCGGCGTGTAACCGAAAGGAGATAGCGGTATGGAAATACCTGTTTATATGATGACGGGCTTTCTCGAAAGCGGAAAGACCTCGTTCATTCTTGAAACGCTTGCTGACAAGGAGTTCAGCAGGGGCGAAAAGACCCTTGTGATAGCGTGCGAGGACGGCGAGGTGGAGTACGACGAGAAGGTGCTCAAGGAGTCCAACTCCGTTGTGGAGTTTGTGGAGAACGAGGAGGACTTCAATCCCGAGAACCTCGAGGGGCTTGTGAAAAAGCACAGACCCTCGCGCATCATGCTGGAGTTCAACGGAATGTGGAGCCTGCGCAACATGGCGAAGCAGGCGCCCAAGGGGTGGATATTTTACCAGATATTCATGTTTGTAGACCACACCCGCTTTGACGTTTACATGAACAATATGCGCCAGCTGCTGTCCGATAACATCTCGATTGCGGACGTTATCGTGTTCAACCGCTGCGAACAGGGCAAGGTGGACAAAAAGCGCATTCGCCGCAGCGTAAAGGCGCTCAACCCCAAGATAGACTTCATGTTCGAGTATATGGACGGCTCGGTGGAGCAGGGCTTCCAGGGCGACGACGAAATGCCGTTCGACGTCAAGGCAGACCCGATAGACATAGTGCACGACGATTTCGGGCTGTGGTATATAGACATCATGAGCAACGCGCCGCGCTACAAGGGAAAGAACGTGCGCGTAAGGGGCATGGTGTTCCGCGCGCCGAACGTCCCCAAGGGCTACTTTGTGATTTCCCGCCGCGCCATGACCTGCTGCGCGGACGATATACAGGTGGTGGGCATTCTCGTAAAGTCCGCCGACGCCGCAAAGTTCGCCGACGGCGACTGGGTAGAGGTCTGCGGTAAGGTTATATCCGAGAAGCAGGCTGCGTATAAGGGGCAGGGTCCCGTTATCGCCGCCGATTACGTAAAGCCCACGGAAAAGGCAGACAGCGAGCTGGTTTACTTTAACTGATTTGCTGTATACCACAACGACAGGCACAGCCTGCCCGTGCTCCGGCAGGAATGACTGCCGCGCGGGCGGGCTTTTTGTATGAGAATATTGCACGGCGCTTTTCGCCCTGCGGGAAAGGAACAACATGGACAAGCTGTTTACCGTGCGCCTGTCGGAGGACGGCGGCGCTGTTGAAATACTCGACCAGACGCTTTTGCCGAACGAGGTGAAGTATCTCAGACTTGAAACGTCCGAGAGCCTTTTCGAGGCGATATATAAGCTAAGGGTGAGGGGCGCGCCCGCTATAGGCGTTGCGGCGGGCTTTGGAATGTACGTTGCCGCGCAGGCTCTGCCCTTTGCGGGCGCGGAGGACTTTTTGCACGCCTTTCGCAAAACGGGCGAGTACCTCGCGTCCTCGCGCCCGACGGCGGTAAACCTCAGCCGGGCGGTAAACCGCATGATAAGGCGCGCCGAAAACGCCCCCGAGGAGCGGCAGGCGATACTTGAAGCGCTGCGGCGCGAGTGCGCGGCGATATACGACGAGGACAGGGCGGTGTGCCGCGCAATAAGCGAAAACGGGCTTACGCTCGTAAAAAGCGGCGACGGTATACTTACGCACTGCAACGCGGGCGCGCTTGCCGCGACCGAGTACGGCACGGGACTCGGTCCGCTTCTGCTGGGCGCGGAGCGCGGGTATAATTTCCACGTTTACTGCGATGAAACGCGGCCGCTTTTGCAGGGCGCGCGGCTTACGTCGTTCGAGCTGTACAACGCAGGGCTTGACGTTACGCTGATATGCGACAGCGCGGCTTCGCTGCTGATGAAGCAGGGGCGCATTCAGGCGTGCTTTGTGGGGTGCGACAGGGTAGCTGCAAACGGCGACGTCGCGAACAAGATTGGCACGCGCTCCGTGGCGGTGAACGCGAAATACCACGGCGTGCCGCTCTATGTGTTCTGCCCGCTGTCTACGATAGACCTTTCGTGCGCGAGCGGCGCGGACATTGTTATAGAGGAGCGCGGCGGGGACGAGATAAAGTCGCTTTATTTCACAAAGGCCACCGCGCCCGAGGGCGTAAAGTGCTATAACCCCGCGTTTGACGTAACGGACGCGGAGCTTGTGAGCGCGATAGTAACGGAAAAGGGAATAGCGCGCTATCCCTACACGCAGTCGCTTAAGGCGTTTTTTTGAGGAGGCGCAATGAAAAACGAGCATATAGACGGCGGCAGAGCGTTCGACTGGGGCAAGGCCTCGGCGGACTACGCAAAATACCGCGACATTTACCCGCAGGAGTTTTACGACAGGATAAGTGCGCTCGGGCTATGCCAAAAGGGAACGCGCGTGCTTGACATCGGCACGGGTACGGGAGTTCTGCCGCGCGCGCTTTACGACACGGGCGCTCGCTTTACGGGCGCGGATATCGCGCAGAATCAGATAGCGCAGGCGCGGGCGCTTGCAGAGCAGGGCGGCATGGAAATTGAGTTTGTGTGCAGCCCCGCAGAGGAGCTGGCGTTCCCCGAAAAAAGCTTTGACGCGGCGCTTGCGTGTCAGTGCTTCTGGTATTTCGACCACGAAAAGCTCTCGCAGAAGCTGCATTCGCTGCTGAAAAACGGCGGACGGTTTGCGGCGCTTGCAATGGAGTGGCTGCCGTTTGAGGACGAAACCGCAGCGGCAACGGAGCGGCTGGTGCTTAAGTACAACCCGCAATGGAGCGGCAAGGGCGAGGTGCGCCATAAAATTGACGTGCCCGAGTGCTGGTTCAGGTACTTCAACATGGAGAGCGAGGAGATTTTCGACCTTGACGTGCCGTTTACGCGCGAAAGCTGGAACGGCAGGATAAAGGCGTGTCGGGGAATTGGCGCGTCGCTGTCGGAGGAGATGACAGAGCGGTTCAGCAGTGAACACATGGCGCTGCTTGAGAAGCTGGTTCCCGAACGTTTTACGATAAAGCATTTCGCTGCGATAACGGTGCTTAAGGCACGCTGACAAAGGAGATTTACATGAAACTAAGATTCCATAACGCAAGAATACTCACCCCGAACGGTATAATTAACGGAGAGCTGCACACGGACGGCGCACGAATTTCGCATATCGGCGAGGACGGCGCGCAGGGCTTCGACAGGGAGATAGACTTAGGCGGCGACCTTATTATCCCGGGGTTCAAGAACGCGCACACGCACACGGCGATGACGTTCCTGCGCTCGTTCGCAGACGACCTGCCGCTTGCAGAATGGCTTAACAGCGCCGTTTTTCCGAGAGAGGCAAAGCTCACGGAGGAAGCGGTATACGTATTTACGCAGCTTGGCATAATGGAGTACCTCACGAGCGGCATAACCGCGTCGTTTGATATGTATTTCAAGCTGCCCGCATACGCAAAGGCGAACATCGACGCGGGCTTCCGCACGGTTATATGCGGCTCTGTAAACGACTACGGCGGTACTGTCGAGGAGATAGAGCAGGAGTACAACACATACAATTCGCTCAACGAACTTATAAGCTACCGACTCGGCTTCCACGCGGAATACACCACAAAGCGCGAAACGCTCGAGGGCATGGCGCGCCTGTCGCAGAAATACAAGGCGCCCGTCTACACCCACAGCAGCGAAACCTCAGCCGAGGTTGAGGGCTGCCGCGAGCGTTACGGCATGACGCCCACGCAGCTTTTCGAGAGCCTTGGTATGCTGGAATACGGCGGAGGCGGCTTTCACTGTGTGTGGCTTGACGAGCGCGACATGGAGATAATCCGCGACAGGGGACTGTGGGTGGTGACTAACCCGTCGTCCAACCTTAAACTTGCGAGCGGAATAGCGCCCCTTTGCAGAATGCGCAGGGCGGGCATAACGCGCTTCGCTGTCGGCACGGACGGCGCGGCAAGCAACAACTGCCTTGATATGTTCAGGGAGATGTTCCTTGTGACGGGGCTGCAAAAGGTGAGCGAAAACAACGCCGCAGCGTGTCCCGCGCAGGAGGTGCTCGACATGGCGACAAGGGGCGGCGCGCTTGCAATGGGTCTAACAGAGTGCGCGGAGCTTTCCGAGGGCAGCCTTGCCGATTTCGCGGTGATAGACCTTTCTCAGCCGAATATGCGGCCGCTTCACAATATTGCAAAGAATCTCGTGTACGCAGGCAGCAAGCAGAACGTCCGCATGACCGTGGTAAACGGCAGGATACTCTACGAGAACGGCGCATTCGCCACCATAGACGCGCAGGAGATATACAGCCGCGCTGAAAAGCTCGCTGCTGAAATCTGCAGGTAAAAGGAAGAAAAATCCTATTGACAAGCCTGCCTTCATGTGCTATAATATCAATAACAGTTACTGATTTTATGGAGGAAGCACATGAAGTATTCACACCAGCGTGAGCTGATATACGAGCAGGTGAAGCAGCACCCCGTTCACCCAACGGCGGATATGGTGTATTCCGCGCTTAAGGCGGAGCACCCGAATCTCAGCCTTGGCACGGTATACCGCAACCTTAATCTGCTGAGCGAGCTTGGCATGCTTATGAAAATTCGCATTGCAGACGGCAGCGACCGCTTCGACGGGCGCACGGACGCGCACTACCACATGGTGTGCGAAAAATGCGGGCGCGTTTTCGATATCGAGCTTGACGGGCTTGAGGGCGAGGTGCGCGCCGCAGCCGCAGGGGACGGTCACACTCTCACGCGCGTAACGCTTACGCTTGCGGGAATCTGCGGCGGCTGCGCTGCTGAAAATAATGCTTGATTTTTTGCGAAACATTACCTTTAATATTTTTTTGCTCCGAGAAAATAATATTAGAGCAAAGGAAACGCGGAGAAAAAACCGCAGCGGATAAAATGCACCTTTGCAGAAATATTTTTTCTAAGGAGAATACGATTATGTCATCTAACAAGCAGACTAAGGCATCTCTCGAGAACATTAAGCAGCAGGCAGCCAACGAAGTAGGCGTAACCCTGAGCAACGGATACAACGGCGACCTCACTTCCAGACAGGCAGGCTCTATCGGCGGCATGATGGTAAAGAAGATGGTTGAGGCTTACGAGCAGAACAACCAGTAATCATTGCTGACGCAATAAAATAAAATCCGCCCTCTCGGGCAATAGTCCGAGAGGGCGGTACTGCTTGTCAAAAAGAATACTTTGTCCGCCGTTACAGGATTATGCAGATAAGCCCGCCGCAGCCGTCGTTGATTATGCGCTGAATGGTTTCCTGAAGCTTCATGCGCGCGTCCTGCGGCATACGGTAAAGCTTGTTGTGCAGTCCCTCGTTCACAAGGTCGGACAGCGACTTGCCGAAGATGTTGCTCTCCCATATCTTCGTGGGGTTTTCCTCAAAGTCCGTAAGCAGGTAGGAAATAAGCTCCTCAGACTGCTTTTCGCTGCCGACTATCGGGTTTATCTCGGTGGTGATGTCCGCGGACATCATGTGGATAGATGGCGCGCTCGCCTTAAGGCGCACGCCGTACTTGCCGCCCTGCTTGATTATCTCGGGTTCTTCAAGCGTAAGCTCCTCCATCGTCGGCAGGACTATTCCGTAGCCCGTAGCCTCTACCTCCTCGAGGGCGCCGCGCACGCGCTCGTATTTGCGCTTTATCTGCGCAAGCTCTATCATGCAGGGCATAAGGTCGCTTTCGTCCGCAAGCTCCAGCCCCGTGGCCTCGCCCAGTATTTTATAGAACAGCTCGCTTTTAAGCGCTATGTCAAGCACGCCCGTGCCCGTGCCAAGGTCGAGCGATTCGGTCTGCGCGCGCGTTACATACTCGCACCCGGCAATTCTTTCTGCGGCGGTCTTTATGTCGTTTATGCCGTGAATGTCCGCTGCCGCAGCCTTAACGCACTCAAAAACCTCCTTTCTCAGCCAGTGCTCCCTGTCAAGTGCGGTTATCCATTTGGGCATACGCACCCTTACCTCGCACACGGGGAATTTAAGCAGCAGCTCGCCCAGTATCTCGCGTATCTTCTCCTCGTCAAGGTCAAGGCAGTTTACGGGGATAACCGACGCGCCGTACTTCTCCGCCATCTGTGCGGCGAGCGCCCTCGACCGGGCGGACTCGGGCTGCTGGCAGTTAAGCAGCACCACGAACGGCTTGTTTATCTCGTTAAGCTCGTTGATTATGCGCTCCTCGGCCTCGGCGTACTCCTCGCGCGGAATGTCCGTAATGCTGCCGTCGGTTGTTACAACTATGCCAACGGTGGAATGATCCGTTATCACCTTGCGCGTGCCTATCTCAGCCGCCATGTTAAAGGGTATCTCCTCGTCGAACCACGGGGTCATTACCATGCGCGGAGCGTCGTTTTCTATGTATCCTATAGCGCCCGGGACGATATAGCCCACGCAGTCGATAAGGCGCACGTTCATTTTAACGCCGTCGTCAAGCTCTACGGTTACCGCCTCCTCGGGGACGAATTTCGGCTCGGTGGTCATAATGGTTTTGCCCGCAGAGGACTGCGGCAGCTCGTCGTTTGCGCGGCTGCGGCGGTATTCGTCGGGGATATTGGGCAGCACGAGGGTGTTCATAAGCCTGCTGATAAAGGTCGATTTGCCGGAGCGCACAGGTCCAACCACGCCAAGGTAGATGTTCCCGCCCGTGCGCTTTGCGATGTCGGAATAAATGTTGTTGTTCATGCTTTTTCTCCTTTACATGGTGGGAATGAATATCATGCCCGAAAGCGCTGCCTGCTCGTTTTCAACGTCGTTTTCGCGCATAACGGCGTCCGCGGTGGTGTTGAAGCGCTTGGCTACCGTCCAGCAATCCTCGCCGCCCTGCGTGTAGTAAACGCGCAGCGCGTATTCGTCGCTGCGGGGCTTGGGCTTATCCTCGTGCAGGGAAACGGCGTTTATCGCGTCAACGCTCGTCTGCTCGCGAAGCCAGCCGTTCACCTCCGCTTGCACGGTTATGTCAAGCGCGCCGTCCGTCCTTATGGAAAAGCCCGTGTCGGTTATCTGCGCGCAGAAGTCTGCGGCGGTGCTGTCGCTTACGCGGGCTGCGGGTATCTCCTGCTCGAACGCCTCCTGCTTTTCGGTGAAAACGGGCACGCCCTCGGCGCTTCTGCCCGCCGCGCGGCACATAAGCTGCCCCGAAAGCGTGAGCGTGTCGGCGTCCTTGGGGCGGCATACAAGGTTTGAAAGCTCGCTGCGGCAGTCCCATACGGTCTGCATTTCGCCGTTTTCCGCGCCGAGCGTCGCCCTGAGCGTCAGCTGGCGTGAGAGGGAGCGCGGGTCTGCGCTCAGCTTTACGGGCGCGCAGGTAAACTCGCTTTCATATTCGGTGGAATACGCGTCTGTGGGTATTTCGGCGGTCTGCTCCATAACGGCGCTCACGCGGCACTTTATCAGCAGCTCGCAGGAAATAAGCCCGTTGTTCTCGCTCGGCGAAAGCTCGCAGCTCATCATCGAAAGCTCGGGGAAAGCGGCGTGCCTGTCGGTTATGCCGTCAATGTCGAGAATGGCGCTCACGGGGATATCCGCGGTCATCTTCTCGGTTTCGGTGCAGCCGCCGCCGTCCGCGGGGCACAGGGCGTAAAGCGCGCTTACCGTAACAACGCCCTTAAGCACCGCCTTGTCCGCGATAACGCGCAGGTCCGTCACCTTAACGGGGGCGCTGCTCCATATGATAAAGCCTATTCCCGCCGCGCCCGTGTCTATCTCCTCGCGCACGGTAAGCTGCTTTTCGGCGCAGAGTGTTCTGCCGCAGCAGGCGACCTGCCTTGTGCGCACCTGCATTCCCTGCGGCATTTCGGGCAGCACGCACTCAACGGGCGCGGTCGCCTTTATTCTTATCGTAAGCGCGCCCCTCACGTCGATACGGCGGGGACTGGTGGCGCGGCAGTTGCAGTAATCCGCGCGCGGCGTTACGGTAAGGTGAGCCTCCGCGCCGCGCCGCCCGAGGTCCACGGTTTTTGAAAAGGTGTAGCGCTGGTCTATGCAGTACACCGCATTGCTGCCTTCTGCAAGGTAAAGCACCTTGACAGCCGCCGCGCCGTCGAGCGTGAGCTTCCCCTCGGGGGACACGCTCTCAGAGCTTATCGAGGGCGTTATCGTGCATTTAAGAATGCGGAATATCTCGGGAAAGTAATCGGGCAGGACATGGTCAAGCTCAACGCCCTGTTCCGCAGCGCCGTCAAAGATGACCTCCTGCGCGCAAATGCTTCTGTCCGCGCGTGTTTCGGGGGTTTCTCCCCGCTCCTTTTTAAGTATAGTGTTGATATCCATATTTTCCTCCTTGGTCAAAGCCGCGTTGTCGCGCTGCCCTTTATTCAAGGAGATTATATGCGCCGTGCGGGACAGGTATGACAGGCTTGCGGAGAATAGCTGCGGCAAAGCGGGAAAATCTGTGGAAACTTGCGAACAGCGCCCGACAGTATCGTAGCAGATAAAAGTGAACGTTATGCCGTACAAAGCAAAAACGCAAATCCTGCGACCTGCGTTTTTACCATATGTTTTGCAAAGGCTTATCTGTCTTTGTAAACGGGACATTTTTCGTACTCGCTGCCATAATCGGAATTACAGGTGTGCTTTACCCTGCTGTCGTCAATATCCATCTGCTGCCCGCAAAGACCGCATATGTACTTGTCCGAGCTTCTGAATATAGCGTTGTTCGATTCATACTCAAGGTACGGACATCTTGCCATGGTATCACCTTCTTTCAAAGGCAAAAACTCTCACCGGTTTTAATGCATAATGGCACTAAAAAAACAATAATTATTAAAACCAATATAATAAAAATTGGCATATTGGATATATACATTTGCATTACCCCCTTTATTTTTAATATCATTATATCTCTATTTTGAGCATTTGTTAAGCTATATATACTCAATTCGCGAATATATACAAAAGAAGCGGGAAAATAATGTATAATATACTCAACGAGGGGTGATGAATATGGAATTTGGGGATAAGTTACTGCTGACTCTTAACGAAAAGGAAATAACGCAAAAGGACTTTGCGGCAGCTTGTCGAAAAAGTATGTTATGCCCGCGAAGCGGGTTTTGAAATCCGTTTTTTGTCACGGCTCTCCCGGGGCTAATAAGGGATATGGACGCAAACCCGCATTATAAAAGGAATTGTAGTGCCGCATAACAAACGCAGACCATACCCTAACTAATACCAAGGACGCTTTTCACTGAAAGGCGTCCTTTTCTATATATAAATATAGTATAGAAATTAGCAAAAAAATTGAAAAACACAAAAGGAGAGTTTTTTCAAGCTCTCCTTTTTGTTTCGAGCAATCTGCCTATTGTACTGTTTTTAGCAAAAATATTTTTAATAAATAACAAATATTTCATCATCGCGCACAAAACGCAGACAAAACATTTAGCATTATAGCTGAAATTTGTTTGCTTCATAATATACCAAAACACTCTAAAGGAGACTATCATGTTGAACATTCTCTATAACACCAAATCGCCACGCTGCAATTCCAGTAAGTGCTTTGCCTATTGGGACGGAAAATGCTCTGCTTTGGTAAGCAGCAGCTTTAAGGGCGGCTGCCCTTTCTTCAAAGATAAGGAAGCGAAAGCATCAGAAGATTTGCGCTGCAAGGACAGGGTTGAAAAGTGGAAAGCATCGCAGAAGAAATAATTTCCATAATTCTGCAATTATTTTTCAGAAAGGCGTAATTTTTATGAACGCAATATTCCAAATGCTAAACCCCAGCAACACGCTGACCGTGAACCGCTTGCTTGCTCACGCAATCGGTTTGTCAGAAGCGGTGATATATGCCGCCCTCATATCGAAATGCAGCTACTACGAGCGTAACGGTATGCTCGACGATGGCGGCTGGTTCTACTCGACCGTTCCCGACCTCGAAGCAAGCACCGCCCTTTCTGAGTATCAGCAGAAACGCTGCATAAAGAACCTGGTGGAATCCGGACTTATCGAAAGCAAGAACCGTGGACTTCCCGCCAAGCGCTGTTTTCGTATAATCGAGAATATAGAGCTTATTTCAAAGCTCATTTCAGAGGGCGAAAAGAAGCAGATGTCCATAAAGCCGGCTGCGGCTCTGTCCTATGAGAAGAAGCGTAAGAACAAGGCTGAAAACGAAGCACCGCCCCCTTGCTCCGAAAAAACTCCGGAGCAAGAAATCCCTGACGAGCCTATCCCAGATAACTCCGGTGCTTGCTCTGAACATTCTCCGGAGCAGGCTGTCAAGGAACTTCCGGTACTGCTCCCCACAAACTTCGGTGCTAGTTCCGAAAAATCCGATTTTCCCTCATTATATAAATCTAAAGCTAATAAATCCATAGTTAATAATCATCTATCAATCAATCCAAAGGACGGCGCTGATTTGATGGATAGGATCGATTCTTCAATACCAAATACGGTTTCCTCCGATGAAAGGACGGACTACGCAGATATTATCCGGGAGAACATCGGTTATGATTATCTTCTCGAAAGCAGTCCGACGCAGAAAGGCAGGATAAACGAAATCGTCGGGATAATGCTCGACGTGGTATGCTCCACCAAAAAGTATATCCGTGTGAACGGCGAGGACTTCCCGCAGAGCGTTGTAAAATCGCAGTTCCTCAAACTGGACAGCAGCCACATCGAGTATGTGATTACGGCGCTCGACAAGAACACAAGCGATGTGCGCAATATCAGGGCGTATCTCATAACGGCTCTGTATAACGCTCCACTGACGATTGACAGCTTCTATTCGGCAATGGTCAATCACGATATGTACGGCAGTAAATGAGGGTGCTGGCAACAGCACGGAAAGGACATTTTATGAACATAATCGCAATCTACAATCACAAGGGCGGTGTCGGAAAGACAACAACGGCTATCAACCTCGCAAATGAGCTTGCCGAGCGTGGCAAGGTGCTTGTAATCGACTTTGACGGACAGGCTAACAGCTCACGCTTCTTCGCCGAGCCGAAGGCAGGTCTTGAAACAGCCCTGATAAAGCGAAACTGCCTGCCTACCGTGGCGAGAAGCTCCACACGCTACCCGAACATCGACATACTTACAGCAACTGCTGCGCTCAACTTTGTGGCGGCGCAGTTTGAACAGCTTCCCGATGACATTCAGACCGCAAACGTGCGAAAGGTTCTGACTTTCGACAGCGGCTATGAATACGCAGTCCTTGACCTGCCGCCGGCTCTGACAAAGCTGACAGAAAAGGTAATCACGCTCTCCGACAGCGTATTCGTTCCCATCGAGCTTGGAACATTCGCAATTCAGGGCATTCCTGCTGTAACAGGAGCGCTTGCAAACTGCAATGCCAGATTCGGCGGCTGTATCGTGAACAAGTTTGACAAGGAAAATCCTGCCGATATAGAACTGCTGGAATATCTCAAATGCACACTCGGAAACAAGGTGCTGAACACCACCATTCCTTTCAGCCGTGTTATCAAAAACTCGTTCAGTTACAAGCTGACTGCAAAGGAATATATGAAGTGGACGGCTGCGGCGCAGGCTTACGAAGATTTGGCGGCAGAAATTATTGAAAGGCTTGGTGATGAATAATGGGCAGAAAATTACAGCTTGACAGCGCAATAGCAGCGGATATTCAGACCGTCAATGCCGACAGCTACATAGACAGCCTAAAAATGATAGACATTGAAAATATCGAGCCGAACCGGAACAATTTCTATGAAAATTCCGAAATAGAGGCTCTGGCGGACGATATAGAGCGGCAGGGCTTAATGACGGCTCTGGTGGTTTCCGAACACAACGGCAAGTATGAGCTTATCAGCGGACACAGACGGCTTGCTGCTATCAAGTCCCTTATCGCAGACGGGCGCAGGAGAAGCGGCAAAGTCCCCTGTTTCATCAAGGGCGCAAAGCCGAATACCGAAACCGAACTTGACCTCATAATGCTGAACGCAACTCAGCGCAAGTATTCGGACGCAGATACCATGCGTGAATATGAGGAACTGACACGGATTTTCAAGGAACTTGAAGCTGCCGGAAAGCCTGTCAAGGGCAGAATAAGGGATAAGATTGCAGACGCACTCAATGTATCTCCGGCGCAGGTCGGAAAACTGGATAACATCAAGCACAACGCTATCCCCGATGTGGAGCAGGCGGTAAAATCCGGAGATATGTCGATTTCGACAGCCAACGAGGTGGCAAAGCTGGCTCCCGAAAAGCAGCAGGAAATAATCTCTGAAAAGCCGCAGATTTCCCATAAGGAGGTCAAGAAAATTCAGCGGCAGGAAAACACCTCCGCTGACGCTGCTCCCGAAACTGACGAGGAAGAAGATGAGGACGAAACAGAAGATGAAGATACATCTTCTGAACCGCCTGTCGTTCTTTCCCATGAGGAAGCCGAAGCCCTTTCAAAATACATTGAGGATCTTCTCATTCTGGCAAGGGGCGAGGATTTCAAGGTGCTTCGGAAACTGGCTGACAGACTCTGACTTTCGGAAATGTGCTATTTATAGCACAAAGTCGACTTGACATAATATCAGTATTGGGTGTATAATAGAATTAAGCAACAGGGCTTGTGTGAAAGGAGCAGAATATGGCTTTACCGACAACAGGTTTCAGCGCATTGGGCATTGAGGAAGTCGAGTGGGGAGAGTTCATTACCGCTTGGTCGATAAGGTATATGGACGAACTCAAAAACAAGCAGTATCACAAGGACTTCAACCCTAAGTTTACCGATGTCCTGAATTGGGCGTTCGCTCACAGGGATATAGTTTGGGACACTCCCTTTGCAGAACAGGAAAAGATGATGATTGCAGACGGAGTTCTGACCGAGAGCGACATCAGAGAGATTGCTTGATAAATAACAATTGAATATTAGCTTTAAGCGGAGAATGTAAAAAGTTCTCCGCTTTTTTTGCGTTTAGGGGTGATTTTATGATAAACAAGCTGACGGGAGAGCCGATTTCAGAAGAAATGCAAAGCGTTCTGAAAAGGCTTGCTGCTAATGAAACCGTTCCGGAAAGCGAAATCTACGCACTAAAGGAAATCAGGGAAGCTAATTCCTGTATAAGCAACAGCGTTCCAACGATAGAACTGAACAACCGTTCCGGTATTCAGTTGGGCGTGTTTAATAGATTGCAGAATATGGGCAGCGCCGTTATTGAAGATAATGGCGCTGTTTCTTTTACGGGAGAAATCCACTGTGGGCGAAGATTGGATATTGTAATCGGTCTGCCTGCGTCGGGTAAATCCTCGGCGCTTGTCGAGCCTATATCCGAGATGTATAAGTCAAGGGTTATCGACAGCGATGAAGCCAAAAAGCTGCTGCCTGAATACAATGACGGTTGGGGCGCAGGTGTAGTCCACAAGGAGAGCCAGCGTATTTCGGAGCAGCAGTTAATGACCGCCCTAGACAAAGGCGAGAACATAACCTATCCCCGTGTTGGCGGTGACAGCACAGAGCTTCTCAATATTGCGGCTATTGCAAAAAAGTACGGCTATTCCGTTTACGTCCATTTCAATGAACTTGACAGGAATAAGGCTCTCGGACGAATGATAAACCGCTTTCTTGAAACAGGACGGTACATCAAGCCCGAACTGATAATAAGGTACGGCAACGACATCAGCAATACATACGAACAGGCAAAGAAAGCTACCTCGCTTGTTGACGGTTTCTCCAAATGGAGCAACGATGTTCCGATAGGAAGCCGCCCGAAGATGATTGAATACAGCGCTTCCTGTGAAGATATTGTAAGAGCGCTCAAGCCTACCCTGTCGGAACGTCTGGAGGAAAGCGAAAGCAAATGCCGCATACTCCGAGCCAAAATAGACGAGGTGAATGAGGTTTTCCGCAAAAATCCCGAACTTTCACGGGAATATGTTAAAAAACGTGATGAGCTGCGGGCAGGAAAAAAGCTGACCGACAAGACCTTGCTGACCGACAAGACCTTGCTGACCGACAAGACCTTTACGATAAAGAAATCCACACCGCCAAAGCACTAAATGTGCTATTTATAGCACAAAATCTGAACAGGAGGTATTGATCATGGCAGACGAAGTCGGCTCCGCTGCATTGCAGTCGGGGCAAAAAATCATCGAGGTGGGGGCTGAGCTTATCAAGCTCCTCGCTCCCCTCTTTGAAAAAATGCTGAAAGAATTGTACCACAATTCCGTTGACAGCATTAATCAAATCGGCGGCAGCATTGCCGAGAGATTGGCGAAAGGTACCGTCACGAACGGCGAACTGCTGTACGAAGCCAACAAGGCGGAATGCGGCATTTCCACAACTAGCAACATCCTTTCCGCTGACGCGAAAGCCTTTGCCGCAAAAGCAAAGGAATATAAAATTCCTGTTGCGGTCGTGGGCAAGGGAGATAAGCAGACTATCGAATTCCTCGACCGTGACAAGGGCATAGTCAATCAGATAACGCAGGAGATAATGCAGGAGCGCTTGAAAGAAGCGCCGCAGAGCGTAAAGTGCTTTAACATCAGCGCCAACAACGTGACCGCTATGAAAGCCGCTTTTGAGAAACAGGGCTTGAGCTGCCAGTTCATGAAATCCGCGGACGGCAAGATAAAATGCGTCTATCCCGCTGAAAACGCTGAGCAGGTCGCCGTTGTCAAGGAAGATTACAAGCGCGTTCACGGCGAGATTTCAGACGATCTGGATATTCGGTCAGATGATAAAGGTATCGTTATCGCCGATGACAAGCTCGGGAAGTCCTTTGAATATTCGCCCATGAATAAGGCGCAGACGATGGAATTACTTCGGGAGCAGTTCGGTTATTCCGAAGCAAAGGCTGATTTGGCGGCGAATAAAATCTGCCGTGACCTGAAGCTGGATAAGGACAAGTTCCTTGCCCATACGGAGCAGTATGATAACCTCAATTCACTGAAAACGAATATCCGCTACCCAAGCGATGACCTTACCCTGCGGGATATGCGGTTTAATTCCGTCAATTTCAAGGACGGCGGCACGACAGGACGTCGTGAGGCGTTCGCCCAAAGTGCGGCAAGGACGCCGCACATACAAAGCGAACGCTCGTTGACGCATATTTTCATTTCAAATGGAGATAAAACCGCCGCCCTCACTCCGGAGAAAATGACTGAAACAGAGATGAAGAACATCTGTACCAACCGGCTCGGAATGACGGAATATCAGGCTGAAAAGGCTGTTGCGAAATCCCAGAAAATCGACAGGCAGGTCAAATCCAAAATCGAAGAACGCACGGTCGGCAAGGACGGAGTTTCGCAGAGCATAGGAATTGAGCGAACCTCGCAGAACGGCTTTACACTAACGCTCGGCGGCAAATCTAAAACCTACAATTTCAGCACGATAAATGTTGCAGATAAGATATCCAGAGATTTCAATATCCCTAAAGAAAACTCTGTTCACATAATCGACAAGGCGAAAAAGCAGAGCCTGCTCCAGAACAAAATTCATAATTCTCTGAAAAAGCAGCCTGCGGCGCCGACTGCTCCAAAGCTCAAACTTAACGAAAGCAAGGGGTTGAAACATTGAAAAAGAAGAAACCTGATATGCTCACGATTTTGCTGTACGCAATTATCGTCTTTGCAGTTCTGTATGTTTCGGCGGGTCTTGGCGCGGCTATGGACTTGTCCGTGGACGATGAGGGCGTGCTGGATTTCAATGTGCTTATGACGCAGTTTGAAACCGTGCTTACCTCTACCGATACGGTCGGAGCGCATTTCACGGACTTTTCATCGTACAGCTTCAAGATAACGCTCATGGTGGGTTTCGCCCTCGGCATATATGCGCTTATGAAATACACTTCCCGAAAGCGCCTGCACCGAAAGGGAGTAGAACACGGCTCGGCTCGCTGGGCGAATGAAAAGGAAGAAAAATTTCTTGCCGACAGGATGTCGGCAAGGAGCAAGCCAAAGCGCGGCAAGGACGCCGCGCAACAAAGCTTGCGGACGGCGACAAAGCCCGAAAAGAAAAAGGGGAAGAACTCACCGAAATCCCCATTTGAAACAGACAACAATATCTTGCTCACGCAGGAAGTCCGAATGTCGCTGAACACTCGCCAGCACCGGGAAAATCTCAATGTACTGGTAATCGGCGGCTCCGGTTCCGGCAAATCCCGTTTCTACGTTAAGCCGAACATAATGCAGTTAAACACAAGTTATGTCGTAACCGACCCGAAAGGCGAACTGCTGCGTTCCTGCGGACGATTGCTGAAAAAAGCCGGCTATGAAATCCGTGTATTTAACTTGATAGATATGTCGCACAGCAATAATTACAATCCGTTCAATTACATCTACGACAAGGACGGAAACATCAACAAGACCTACGTCATGAAAATGGTGAATTGTCTGATGAAGAACACGAAGCAGGAAGGCGCGTCCGGCGGCGATCAGTTCTGGGACGACAGCACAAAGGCGCTCACGCTTGCGATTGCTTTCTATCTTCTCGAAAAAAAGACGGACGAAAACGGCAATTCCCTCGACCGTAATTTTAGCACGGTAATGAAGATGATGAGGTTAGCGGAAATCTCCGAGCAGGACGAAAACCACCGCTCCCCGCTTGACGATATGATGGACGAGCTTAGAACCGAAAATCCGCACAGCATGGCGGTTTCGTTCTATGCGGATTTCAAGAAAGCTCCCGCTGAAACCGCAAAGTCGATACTGATTTCTGCGGCTGTGCGGTTTGCGGCGTTCAATCTTCCGGAAGTCGCAGATCTTACGCACACGGACAACATACACCTTGATACATTGGGCGATCGAAAGACCGCCCTTTTTATTATAATACCGTCCTCGGACGCTACGTTCAACTTCCTTGCGGCAATGATGTACACGCAGCTTTTTGATACGCTTTACGATACGGCGAATTTCAAGTACGGCGGCAGGCTTCCCGTCCATGTGCGGTGTCTGCTCGACGAGTTTGCAAATGTCGGCACTATTCCGGATTTTGATAAACTGCTTGCAACAATGCGTAGCATGGAAATATCCGCAAACATCATAATTCAAAATTTGGCGCAGCTCAAAAAGATGTACGACAAATCATGGGAGATACTCACGGGTAACTGCGACAGCCTGCTGTTCCTCGGCGGGCAGGAAGCAAGCACACTTGAAGCGATATCGAAATCGCTTGGCAAGGAAACGATAGATGTGGTTTCACAGAACCGCACACGAAGCCACAAATCTCCGTCAACCTCGGAGAATAACAGCATTTTGGGTAGAGAACTTATGACGACGGACGAACTCAAGGTAATGAAACCGAACGAGTGCGTACTGATCGTCCGTGCGCTCTACCCTTTTTTCTGTCACAAATTCGATATTGAAAAGCACCAGAATTACAAGTACCTGGAGGACAGCAACAAGAACTATGCCTATCTCATCGACGATTTGCACACCGAAAAAGCTCCGGATATGACCGAAATTTATTCGGAAACTGTGGAGCCGAAACTTGTTGCCCAGTCGGTCGATGATGAAAAGGACATTTCAGATATAGACGTTCCCGACGAGGAGGATAACATGACAAACCTTGACGAAGAATTCGACACAAAGGAAATCGCCGCTGCTCTGAAACAGCATGAGGAACAGACCGCCGGCGAAGAAATGTTCAACGAAAACGAGGAGCTGGATTTCTCCGATGAAGCCGTCCCCGAAAACCTCATGCCTATGGATTTATCCACACCAAAGGTCATAGGAGAAGCGGATTTCAGAGAAATCGTGGACAGCCCGTTTTGATCCGGTTACTGCCGCATTTGCGGTTGTACATATATTTATTTTTTCAAGGAGGGTTTTCTTATGGAAAACACAATCACTACCGCCGCTGCACAGGGTGCAGCAAAGCGAACCAACCCCATTAAGCATTTCATTTCTGCTCTGAACGCAAAGCGCAGGAAGGCTGTGCTTTCACTCACCACAATGGTGACGATGGCGATGGCGTCCTCTGTATCCGCTTTTGCAGAGGGCGGAGAGGGCGTTGCCGACGGCGAGGCGGCTTTCAACAGCGTTATCGGTTTCTTCGCGACGTGGATCGGACGTATCGGTCTGGTAGTCGCCTTTGTCGGCGGCATTATGTTCGCCCTCGCAATCAAGAACGACGACGCAGAAGCAAAGACCCGCGGACTTATGACGCTGGCGTCGGGCTTTGTGGTGTTCGCGCTCACGCTTTCGCTTGACCTGTTCGGAATCACCGGGTAAACGAGCAAAAAACAGACGGAACAGCGGCAGGCGGCTTGTTTGCCGCTGTATTTCCGTATGCAGAAACGAGGTGAATTAATTATGTGGGGATATGGACAATGCCTTGATACTATAAAGGGTATTGTGATGGAACTTAACAGCTTATTCTCAATGCTGATAGAGCTGCTGACGAACGACAGTCTTCTGCAATCTGCCACAAGCACCGTTCCGGATTTGGTATCCGCTATAAAGGCTACATCGCTCACATTGTGCGTGATGTTCTTTCTTATAGATTTCTTCACGAAAACGCTGCATTTTCAGTGGGTGACATGGGAAAACGTCATGATGCTGTTTCTGAAAATGGTCGTTGCAAAGGTCTGCGTGGATAATTCCGAGTTCTTTACGACGGTGATTTACAACGGCTTTAACAGCTTTGTGAATGAAATCAGCGGTACCATAACGCAGTATTCTTTCATCGACACAAGCGACTGGCAGGTCGCAGCCCAGTATTTCGTATCTTCTTCGCAGGCGTCGCAAATCATCAACAATACGGACGCAGGATTTCTCAACTTCCAACCGTTGATTCTCAATATGCAGATTTCCATACAGGGACTTATCATGAAAATCATTATGATTATAGCCAATGTTGTGGTAATCGCCCGCCTGTTTGAGCTGACGGTCTACACGATGATTGCGCCCGTTCCGCTGTCAACGTTCGCCTGCGACGGTTTATCAGATATCGGCAAGGGATTTCTGAAATCCTACGCCGCAGTAACGCTGCAATCAATAGTTCTTGCGATAATGTTCATCGCTTACGCTGCCGTGAACAATGCGCTCATAGCCGGTCGCATAGGAAGCTATAACCTTGCCCTTGACGGAATAATGGGACTTATAACAACGCTGACGCTGGGTATCGGAGTAATGAGTTCCGGCGCATGGGCAAAGCGGATAGTTGGCTCATCGTGAGGAGGAAGATAACTTGATAGAAATAAAGATACCGAAAGAAATCACCGAATACAAGGAGAAATTTCTGTTCGGGCTTACGATAAGGCAGTGCGTATGCGCTGTGGCGGCTCTCGCCGTCTGCGTTCCGCTGTACATCTTCGGAAAGGATTTCCTCGGAGATGATGTTGTCGGCTGGCTGGTTATCCTGATAGCCGTGCCGATATTCGCGTTTGGCTTTTTCAGATACGACGGTATGCCGTTTGAGAAATTTCTGGCTTTGCTGTACAGACAGAAATGGGTCGAGCCGCAGAAACGCAAGTATGAGGAACTTCCCGTTTTCTGGGACTGCCGTGACGAGATAGTCGAGGACGAGATAGCTCATCAGATCGCAGAGCAGACAAATAAAATCCGAAAGGAGAGAAAGAAGAAATGAGTATGTTTTCTTCAAAGACCGGCACTACCGAAAGTTCCGCAAAGGACTTGGACAGGGTGCGCCTTGCGAAGCAGAAAAAGCATAAAAAGACAAAGGAAAAGACTGTCCGTAAGGTCGCCAGAACCGTGCAGGACACGATCCCTTATGAACACGTTCACGGGAAGTACATTTTTGAGGTAGAGAAGAACCGCTATTCCGTCACTTTTTCTTTTTCAGATGTGACCTACGACGCTGCGGACGCAGCTGAGCAGGAGCGGATATTCCTCGCCTACGGGGATTTGCTCAACAGCTTTGATACCTCTGACGATATTCAGATAACGCTCCACAACAACGTTATCAATCAGAAAGAGTTTTCAAGTCAGATACTGCTGAAGCACGCCGGCGATGGCTTTGACGAATACCGCGACGAGTACAACGAAATGCTTTTGGATAAAATGCAGCAGGGTCAGAACGGCATTACCACAAAGAAGTATTTCACGGTGACAGTTACGGCGGCTACTCTGGAACTGGCGCAGCAGAAACTCGCCGCAAAGGAACTGTATATGCGGAGCTGCTTTCAGAAAATCGGCAGCAACATCGAAAAGCTGAAAGCCAACGAGCGTATCCGCATTATTGCAGATATTTTCCGCGGCGTTAATCAGGAGATACGCCCGATAAGCAGTTCGGAGTTTCTGCGAGGCGCGGAAAAATCGCTGTGCTGCCCCGATTACTTTGAGTTCAAGAAAGACTATTTCATGTACAACGACAAATTCGCGCGAATGGTCTGTCTGAAACATCTGCCGTCCTCGCTGGTGGACGATATGCTGAAAGACCTTTGCGAAACCTCGCTGCCGATAGTGGTAACGGTGAACATCGCCCCTGTTGAGCCGAGCGAAGCTATAAAGGTCGTAAAGCGGCAGCTCACGGCAATGCGCTCCAACAAAATGCAAAAAGAGAAAAAGGCGTCGCAGCACGGCGTTTACTCTGACGTGATTTCGGACGACCTGAAACAGTCCCTTGCGGAAGCCGAGGAACTGCTGAACGATTTGCAGAGCAAAAATCAGAAGATGTTTCTGCTAAATCTGGTGGTAATGGTGACGGGAACCAGCTTTGACGAACTGGATAACAACACGGATAAAATCGAAGCCGTGTTCCGAAAGCACGTCTGCACTACCTCCAGAGCTAACTTTCAGCAGGAGGACGCAATGGCAAGCTGTCTGCCGCTGGGAAACTGCCGCTTAAAGGTGCGCCGCACTCTCACAACGGAGAGCGCCTGCGTATTCATGCCGTTTAATTCAAAGGAGCTGTCGCAGAAAGGCGGCGTTTACTACGGATTGAATCAGACCACCAACAACCTGATTATCTTCAATCGTGCAAGTCTTATAAACGCCAACGGATTTATTCTCGGCTGCCCCGGCTCCGGTAAGTCGTTCAGCGCAAAGCGGGAAATGGTGAATGTGTTCCTTGCGACCGATGATGAAATAATAATCGTGGATCCGGAACGCGAATACACGAACCTCGTCAAGGCGCTCGGTGGCGAACTTCTCTACATTTCCGAAAGCAGCGATACACATCTTAACCCGCTTGAAATCTCGCTTGAGGAATACAACAAGGGCGAAGATGTGGTAAGCTCCAAGTACGACTTTTTCCTGTCGTTCTTTGAAACTATCATGGGAAAACAGGGCATTTCTCCCGAACAGAAAACTATTATCGACAACTGCCTGCATGAAGTCTACCGTGATTTCCTGCTCGGCAAAACAACGGAAATGCCTACACTCAAGGATTATTACGACATTCTGTCAAAGCAAACCTCGGAGGAAGCAAAGCCGCTGTATATGTCGCTTGAGCTGTATGTGAACGGCTCTATGAAAACATTTTCCTACCCGTCCAACGTGGACGTCAATAACCGTGTTGTCGTGTACGACATAAAGGATCTGGGCAAGCAGCTAAAACCCCTCGGCATGATGGTAGTGCTTGAAAATCTGTGGGACAAAATCGTCCGCAACCGTGAGCGCGGTATCCGCACTCGCATTTACATAGACGAGATTTATCTGCTGTTCCGCAATGAGGAAAGCGCCAACTTCCTTTTTGAGCTGTACAAGCGCGCAAGAAAATGGGGCGGCATTCCGACCGGAATTACGCAGAACGTCGAGGATTTGTTGAAATCCGATACGGCGCGCTCCATGCTTTCAAATTCGGAGTTTATCCTCATGCTCAATCAGGCGGCGAGCGACCGTGACAAGCTGTCGCATCTTCTGAAAATACCCGAAAACATGATGAGTTTCGTTACCGGCGCGCCGGCAGGCTCCGGTCTGATTTACTGCGGACTTAACGGCTCTCTGCCTTTCAAGGACGATTTTCCTACGGACACAAAGCTGTATAAGCTTATGACTACGAAATTCGGTGAGTAATGCTCAGATAGTATAGGGGTGATATATTTGAAAGTCATTACCGAAAAAGGCGGCGTAAAAGCTCGTTCCGTGAACGACCGTTCAATCGAACACAGCATATCTCAGAAAACCGAACTTTCCAAGAAGAACGAAAAGGAGCTTTCGGGCAAAACTGAAAGAACAGTACACCGTTCTGAAAAAGATAAGCCTGTGCCGCACGACCGTGGATCGGCGTCAACCGAACAGCGGCAGTTTGTCGAACGCAAGGAACACGCCAGCGGCAAAGCTGCTGACCGTAAAATCCCGCTTTCAAAATCTGCAACATCAGTTGGCGTTCCAAGAACCGAAATTAAAACTTCCGGTTCTTCTGAGAAAATAACACCCATTCCGTTCCGACCGCCGAAGCAGTACAAGTTGTCACCTCACCAGCCGAAAAACAAGAAATACAAAGTCCTGAAAAACGGCACGGTTGCTAACGGAACGCTCACCAAGCGGAAAGAGCGTGTGATTTACAGCCAGCAGCAGAACAAAAAGCTGCGGAAAATAAAGCGGAAAAAGATTGATAAATCCCGTCTGAAACTGCTCAAATCCTTTAACAGACAGCAGAAAAAGATTTTCCGCAAAAAAGCCGAGCTTATCTCCATTGCCATGGGCGGTGTTACTCCGGCAAAGGTGAATATTACAAAGTACCGCAGACTTTCCTCCGCAGTGAAAACTGCCGCTAACATTGCAGCAAAGCCTGCGGAGGTGCTGAAAAAGGGCTTTGTGGCGCAGGCTGAAAAATCCGACGATAACGGCGTTAAAGCCGCGAAACTCGGCGTTCAGATATACGACCACGGCGCCAGCGGAATTAAAACCGCCGCAAATGCCGGAGTGAAAACAGCCAAGAACGGCTCTAAAATCACCAAGAGGGTTTACCGGAAAATCCACAAGCCCACCTCTGCGGAATTACGGCGAAAGCTGCGGAAACGCGTAAATCACAACATCACGGCAGAAGCCAAATTTCTCGCCAAGCGAGCCGTGAAGAAAGGCGCTGCCAAAGCCGGAAAGGCTGCTGCTCAAACCGCCAAGACAGCCGCTAAAGCTGCGCAGAAAGCAACACAGGCGGCAGGCAAAGCGATCGCCGGGGGGGTATCTAAGATAGCGTCGTTTATTTCGTCAACAATGCCGTACAGCCTTATCGTTATCGGCGTGATACTGATAGTGCTGGTTATCTGTTTGTGCTTTGCCGAAATAATAGGCGGCGCAGGCGGTTCTGTCGCCGGCGGCGGTGCATGGCTTGTCGATGATAACAGTAATCAGACTCCGGAACAAATCTATGAGTGCTATAAGGAATTCGTCGAACAGGCAAAGGACGTCATGGAAAAACAGGCGAAAGACGCTCTGAAAGACACGGTGACGGGATTTTGCGACGGAGATACTACTGCTCCCCGAAAAATAATCCAGTACATCGACAAGAGCCACAACAACACTTTCTACCCCGCCAAGGGCGCTGACAGGACTATAAATTCGTGGATAGACGATTTTGGCACGGACGATTACGCAGATTATATGTCCCTGCTTTTCGTGCTTATGACAAGGGAGAAACAGCAGGCTGACGGAGTTTCAGACGGCGAAATATACGACTTTGATTTCAAACGCGAGGATTTCGAGGAGTTCATGAAAACCGTCAATCAGAACTACTGCCGCTGGGGTGATACGTTCGTCTATAAGACAGCAGTCGAAACCTCGCCCGTGGCTTGCCCCGGCGAGAACTGCAAGACGAAATACAAATCCGACCGCTGCGCCTATTACACGGACGATGACGGTCACAAGCATTATTATTGCAAAGGACACCCATACTGCCCCATCAATCACACCAAACTGACCGTCAAGCTCTATACGGTCAAGGATTATTACAACGAAGATTATCCTGAAATTTATAATTTCACGGATAACGAAAAGGCAAGGTATCAGGCGTCAAAGGCGATAATACAGAGTATGCTTGATTATTGGGAGGGTGGTATCAATTAAGAAACTGTACAATTTATTTATGGGCAAAAGCGTTAAACAGCGCATATTCATTTGCATTATTGCGGTCGTGCTGCTGACGTTTTTGTTCTTTATCATAAAGGCGAATATCTTTGATATGCCGCCCGATACGGCAGAGGGAGCCGAACCGGCTGACCGTCCGCAGTTCCATATCAGCCTTGTTGACATAGGACTGCTCACCGCCGTGACAGGCGCATACGTCATTCACAAAATCCGTGAGAAACGGAAGCAAAGGAGATTGTAGCTTGAATACAGACGAGAAAATCGCCGCCTATTCCGAAAAGGTCGAGGTCAAGAAAAAGAAGCTCGACGAAATTCATGCGGTGATCGAAAAGAAGAAAACTGCCGCCGCTGCTCTGAAAGCGGATATTGACGCTCTTTCAAAGAACATCTTTGAGCTGGAAGCACAGCGGCTTTTCAGTATGCTGAAAGACAAGGGTATCGGCATTGGAACAGTCATTGAAGCTGTCAGCACGGGTATTTTCGATGATGAAAACAGCGCTGCGGACAGCAAAGAAAACGGTGCTATAAATAGCACGATCGAACAGGAGGAAAACAAAAATGAAACTGGTAGTAGCGGAAAAACCGTCGGTAATGCGTGATATTGCCGCCGTTCTCGGCGCAGCGCAAAAGACCGCCGACGGAGCGCTTTGCGGCAACGGATACATAGTCACATCGGCGAGAGGGCACCTTGTCCGGCTGAAACAGCCTGACGAATATAACGAGGACTACAAGAAGTGGTCGCTCTCCGACCTGCCTATTATGCCGGATTTTCAGTTCGTCCCGATAGAGAATGCGGTTTCAGTCCTGAAAACGCTTGCACGGCAGATGAACAGCTCCAAAATCGACGAGATTATCGAAGCAACGGACGCCGGACGTGAGGGCGAGTGCATTTTCAGATACATATACGACTACATCGGCTGTACAAAACCGGTGCGCCGCCTGTGGATCTCCTCCATGACGGAGGCGAGTATCCGTTCCGGGTTCGCTGACCTTAAACCGGCAAGCGAATACGATAACCTCTATTACGCTGGATTTACCCGCAGCAAGATAGACTGGCTGTGGGGCATAAATCTGACGCGGCTCTACACAAGCTATTTCGGCGCAAAATGCTCTATCGGGCGCGTCAGAACGGCTGTACTGAATATGCTTGTTCAGCGCGAAAACGAGATAAGCAATTTCGTGAAGCGTCATTTTTATAAGGTGAAACTCTCAAACGGCGCTGAATGGTTTACCAACGATAATGATAATCTGCCGGACAGAATTTCTGCTGAAAAACTGCTTGCCAAATGCAAAAATCAGCAATGCAGGGTGATTTCAGTTAAAAGCCAGAGCAAAAAAGAGAACCGCCCTCTGCTTTTCTCGCTCACCTCTTTGCAGATAGCCGCAAACGATGAGCTGGGATTTTCAGCGGCGAGAACGCTCTCCGTTATGCAGAGCCTTTACGAAAAGAAACTGCTAACCTATCCGAGAACGGACAGCAGCTATCTGACGGACGATATGGCAGAAATCCTCCCCGGACGCGTCGAAATGCTCCGCGCTTTCGAAGAAAAGGCGGTAAACGTTCTTCTGTCAAACGGGCTGAACATCGACGGCAGGATAATCAATAACGCAAAGGTGTCCGACCACCATGCGATTATTCCCACCGAGAATATCGGAAATGCTGTAAATATGGAGCTGACCTCCGATGAAAAACAGATTTTACATCTGGTTATCCGCAGGGTGCTGGAAGCTCTTTCGGCGCAGTACGAATACATGGATATTGAGTACGTCTTTGATATTTGCGGCGAAACATTTAAGCTGAAACAGAAAAAGCCTGTCAACCTCGGCTGGAAAGCGTTTTGCCCCGATGATGTCGAGATACCGCCGGAAATAAACTATTCCGAAAACGATACATTTTATGCAGAAGATATTTTTATTGCAGATGGCGAAACCAAGCCGCCGAAGCGCTACACGGAAAGCTCTCTCTTAAAGGCGATGGAGAATATCGACCGCCGCATAGAGGACAAGGAACTTTCCGGATATGTTTCCGAAAGAGGGTTAGGTACTCCCGCAACAAGGGCGGCTATCATCGAAAAGATACTCGCGGACGGCTATGCAGAGCGCAAGAACAAGGTTATTTCCGCGACTGAAATGGGAATAAAGATGATAAATTTCGTCCCTCCCGAAATTAAGTCTATTGAAATGACTGCCGCAATGGAATTACAGCTTGCCGCAATAGAGAACGGCACCGCCAGCGCCGATGAGGTAATCAGCAGCATTACGGAGAAAATCAAGGCTATCATTGAAGCCGAAAAGCACAAGGCGCATACTCCCATTTCTGATCCAAGAACTGCTCAGAGAATTCCGGTCGGGAAATGCCCGAGATGCGGCGGCAATGTATATAAATTCGTTCGGGACAATATGGGTATATTCTACTGCGAAAAGGCTCCCAAGGACTGCATTTTCCGTGTTTACGAGGACGATTATTTCTTCACATCTAAGGGCAAAAAGCTGACAGAACCCATGATGAAAAATCTGCTGTCGCACGGAGAAGTCAAGGTCGGCGGTTTCAAATCCGAGAAAACCGGAAACAGCTACAATGCTGTCGTTTCTTTTGCAGACAGAACCGACAAGAACGGAAACGCCAAAATCGGCTTTACAATGCGTTTTGAGGACAAGAAGAAAAGGTAATCTCCGCTTGCGATGAAGCGGAGATTTTCATTATTCGTAGTGATAACGGCAGGAAATAATATAAAGCTGACCGTCCTCGACCTTGTAGACAAGCCGGTTTGTATCGTCGATTCTGCGGCTCCAGTAGCCACTTAGGTTGTGTTTCAGTGGCTCGGCTTTTCCTATTCCGTCAAAAGGGTCACGCTCAATATCCTTGATGAGCAGGTTAATGCGTTTCAGAGTTTTTCTGTCCTCGCCCTGCCAGTAAAGGTAATCCGCCCAAGCCTCGTCAGTCCAGAGTTTAATCATCGTCCTCTACCTCGACAAGTTCGTGCCTGGAAACCTTTCCTGCATTGAGCTGAGCGATAGAACGGTTGATGTGAGCCATATTCGCAGGGCTGTAAAAATAATCGTCAGCTCTGTTGTGAAGTGTGACCTCAAACGGAATTCCGTCGCAGCGGATAGTCTGCTTGATGAACATATTGAATGCCGTTGACATATTTAGTCCCAGCGCATTGAAAATCTGTTCAGCCTTTGCCTTATCTTCGCAGTCCACACGCATAGTAACACTTGTTGTTGCCATAAAATCATCTCCTTCAGCACTATTATACTTACTCCGTACTTATATTGTACATCAAAAAGCATACTTTGTCAATATTAATTTCAGAAAGAAAGGTGGAAAATAATGTACTTTTTCAAAGCTGACATATCGAGCTTTGACGATGAAGCCGAAACCGTGTTCATTGTACCCGAACAGAACGCAGATGAAAACGGCGTTCCATTTGAGGAAAAGATGATAACGCAGACGGCTGAATACAAGGCTTTCGTGAAGCGCACCAAAACAGCACTTGTAGATTGCACCTACACGCAGTACCAGACGGACGAGCCTATCGCAGACGGCTTGAATTCCGAGAAATTCGCCCAGCTTGAAGCGGAGGGAAAGCTCGCTGTAATCGACGCAAACACCTACTCCATTTCAACAGGCAAATCCTCAAAAAGCAAGGGAAAGAAGAATCTTACTACCTACCTCATTATAGGTGGTATCGCTGTAGCGGCGGTCATTCTTATTGCAGTTTCGGCTTTGTCCGGCGGTAATAAAACCGATACTCCCGCAGAAACAACGGAAACTTCCGCAACTACGGAAACGGCAGAAACAGACGCCCAGACCGAGGAAACCACCACGACGGAAACAGGAATTCCCCCTGCGGAATCCTCCGAACAGGGCGAAGCAGACGTCCCCGTAAGCGAAACTTCATCAGCCGAACCGCCTGCGGAAACTTCTGAAACAGGTTATACCAACAGCGGTTACAGTTCTTCCTCAAATTCCGGCGCAAGCGGAGTTTACACTATAACTTTCTACCCGAACGGCGGCGAGGGTACTCTTGAAAGCATTTCGGCAGAAGCCGGACAGTATGTCGTTCTTCCATCTGCTGAAAGCGCGTCAAAATCCATATCCCGGAAAGGTTACAAGCTGCTCGGCTTTTCGGACAATACGGACATTGCGTATCCCCTTTATGACTACAAAATGCCGTATGAAGATGTAAAGTTGTTCGCCGTCTGGGAGCCGGATATCTTTACTGTGACCTACAATTCCAACGGCGGAACAGGTCAGCTCTCACGGGCGGAGGTCAGATACGGCGACAGCGTTCCTCTGCCGAAAGATATTTCAATATACCGGGACGGTCTGTTCCTGACAGGCTGGGCGAAAACTGATAACGCCAAATCTGCGTTAAAGAACCTTACCATGCCTGCGGAAAACCTCACTCTATACGCCGTGTGGAGCAAGAAACCGCCGACAGCGAAAATTACTCTGCACTATGACGATAAGGTGCAGGTCATTGAAGCCGAAATCGGCTCAACGCTGGATATGCTCGATGATTTCGGCGTGACAAAGGACGGCGAGATAGTTTCCGGCTGGTACTTTGAAAATTCTCCCGTTCGTGTGGAGAATCTTGATGTTTCCGAGGACTGCGACCTTTACGCAAAATGGCAGAGTGCTACATATATCACAATTTCCATTGACCAAAGCTATCTAAACAAGGATCCTTTAGAATACAAAGTTGCTCTGGATATGACGGGTAATGCCCAAATTACTCTCCCTGTTGTAGATGACAAGAACGACATTTATAACAGCGTTTTCGGCTGCACCTATGGCTACTCTACCAAAAAGCAGAACGGAGATTTCGGCACTATCGAATATTACGGCGGCGTTGAAAGCAAGTTCAGCAAAAGCACCAAGCTCTATCGTGTTCTTAACGAATACGGCGGCGGTAAAGGAACGGCTGAAAATCCGTATATCATCAGCTATTACGACCAACTCCTGCGGCTTTCTGAACAGGGCGCAAAGGGATATTTCGTGCAGACAGCGGATATTGCGTTTCCGAGGAATACGGACAGAAATCCTATCAGCACGAAGAAAATCACCCGCGGTTACGAAAACAAATCCTACGATTATTTTGTGTACGATGGGCAGAGTCATTCTATCAAGAATATTTCCGGCAACGTCGGTTTATTTGGCACTATTGTCGCAGGAACTATACAGAATGTTGTAGTTGACGGCGCAAATATCAAAGCAGGAAACAATAAAAATCTCGGAGTAATCTGCAACGAAATCGTATCCTACGCTTACCCCTCGACCGACACTGACGAATATTTCTCCACCGGAAATACACGGATAATCGGCTGTAAAGTTCTGAACAGCAAAATCACAGCTGACGGCGCTGAAAATATCGGAGGAATATGCGGCTTCGGCGGCGATATTTCAGATTGCATGGCGGACGGAATAACGGTCAGCGGCGGCAAAAGTATCGGCGGTATAGTGGGCAACGCCTGCATCGTGACAGGCTGTATCGCAAACAACATTACCGTCAGCGGCTCGGCTGTTTCCGCAGGCGGAATTGCCGGGACTGCTTACGGCGTGGAGCTGTTCAACAGTGGAGAAAAGCCGCACTATGCAGGAGGCAGTATAATCGGCTGCGGCGTTCGGACGTTCACGTCAACCGCCGAAAACAGTGGCGGTATAGTAGGTACTGCAACGGCTCATAATGTTTCGGCGTACATCAAGAGCTGCTATGCTGCGAATATCTACCTTAACGGTACGAACAACGGCGGCATTGCCGGCGCTGACGAAAACGAGAACGCCCACAAGATACTTTACTGCATTGTGGACAACGCCAACAATTACCCCGTAATCGGCAAGAGAACGCATTCCTCCGCAAAGACGATGATACTGTCCGTCCCCGCAGATACAGGACTTACGGTCGAGGGAGTTCTCTCCGTTCTCAATGCAAAATCCAGCGGATACGGCTATTGGGAGCGTTCAGACAACGTAAACGGCGGTTATCCTTATCCGTGCAGGATATTCGCAGAAAGGAATTAATATGGCAGAAGAAAACAACAATCCGTGGAAAGTGTACATCATACCAGATTTGCGCACATGGGCAATGCCCCATGAGTACGACCGCCCAACACCTATCGAGTATTACGACACCTTTGCCGAAGCGCAGAAGCGTTTCAATGTGCTGCGCGAAAATCCCTACAACGCCGAAAAGGCGTTAAATTGGGACAAAATGCCGTCCGCAAGGCTCACGATGGGCATTGAAAGAGAAAATGCGGCAGCGGACATTCTCCAGGTTCGGGACAATAAAAACGTACTTGTGGACGATTTTACACGCAGCAGTTCGATTTACGAAAGTAAAGAGGCGCTTGATATTATAAGGCAGGCGGCGAAAGAAATCGGATTTGAAGCGGTAAATCACTATCCGCAGAAAAGCGACGGCAAATTCGGCGAGCCTGTTCTCATGCCGTTTGAAACATGGGCGGCGGATCATTCTCAGTACAACCTGACAGGAGGAACAACAATGGAACACAAGACTTCTTTCGACGTATCGTCAATTTCAAAAATCGAGAACGGCGGCAATGTCAAGGCTATAGCAAACGTGGTAGTCAACGGCGAGCTGGCAGTCCGGGGCGTAAAGGTCGTGGAGGGCGAGAAGGGTGCGTTTGTCGCTATGCACAGCAAGAAGATGGGCAGAGATTACGCAGATGTAGCCTTTCCCATTACCGCAGAAGCGAGGACGGCGCTCAATAATGCCGTTCTGAAAAGCTATGAGCAGCTCATGAGTTCTCCCGAAAAAACTCTGAAAACCGAAGTTCCCGCTGCCGAACAGTCCAGATCTTCCGTGAATGTCCAGTTAAGACCCGTGGATAATAACAATCTCAAAGCTGCTGGACAGGTCACAATAGACGGCTGTTTTGTGGTAAAGGACGTTAAGGTGATGATGGGCAGCGAAAACAAGCCGTTTGTATCCATGCCGTCCTATCAGACGCAGACCGGCGAATATGCACAGTACGCTCTGCCTATCACAAAGGATTTCCACGAAAAGCTCAGTAATGCAGTTCTCAGAAGTTATCAGTCCCTCGGCAAGACCGAATATAAGGGCGTAAAATACGCCGAGCTTGGTGACAAGGACAGCATTGCCCACCTCCTGCGGCAGAACAATAAGTTTGCCGATAGCCTCATGGCTGAACTGGACAAGGCTGGAGTTAAGTATCAGGCAAAGGTCGAGGGTACTACTACCATTTCCGTGAATAAGGCGGATATGCCGAAGGTAACGGATATTAAGAAGCAGCTTGTGAAAACTCTCAACCCCGAAAAACAAACTAATTCTGCCCCAAAGCATAAGAGATAATGCGCATTTGCGGTCAAACGGCTAAACTGTATCAAAATCAGCCCCGTTTGACCGCAAAAAAATATTGACTTTTATGCTTTAATGCGATAAACTTGAATTGAGGAGGAAATATGGCACGAATAGATGAAGTTCGTGAAAGGTACGAAAGCATTACTGAACAGCTCTACCAAAACAAGGAAACCTTTGCGGAGTATCTGAAATTCGCAGGCAGGTTCTTCAAAATGCCGACAGCGCAGACCATGACGATGTTCGCAACAAATCCGAAAGCCACAATGGTTGCCGATTATGATACCTGGCAGAGATTCGGACGTCAGGTACAGCGTGGGACGAACAGCATAGCCGTCCTGGACGGCAGAGGGCTGAAACATTATTTCGATATTTCCCAGACTGCCGGCGGCAGACCGCCCTATCAGTGGACGCTCGACAAGCAGACGGCGCAGGAGTTCATCGCTGCGTTTTCAAAGGCAGAGGGTAAGGAATACAAGTCCATGTCCGGCTGCGTGAACGCTATCGGCAGAACGGCTGCGGCTGACAATCTCGAAAATGCGATAAAGGCGCTGAATATCTCTGAAACTGACAGAGCTGCATTTGAAAAGTCTTTCGTATCCATAACGCAGTATTTCATAGCGGCTCGGTGCGAGCTTGGCGGCAGGTTCGACTACAAGAACAATCCTATGGATTTATCCGCATTCGACCTTGTTCACAGCAAGGCAGAGGCCGAAAAGCTGACGGAATACGTTCAGATCGCGGCAAGACCGGCACTGTTATCAATGGAGAAAACTATAAATTCACTTATTGCTGAAAGGAGTATCGACAATGGCAGAGGTAAGACAGATTTGGTGCGACCAGAGCGTCTGGTGCGCAGAGGACAAGATGTACTATCCCGAAATCAAGACGGAGAACGGCAGAACGTACAAGCTGGATCCGGAAACGTTCGTGTATCTGGAGCAGGTGGAGCTGGGTCCGACGGACGAGGAACAGCAGCTCCTGAGCGAACCGATAGACCGCTGGGGCAAGGCGTGGCAGAAATTCATGACGGAGAATTATCCGGAGGAGATTCCGTCGCTGGAGGGTCGCCTGAAATGGGAACTGATTCCCCGTCAGATAGACAAGGAAGCGTGGGAAATGTGGGAACTTCTGCGGAAGCAGTACGCAGAGAAGAATCCTCGCCCGAAAACGACGTTCACCGAAATAGAGCGCTGGGAGAAAACACGGAGTTTCATAGTGGAACACGAGGTAATGGAGCAGATAGTTCTTCAGCGCAGAGGATAAACAGCACATCAGCGGAGGATATTTCCCCCGCTGTTTCTGTTTTTGTCAGACTTGCAGCAGGCGCGCTTTATGAGAACGACCTTGTTCGTAACGCGCACCGGAACACCGACAGGGAGAACTTCGATGTTGAAGTAGAAAGCGCCGTGACCAGCTACTACACTCGGCTCATCACCGGACGTGAAAGCTCGGAATATTCCATTGAACAGCTTGCACCTCTGTATAACAGATTTCAGCAGGACAAGGACTTCCGTGCAGAGGTCGTTTCTGCGGTAACTGACCGGCTTGACGAAACCCTCACCGGTCTTGAGGTCGCAAGAAGCAAGGCGGCAGAACTTGGCATTCCTTTTTCAGACCGTCCCTATAATTCTGCGGAAGAAGATAACCCCTATGCCTATGACGGCAGCATGAGCATTGAGGACAGCCACAAGGTTGCTGACGCAAGTAATCTGCATGACTTTATGCTCGATTACTCCGATGAGCTGGAAATGGCTGCGGCTTCATACAATGCCGATGAGTTCCGCAGATATTTCGCCGAACGTGCCGCCGAAGCCGTCCGCAGTTCCCATGATGAAATCTGGACGGAAATGCAGCAAAATCCCGAATATCTCAAATCTATTGCAGATTTGGTTTCGGACAGCCTTTACAACGATATTCGCTCGGAAATCCAGCAGAAGAACATAAAGTACCCATGCGTTTACGTCAACAGCAGCCACAACAGAAATTTCTCGCCGGAGGAAGTCGGGTTCAAGGTCAATTATCCCTATTCCGTGGAGGAATTCAACGCAGCGCTCAATCAGGCAAACGAGATTTGGAACAACGATGAAAAGTACCTCGACAGCCTGCACAGCGTTTCTGTTTCCGTGTACGCAAGCCGAACGGAATCCTCAACATACAACGTGGAACTATACGCTTCCTATCACAGTATCGGGGAAATCATAGATGAAAAGCAGTCCATTGCTTCGTCAAATATTCTCGGCAAGCTAAAGGACGCAATATCTGAAATTGAGAATAAAAAACCGGACGAAATACCAGATGATGTGGATAAATTCTACGTCAATCACGAAATGGAAAACGTCACCTGGATACGCTACAATTCAGATAACGACGCAGGCGGGCAGTTCGTCTGCACCTATATGTCGTTCGACGATATTTTCGACGCTATGGAGCATAACGACCCGATGGAATACCTTACCGAAAACTGTGGGCAGGAGTTTCTCGACCGTGGCGCAGAGGGCTTTGACGGTGTTGCGGAAGAATTCATGAGCAACAGCGAGGATATTTCAAGCCGTGACAGCAGCTACATGAGCAAGCTGTTTGCGCTCACTGAGCCGAGATATGCGATTTTTCAGCTTAAAGACGATGAAAAGCTGCGGGACTACCACTTTTCAAACAGCAAGTATCTGAAAAATCACGGAATGTATATCGACCGTGAGAATTATGACCGTGTTTATCACGGCAGATTGCAGGAGAACGAAACGCTCGATGATATTTACAAGCGTTTCAATGTTGACCACCCGCAGGATTTCTATGGACATTCCCTTTCAGTCGGAGATATTATCTCAATAAAGAAAGACGGAGCAATAACAACGCACTTTGTAGACAGCTTTGGTTATACCGAAGTTCCGGATTTTACCCTTTCCCGTGAGGAACGCAAAACGCAGAGAACGCTGACGGATAACATTGTTCTGCTGGCTGAAAAACAGTTGGCAAGCGATGAACTGGACGATTTGGGCAATAAGCTGTTCGATTACGACCATGCTCCGGTATACAGCGGCATAAGCAACTGGACTATGGGCGCAAGTCTGGACGCTGACGAATTTGAGGACATGACCACCCGTTTCCACAACGGCGAGGACATAAGCGCCGAGCTTGCAAAAAAGATATATGCGAATATGCAGTATCTCAATTTTGAGTACCCTCCCACCGATGGTATCAGCAGAGTTGAGATTTCATCAGAGAAAACGGATACCGGAATGACGTTCCGCACAAAGGGCGGCTTTGAGGTGTCCCACACCTGGGAAGCCCTCGGAAATGCGCTGATTACTGCGGCAAGGCAGGAGTTCGACCGTCACGAACAGCTTGACAGAGAATATTTTCTGAATGAAGCCAAAGCTCGGATAAACGAATATTCTCAGCGGGAATTCCACGAGGACGCAAGCTTTTCCGACCTGTCGCACGTTCCGCTTGCCTACACCACTCACGAAGATACCGAAGTCGGGATAAGCGTTTATGCAGACCTTGAGAATAAGAAAATAGTGACGATGTACGGCGATAAGGTTGCCGAGGAGAAGAATTTCAGATTTTCTGACGATATGATTTCTGCTTTGGGTAATCTGGAGTTCAGCGACCTTGTTTCAATCCCCGATGAAACTGTGAAAAAGCTCACAGAACCGCAGAACGATACACTTTCTAACAGTTCCACCGAGGGCGTTCAGCTCAACCTTTTCGGCGAGCCGGCGGAAAATTCCCCCCCGAGGAAACAAACATCGGTTGCAGCTGCCGACACGAATTCACCGCTTATAACGCAGGAAATGTTCGACTGCGTTCTCCGCTGCGGTTCCAGCGAGCCGCACAGCCTTGAACGCATAATCAACCAGTATCAGCTCAACAAGGGCGCTGAAAGCAATACAGAATTTCTGCGCAATGAGTTCGGGACGAATGCCAGAGGAATAGATTTCGGTCAGGCAACAGGAGCTGCTGACAGGAGAATTACCGCATGGTATGATGAAAACGGCATTACAGTTGGATTGGGAGAAACTGCGCTCAACAGCCCTGCACGGAGAACTATCACATGGGAACAGGCGGCTGAACGTATCGAAAATCTTCTCACTGAGGGAAAGTATGCCGGACAGGTCACGATCGATGACGCAGAAGCCTACACCCGCAGGAAACTCGCTGAAAAACTGTGGTATCTCAGCCGTGATGTAGAAGGTGATTTCTTTATTCCTGACGAGTTCTTTATAGGCGGTTTCCCGAAAAGCACCGAAAGGATCTCCGAAGCGTTAAAGGGAGAAAAGCCGGTTGCGGAATTCATTGTCGGCATGACCGATCTTATAAAACGCTACGAAGCCGATAAGGATGTTCTGCGTTTTCCTCATCGCAACCTCCACGAAATTCTTGAAAATCTGAAAGATTTACAGCTTGAACGCCGGGAGTTCAGAACAGAAAAGAATTTTGAATTCTCTCCCGTCATGTTCATTTCGGAGGAGGAAAAAGACTTGCTTATATTAAGCGGAAGCGGCGTTCAAGGCGGCAAGTTCCGGATTGAGAACTACTTCAATCAGCCCCATTCCAGCAAGGAAAAGGCTGATTTTCTGAAAAACGAATACGGCACTGGCGGTTCGGGGCGCACCGGATATGATACATGGCACGACGCAAAGGGTATCGTTCTGAACAAAGGCGGCTTCGGCGGCAGTGAAGCTACTGTAAAGATGAAGTGGAATGAAGTCGCAGCCCGTATCGACAGGCTTATATCCCAGAAAAAGTACATTACGCAAAGGGACATAAACAACCGTATCCGGAGCGCACAATGGACTGTCGATAATTTGGACGACCCGCAACAGATTGAGAGCGCAAAGAAAATTCTCACTAAATACAGTACAAACAGCCCCGAGCCTGTAAAAGAGCCTGCCGCACGTCCCTTGCAGGTTGAAGCACCCGTTGAAAGCATGATTTCACCATTACCGACGAACATCTTGGCGAGGGCGGTCAGAAAGCCAAATTTGCCGCCAACATCGCCGCTGTCAGAACTCTGAAAGCAATCGAGGGTGAAAACCGCCTTGCAACTCCGGAGGAGCAGACTGTTCTTTCAAAGTACGTCGGCTGGGGCGGTCTTTCACAAGCGTTTGACGAGAACAACAGTTCCTGGTCGAGCGAACATAAGGAGCTTGCGGAAACGCTGACAGAGGACGAATACACAGCCGCCAAAAGCACGGTGCTGAACGCGCACTACACCTCGTCCACCGTCATAAACGGCATTTATAAAGGACTGGCGGCTCTCGGTTTCAGTGGAGGTAACGTTTTGGAGCCTGCTATGGGCGTAGGCAACTTTTTCGGCGTTATGCCCGAAGAAATGCGTAAGGAAAGCCGTCTGCACGGCGTTGAACTGGACAGCATAACCGGACGTATCGCAAAGCAGCTCTATCAGACGGCGGATATTCAGATAAAGGGGTATGAGGAAACTACATTCTCCGACAATTATTTTGACGCCGCTATCGGCAATGTTCCTTTCGGAAATTACGGAGTGTTCGACAAGCGGTACAACAAGGAGAATTTCCTGATACACGACTATTTCTTCGCAAAAACGCTGGATAAGGTAGCGCCGAACGGCATTGTAGCTTTTGTCACCACAAAGGGTACTATGGATAAGCAGAACCCGAAAGTCCGTGAATACCTTGCGAAACGTGCCGATCTTTTGGGCGCTGTCCGTCTGCCGAACAACGCTTTCAAGGCGAATGCCGGCACGGAGGTAACGGCGGATATTATCTTCCTGCAAAAGCGTGAAAAAATGGCGGTTGAACTTCCCGACTGGTGCTATGTCGGCAAAAATCATGATGGCATTCCGGTAAATAATTATTTCCTCGACCACCCCGAAATGATACTCGGCACAATGAAACAGGGCATGGAATTTTCCATGTACGGCAATGCAGACGAAACAGCCTGCGTTCCTATCGAGGGAGCTGACCTTTCCGAACAGCTTGAAAAGGCTGTGAACAATCTCAAACTGACCAACGCTATCCAGAAGCGGACGCAGGAAATCGAGAAAAAAGCCGGAATTATCCCTGCTGTCGAAGATGTCCGCAATTTCACCTTTGCCGAGGTTGACGGAAAGATGTATTTCCGTGAAAACAACATCATGACCGAGGTAACGGAATCCGGCAAGAAAGTCGAGCGCATAAAGGGGCTGAACGAACTCCGCACCACATTCCGTGAAATGCTCTCCGCACAGGAAAGAAACTGCTCAGATACTGAGCTGAAATCTTTGCAGGATAGGCTGAACACGCAGTATGACAGCTATGTAAAGAAGAACGGCTACATAAACGACAGCAGTAATTCGCAGGTTTTCAGCCGTGACGATGATTACAACTCCCTCTGCGCTCTGGAAATTATCGACGAGGAAAACAAGACAGTCGAGAAGTCAGATTTCTTCACCAAGCGCACGGTAAAGTTCACCGCTGAAATTACTCATGTGGATACTCCTCAGGAGGCAATGCAGGTTTCCGTTGATACTATGGGTAAAATGGATATTCCATATATGGCGAAGCTCTGCGGTGGTGAACCACATGATATTGTAGATGTGCTGAAAGCTGACAACCTAATATTCCTCAATCCGCTGAAATCAGACGAAAACGACCCGCTTGTCGGCTGGGAGGAAACCTCTGAATACCTGTCGGGGAATGTCCGTGAAAAGCTGCGCACCGCTGAACTATACGCAAGGGACAATCCCGACTTTCAGCGTAATGTTTCGGCTCTGACGGAAGTTATTCCTCCAAAGCTGGAAGCAGGAGATATTACCGCCCGTATCGGTGTTTCATGGGTAGATGTTGAGGACTATCAGCATTTCCTTGAAGATTACGCAAAGGCAAGGTTTTATGAGCCTATGCGCAGAACCGTCACCGGCGAGTACAAAATTGAAAACAAGAATTGGGATACCTCTGCTGCCGCAACGCAGATTTACGGAACAGCCCGTATGCCGGCAAAGACTATCTTTGAAAATCTGCTCAACAATCGGGATATTGTCGTCAGGGACAAGATAACCGACGTTGACGGAAAGGAGCATTACGAAATAAACAAGAAGCAGACTGATTTGGCGCAGGATAAGGCTCTGAAAATGAAAGAAGCATTTAAGCGCTGGCTCTGGGAGAAGCCGGAGCGCCGTGAAAAGTACGTTGAACGGTATAACAACCTGTTCAACTGCATTGTCGGGCGCAAGTTTGACGGCTCACATCAGACGTTCCCCGGAATGTCGCCGTCCATAAGGCTGAAACCTCATCAGCTTGACGCAGTTATGAGAGCGAAATTCGGCGGCAATACGCTCCTGGCTCACTGTGTTGGTGCTGGTAAATCCTTTGAAATGGTGGCGGCGACAATGGAAAAGAAGCGGCTCGGTCTGATTAACAAAGCCTGCGTTGTCGTTCCGAAGCACCTTGTGGGGCAGATGGCGAACGAGTGGCTGCGGCTGTATCCGCAGGCAAAAATCCTGACCGCAAACGAAAAGGATTTCGACAAAGACCACCGCCAAAAGTTTATAGGCAGATGCTGTACGGGCGACTATGACGCAGTTATCATGTCCTACGAGCAGTTTGAGAAAATCCCCATGTCTATGGAGTACCGCAAAAATTTCATTCAGCGTGAAATAGACGCTATGCAAAGCGGTATTGACGAGCTGAACGGAGATTACCGTACAAGAGCAAATAACCGCAGCTCCATAAAAGACCTTGAGCGTGAGAAAAAGCGGCTTGAAACACGCTTGCAGAAACTCATCGAGGGCAGCGGGAAAGCCAAGGACACATCCCTGACTTTTGAGCAGCTCGGATTTGACAGCCTTGTTGTTGACGAAGCCCACAACTACAAGAACGGTCTTGTGGTATCGAAGATGAACAGGGTTTCGGGCGTTCAGACTACTCCTGCACAGAAATCGGAGGATATCCTAATGAAAACGCAGTATCTTAACGAGAATTATGGCGAGAAAAACATAATTTTCGCAACAGGAACGCCCGTATTCACACCTTACCAACGCTCAAATACTGAATTTAATATCAATGCCTGTTTCGTCGGAAATCGTCACAACCTCAATCATCGTTAAAGCTATTTCGTGCTTTTCTTGAACCGACAATTCCGACCAGCGTTTCAGCGGCTCGGACAGCGGCTTTGTGTCGATTTCCTTGTGCTTTCTCTGCTGTTTGTGTAATTTCTGTTCAAGCACGGATTTCTGCTTGTGCAGGGCGTTAATGCGTTCCTGTATGTAGTCGAACAGCACCGTATCTGCGTTTGCGAGTTTGTCCATAAGTTTGCGGATTTCATCGTCAATTCGGACGAGTTCGCCGTTAATCCTGTTCGCCTCCGTATCGGGCTTTGAACGCTTTTTCTTGGCTATTTCAAGCGTTTTTATTCGCTCGTTCATTGCTTCAAATACCGCCTGCTCCACTTCGTCGGGGCGCAGCTTCAAAGTCCTCTTAATACAGCTGTCTGCCTTATAAAAGCCCGTGTCAAAAAAATATCTCCATTGCTTTGTATGAGCCTTGTTCCAATTATATGCAACGGAAATCGAATACCCGCAATTTGAGCATTTCAGCAGTCCCACAAGCCACGAATGGAGTGCGCTGCTGTTGTTCGGTATCCTTTTGTTATGCGCCTTTTTATCCTGCACAGCAAGCCAAGTTTGTGCGTCCACAAGTCCCTCGTGATAGCCTGCTTTGACATAAACAGGCGAACCCGAGTGATGTTTTCCGTGCAAAAACAAGCCGTGTACTCCGTCATAAGCCTCAACATCATCAAGCATTTCTACGCCCATTGACGAAAAATAGCGATAAACCTCTGCGTCTGCACGAACATAAAGCGGACTTTCAAGCAACCGTGAAATATGCGACCTGTCCATATTTGACCTGCCGTTTTTGCTTTCAACCGAGATGTCAATGCCGTTCTGCCGGAAATACGACAAGACGTCTTTCAGAGATGTTGTCGGCTCTTTGTAAATCTCAAACGCCTTTGTAATAACGTGCGCCCTGTCGCCCGGAACAAGCACCGAGCCTGTTTTGCCGTTTATTGTGCGCCGTTCGGGAACATAGCCGTAATAAACCTTGCCGCCCTGATAAAAGCCTGTTTCACGAGCCTTTGTGTTGTATGCGTCCGCAACTCTCGCCGCTATTGTTTCACGCTCAAACTCCGCAAAATTGAGTAGGTTATTTCTCATCATTCGCCCCTCTTTTGTTTCGGTGTTGAACGGCTCTGACAGGGAAATAACGCTTACTCCCAGCTTGTCGAGCGTGTCTGTGATGTTGAGATATTCACGCATATTACGGGAAAATCTGTCGTATTTCTTCACGATAATTCGTGATATTTCGCCGTTTCGTGCGTCCGTCATCATCTCTTGAAAAGCAGGGCGATGTTCTATGTCCTTGCCCGATTTTCCGTCATCACAATATATTCTGAAATCAGCCCCCTCGCCTAAAAACCTGATACATTCCTCACGCTGTGCAGCTATCGAGAGCGAGTTGTTGCCCTTGTCTGCATCGTTTACAGAGCGACGAACGTATATTGCCGTAGTTTTGCTCATAATCTAACCTCCTGTTGTAAGTCAAGCCGATTACGAGCCAATCCACAGATAGTATATCATAATCAGCGAGTTTTTTCAAGCAGTTTTTTGTTATTTGCTGTCATTTTCATCATCATTACCTGTATTTTCGGGACTGCGGTTTTTCGCATTGGCAGCTTTCAGAATATCATACAAGCGGTCAATTTTTGACTGCCTGACGCTCTCCGACACCGCATCGGGCAAGTGTACCGTAATCTTGAATTTTCTTCCCGTCCATTTGTCATTTCTTTTGTTAATCATAGTGGTTTTCGTCCTTTCTTCTAAAGATTGTTTGTGATGTTTTTCCGTTGTATCAACTCGTTTGGGAATTGCCGCAGAACAGGTATAACGCAGAACA
>CAKSEE010000002.1 GCA_934446455.1 uncultured Oscillospiraceae bacterium | reverse complement strand
GGTATAGGCAGCGGCGGCAACGACGTCAAGCCCTCTGCCGTAATGAAGGACGCAGCTGTAATCACCACCATTCAGGCGGACAGCGTAGCTCTCAACAAGACCGAGCTTACTCTCAAGCCCAACCAGTCCGAAAAGCTCACCGCCACCGTTAAGCCCAGCGGCGCAAATGCACACGTAACATGGACCAGCTCCAACACAAGCGTAGCAACGGTATCCGCTGACGGCACGGTAAAGGGCGTTGCAAACGGCACCGCCGTTATCACTGTAAAGACCGTAAACGGCAAGACTGCAACCTGCAGCGTTTCTGTAAGCGTTCCTGTTACAAGCTTCTCCGTAACTCCCTCCAAGAGCAAGACCGTAACCGTTGGCAAGAGCTTCAAGCTCAAGACAAAGGTTTACCCCTCCACTGCAAGCGACAAGACCCTGCTGTACTCCTCTTCCGATGAGGACGTGCTTGTAGTAGATGAAAACGGCACGGTTACCACACTCTCCTCGGGCAAGGCGGTAATCACAATCACAGCAAAGAGCAACCCCGCAAAGACCCGCAAGGTAACGATAACCGTCCGCCCTGCAAAGGTGGTTATATCCTCCAGAAAGTCCACCAAGACCGGCATTATCCTTAAGTGGAACGACGCCGAGGGCGCGGACGGCTACGAGGTATTCAGAAAGCTTTCGGGCAGCAATAAGAAAGCGGTATCCATTGGCGATACGGGCGACGACACCGCCTTCACCGACGAAACAGCGGTAAAGGGCAAGGCTTACATCTACACCGTAAAGGCATACACCATCGTCAACGGAAAGAAGATTTACTCTGTAGCTTCCAAGAGCTATAAGATAACCGCTAAATAAGCCATCTCCTTCCCCCCATTATATAACGCGGAGAGGCGGACCTCCAAAAAGGTCCGCCTCTCTGTTGCATGAAAAAGCCGCGCAGAATACAGCGCGGCTTATATTTTTCAGAACTCCAGCGCTTCCCCGCCGCCGAGATACATAAGCCTGTCGCCGAGTATCTCGTCCATTGTATCAAAGCCCCTGAACCCCGTGCAGTGGCACGCGTAAATACGCTCCGCGCCGCTCATTTTCAGTGCGCGCGCCTGCGCCGCGACATATTCAGCCGGGCAGCCGAGCGTCTTGGGATTCGCGCCGCTCATATGAAAGCCGCCTATCACCGCAAGTATGGGGATATTGTACCAGCGGCGGCGCACCGTTTCAAGCATATTGCCCGCGCCGCAGTGAAAGCACCCGCCGATAAGTATAAGCCCGTCCGCCTTGCGCTTTTCAGGGAATATCACTGCAAAGCTCTCGTCGCTGTGGTCAAACGGCTTCGTCTTTTTTCCGTCGCTTACGCAGTAGCTTTTGTCGGGGTTTATGTGCTTTTCATCAAAATCCTCGCAGCTTGCAAGGTAGAACCCTGAGAACACCTGCGAAAAGCTGTTGAACAGCACAAGCTCCTTTGCGTATTTCTTGAAAAACGACTTTCCCGCGCCTACGGGCGCTTTGAACAGCCCGTTCTTTCTGAAAACCTCGTTCTGCGCGCCCGCCCTCAGATATATGGGTATTTCGGGGTTAAGCCGCATAACCGCGTCTACACCGCCTATGTGCGCCGCCGAATTATGCGTTATCACAAGCGCGTCAAGCGCGTCTATCGGCAGGCGCATACGGCGGGCGTTTTCTACAGCCTTTCCCGTAAGCCCCGTGTCTATAAGAACGTTCTTTCCGTCGTATTCCACGAAAAGCGACATTCCGTCCTCATAAAACAGCTTGTCGTCTACCGCTGTGTTTTCTATAAGACATATGAGCTTCATTCCGTCCCGCCTCCCTGAAAATACCGCCAGTTAATTGTGGCGGTATTTTTATATTTTGTTATATCAGGTGAGATCCCCGCCATACCTGCTTACAAATCCCTTTATCGCCTCAAAACTCTCCGCGCTTATGCAGTGCTCTATGCGGCAGGCGTCCTCTGCGGCAATGTCCTTGGGAACGCCCATGGACGTGAGCCAGTCGGTGAAAAGAACATGGCGCTCGTAAACTCTGTCGGCTATCTCTCTGCCTTTGTCGGTAAGGGTGATGTAGCCGTTCTTGTCAACGTTGATGCAGCCCTCTTCGCGCAGGTTCTTCATGGCAACGCTTACGCTCGGCTTTGAGAACTCCATTTCCGTCGCGATATCAACGGAGCGCACCTCGCCGTTCCTGTTGTAAAGCACGAGTATGGTTTCAAGGTAGTTTTCCTTTGATTCAAAAATTCTGTCTTTCATTAAGCGCCGCCTTTCCGATTATGTGAAAGCCGACATTGCTGTCCCCGTAGAACAGAATGGCGGTTACAGTTTAATTTTACCACATTTTTTTGAATTAGTCAAGAGCTATTATCACTCCTCGCCCATGCTGAGAATGCGGGCGATAACGCTGCCCTCATATACTATGGGGTACTCCCGCAGTGAGAATATCAGCCCGTCAGAGGGCGCTGTTATCTCCTGCTCTACCGTGCCGCTTACAGGAGTGACTATCTCCCCGATAACAGCGCCGCGGCTCACCCACATATTGTGTTCTGCGGACGGAATGAAAATACCGCTTTCGCCCGCGTGTATGACCTTTACAGCGCCGTCCGTTGAAACCATGGGGTGAGATACCGCCTCAGTTTCGCCCGTCCATATGCCCATATCCGCAAGCAGGCGGAATATACCCTTGATAAGCTGCTCGCAGTACTCCTTTGTTATGCGCTGTCCCACGCCCATTTCTATAACAAGCGTCGGCACGCCGATTTTATTGAGCGTCTGCGCAAGGGAACCCTCGCCGACCGCGTTTGAGTCGTGCACCCACACAAAGTCGGTGTTGAGAAGCTTTGCATAGCGCAGCAGGTGAGAACTGTTTTCAACGCTTATGCGCACCTGCGGTACCTCGCGTATGAATATATTGCTCGCGTGAATGTCTATACAGACGTCCGCGCCGCTTATGTCGCGCACAAGCTCCGCCGCAACGCGCTCCGCAATGGCGCCCGTTTCAGACCCCGGGAACACCTTGTTCATGTCAAGTCCCGACATCGGCACGGCGCGCGTTACGCTCTCCATGCCAAGCGGGTTTACTGACGGGTATACGTCCACCGTGCCGTTAAGGCAGGATATGCCCGCGGTGAGCCTGCGCACCAGTTCAAAGCAGACGTACTGCCCCTCAAGCTCGTCGCCGTGCAGCCCCGTTACGATTGCGGCGCGCTTTTTTCCCGTGCCGCCAACAAGCCTGTTTCGCAGGATATTAAGCTCCTCGTCTGCGGGCAGTTTCGCCTTTACTATGCTCTCTATCATTTTTTCTCCCCTGTTTTCTTCGGAACGCTCCGAAACTTTCAACAAAAAACGCACTTTCAACAATCATCACTCAACGGATTTGAGCGATTCCACCATGCTTATGCGCCTGAGCGTTCTCGTCATAAGCAGATTTATCAGCAGCGAGAACGCCACTGTAATCAGAAAAGCCCATATATACGACGGAAAATGCACGCTCCTGCCGAACATAACCTCGTCTATTTCCGCGGTCGTTACCACAAATCCGCACAGCCACCTCCCGAGAAGAAGCCCTGCAAGCGCTCCCATAACAGACAGTATAATATTCTCCCTGAAAACGTAGCTCGCAACCTCTCTGTCGTAGAATCCCAGCACCTTAAGCGTTGCTATCTCGCGTATACGCTCGGTAATATTTACGTTTGTTAGGTTATACAGCACAACGAACGCAAGCGCGCCCGCAGACACGATAAGCACCACTATTACAAGGTCGAGTATCTTCATCATGTCCGTGAACGTTTCCGAAGCGCTGTACTTCATCATAACGCTCAGAACCTCGTCGTTTTTCAGCATTTTCTCGCAGAATGCGTCCTGCGCTGCCTCGTCGTCCGAAACACCGTTTTCAAAGTATATTATGTTGTATTCGGGCGCAGCGCCGAACGCCTCCTCGTACTGCGCCTGCGTAAGGTAAAGGTAGTGACTCGCGTAATGCTCGGTTATTCCCGCTACACGCACGCTTGCGGTGCTGCTGTCGGATATCTTTACGGTTATTTCATCGCCGCGGCTTACTCCAAGCAGCTTTGCCAGCTTTTCGGTAATAACAGCGCCGTCGGAGAGCGTGAGCTTCTCGCCCGTTTTGCGCTCGTGCAGATCCACCATGCCCTCGAATATCTCCGCGTCCTCAACCGCCGTGACATAGCACTGCGCGCTGCCGTCCGCGCCCGAGGTGCTGTACTGCTTTATCAGCGCGCGTGTGTGAACGGTCTGCGGGTCGTATTCCGCAAGGTCCGCGTATACGCTTTCAAGCCCGCTTTCGGTGATATCGCTCTCCACAGCCAAATACCCGCTGTATTTATATATATTATTATACTGTAAGGCTACTATATCCGAAATACTGTCCTTAAGCCCAAAGCCCGTAAGCGACAGCGCCGTGCAGCCCGCTATGCCAACAACCGTCATAAACATACGCCGCTTGTATCTGAACAGGTTTCTGCCCGAAACCTTGCCGAAAAAGCCCATGTTGTTCCAGATGAAGCCTATGCGTTCCAGGAACACGCGCTTGCCCGCCTTCGGGGCTTTGGGGCGCATGAGCGAGGCGGGCGTTTCCGCAAGCGACTTTTTGCACGAGAAGAAAACCGTGAGCGTTATAGCCGCTACCATTGAGCCTACTGACATCAGAATGTTACATGGTGATAACAGAAAGTGTATTTTTGTGATATTATACATCATGGAATATGCAAAGATTATTACAAACGGGAATATAAAGCACCCAATAAACGCTCCGATAACACTTCCCGCAGCTGCGGCAGACACCGCGTAGCTCATGTAGTGCCGCATTACCGCGCCGTTTGAGTAGCCGAGCGCCTTAAGCGTACCCGTCTGCGTGCGCTGCTCCTCCACCATGCGCGACATGGTTGTAAGGCACACAAGCGCCGCCACAAGCAGAAAGAACACCGGGAATATCGCGGCTATCCTGTCAATACGCTGCGAATTGCTATCGTATTCAGCGTAGCCCACATTGTCGTCCCGCGTGAAAACGTACCACTTTGCTTCTCCTGCGTCCTCTACCTCGCGGCGCGCGTCTGCAAGCTTTTTCTCCGCGTCCGCTATTTCCGTGTGGAATGTTTCCTCGCCGTCGTTATAGTCCGATATTCCCTCAGCGTACTGCTCCTTTGCGTCGGAAAGCTTCTTTACGCCCTCCTCGTAGTCCGCAGCGCCCTTGTTATATTCCTCACGCTTTTCTGCAAGAGTCGCGCAGCCCTCGTCATATTCCGCCTGACCCTCTTCGAGCTGCTTTCTGCCCTCGTTAAGCTGCGATAAGCCGTCCTCATATTCCTTTTCTCCGTCAAGATACTCCGCCCTGCCCTTTTCGTAATCGGCAAGCGCCTGCTTATACTGCGCGTATCCGCTCTCATACTGCGCGCGCCCATCGTCAAGCTGCGCCTGCGCCGCGGCTATCTGCGCCTCGCCATCGGCAAGCTTTGCTTCGTTTTCGGTAAGCTGCTTTTCCGCTTCGTCAAGCTGAGCGCTCGTCTGTTCAAGTATTGCGCCCGCCTGTTCAAGCTCGGTGCGCTTTTGCGCTAATAGCGTTTTCGCTGCTTCAAGCTCTCCGCGCTGTTGAATAACAAGTGGATTATCCTTACCGTATAACAATTCTGCCTGTTCAAGACTGCTCTCCGCCGCGGATAGTTCACTCTCTGACTGCTCAAGCTGCGTCCTGCCCTCGTCATACTTCGCCTTTGCCTGCTCGTACTGCTGCTTGCCCTCGTTATATTGAGTGCGCGCCTGCTCCAGCTGCGCTCTGCCCGCAGTAAGCTCTGCGCTCTTTTCGTCAATCTGCCGTTGACCCTCGTCAAGCTCCTGTTTACTTTCATCAAGCTGCGTGCGCGCCTGTTCAAGCTGCTGCGCGCCCTCGTCTACCTGCCGCTTTGCCTCGTCAAGCTGTGCGCGCGCGTCTTTGAGTTTCTGCTCGTTTTCGGAAAGGCTCGCCCAGCCCTCGTCAAGCTCCTGCTTTGCCTTTTCAAGCTCGCTTTCGCCGTCGGAAAGCCCCTGCGCGCCCTCTTCAAGCTGCGCGCGCGCTTCTTCAAGCTGCTTTTCGCCGTTGGTTATTTCGGCGGCTGCGTCCGTAAGCTTCTGCTTTGCGTCGGCAAGCTCCTTTTCGCCGTCTGTGCGCGCCTGTTCAAGCTCGCGCTCGCCATCGGCTATCTTGTCGAGCGCCTCGCCCACAACCTCGTCGTAGCGAATGTCGCTGCGGTCATGCCCGAGCGCTTCAAGTCTGTCGGATATCTCGCCGCGCAGGTTCTCGTATTCGACGGAATAGCTCTGCATGGCTCTCAGCTCGTCCGACGTTACATATATCTCCGTGTATACCTCTTGCTTAAAATTACTCTCTGTAACAAGCAGGAACGCGTCTATCGCGCCGTCGCCGATATTCGTGCTGCCGCGCTGCGTTATTGAGATATACATCGGCGTGTCGTAAGTGCCGACTATCCTGTATTCAGTGCGCTCAAGCGGAAACTCGTCCGCTCCGGAAATATCGGAAAGACGTATCGTGTCGCCTATGCCTATACCCTCGCGCAGCTTGTTTATGCTTATAAGGCACTCGTCATCCGCTTCGGGCATTCTGCCCTCTTTAAGATCTATGGCGTTTACCTCGCCGCTGTTCATGGAGTAAACGCGGGTTATATACTCCGCCTCGTCCTTATAAAGCGCAAGGTCGGTGTATTTCGAGGGGTACGCCTGCACACCGCCAAGAGCGTTTATCGCCTCAACGTCGCCGTCAGTCAGCCCTAAGGTTGAAAGCACGCGCAGGTCGAAAAGCCTGTGCTCGTCGTAGTAATCGTCCGCGGTGCGCTTCATGTCATCGCCCGTTGCGCGCACGCCGCTGAAAAAGCCCACGCCTATTGCGCATATCGTAAAGAGCGACAAAAATCTGCTTTTTGTGTGGGATATCTCCCTGAAAATGTTCTTTGTTATCGCTTTCAAGACTCTACCCCTTTACCACTCTATCTGCTCGACGGGAGTCGGGGATTCATTCATGATTATTTCAGCTACTCTGCTGTTCTTAATGCGGATAACCCTGTCCGCCATGGGCGCTATCGCGGAGTTGTGCGTTACAAGCACTACCGTCATGCCGTCGCTGCGGCAGGTGTCCTGAAGCAGTTTCAATATCATCTTGCCCGTGTTGTAGTCGAGCGCGCCCGTGGGCTCGTCGCACAGCAGCAGCTTTGGCTTTTTGGAGAGAGCGCGCGCTATAGAAACGCGCTGCTGCTCGCCGCCGGAAAGCTGCGCGGGAAAATTCTGCAAACGCTCCGCAAGCCCCACCTTTGCAAGTATCTCTGCGGCGGGGATAAAGTCGCGCGTTGTCTGCGCGGCAAGCTCAACGTTCTCCTTTGCGGTAAGGTTTGGCAGGAGATTATAGAACTGGAATATAAACCCGATGTCATAGCGGCGATATTCTGTGAGCTGCTTTCTGTTAAGCCCGTCAACGCGCTTTCCGTCAACTGAAATCTCGCCCTCGTCGCAAGTGTCCATACCGCCAAGCATATTCAGAACCGTTGTTTTTCCCGAGCCGCTTGGTCCCACGATTATAACAAACTCTCCCTTTTCTATGTCGAACGTCATGCCGTCCGCGGCATTTATCGTCACCTCGCCCATGTGGTAGCGCTTGTAAACGTCCTTAAGTGATACGTATGCCATTTGGTTTATACTCCGTTCTTCTGTCTGTATTGTGAAAACGGCAGGATAAACAGACCGCACAATATCATTAAAATACTACAGTCTGTTATATCCTGCCTTTTTTTCACTATATCTTAGCCAATGTGGTCTTTACCGCCCATGTAAGGTCTGAGAACCTCGGGAATGCTGATTGTGCCGTCCGAATTAAGATTGTTCTCAAGGAACGCTATAAGCATTCTGGGCGGCGCTACAACGGTGTTGTTGAGCGTGTGTGCAAAATACTTGCCCTTTTCGCCGTTTACACGAATCTTAAGTCTGCGCGCCTGTGCGTCGCCAAGGTTAGAGCAGCTGCCTACCTCGAAATACTTCTTCTGTCTGGGAGACCACGCCTCAACGTCGTAGCTCTTTACCTTAAGGTCTGCAAGGTCGCCCGAGCAGCACTCTATCGTCCTTACGGGGATATCCATGCTTCTGAACAGGTCAACGGTGTTCTGCCAGAGCTTGTCGAACCACATCTTGGAATCCTCAGGCTTGCAGACAACTATCATTTCCTGCTTCTCAAACTGGTGGATACGGTAAACGCCGCGCTCCTCAATGCCGTGCGCGCCCTTTTCCTTGCGGAAGCAGGGAGAGTAGCTCGTGAGCGTTCTCGGCAGGGTGTTTTCGTCAAGTATCGTGTCAATAAACTTGCCTATCATGGAATGCTCGCTCGTGCCGATAAGGTAAAGGTCCTCGCCCTCTATCTTGTACATCATGGCGTCCATTTCAGCAAAGGACATAACGCCCGTTACAACGTTGCTTCTTATCATAAAGGGCGGTACGCAGTAGGTGAAGCCCCTGTCAATCATAAAGTCCCTTGCATATGAGATAACAGCGGAGTGCAGGCGCGCAATGTCGCCCATAAGATAGTAGAAGCCGTTGCCCGCAACCTTTCTTGCGCTGTCAAGGTCGATACCGTTAAGGCGCTCCATAATCTCGGTGTGATAGGGTACCTCGAAATCGGGCACAACAGGCTCGCCATAGCGGGTTATCTCAACATTCTCACTGTCGTCCTTTCCTATCGGGACGGTCGGGTCGATAATGTTCGGAATGGTCATCATTATCTTGGTGATTTTTTCGTCAAGCTCCGCCTCAAGCTTATCAAGCGCAGCCTCCTCGTCGGAGAACTCCTTTACCTTAGCCTTTGCTTCCTCAGCCTTGTCCTTCTCACCCTTTGCCATAAACGCGCCTATCTCCTTGGATATGCGGTTTCTGTCCGCGCGCAGCGACTCAACGCGCTGCTTTGTCTGGCGAAGCTTGGCGTCAAGCTCAATTACCTCGTCAACAAGCGGAAGCTTTGCGTCCTGAAACTTCTTTTTGATATTTTCCTTTACAACGTCGGGGTTTTCTCTTAAAAACTTAATGTCTATCATTTTTCTGCCTTCCTTTTCATTCTTGTATAAAATGCTTCAATATGCCTTTAAGCTGTTCTTCGTCCTCAAAGCATATCTGAAGCGTACTGCCTCTTTTTCCCTCGGAAATCTTAACCTTTGTGCCAAGCTGCTCAGCCAGGCTCACCTCAACCTCGGTGTAGTATGTCGCGCGCGGTTTTATTTCCCTTGTGCGGGACGCCTCCTCAAGGCGTTTTGCTTCGCGCTTAGCTATCTGTTCCACCTGCCGCACCGAAAGCTCGCCCTGCGCCGCTTTGTTTGCAAGCTCCGTCATAAGCGCGGGGTCGCTTATTGCCTTAAGCGCCTTGCAGTGCCCCGCCGAAAGCTCGCCGCTTTCAAGCAGCTTCTTTACTCCATTCGGCAGCGACAGCAGCGAAACGCTGTTTGCTATCGTAGAACGCGCCTTGCCTATTGCCTGCGAAAGCTCCTCCTGCGTCATGTGGTAGTTATCCATCAGTTCCTTGTAGCCGAGCGCTTCTTCAAGCGGGTTGAGATTCTCACGCTGCAGGTTCTCTATAAGCGCTACCTGCATTATCTGCTCGTCCTTGAGGTCGTCGCGTACAACCACCGGCACCTCTGACAGACCTGCCATCTTTGCGGCGCGCCAGCGGCGTTCACCCGCAATTATCTGATATCCGCCCGACGGCAGCGAACGCACAATAAGCGGCTGCAAAATGCCGTGCTTGTTTATCGAATCCGCAAGCTGTGCAAGGCTCTCGCTGTCAAAATCCTTGCGGGGCTGCGCCTTGTTCGGCTCAACGCTGCTCAGTCTTACTGTTGTAAGACCCTCTGCGTTCTCTATGTCGTTATCATCAAACAGTGCGTCAAGACTGCTCTTTGTCTTTCTAGTTGCCATTTTCACTCTCCATTTCACGGCAGCGTTCAAGTATCTCCTTTGAAAGGCGCTTGTATGCGTCCGCACCCTTTGACGACTTATCAAAGTAGATTATCGGCTCGCCCGCAGCCTGTGCCTCTGATATACGCACGTTTCGCGGAATCTCCGTCTTGAACAGCACCTTGCTGTCAAAGCTGCGCTTTATATCGTACATTATTTCGTTGCTCTTAAGCAGGCGCTTATCCAGCATGGTAAACACGATACCCATTATTGTAAGGTCTGGGTTTGCTTTTCTCTTTGCTGTTTTTACCGTCTGCATGAGCTGTGCAAGTCCCTCAAGCGCGAAATGCTCGCAAACCATCGGCACGATTATCGTATCGCACGCCACAAGCGCGTTTGTCGCAAGTATTCCAAGCGACGGCAGACAGTCCACAATTATTATGTCGTAATCCCCACGAATCTGCAATATTGCCTTTTTAAGCTGCTTGCTTTTCTCTTCCATGCCGAAAAGCTCCTGCTCGGCATTGCAGAGTTCCTTTGTTGCCGGCATTATCGAAACATTCTTGTAGCGCGTTTCGATTATTGCTTCCTGTGGACGTCGTTCACCCGCGATTACCTCATATGTAGTCACATCGAGAGTTTTTTTCTTTATTCCAAAGCCCGTTGTTGAGTTACCCTGCGGGTCAAAGTCTATCAGCAGCACCTTTTTTCCGAGTGTGCCAAGTCCCGCTGCAACGTTGACAGCCGTTGTTGTTTTGCCAACACCACCTTTCTGGTTGACAACTCCTATGACAATGCTCATTTTTCTCCCCCTTTTCTCATAGCTTCTTATATTATAACACACCTTATAGAAAAAATAAAGCCCTTTTCTCAATTTTCATGATATTTTCGCAAAAAAGTTCCACGTGGAACACCTTTCGACACACTTCGTCAGGATGTTCCACGTGGAACAGGGTTATTTAGCTATGGGAAAACGAATTATGTACTCGTAATATCCGTCCACCGCGCCCGAAGATGTAACACATGGAATATCCGCGTCTTTGATTTGTCGGATCAGCTTGTTGATAGAATTCATATAAAGGCGAGGTGGTTTTGGAAAAAGCTGCTTGAATTTATCCTCGCGCGCTTTTTTCTCCTGTTTCTCCTCGCCTGCAAGCACCTCATTAACAAGGGCTTCCGTCTGCTCAAGATTAAGACCGCGCGCTGCTACCTTTTCAAGAGCTTTTACCCGCTTGCTGTCGTCAGAGATTCGGATAAGTGCCCGCGCCTGCCTTTCAGAAAGATTAGCGCCTATCATCAGACGCCTTTCAGCGTCAGTAAATCGCAGCAGCCTAAGCTTATTTGCAATAGTTGACTGAGCCTTTCCAAGTCTTTCCGCCGCCTGTTCCTGTGTAAGCCCATAAACCGAGATCAACTTTTCAATTGCAAGCGCTTCTTCAAAAAAGCCGAGGTCACAGCGCTGAATATTCTCTATAAGAGCCAGCACAGCCGAACGTTCATCGTCTGCTTCCATGATAATGCACGGCACCTCTGCCAGCCCTGCGAGCTTAGCCGCGCGCGTTCTGCGTTCACCGCTTATAATCTCATAGAGCGCGCCGTTTTTTCTAACGCAAATAGGCTGAATTATGCCGTTTTCCTTAATGCTCTCAGACAGCGACATAAGCGCCGATTCGTCAAATTCCCTGCGCGGCTGCGAACGATTCGGTCTTAACAGCGATATTTCAAGTGCAACAACGCGCTGTATACTTTTTTCCTTTGGTTTGAATATTCCGTTCATAATACTTCCTTTCTGTAGTGGGGCTTCTTTCTTTAGTTCCATTATACCACTAAAAGGAAATAATATCCACAAGTATTTTTCGCATTTCCCGTCATCATTCTTCATCAGTCAACAAAAAAAGCCGCATTACAGCGGCCTTTTTGCAATATTTGCAGAGGTTCTCGGGTATTTTGTCGGGGTTTGCGATACTTTTTTTATCAATACAAGCCGTCTTGCGTCGCCATTTGGAAGCGAATAATCCCGAACCTCGGAGAGCTTTCCCCCAAGCAGCTTTATTGCACTCTCAGCATTTACGGCGTCCTCATTAACCGACTTAAGCGCAGCAAACGTTCCGCCAACCTTAACAAACGGCAGGCAGTATTCAGTAAGCATCGGCAGAGCAGCCACAGCCCTTGCGCACGCCACGTCATAGCACTCACGTTCTTTTCTTCCAAGCTCTTCGCTTCTCGCGTGAACGATACGCGCCTTTATGTCAATGTGTTCACACGCCTTTTCAAGATATACGCACCGCTTGTTAAGGCTGTCGCAGAGCGTCCCCTTAAGGTCGTGGCGGCAGATCAGCAGCGGAAGTGACGGAAAACCCGCGCCCGTGCCTACATCAATAAACGATGCATTCTCTTTAAGCTCAAACATCGTAAACGGAAGAACGCTGTCCACAAAATGCTTTACAACCACCTCAGTAAACTCCGTAATTGAGGTGAGATTCACATTTTTATTGTATTCAACCATGAATTCGCAGAGCTTATCGAGCTTTTCAGCCTTCTGCTCATCAACAGTTATTCCCGCTGCGGAAAACTGCTCAATAATATACGGTATTCTCTCCATCAGTTCTCCCTCCCAGCAAGCCATATAAGCAGCACCGAAATGTCCGCGGGATTAACGCCCGAGATTCGCCCCGCCTGCCCGACATTAAGCGGCTTATGACGGTTTAGTTTCTCCTGTGCTTCTAGTCTGAGCCCCTTTACAGAGCGGTAATCCACGTCCTGCGGCAGCGTCTTATTCTCAAGCTTTCGCGCACGCTCTATCTGCTCCATCTGTATTTTGATGTATCCTGAATATTTAAGTTCTGTTTCAAGCCTGCTGACAAGTGCTACAGAAAGCTGCGGGCGTTCTATATCAAATTCTGCAAGGTCGGTATAGGCAATCTGCGGACGCTTAAGAAGCTCGGCAAGTTTTACGCCTCCCATTATCGGCGCGGTACCCTTTGCAGCGAGAAGCTCGTTTACCTCGTAGGTCGGGTGAATAGTAACGTGCTTAATGCGCTCCAGTTCGTCGCTCAGCAACTTTTGCTGCGCAAGGAATCGCTCATAGCGCTCGTTGGAAACAAGTCCAACTCTGTGCCCTATAGGTACAAGTCGCTCCGGTGCATTATCCTGCCGCAGTATCAGGCGGTATTCGCTGCGCGAGGTCATCATGCGGTACGGCTCAGAGCAGCCCTTTGTAACAAGGTCGTCTATAAGCGTGCCTATATAGCTGTTTGAGCGCTCCAGTATCATTGCTTGTTCGCCTTTTATCTTAAGCGCGGCGTTTATTCCCGCGACAATGCCCTGCGCCGCCGCCTCCTCATATCCGCTTGTGCAGTTGAATTGCCCCGCGCCGTACAGCCCGCTAATTCTCTTGAATTCAAGCGTTGGCAGAAGTTCCAGCGGATCGCAGCAGTCGTACTCGATAGCATATGCGGGGCGCATAATCTCCACGTGTTCAAGTCCCTTTATCGTCCGCAGAAACTTCAGCTGCACGTCCTCCGGCAGGCTTGACGACATTCCCTGCAAATAGAACTCGTCCGTATCAAGTCCCATAGGCTCGACAAAAAGCTGATGGCGCTCCTTGTCCTTAAAGCGTACGATTTTATCCTCAATGCTCGGGCAATAGCGCGGACCTATACCCTCGATTCGCCCTGAGTAAAGCGGCGAACGGTCGAGGTTATCAAGAATAACTCTGTGTGTTTCTGCGTTTGTGTAGGTTACGTAGCACTCAATCTTATTTTCAAGCGGCAGCGTGTTATCAAACGCAAATGGCATTATCTCCTCGTCGCCCACCTGCCTTTCCATAACCGAAAAATCTATGGAACGCCTGTGAACGCGCGCAGGTGTTCCTGTCTTGAACCTTCTCATAGATATGCCAAGCGACTTAAGGCACTCGGTAAGCGCACTTGAAGGAAGCACGTTGTCAGGACCGCTGCTGTAGCTGAGCTCGCCAATATGAATTTTACCGTTAAGGTAAGTACCTGTAGTTATTATTGCAGCCTTTACAGGGTGAACCGCCCCGAGTTTCGTTTCAACAGCGGTTATCCTGCCGTCCTCAGCGTGTACGGCGGTCACCTCCGCCTGCTTGATAAAGAGGTTGGGCGTGCTTTCAAGGCGCTGCTTCATGTAGGTGTGATATTTTACCCTGTCGCTCTGCACGCGCAGGCTGTGTACGGCGGGACCTTTCCCCCTGTTAAGAATGCGGGACTGAATGAAAGTAGCGTCAGCCGCCCTGCCCATTTCGCCGCCGAGCGCGTCAATTTCGCAGACGATTTGTCCCTTTGCCGAGCCACCTATACAGGGGTTGCAGGGCATATTCGCGATGCAGTCAAGCGAAAGCGTGAATATTGCGGTTTTAAGCCCGAGCCTTGCTGCAGCGAGAGCCGCCTCGCACCCCGCATGACCCGCGCCTATTACGGCAACATCGTATTCTTCAAGCGTATAGCTCATTTTGTTTCCTTTCAAGTGTTCGACATAATATGATTTGTTCCACGTGGAACTATCACAAAATTTGCCCGAACGGTAGTTTGTTCGGGCAAATCGTCTTGCTTATTCTTCGGGAGCGTCCTCTGTGGTCTCCTGCTCCTCAGCGCCGTCGTCAGTATCGTCGTCGGACGCATCGTCAGGCTCTATTACCTCGGCAGATTCCTCCGCAAGAGAAGCCGCTATTTCCTCGTCGGAAGTCTTTTCTACCTCGGCGGTTTCTTCACCCTCCTCGTGCATCATGCGCGAGAACGAAGCGACTCTGTCCTCTGCGCCAAGCCGCATTACGCGCACGCCCGAAGCGGGTCTGCCCATATTGCGCAGATCGTTTGCACGAATGCGTATAACAACTCCGTCAGCGCTTATCAGAAGCACATCGTCGTCGGGTCCGAGCGTTCTTATGCCGCATACAAAGCCCTTTTCCTCAGACACGGGGTAGTTGTGCAGTCCAAGTCCTCCGCGCTTCTGAATGCGGTAGCTTGCAGCGGCAACGCGCCTGCCCATGCCCTTATCGGTAACGGTGAGTATAGAGGCGTTCTCGTCAAATATCTTTGTCGCGCCAACAACATAGTCGCTCTCATCACGGAAGCGGATAGCCCTTACGCCGCGCGCAGTCCTGCCGAGTGCGCGGCAGTTATTTTCATCGAAGCGTATAGCCATACCTTTCTTTGTGGCGATAAGTACAGTGCAGTCGCCCTCGGTAAGGAACGCGGAAGCTATCTCGTCGCAGTCTACAAGCGTGATAGCGCGCAGTCCCATTTTACGGACATTTTTGTATTCAGAAAGCCGCGTGCGCTTGATAATTCCATTTTTAGTTATGCAAACAAAGTATTTGTTCTCAGCAAAATCGCGCGTTGTCATCATCGCCGCAACCTTTTCACCCTCGGAAAGCTGAAGCAGGTTCACTACATTCATTCCGCGCGACTGACGGCTGCCCTCGGGTATCTCGTAGCACTTCATGCGGAACATATTACCCTTGTTGGTGATGTAGAGAATATTCTCATGCGATGACGCAATGAACATATTCTCAACGAAGTCCTCCTCGCGCTGCTTCATACCCGAAATACCCTTGCCGCCGCGCTTCTGGATATTATAAACCTCCGCGGGCTGGCGCTTAAGGTAGCCGAGGTTGGTGTAGGTTACAACGCAGTCCTCCTCGGGGATAAGGTCCTCTATATCCACCTCGCCGCTTACGGGCTCAATTGCGGTGCGGCGCTCGTCGCCGTACTTCTTCTTCATTGCAGCAAGCTCGTCGCCTATAAGGCGCATCATCTTGTTGCTGTCGGAGAGAAGCTCAAGCATCCGGCGGATAAGCTCGCGCTTTTCGCGCAGCTCGTCCTCAACCTTGCTCTTTTCCATACCTGTAAGCGCGCCGAGTCTCATCTGTACGATAGCGTCCGCCTGCGCCTCAGAAAGCGAGTAGGTATGCTCCTCAAAGAAGCCGGTCTGCGATACGTCTATGTTCTTGAAGCGCTCAATAAGGCGCTCCTTACCCTCGGGAATGCTCTTGCTGCTTCTCAAAATTGCAATAACCTCGTCGATAAAGTCTATTGCAAGCAAAAAGCCCTCGAGAATATGCGCTCGCTCCTCTGCCTTTTCAAGGTCGTACTTTGTGCGGCGCGTTACAACGTCAAACTGGTGGTCAAGGTAATGCTGAAGCATATCCTTAAGATTGAGGATTTTTGGCTGTCCGTCAACAAGCGACAGCATAATAACGCCCACCGTGTCCTGAAGCTGGGTGTAGGTATAGAGCTTGTTCAGCACGACATTCGCGTTAGCGTCGCGCTTAAGCTCGATTACCATGCGCATTCCGTTTCTGTCGGATTCGTCGCGCACCGCGGAAATACCCTCTATTCTCTTGTCGCGCGCAAGGTCGGCTATGTTTGCAAGCAGCCGCGCCTTGTTCACCATATAGGGAATCTCGTCTATAATAATACGGGTGTGCGAGTCCTCCTCAACGATATTCGCCCTGCCGCGCAGAATAATTTTTCCGCGCCCCGTGTAGTATGCCGAGCGAATGCCGCTGTAGCCCATGATTATGCCGCCCGTTGGAAAATCTGGACCCTGTATGCAGGTCATGATATCTTCAATGGAAGCCTCAGGCTCGTTTATCATGAGCGTGAGCGCGTCTATAACCTCGCCAAGGTTGTGAGGCGGGATATTTGTCGCCATGCCAACGGCGATACCGTTACTGCCGTTTACAAGCAGGTTGGGGAAGCGCGAGGGAAGCACGACAGGCTCAAGAAGCTTATCGTCATAGTTCGTCATGAAGTCAACGACTTTTTTGCCGATATCCGCGGTCATTTCGTTGGCTATCCTGGCAAGCCTTGCCTCCGTATAACGGTAAGCCGCAGGCGGGTCGCCGTCCACCGAGCCGAAGTTGCCGTGTCCGTCTATAAGCGGGTAGCGAAGCGAAAAGTCCTGCGCAAGGCGCACAAGCGCGTCGTAAACCGAAGCGTCGCCGTGCGGGTGGTATTTACCGAGAACTTCTCCGACAGTATAAGCGCACTTTCTGAAAGGCTTGTCCGCAGTGTTTCCCGCCTCGTTCATCGTGTATATTATACGGCGGTGAACGGGCTTAAGTCCGTCGCGCACGTCGGGCAGCGCTCTCTGCGTGATTACAGACATTGAATACTCGATGAATGAAAGTTTCATCGTATGTTCAAGGTCTATATCATGCAGCTTCTCAAGACTGAAATCTATATCCATTTTTCCTCCATTATATAAGCGCAGGGGCGCTTTATCTGCCAAGCCTGTCCGTCAGCAGCTTTTGTATTTCATTTTCCTGCTCGGTGGTCATGCACCGTTTGGGAAAGCAGTATATCTGGTGCTTGTTGTAAACAAGAAGCAGCGACTCGTCGTTCTCAAAGAACTCAAGCACGTTGTCGGCGTATCTGAACACGTTTTTCAGCGGGGAGATTATCTCCTCGTCCGCGTCCTCGTCTATCTTAAGCGCCACCTCGTTTGTTTTCTCGCGCACAAGCGTTTCTATCTCCACCCTGTTTTCATAGAACGACGCCCTGTAATCCTCGGGATTCATATCCTTAAGCGCGTCTATGGTCTTTCTGCGCGTGCGCTTCTTGTCGGTAAGGCTGTAATAAAGCCCCCACGCGCAGAAAATCAGCGCGCCGTATGCCAGAATATTCTTAGGGTCAAGCACAATTGCAACGACAACCGCCGCCGTCAGCAGCGAATACGCTATCATCGCAAAGGTATTGCGGCGGCTGCGGAAGTGCTGCTGATATGTTTTCATAGCCCCGTCTATTTCCTCAAGCGTGTTGTCGTAGGAAAAGGAAACTATGGGTTCTTCCCTGTTCTCTCCGATATCCTCGCCGAGGTCGGGTAAAAGACCGTTAGAAATAGATAACACCTCCGATAATCATATATCAAGATTAACCGCTAGCTTTGCGTTCTGCTCGATAAATTCGCGGCGGGGCTCTACCTTGTCGCCCATAAGAACGGTCATTATTTCGTCCGCCCTTGCCGCGTCCTCAACGGAAATACGGAGCATTGTGCGCGTTTCGGGATTCATTGTGGTTTCCCAGAGCTGCTCGGGGTCCATCTCACCAAGACCTTTATAGCGCTGTACATCGGTCTTGCCGCCGTCAGCGCCAAGCTCTGCAATATACATATTCCTCTCCTCGTCGGAGAACGCATAGCGCACCTGCTTGCCGCGCGACACCTTGAAAAGCGGCGGCTGCGCAATATAAACGTGCCCCTGCTCAAGCAGCGGCCGCATAAAGCGGAAGAAGAACGTAAGCATGAGCGTTCTTATATGAGCGCCGTCGACATCGGCATCTGCCATGATAACAACTCTGCCGTAGCGCAGCTTATTTATGTCAAAGTCCTCAGAAATACCTGTGCCGAGCGCCTTAACAACGGGCGAAAGCTTGTCGTTGTTATACACTCTGTCTGCACGAGCCTTTTCAACGTTCAGCATCTTGCCCCACAGCGGCAATATCGCCTGAAAGCGCCTGTCGCGCCCGCTCTTTGCAGAGCCTCCCGCAGAATCTCCCTCGACGATGTATATCTCGGTAACGGCGGGGTCGGATTCGGAGCAGTCCGCAAGCTTGCCGGGAAGGCCGTTGCTGTCCATAACGGACTTTCTCTTAGCCTCCATCGCCTTTTTAGCGGCGTCGCGCGCAGCCTGCGAGTTCATCGCCTTGTTCATGATTATCTGCGCGGTATCGGGGTGCTCCTCAAAATAATACGTCAGCTGCTCTGTCGCTATCTTATAAACAACGGGCTGCACCTCGGGGTTGCCGAGTTTGCCCTTCGTCTGCCCTTCAAACTCGCACTCGGGCAGCTTTACGGAGATAATGGCGTTTATTGCCTCGCGGATAGCCTCTCCGCTGAAGCCCGTAAACGGCTTTTCCTCCTCGCCCTTTTTGGACTTTTTCTTTACCTTGTTCTTTTCATTGGCTTCCTTATAAGCCTTTGCGTAGTCGTTTATAACCTTGTTGAGCGCCTTTTTCAGACCCAACTCATGCGTGCCGCCCTCGCCCGTATGAATGTTGTTTGCGAACGAGCGGAACACCTCGCTGTTGAAGTCGGTGGTGTACTGAAAGGCAATCTCAACGTTTATGCCGTTCATCGTGCCGCTGAGGTAAATAACGTCGGGGTGAAGCACCTCTGCGCCGCGCTTTTTGTTGAGCCAGTCTATATAGCTGCAAATGCCGCCCTCGTACTGCATGGTTTCATTTACGGGGTTCTCTGGGTCGCGAAGGTCGTGCAGGGTTATCTTAAGCCCCGCGTTAAGGAACGCCTGCTCGCGCAGCCTTTCCTGTAAGGTTTCATAGCTGAAAACGGTCGTGTGGAATATCTCGCCGTCGGGCTTGAACGTTACCTGCGTGCCCGTATGGTCGGTTTTGCCCGTAATCTTTATCGGCTCCTTATATTCGCCGCGCTCAAACCGCTGAAAGTGTATGTTTTCGCCGTCGTGAATCTCAACCTCCAGCCACTCCGACAGCGCGTTTACAACCGAAGCGCCAACGCCGTGCAGACCGCCCGATACCTTGTATCCGCCGCCGCCGAACTTACCGCCCGCGTGCAGCACGGTAAATACGAGCGTTGCCGCAGATATTCCCTCGGAATGGTTGATAGCCGTAGGAATACCGCGCCCGTTGTCTATAACGCGTATAACGTCCCCCGGGAGAATAGAAACGTCAATGGCGGTGCAGTAGCCCGCAAGCGCCTCGTCTATGGCGTTATCCACTATCTCGTAAACAAGGTGGTGCAGTCCCCCCTCGCCCGTTGAGCCGATATACATACCCGGGCGCTTTCTTACGGGGTCAAGTCCCTTAAGTACCTGTATATCGTCCGCGCCGTAGTTGGCGTCTACCTTTTCTTCTATATCCGGCATTTCGTTTCTCCTTTGCAAAACCCGCGGACTTTTTCTGACCGCATATTATATATAGTATACCACAAACAGGCGATAATTTCAAGCATTGGCGCCATTTTTTATGCAATATGCCGAACAATTTTAAGAGTTTTTCAGACAAAAAAAGCGTGCAGCTTCTGCGCCTAAAACAGGATATTTTCTATGCTTCATTTTCCGTACAAAAGAACCGTATTCACACTTATAAAGTGTCACAAAAAAACATAGAAAAAGCGCCAGCTCAGGCGCTTATGCTTATACAAAAAGTTAAAACCAGCATTTTCTTGCCCGTCTGTTTATTGTGAGATTGGATACGTTGGAGATATAACTCTTATCCTCGCACACAATAAGGCTTTTTGGCAGATCCTCAGACACGTTGACGATTTTTCCATGCTTTTGACGGACGCGCAGATGTTCGTTGGTAATGCCGCTTACCGTGCATTCTTCAATATTGAATATGCCGATAACGCTTCTGTCATCGACAGTTACATTTCCGCCAAGAAAAAGAAACACGCTGCCCCTCCTATTACAAAGTGTAAAATAACAACTATTTTATACAAACCGCTTACATCTCGGTAAAAGACCCGTTTTCAGTCGTCCATGTCCTTCCGTTCTTAAGCGCGGAAAGGTCATTTATATTACAGCAGGTTATAAAAACCTGAGAATTATCAATATGGTTAATTACATATTCCCTGCGCATTGCGTCAAGCTCGCTTAAAATATCGTCCAGGATAACCACAGGACACGTCCTGTTCCGCTGGCGTATCATTTCCGCCTCGGAGAGCTTAAGCGCAAGCGCCGCGCTTCTGAGCTGCCCCTGCGAGGCAAAATCACGCGCAGCCATTCCGTTTACAAAAAAGCTCACGTCGTCGCGGTGAACCCCCGTCACGGTATATCTGAGCTTCATTTCCGCGTCAAGCCCCTGTTCAAGGCGAGTAATGTATTCAGTATACAGTTTGTCGGATTGTTTGAAATCTATACTTTTAGTATTAAATACTGAGCTGTTATATTCCATTTCAAGCCGTTCTGCACCGCCTGTAAGGTCCGCGTAAATCTCCGCGGCATACTCTTTAAGGAACTTGAAATAGTTGAGCCGCCCATATGTCACGTTCACGCCCTCTCTTGCAAGGACGTCGTTCCACGGCGCAAGCTGCGCGGAAAGCAGCGTTCGGTCCATGTCCTGACGAATTCCGCCTAGGATATTGTTTCTCTGCCGCAGCCCCTTATTGTAGCGCGACAGCTTTTCAAGGTGAGTGCGCGTCTGCATTACCGCAACATCATCGAGATATGCGCGGCGAATTTCGGGCTGTCCCTTTATCAGGGTGAGGTGTTCGGGTATAAATACAACATATTTTAACACGCCGTATAATTCCGCAGCGTCTTTCATCTTAAGACCGTTGTGTTTTACCGTAACTATATTTTTACTTACAGTATATTCAACGATATTTTCACGCTGCGTATTATCATCCCTGAACCATAGCCGCACTGACACGTCCGCGTCCTTTTTCCCCGCGGGAACGAACTGCGAGAACCGCGAACGGCGGAAGCTGCCGCCAAGGCACACGGAAAGTGCCTCCATGAGGTTTGTTTTCCCCTGTGCGTTCTTTCCCGCAAAAACGTTCAGCCGCCTGTCAAATTCAAGCTCGGCGTGCCTTATATTGCGGAAATTATCTATACAGACCCTTGTTATATACATTCACACTACCTCTGAAAACATTCTTAACAGAGCCGTCGCCCTGCTGTTTACTGCAAGGCGGTTTTCAGAGAATATGATTATTCTGCGTCAGCAGCAGGCTCGTCGTAAACGACCTTATATGACTTGTTTCTGAACTCTATAACATCGCCGGGCTTTATCTTCTTGCCTCTTTTAGTGCAGTATTCTCCGTTTACGTTTACATCGCCAAGGTCGATAAGTATCTTTGCCTTCGCCCCTGTTTCCGCAAGACCGGCAAATTTTACAAGCTGGTCAAGCTTTATAAACGGTGTGTTGATTCTGATTTCTTCCATTGCTAAAACCTTTCTTTTCTAAAATGCTTTGTCGGCGCTGCAGCGTCTGAACCACGCGGTCTTTCTGCGGTAGTGCCTATATATTAAAGCGCGCAGCGGTCTGTATTTCTTTCCGCGCGGCGCAAAGCCCTTACAGACGCATGGGCAGAAGCAGGAACGTAAACTCATTGCCCTGCATGGGAACTATGATTATCGGCGCTACGGAGGACTGCGCAAGAATAACCTTTGCCATATCCGTATCGCACGCCTTGAACGCGTCAAGCAGGTACTTTGCGTTGAAGCCTATTGTTATAGGCTCGCCGTTGTACTTTATGCTTATCTTGTCGTTTATCTTGCCGAGCGCAGTGGTGCAGCTCACCGAAAGCGTATTGCCCTTGAACTCACAGCGCACGGGGCACTTGTTCTTTTCATTGATGATAAGCATTGCGCGCTCGAGCATTTCGGTTATATCGCGCGTATTTATCTCGGCAAAAATAGTGCTCTGCGTTGTCAGGTGTTTCTTATAGGGGATAAACTCACCCTCAATAAGGCGGGATATCATAACGCACCCGCTGACATCAAAGGATATCTGATTCTTGCAGATACAGATAGTAACATTTGCCTCTGCGTCGTCAGAGAGTATATGCGTAAGCTCCTCAAGCGTTTTAAGCGGAACAATGAAGCTTATATCGTCAAAATTAACGTTTTCCTGCCTGAGCGCTATTCTTATGCCGTCAACGGCAACAACGCTCAGCACGTTGTTTTCTATTTCAAACCTGCAGCCCATGAGCGCAGGCTTTGTGTCGGTAACTGCGCAGGCATACTTCGTCTGATTTATCATGCTCTTAAGCAGCTTCTGCGGCATGGTAAAGCTGGTCTCGGGGTCAACCTTCGGCACGGCGGGATAATCCTCAGCGCTCATGCACATAAGGGAGAATTCCGTGTCGCGGCTTATAATGAGCGCGATATTGTTTTCACACGAGAACGTTATTTCACCCGATGGCATTTTTCTTATAATATCTCCCGCCATTCTTGCATTTATAACGGCTGAGCCGTCCTCGGCGGAAGAAACGGGGATCTGTGTTCTTATGCCTATATCAAGGTTATAACCCGTGACTGTAAGCACGTTCTCAGATAGCTCCATAAGTACGCCCTCGAGCGCGGCGATAGTGGTTTTTGCAGCCGCAGCTTTTGAAGCGGTCATAACTGCGCCAAGCAGCGTTTCTTTCGGACAACTGAATTTCATGTTCTGCTACTCCTTTCGGGCGGAAAAATCCGCGCAGCGGATAGAAAATAAATGATTTTTATATTTATAATAATAATAAGGGGTGTTGAAACGGTTGAAATCTCTTCAAATCCTTTAACAGCAAGCCCTCGCGGGGTATTTTTTATCAACACGCCCCTGTTGAAAATCTATGGACAACCGAAAAACCGACTTTTCGACCGAATGTTGAAAATTTCGGTTGAAACTCAGAGATTCGCCTTTATGTTCTTGATAAGGTCATCGACAACGGATTTGAACGAGCTGTCCTGTTCCATTTTCTTCTTAACGTCGTTTATCGCGTACACAACGGTTGAATGGTCGCGCCCGTTGAACTCCTGCCCTATCGTTTCATAAGGCAGGCCGAGAACGTTCTGAATGACGTAGATAGCGACCTTTCTCGCCTGCGAGATAACCGCGGCGCGCTTCTGGGAGCGCATTTCTTCGGGCATTACGTTGTAAATCTTTCCCACTTCGCCGATTATCTTGTCGATAGTCACGTCAGTCGGCTGGTGATCAGTCATTATGTCGTTGATTATCTTCTGTGCAACGGGAATGGTGGGCTTTACCTGATTTACCATGTAAAGGGCGTTAAGCTTTGTAACAACTCCTTCAATCTGGCGTATGTTGGATTTGAGCTTTGTCGATATGTAGGTTACAACGTCCTCGGGGATATGGAAGTCAAGAAGCTCGGCCTTGCGCTGTATTATAAGTAGGCGTGTTTCAAACTCAGGCGGCTTTACGTCGGCAATAAGTCCCGATGAGAAGCGCGTTCGCAGTCTGTCGGAAATTGAGCGGATCTCCCGCGCAGGGCGGTCCGATGTCAGAACTATTACCTTATTCTGGTTATAAAGCTCATTGAATATGTGGAAGAACTTCTCCTCCGTCTGGTCCTTGCCCGCGATAAACTGAATATCGTCGATAAGCAGGGCGTCAGCGCTTCTGTACTTGTTATCGAACTCCTCCGTGGTATTTGCGGAAATGGAGTGCAGAAACTCGTTCGTAAAGGTTTCCGACGGAATATATATAATGTTTATGCCGGGATAATTCTTCTGCATTTCATGCTGTATAGCGGAAAGCAGGTGCGTTTTTCCGAGTCCGGAGTCGCCGTAGATGAAAAGCGGATTATACTTTTCATGCTGCTTGTGCGATACCGCCTTAGCCGCAGCGAACGCAAGGTTGTTGGACGGACCTACAATAAAGTTGTCAAAGGTATAGGTTACTTTCCTGTCGATCATCTCAACCTTGTCCGAAACTTCCTCGGATTCCATCATTTCGCTGACAGACCTCTGCGGCGGCATTTCCTCGTTTACTATTATCTGTATGGTAACGGGCATACCAAGCACGTTCTTGAATTGCTTCTCGAGGTTCGCAACATAAAGCTCGTTGAGCGTGTTGCGCTTATACTCGCTGTCAGTCGCAAGAACTATTGTATTTCCCTTTATTTCCACAGGAACAGTTGTGTCAAGCCACAGGTCGCGAGCCGTATCGGATATTTCGTAGGTCTTGACATAGGAATCCACGACCATCTTATAAAGGTCTGAAAGAGAGGACGGGCTATTCATTTCTTTTCTCCATTCCTAAACGATTTTAGCTTTCCGTTTTCCGCTGATGTTGTGCCGTGCTCAAACCAAAAAACAAAATATTGTATACGCAATATTTTGATAATTTACTATTGTCACTTTATAGGAGTCTTACTCTTAACTTATAAGCGTTCACTTTAAATAATAGCACAAAATCTGATTTTTTGCAAGTCCAAAAGGAGATAAAAAAACAGAATATATCTGTGAATTTTCAACAAAAGACTAAAGGCAACACCGCACATAGACCATTTATTGGATTTTGCACGTGTCTTGCCTAAAAGATCCGCAAGCCGGCGGCGGTAACTGCTCGCGCGAATGTCTGCTTGATTTTTCAACATTCCTTTTCTCAGAATATTTAACTTAAACCCGCTTTTATCAGTTTTTATATGCAAATATGTTGATTGCGAAAAAACAGAGAGTATATAAGGTGAAAAATCAATTTTTATTGTTGAAAACTTGGTTGAAAGCGTTCAAAACTAGGGCTATTAGGATAATCCCGATAAAATTTTATCAACAGAAAAAATGAAACGCCATGTTAAAAACTCGCTTAAAGCCTGCGGAAAACTTAAAATATACAAAATGTAATTTATTTATTCTTAACAGAAAAATGCCGTTTTAAGCCATAATCAGTAATCTGTACTGATTTTTATGTGAATAAGTTTCAAACAGAGAGCATTCAAAGGTTTTTCATAAGCCATTTTAGAGATTTTTTTGTGGGAAACAAAGCTGCAACTGTTGAAAACTCTGTTGAAAGTGTTAAAAAAGCGCATTCTTTTCCCAAAAACGTTTAACGGTTGAAAGTTGATAAGGTGGATTGAGAGTTGTTGAAAATCTGTTTAGAAGTGTTGAAAAGTCGGATTATCAACAAAATCACGGTTAAGCGTTGAAAGAAAAACTTCATAATATCACGCATTAAAGCATGATAAAACGCGCTGCTCATATGCATAACAGCGCGTGATAATATATGTGAGGTTTGTTTATTCCTTTTCCTTTTTGTCCGCTCCCTCAAGGAAGTACGAGGCCTCCATATCAGCAACGGAAAGCGCAAACGCGAACGGGTACGCCTCGAGCGCCCTGCCTATAGTGTTCTTGTCCTCCGTTCCCGAAAATCCCATATGCCAGCGTATGGCAAGCGCTTCCTCGCGCGTGAGCCGCATATAGCCGCTTATCATGTACACGCTCTTTTCGCCGTGACCATAGGGCAGGGTGTCGTTTATCTCAAAATAAGGGGCTTTCTCCCACTGTCCCGTTTTATCGTTCTTTACGTTCCTGTAGGACATACGGTAAAAGTTCACCTTGCAGACATCGTGGAGAAGAGCTGCAATGGCTATGCTTTCGTCCGAGGCCTTAAGCCCGTACTCCGTCCGGACGCGTTCACGCTCCATATACGCCTTAAGGCAGTGGTATACGTTGAGCGAGTGCCTCAGCAGACCTCCCACAAAAGCGTTGTGGTAGCGCGTGCTTGCGGGCGCGGTGAAGAAGTCGCTCTTGTTTTCAAGAAAATCAAGCAGCTTGTCCGAGCCCTCGCGGTGAATGTTTTCTGTATATATTTTTATGAATTCTTCTTTATCTGTCATTTTATCCTCCTGCGGCGCGGGTCAGTCCTCCCAGCCGTAAAATCTCACCTGCTGTCTTTTAAGGCAGCGGTTTTCCACGTCAAAGGTATATTCGTATTTTATTATCGTGTAATTCGCCGCGTACTCCTCAACGACAAGGTGCTGCACCATAAGTCCTGCGGACTTCATCTGCGGGTGAGTACCGCGCGGGGCGACCTCAACGCCGTTTTCATACACGGGGACCTCGGTTATCTTCCCGTCAAACACCGCAAAGTAACGCGCGTACTGCGGGGCTTCCACCTCGTTTATCATGTAGAAGTCCAGCTGCAGCAGGTCGGGGTATTCGTCCGCGGAATACTCGCGCTTGTTTGAAATCAGCGCGCACCCGTAGGATAGGCTGTCGGTCACGCTTTCAAGGATAAGAAACCTGTCGTCGCGCGGGACGTTTATCTTAAGGCTGTCGATAAGCTCGCCCTTTTTCATAAGGTCAAGCCTGAAATCGCCGTACAGCACGCCGTTTATATAGGTCATGTCGATATCGGGGGAATCGCTTTCGTCCTGCATTTTAACGCCCGATATCTTCACGGTGTAGTAGTCGCCTGCGGAGTAGACATTCACTATAGTATAGGAAAGGCGGTCACCCTCAACGCGCGGCGTCTGCACGGCCTCGGGGATAACGTCCTCGGGCGAGAGCGAGGTGGCAGGCGCGGGCTCAGACGAGGTTTCACTGAACGGCGCGGTAGCGGGTGCGGTTTCTTCCGCAGGCGGGGAGGTGTGCACGCGGCTGCTTTTGCCCGTTTCAAGCGCGCAGGCGCAGAACGTCATCAATACTGCACAAAGTGCGGCAAAAGCCGCAGGTCTTGCGATATTCAAGGCTTGTCCCCTCCTTCTCCCGTTTTCTTTTATTATAATAGAAGCGGCAGAAAAAATCAAGGGCAAATTGTTCATAATAACGCACAATTATGGCATATGGTAGGATATTTTGTAACAGGCGGCGCAGATTCATGATTCAGCAAAAAATATGTGAAAGGAAAACTCACGTATCCTCTGTTTTTCTCGTTTATGCTATGTCGTGCAAAGGCGCTGTCCTTTCAGAAATGAAACGCAAGAAAGAGAGAAAAAAAGAGAGAAAGTGAGCGTAAAGCGGAGAAAACGTGTTATATTTGAAATTCAACGCAAAAAATGCTTGACAAAAGCAAGCGCGGTGTGTATAATAAGTAATGTTGTTACGCCGTATTGTGCAAAAACGGCGGTATAATCAGAAACAAACAGGAGGAAGAAAGTATGTCAACATATATGCCGAATGCTCAGACCGTTGAGCGCGCGTGGTATATTCTCGACGCTGCTGAAAAGCCTCTGGGTCGTGTTGCCGCAACGGCAGCTCACCTTCTCAGAGGAAAGCACAAGCCCACATTCGCACCTCACTGCGACTGCGGCGACCATGTTATCATCATCAACTGCTCCAAGGCAGTTCTCACCGGCAAGAAGCTTGAGAAGAAGGTTTACAGATGGCACACCGGCTGGATCGGCCATCTTAAGGAAGTAGGCTACGACAAGCTGATGAAGGAGAACCCCGAGAAGGCAATGACTATTGCCGTAAACGGAATGCTCCCCAACACCACTCTGGGCAGAAAGGCTCTCACCAGACTGCGCTGCTACGCAGGTGCAGAGCACAACAACGCGGCACAGAAGCCCGTTGAATACAAGTTTTAAGGAGGGCTGAAAATGTACGAATCTAAACCCTATTACTACGGAACAGGCAGAAAGAAGCACTCCACTGCAAGAGTAAGAGTATACCCTGGCAGCGGCAACATCACCGTAAACGGCAGAAGCATCGACGATTACTTTGGCCTTGACACACTTAAGCTCATCGTTCGCCAGCCCCTCACGCTTACCGATACTGTTGACAAGTTCGACATCATCTGCACAGTTGCAGGCGGCGGTGTTTCCGGTCAGGCAGGCGCTATCCGCCATGGTCTTTCCAGAGCGCTCCTCCAGTATTCTGACGAGCTGCGTCCTGTCCTCAAGAAGGCAGGCTTCCTTACTCGCGACCCGAGAATGAAGGAAAGAAAGAAGTACGGCCTCAAGGCTGCACGCCGCGCTCCTCAGTTCTCAAAGAGATAATCAGATACCTCAAAACTTGCGTATTTACGTACTTTGCGAGTGGTCAAAAACTCTTTGGTCAACATTTGGTCAATTCAAAACCTCTCTGTTCGCGCAGGGAGGTTTTTTGTTTGCCTTTATGCAAGGCACAGCTCGATCTGTTCGGCAGTTCGGGCTTTTATTTTACGCAAAACATCAGCGTAAATCTCTGCGGTGATGTTCACATCACGGTGTCCAAGATGCTCGGATACAACTTTCAGGTCAACACCGCTGTTAAGCAAAAGCGTAGCGTTACAGTGACGGAGCTGATGAAGAGTCATATCTTCAAATTCCGTTCCTTTGGTGAAGCGTTTAAGGGACTGATACACCGAATTACGGTCACGGTAGTTTCCTCTTGCTGATACGAACACCATTTCAGGATGAGCGAAGTCATCACCGAGGGCATATTTCAGCTTTTCGATATACTCTTTCTGTGCAAGAAGAACCTTTTTCAGCTCCTGCCCCATACCGATGATGCGGATACTGCTCTCGGTCTTAGGATCAGTCAGTTCATGCTTTCCGCCTATGTCGGTCAACGTGTGGTTTATCGAGATAGTGTTGTTCTCGAAGTCGATATCCTCCCAAGCAAGTCCAAGGCACTCTCCCGAACGCATACCCGTGTAAAGCAGAACATTGATGATACGCTTGAAGTCCTCGTCCCACAGCTTACTTTCGAGGTATTCCATGAACCTTTTGAGCTTGTCTTCCTCTAAAGCCTTGTTTTTACGACTTTTCTTACGTTTTGGCAGTATCACGTTACGGCAGGGAGTGTCACGAATGAAGCCCTGCTCTGCTCCTCTGCGGAAGATGCTCTGCACTATGACGTACAGTTTCTTTACCGTCGCAGGGTTCAAGTTATAAGACTGCATTATCTGCGTCAGCCTGGGAGCGTTGATGTCCTTTACCTTAACATTACCGAGAACAGGCTCGATGTGGTTCTTGTACTGCCCCTTGTAGGTATAGATCGTGCTTTCTTTCAGTTCCTGCGGAGCGTAGTTTGTGAAATACCAGTCAGCAAGCTCGGAGAAACGCATATTCTCATTGAGCTGAGAGTAACCTTTGCAGTGTCTCTCGAACTCGAAAGCGTACTCCTGGGCGAGCTTTTCGGCTTTCTTTGGTGTCACTCCGTCGGGCGGAGTGTAGGTTGTTGATTTTACAAGCTGTTTGCCGTTCATATCGCAGCCGACAAACACCCTGATGCGGAATGTGTTTCCGCGTTTTGTTATATTCGCCAATGTAAATCCTCCTAAATTTACACTACGGCATATCTCTGTATTTAGCATTGTAGCGCACTATTCTATCTTTGTCAAGTGCTTTCGGAGATATGCCGTAGCTTTTTTTCTTTTATTCTAACTCTGCATTTCTTGTTTTGTTAAACTTATACCGGGCAAAATCCTCCGCAAGTCCACAAGCGGATATGAACGCCCTTGCTTTTTGTAAGTCACGGGAGAGCTGGTCTTCACGCTTGATACGCTGTGCTTCGGCTTTCTGCTTTTCACGGGAGAAGTAATGAGCGTTCTCCTCTTTCTTCTTGTACTCCGAAAGCTCCGAGGACACCGCTTCAAACTTCTGCATCACAGCCCCAAGCTCCTGCACGGCAGTGTCACGTTCTTTTTTGAGCTTTTTGATGTTCTTCTCCATAGCAACATACTTCTTAGCGGTGTCGCTGAGCTTGTCATAGTCCTCTTTGGAAAGTGTGACCTTTTTGCCAAACACAGACTCCTTGGCTTCGATGCTTTCGATCTCACCTATGTTCACCTTTTTCTTTGCCAGTTTCTCAAACTCGGCAACTGTCTCATCACGCTCGGCGATGAGCCTTTCGATCTCAGCATTGAGAGCATTTATCTTGTCCTGATGTTCGCCGTACTCCTCGACCTTATAACTGTAACCCCTGGACTTCTTCGGTTCGGAAATTTCAATGCCGTGAGCATTGCAGATATTCTTCAAAATATCCCACTCATTGCGTCTCCAACGGTCATTCGCTTTCGCATCATTTCCGAAGCCCATTTCCTCCATTGCTTTGTTCTTCGCATTGCGGACTTCAAGTCCACGAGTGAAGTGACCTACGGGGATATAATTGATGTGCAGGTGCGGAGTTGATTCATCAAGATGCAGCACCGCATTGAACACATAGAAGTTAGGATTTCTCGCCTGAAATCCCTCCATATATTCACGCAGACATTCAGTCGTTATCTCGGCATCAGGAGTGCCGACGCCAGTGTCTTTTCTTGTTCCGATATAAACGAGATGTTCGTAGAAGCTTTTTTGCTTGTTCGTGCCTGTAATAACACTCTTGCTCGGCAGGCGATTGAACAGGTGTTCAAAGTAGTTACCGATCTTACGATCCTTTCTTTTCTGATTAGCGTTGTATCTCTCAACCGCTTCATCGAAAAGCTGATGATAAGCATCACTCAGAGCCTGCTGAACGAACACAACATTGTTCGGTGTTCTGGAGCTGTCGATATTCTTGGCAGAGAACTCTCTGTTGTTATGTGAAAGGCTGCCTTTACCCTCGCACATCGAGATAGATTTTGTACTCATGTTATAGTCTCTCTTTCATAAAATTTTTTTCATCATGTAAGCCCTGACGGGCTTTGAAGAATTTCGCATAAGACGGAGCTTATGCTCCATATAGCCCTGATGGTCAAATTGGATTGCAACGATACGGAGATCGGCAACCCAAACGGTGCAAAGCACCGGATTTTACTTGCGGTGCGCCGCCAGTAACCCCAAAGCACTTTTGACAGCCGCCTACACGACTATCAAAAATGCCGGGGCTCTGCGAGGCTCTTATCGGCTGGCGGAGCAGCCGAAATTGTGGGTACGGTTATTCTGAATCGTACCCGTGAGAACTGCGGAAATCCGCATTACAATTTTGAAAAATCAGCTCTCATTTTTTCTGAAAATCTGCTATCTCAGCAACGATATTTTTCATGGAAAGCCGACCAGCTTTGTTGCAGTTTATGAACTCAAAACAAAGGTACTCTGCGTAGTCCAGATGATGCAAGGAATATACAAAACGCTCGTCACATTCTTCATTGGGAGAAGCAGGAGCAAATTCTCTCCATTCACGCATCCGCCACAGATAATCATTGAGTGTTCGCCACGCTGACTTCTCCCATTCTTCATAGGCTCGTTTTTCTCGGACTCGCTTCTGATATTCGGACACTTTTTCCGCAGTCGGAGCTTTGCCGATTTCGATATGCAGAGCGTAATCATCGTTGAGCTTTTTCACAGCATCAATAGGCTTGTCCAATCCGAACATTTTCTGCGTGAAACCGATAACGTCAACGTGCGTTCCGCAGCCGAAGCAATGAAGAGCATCGGGATAAATTTTTGCAGAGGGAGTACGCTCGTTATGAAACGGGCAAAGTGCCATACCACCACGGGATATTTCAAGACCATATCCCTCCGCTACCGTTCTCATATCAATAGCAGATTTTACTTGCTCGAATACCGTCAATTCTGGAAATAGTTAAGCAGGTCAGCCTTGTTGACAAGTATCTTTCCACGAACACCTTCGCCTGTGCGGATATACTTGATCTTGTTCTGAGCTACAAGCATACGGACAGTGTGTTCGGAAAGCCCGTCAATAAGCTCGGTACATTCCTTGACGGTCAGCATCTTCACCTTTTCAGGTGCAGGAGCTTTGGTTGTTTCGGGGACTGCGCCCTCATTAGGCTCTCTGTCGTAAGCGACAGCGGTCATGAGTTCAAGTATCTGGTCGAGAAGCTGTTCTTTTCTTTCGTTTGTCATAATTAAAATCCTCATCTTTCTATCTAAGAGTTTTGTGTTTTATGAACTTTGAACATTTTGAGCATTTTGCAGTTTCAAAGTGTGCAAAATGCGGAAAGTTCAGATTTCATCATCTGTAAATGTTCGGGTTGATGATAACGTCTGTTATCGTTTTGTTGTTTGCACCCTTGCTTGTGTTGCGGACAATATACCTGTATTCCTCCAGCATATCCATTGTCTCAGCAAAGTCGGCGGCGTTCTTAAATAGTGTGCATCTGCACAGCTTGTACAGGTCATTCTGCCTGATATTTGTGATGTGCTTGGAGCGTATCTTGTTTATCACACGTTCTGCCTTTATCGTTCCGTGGTCAACGTCACCGAGACTGTACGCATATATCGCCTGTTCACGGAAATACTCACCGATCTCGATAGCGTTACAGAACGTATCAAGCGTGACAAGGTTCTCCGCTGGCTCAACACCATTCAAAGCACACTTGATGCAGTGAATGATACCGCACAGGCGGAGCAGTTCTCCGTGATACTTTCCGCCCCAGTCCTTGCAGAATGCCATATCCGTCACGAGGTGCGGCTCAATGTAGTTATTGTAGTAGTCAACGAACTCCTTGTACGTCTTTTCATCGAAATGGAGATACAGCTCCTTTTCGTCGTGATAAGCGAACTTCTTACCGAGGAGCTTGTATATCAGCCGCTTGTAATTCTCAGCAACGGCTTCAGGAACAGCCTGCGTATCATATTTACGATAGCCGATATTGCTTACGGGGAAACAATATAGAAACCTCGCTATCAGTCCGCTGCCACGGAACACAGGATTGTTTATCATGCTATCAAACATATATGGTTGACACGCAAGACAGATGCTCATGTACGGCTTTTTCAGCACTATACTCGCCCTGGTCGCTCTGTCGCTGATATACGTTTCACCGTTCCACGATTTCAGCAAGAGATCAAGGTTCGGGATATTGTTGCTGTATCGCCCGCTGAAATTACCGAGCATTCCTGATTCATCGGATATCATCAGGAGTGTGCCGTTTTCTTCAAGCAGATTTACAAGAGATTCGGGCGTAACATCGTCAACAGCTATCCTGCGGAAATTGCTCGGTGGCATATTGCTCAGCTCTGTTCGGAGCTTGGCTATCTCCTCGGCGGTAACGTCTTTCTTCTTTTCAAGTGCTTCGAGCTTGCTCTCTAACAGCTTGTATTCTGCCTGCGCCGTGAAGATGTCCTGCTTGTTATGCTCGTTCCAGTCGTGAGCGAACTGTATATACGGTCGCTTGATAAGAGAGATAACAGGAGACTTCTTGAATCTCGGCTCTGCTATCGTCAGGGTGTCGAGTACCAGCGGCTCAGTATGGTCACGCTTGGCTGACATACGGTACACGCCCGAAAAGCAGTAGCTCACCGCCGAGAGTATTGAAGTGCCTGCCATAGCAACATCCGTTGAAGTGGTAGTCGCTATTGCGTCTGCCATATCACCTATAATAGGTGAAGTGCGTTCACAGGGAACGGCAGGAGGTTTGTCCCGTCGGGACGGAGTGGTGTGGGCTGAACCCACGTTGTTTCGTTGTTCAACTATCATCTTCCTTTCAGATGTATTTATAAAAGCGAATTTATATGTATAGCGGTCAGCATCTTGTATGCAATACCGCTGTCAGCCGACCGTCGCCTGCTGACATGACCATTGTAACATTTCTTTCGGAGGTCCTGTGCGTGTAGTGCGTATTTACGCAAAAAAATACGTATAATATTTTTGAATATGCTGTATATTACGCTATAATACGCATTATAATTGACATTTTGCGTGTGATATATTATAATATCAGAAGATACCGAAAGCGAGGAGAGCGTATGGGAACTACGACAATTTACCGTATAAACGAAACAGACCGCACGATAAATATCGCACAGTCTGTTAATGATACTGATGAAAGCATACACGGTGCAGTCCTGAATACGAGAACATACACTTTTGATGAGCTGATGAATCAGCATAAAGTGTTCTGCGAACATACCGAGCCTTATGACGCTTTCAAGGACAGGCTCAACAGCGCCTTGCGTATTGACAAGAGCATTGAAGTCAGCACCGATGATATGATAGCAAGGTTTATAGCTGAATATGGGGAGAATATCTTTTTCAGAGGATATGTCAGCTCTGTTATTGAGTTCTATGACAAGGAGAGGCACGTCCTACTGAAACCGAATGACGTTGTTATCGCCAAGCTCAACAGGAGAAAGATACAGGATGAGGTTTCCCGAAAGCTCATGGCGTATATGGATACGCAGTTCGCATTGATGTGCAGTGATGCGTATTTCAGCCATAAGTCTACTATGGAGCATTTTATGATACAGTCCGGAAGAACGGTAGTTGCTGCCGATGATTACACATTCAATGTGTTCCGTGAAAGCGACAATTGCCTGCTTACCATCCTTGCAGAGATCGGACAGCTCGTTCATCATAACAAGTGGATTGTCTGCGAGTGCGGTTTCTGTCATAAGCTGTTTCTCGGAACGGAAAGAGAAGTCTGCTGTCACTCCGCCGAGTGCATCGAAGCACAGAAACAGCAGAAGGAAGCCATATACAAGGAAAATACAAAGGCATACTCAGCCGTGAAGCGAGATTATGATGCCTATGTCCGCAGATATAAGAAGGTTCTCGTTGAAGCTGGCATCGAGAAGTACCACCCTGCCGAATTCGACGATTTTATGCAGGCGAAACAGGAGCGTATGGACGATATGGATAAGCTCAAAAAGCGACTGATACGCAACGGTCTCCCTACCAAGGAGCTTGAAAAACTCAGTACTAAGTATAAGGCTGAGATGAAGGCTATTGCAGAAGAGCTTGTTGAGAGGTTTGGGAAGAAGGAGTGAACTTTGAATCCACTGGCGTCAAAGTTGCAGATGTCGAAAAACAGGTGAAATCCCACGATTACATATTGCTTTTTCAAAGGAATTATGGTATAATTATTTTATATATTTTGTCGAAATATCCCATTAGAAAGTGGTGTTGATTGTGAATAGGCATGAAATGATTGATCGTATTGGTAAGGAATATCTTACCACTAACATAGAAGCAGGTGAATACAGCTATGTACAGGAAGCAGGTAGTAAAGAAAAGCTTGAAAAAGCTGTAGGTCACGCTGTCAAGCATTTCAAGTTAGATATACGTTTTGAAAATAATAGCGTTGCAGTATTAATCGAGACAAAGCAGAGCTTCACTAAAGCTGACGAAAAGCAGTTGGCAGAATATGTTGAAGAAGAACGTGCTTTACATAAAGGGATAAAAATTATTGCTATTCTTGCAAATACCAACAATGATAAGATAAAGGTATGGCGTTATTCTGTTGACGATTCTCACCTTTTGAAAGAGGAAACCGTTCTTGATACAATGGAGCACTACGTAAAACTATTTGATACTGCGAGACAGAATGATAAAGAACGTGTCATGAAAAACACTTATGATCTTAATGAGCTACTTCATAAAAAGGACATTGACGAGAAGCTTCGCAGTCAATTTGTAGGCACTACACTTCTTTATATCAAAGATATGGTAAAGAAAACAGGTGCTACAAGAATTGATGACGCACTTAAAGATAAGCTTGATGATGTTTGGAAAATGATGTCTGCTGAAGAAATACGTGCCGGCATAAAAAATACTCTTGATAATCTTCTTGATAATTCTGAAAACAAGACAAAGAAAATTGAACTATTACAGAAGAATGTCCTCAACGATCAGAAAGTCAAGAAACTGAAAATTAAAGATTGGATTGAAATACTCGATACTATCCTTATGGATATTTACAGATATATTGATGCTGACAGTTCCGAGGGACAGGATATACTGAACCTTTTCTTTATTGCTTTTAATAAGTATACTGGCAAAGCCGATAAAAATCAGGCATTCACTCCTGATCACATCACTGAATTCATGTGCCGAATAACAGATGTAGATAGAACAAAGGTCGTTCTGGACGGCACTTGTGGAAGCGGATCATTCTTAGTGCAGGCAATGGTAAAAGAAATTGCTGATTGTCGCAGAGATAAAACTGAAAAGGAAGCCGAGGAACTGATAAGACAAGTAAAGGAAAAACACATTTTTGGTATTGAAGTTGAAGAAAAAGCCTATGGTCTGTCTACAACCAATATGCTTATTCATGGTGACGGCAATTCAAACATCAAGTTTGGCAGTATCTTTGATAATAAGAAGTTTATCATGGAAGCCGACCCTGATATAATTCTGATGAATCCGCCTTATAATGCAAAACCTATTGGTATTCCTTCCGCCTATAAATCAACATGGACTGCTAAAGCAAAGGACGGAAAAGAAGACCCAACTAAGGGATTTGTATTCGTTCATTTCCTTTCTGATGTTATAAAAGAACTGAATGATCTGAAAGAAAAAGCTGGTAAGCCTACGAAACAGGTTAAGCTCGCTGTGTTGCTTCCTGTTTCTGCTGCTATAGGTCAAAGTGATATTATTACACAAGAAAAGAGTTATATGCTTGAAAATAATACTCTTGAGGCAGTTTTTACATTGCCAGCCGAAATTTTTTATCCTGGTGCTGCTGTATCTGCTTGTTGTATGCTATTTACATTAGGAAAACCGCATTGTGACTCAACTGGCAAAGCAAAAAAATCTTTTTTTGGATACTATAAAAATGATGAATTCAAAAAAAAGAAAAATCTTGGAAGAATCGAGCAATTTGATAACGAAGGTCATTCAAAGTGGAAGACAGTTGAAGAAAGATGGCTTTCTTTGTTTGTTAACAAAGAGTCAGTAGATGGATTGTCTGCGACAGCAGTAGTCACAGCCAATGATGAATGGTTATGCGAAGCGTATATGAAAACAGACTACACAACACTTTCTGAATCAGATTTTCAGCAAACTCTAAATAATTATCTTTCTTATTTAGTAAAAGAGGGAATGATCAATGAATCTTAATACTGAAAATTGGAAGTCTTTCTATCTTAGAGAATTGTTTTCGATTCAAATGGGGAACGGATTCGATAAGAATAAAATGAATGACGATAATCCACAGATAAATTTTGTATCCAGGGTAAGCTATAATAATGGCGTTGATATAAAAGTTGATTATATTGATGGTATTGTACCTTTTGAAGCTGGCTTAGTTACAGTTGCACTTGGAGGAAGTTATTTAGGTTCATGCTTTGTTCAAGAAGAGCCTTTCTATACCGCACAAAATGTTGCTGTTATGAAATCAAAATTTCCAGAAATGAGTAAACAGGTTAATTTGTTTATTTCCGGACTTGTTAGATTTGAAAGCAAAGTTAAATACTATGCTTTTGGAAGAGAACTAAATTCTCATATAAATAAAGACTTTGATATAAAGCTGCCAGTAATTATAGACAAATATAATGTACCAATAATAGATCAAACACATAAATACTCAGAGAACGGATATATTCCGGATTGGCAATTTATAGAGAATTATATAAAATCTCTTCATTATAAGCCATTAACTACCAAGCACACAACCGCATTAAAGTTAAATAAAGATAGATGGCAAGAATTTGAATTTGGAAGGCTTATTAAAAGCATTTACAAAGCTCACGCATACACAAAGGATGATCTAACTGAACAGAATGTTAAACTCGACTCAACATTACGTTATATTACAAGAACAGCTGAAGATAACGGCTGTGAACTGATAGTAAAAAATAAAGCCATATCTTATGTTGAAGAAGGAAATGCAATTACAATAGGTGATACAACAGCTACTTGTTTTTACCAAGAGGAAAAATTTGTTACTGGAGATCATATGATTGTAGTCCGCGCAAATTGGCTCAATACATATACAGGTTTATTTATTGTTACATTGCTTAACAATGAACAATACCGTTATTCTTATGGAAGAGCTTTTCTTATGGACAGAGTAAAAGAGACTGTTTTGAAATTACCAATCTGCCATAATAATGATGGTTTGCCAATTATTGATGAGGCAAAGCGATTTTCAGATGAAGGATTTATTCCTGATTGGCAGTTTATGGAGGATTATATCAAATCCCTGCCTTATGGTGATAGAATTTAATAGTTGTTTTAGAAGGTGATAGTATATGTTACTGAGTAATGTACATATTTGGAATTACAGACTTCTTCTTGATACCAATATACATTTAGACGAAGCACTGACACTAATAGTTGGTAAAAACAATGCTGGTAAAACTTCGTTTTTATCTATTCTGCAACGTGTTCTATCAGGCAGAAAAGACTTGGATTTTGCTGATTATCCGATACAATGTAGAAGCACATTATATGAAGTCTTATGGAAAGTCGTAAAAGGGAAAATTTCTATTGACAAAGCCAAAGACTTGATTCCAAAAACAGCTATTCAGTTTGATATTGATTATTCAAATGAAGCTGAGGATGAGTATCTTGGAGCACTCTCACCATTTATTATTGATTTAGATATTAACAATAACATAGCTCGCATTTTGGTAGAATATCAAAGCATACTCTCTGATACCATTATATCGGAAATAACTGATAAAATAAGTCTGCTAAAAGTAACTAATCCTACAGCTAAAAGTAAAAAAAGCAGTGAAATAATAGCAATTTCAAATTACCTCAGTACAAATTTTAACAAGATATTTGAAATTAGTGTAAAAGCAATCAATCCCACTAACCCATCTGTTTTTCAGATAAGAGAAGTATCCCATCTCAGAGATGTTTTTATATTCAAAAGAATATCAGCTGAACGTGGTTTAGATGAACTTGATAATCATGATAAAAAACCAATAGGACAGGTGATGGAACGCATTTTTCAAGATGGTGTTATTCCTTTTGAAGATAATATAAATAAAAAAATCGAAAAACTTAAAGCTTATGTTGAACAGGAAAGCATTAAAGCTCAAGATGAGATCAATAAACTTCTTGAAGAAATAATTACAAAAATGATACGCTTCGGATATCCGACGGCAGAAGACTTGCAATTAAAGGCAACAACGCAAATATTGTTGAAAGATAATATCATTAAAGACACTGATCTTGCATATTCAATTAGTGGAGAAAATGAAACTCTACCAAGTTCCCACAATGGTCTGGGTTATAAAAATCTTATAAAAATAGTGTTTTTATTGCAAGAGTTCGCACAAGAAATCAAAAAGAATTCACTTTCTGCAATTCCTTTACTTTTTTTGGAAGAACCTGAAGCACATATGCATCCTCAATTACAAACCGTTTTTGTAAAGTATATTAGTGAGGTTCTTGAAGGTTTTACAGGCAATAAAATTCAAATATTGATTTCTACTCATTCGTCATATATAGCTAATTCAGTTCCTTTTACACAAGTCAGATATTTTAAGAGGTTGAAAGAATGTGTTATATGTAAGAATTTAACTGACTTCTATAATACGTGTCAAAATGATGAAGAAAAGCAAAACAATTTGCAATTCCTACATAAATACATGACAATAAGCAGATGTGATCTTTACTTTTGTGATAAAGCTATATTGGTTGAAGGAGCAGCTGAGAGACTTTTGATTCCAGATATGATTAATAAATGTGATCAAGCTGGTTTGTTCAACACAAAATCGCCAACCTTAGCATCTCAATATTGCTCAATAATAGAAGTTGGAGGAGCATATGCTCACAGGTTCTTTGATTTTATAGACTTCCTTGGAATACCAACGTTAATACTAACAGACATTGATTTTGTTACTTCAAAAGGAAAAAAATGTTTGAAAGATAAAGCAAAAAGAACTTCCAATGCAACTATCATGAAATGGTGTCACGATAAATTGAATATTCCCTTATCTACTACAGTAAAGATAGAAGATGTATATAAACTAATATCCAACGATAAACTCACTAATGGATTTAGACATATCGAATTTCAAAAAGAAGAAAACGGATATCATGCTCGAAGTTTGGAGGAGGCTATCATGAATGTTAATAGAGAGCTATATGGTATTAGCCATTCTGATAGTAATTTTTCTTTCGATTCGGAAAAACAAAAGAAAACAAACTTTTCTTTGCAATTATTGACTGACGATGATTTTTTAGAATATCAAACACCTTCATACATTGTTGATGGGCTAATATGGCTTAACAATCAAGAAAAGATAGTATATCCTGTTACAATCACCGTCAAAGAAAAGAGAAAACAAAACCTAACCATAAAAACAATAAAAGATTAAGGTAGAATGATATGGCTATACTTAATAAAAGAATTCAAGAACAAGCTGATGCTATTGATAATCATATTATTGATGCTTTAAAATCAGGAAACAGTTTTATAGTTGAAGCAGGTGCAGGCTCGGGAAAGACATATTCCCTTCTAAAAGTTATTGATTGGCTGGAACAAAATAAATGTCAAGAATTTAGAAGAAAGAAAAAGAATATAGCGTGTATTACATATACTAACGCTGCTGTAAACGTAATACTTGAAAGACTTTCTGCTGATAGTTCAATCGTCCCTTCAACAATTCATTCTTTTGCGTGGGATTCAATAAATCAATTTCAGCAAACTATTAAAAACTATGTAGAAGAATTAGGCCTATTACCCGAAGGAGTAACCATAAATCAGGTTTCTAATGTTGCATATATGCTTGGTTCAAGGTATATAGATAACGGAACTTTATATCTTTACCATGATGATGTTATTAAACTGTTTGCCAAATTCTTAGATAATATAAAATTCAGAAGACTTCTATCGCTAAGATATCCAATCGTATTAATTGATGAATATCAGGATTCTTTTAAGATATTGACTGATAAATTTATAGAGCACTTTGTAGAAGGCTCGAAAACCATTCAATTTGGTTTCTTTGGTGATTCATGGCAAACTATTTATACATCAAATGGTGCTTGTGGAAAAATAGACAGCAACCAGCTTATTGAAATACAAAAAAAATTGAATTTTCGTTCAAATGTGGCTGTAGTAAATGCCCTAAACGCAATTAGACCTGATTTTCAACAAGAAGCCGTAGATCAGCAAGATGATGGACAAGTTTTCGTGATAACAACACAAGATTACCAAGGCAATAGACAAGGTGGTTATTACAAGTCAGAATTAGCTCAAAATGACCTTGTATGTTACGTTGATAATGTAAAAAAACAATTAGAACGTGATTGGAATGGCAAAGTAAAAACACTAATGATCACCCATAAAATGCTCGCAAATCAACAGCATTATGATAATGTGCTTACATTATTAGGAGATTCGTTGAAAGAGGAAAAAAATGAGTATTTGAAATTCTTTCAGAATATTATCGAACCTCTCTATAAGGCATTATGTGATAATAATATAAATGATTTGTGTGATGCTTTAAAAACACATCGTATGCTTATAGAAAGAAAAAAACAAAAGAAATCATGGCATAAATTGTATGAAGCATTGAAAGAGGCACGAGAAAAAACAATAAGAGACGTAATAAATGTATGTATAGAAAACGCGCAAATAATCCCTATTCCATCTATAATAGTAGAAAACTATAAAGCACATCTGTCAAATCCAGATTATATATACAATAAAGTATCATTATCCGAGTTATATAATATTAGTTATTCGGAAATTGTAAATGCAATTGCTTTCTTTTCACCGCAATCAGACTATTCAACCGAACACGGTGTAAAAGGTGAGGAATATGAAAATGTACTTTTCATTATTGGGCGAGGATGGAATAACTATAAATTTGATGAACAAGTCTATTTAGATCCAACGAATTTATCAGGAAAAGAATATGATGTCTATATTAGAAATAGAAATCTATTCTATGTCTGCTGCTCAAGATCTATTAAAAGATTAGCAATATTTGTAACTGTACCAATTAATGATGAATTTGAAAGCTACTTGGAGAAAATTGTAGGTAAAGATAGTATTTTTACCTACAACCATTTTGTTAAGCAAGATTAGTTAAAACATTAGGTTCGACTTATCAATATTTGGGTGATGAATAGTTTTTATGAAAGCGAAAATTGTTCAAAAAAGTAATAGTTATAAACCTGAAGATATGATGGTTGCTCATAAAGCGATAAAAGCAAAGTGGGAGCTACTACGTAAAGATCTTCAAGTAGGTAAATATTCATTTGATGATGAATCTGAAGCAACCAAAAGTAAATTTCTATCAGAATTTGATAGTCTCTTTACGACTGATGGTGGAGAAGAATACTTCTCAAAAACTTTAAGCGATGTATGTAATAATGCTTATCTAATCAGAGGTACTATTCTTGGAGAGACTGAACCCACGCCAAGTGGAAATCGATTTATTCCAAATTCACAGTACATAAAAGATGATAACAGGTTTAGTCCTAAAGGTGTGGAATGGCTATATTTAGCTTTAGGCTACCCTAAAGCCAAAAACGGAAAAGATAAAGCACGTAGGTGTTCCGAAAAGGAGTGCAGAGTAATAACCGGTAATAGATTTGCTTTGTGTGAATTTGGAGCAACTAAACATGATGCTAAATTAGTTGACTTAACAGTAGGAGATACATGGTCACCCACACAGCAACAGCAAGAGATAAGAAGGCTGATAAAAAGCCAGCGTAAAAAGAACCCATTTATTGTGGAAACTGAAATACTTGAACAACATCCGATTTGCAAAAGAATGATTGTCGCAGCTTATGCAAATATAATATCAAGTGAATTATTTGTTCCACTGAATTCAGATAATAAAAGCTTAATCTACGCACCATTTCATTGCATTGCTCACTATTTTCAGTCATTAGGGTACTGTGGAATTATCTATAAAAGCACAGTAAATGATAAAGGTAAGAATCTTGTTTTGTTTAACAAGAATTTGGCTATTCCTATTGAGAAAAGCATCAAAGTCTATACTATATAACAAAGTTCACAGACCATAATAAAAATAAAACGGCTGCACCCGAAGGCACAGCCGTTGATCATCAAATATAAACCATATACTCAAACACTGTTTCTCTCGCCATACTTACGAAGCAGTTTTCAAGACCGAGCATTTTCTCGGCATCGGCGGCGATAACAGCTTTCTGATAGCAGCTGTCAGTCTGCTTCCAAAGTTCAACCTGGCGAGCGATAGCTTCACCGACTTTCAGCTCCATATCATCGAGGTACTGTATGATCATACCCTCATTGACGAGCCTGCGAAGTCTATCAGGGCAATGGCTGTCAGAGAAATGAAGATGATACCTGATGAAATCGATGTGGTAAGTCTTGCTCTCCTCGGTCTGCGTATCGGCGTTGAAGTGGGTGACGGTCAGTGTGTTGGTGTCCAGTCTCCACAGCGGAACGTATTTCTTTTTCAGTGGACTATATGCGGTCTGTTCGCTCTTGTATCTGCTCATAACTCACACCTCCTCATTTCCGCTGAAATAAGACAGCAGGCTTTCCTTGTTGACGAGATACTTGCCACGGACACCCTCACCTGTTCGGAACGCTTTGATCTTGCCTTGTGCTATCAGCATACGGATAGAATGCTCGGAGATACCTTCGATCAGCGCGGTACACTCCTTGATAGTCAGCATCTTGACCGACTGTGCAGGAGCTTTGACAGGCTTTGATGATGTTGCAGGCTGTTCCTGCACTTCTTCCTCGGCGGTCAGTTGAAGCAAGAGGTTAATGATTGTGTTTACGATCTCACGTTTTTCTGCTATTGTCATAATGATCTTCCTTTCGTGGGCGGAGTTCTCAAAGGCTCTCACCACAGTTCTCAAATTTAGTACAGAGATATGCAATAGCGTGGTCAATTAAGGTCAAGTAGTGGTCAACTGAGTTACAAGAGAGCGGCAGAGACTTTGAAATCCAGCAGAACCGCAGTTCTTGTAACTCAATCCAAACGCCGTATTTACGGCACTTTTTGAAGAAAAGGATAATTTAAGTGAAGATGCCTGAATACCAGTTCTGGGTTAGCCGAACATTCGGGGTAAACTCAAAGAGATAATCTTTATCCCTTATGGGAGCTTACAAAGCGTTTGTTTTTGCGGCTTTGTGGCATTGTGTGTTTGCTTGAAAACAGCAAATGCGGAGCTGCACTAACATAAAACAAAGATTAAGGCACTTGTCGCAAGATGAGTGCCTTATTTTATAGAATAGAGGTGTGACGTTGGGAAGACTTGTTACGATAAAATGTGATTGTGAGTTTGAATGCTATAATCTTTATTACGGAATGAATGCAGCAGCTTATGATATTGAAAAACATCAGACATTGTTAATAAAGTCTGGTAAATATGGGCTGACACACAGAAACTACCTTTTATCAGATTCTGCCCTCAGAATGATAACAATATCGTTTGAAAGCGAATCGGACAGAAAAACAAATATTACTTATCCTAAATGTGGAAATAACGCGGCAGCGATTTTATCAGGCTTCTTTGATTAAGAATACTAAGGTAAAACCACCGAAAGCGGACGGCAGGATATGTCTTGATTTAAGCCGTATTTCAGTCTGATGTTTTGTCAATAAAAGAAATTCGGGAGCCGCATGCGGCTCCCGAATCCCTGTTCATTTTTATTGCTTGGCAAAAACATATTTGAGTATAGCCTGCGCATCGTCTATATTGAGCGCGTTGTCGCCGTTGAAGTCGATGACTGCGGGGTTTGCCGCGTTCTCAACCTTCATAACATGGCGGAGAGCCGCCAGCGCGTCGTTTATAAGAAGTTTGCCGTCGTTGTCAGCGTCGCCGGGGAGGTCGCTGTATTCGCCCAGCATTATCACATATTCGCCCTTGGCGTTAGCGTCAGAGAGCGTTACAGAGCCGTCCGCGCCTATCTTTGCTGTGCCTGCGAATTCTGCCCTGCCGTCCTTGACGTAATAGAGATTGGCAAACCTGCCTGCATATGCGGCGTTGAATCTTATGCCGAACAGCGCGCTTACTCCCGTGCCGTTTATGTTGAACCTGTATCCTACGTCGCCTCGCGCACCCTGTGCGTTGGATACGCCCGTGTAAACCCCGAGCTCTGCCGCGCATACCGCGGTTATCTCCGCGCCCTTTACGGTCCAGTTCTTTATCGCGTCAACGCTAAACAGCGCGGTGACTTTCCTGTCCATAAGCGCCTGAATTACCTCTGCGGGAACGGTGTTATTGCCGTTGAGCGTAATGGTTACAGTGCTGTTTATTGGGAGTTTTGCAATGTCCGACGCAATATCCGCCCAGTCCTTGGCTATGCCGTTTATCTCGGGCTTAAGGCTGCCGCCGTTGGTGGAATTGCCGCTGTTGGGACGTCCTCCGCCGCCATTGCCGCCGCTGCCGCCTCCGCTCGATTCTTTTTCAAATTCCGCAATAAAGGTCCAGTTTACAAGCTGCTCCATAGTGAATGTGCAGGCGTTGTTTATTACCGTAACGTCACTGTCGTTAAGCTTTGCGGACTTTACGCGGTAGCCGCTGTCGGGCGTGAGCGTGAGCGTAACCTCGTCCCAGCTGCCGATATTGTATACCTGCGTTCCGTCGCTGAGCGTTTCAAAGCTTCTGCCGCCGTCAAGCCTGCCGCTGAATGCGACAGAGCCGTTCGCGGGCTTGGGGATTCTGAGAACCGAAAGATCGGCGTAGTAAATGAAAAACTCGTTGGCGGTCTTGTCAAGCTTTACCTTGTAGTGGCAGCCGTCGCTCTCCAGGCTGTACGCGTCAATGTGAGCGCCGTTGAATTCAGACGTGCCGATAAACTTGTCGTCGGTTATCGTCGCCACTATCTCGCACTCCGTGCCTGCCTCGTACTCGCTGCGCGCGGCATTAACGGGTGCGGGCGTTACCGTAACCTTATCGCCCGGGTTCAGTATATTCATAATCGTTAATCCGAGGGTGCAAAGCTCGTCAGCCTTATAAATCACTGCATTGACGGTCGTGTTATCGCTCACCGTAATATCGGCGGAATATATTGCGTTTTTGCTGTCGTAAACGGCGTCAGCGCCGTTAATTCCGGATACACTGTAGCCCTCCGCCGCGGCAATGCTTACCGTTACTTCTTCATCGTGCCGAACCATTGTGGAAAAATCTGCCGAGGTTCTGTCAAACGTTTTTTCCGCGCCGTTGGAGTATTTCACCGTTACAGAGTTTATCTTGCCGTCTGCAAGGCTCTTTTGCAGCTCTGCGGACAAATCAAGCCTATAGTAACTTGTTGAACCGTTATACATCATCAGCATTTTTATCGTTCTATCGCCGTCTGCAGGCAGATGATAAGTGCCGTTTGGCGAAGATGGAAAATAGCCGGAATCGTACTCGATATCAAGGGTGTACCCGTCTTTAGGTATCAGCGTAATATCAAAATACTTTCCCACAGGGACAAGATAGTAGGAGTCAATACCCGTACCCTGCTTTACTAAAGGAGAACCGTTATATTCTGCGGATACGGTATAGTAATTTGTCGGAGAATCGTCTGAACCGACTGAGAAATTAAAAAACTCGTGATAAAAGCTTATTTTTGCATAGTTTACGATAATATTAAAAAATATCTCGCTGGTTCCGTCTTTAATCGTCTGCCCGTTGATGTTGAGGTAAAAGAAATAAGTGCCTGCCTTAGCGCCGCTGTTTGCTTCAAGGCTCAGCGTGAGCTCTTTCTCGCCGCCCGTGTTAAGTATTTTAAGGTCTGCGCCGATATCGCTCCAGTTTAAGGTATAATTGCCGTCCTCGTCATGCAGGCTTATATCCAAATCCAGCGTACCGTTTGAAAAGGGGTAAGTAAGCGGCACTTTGACTGTCGCGGGGCTGCCCACGCTTACATTCATCGGGTTGCTGAATACGGGGCTGCCCGAAATGGGGTTGAGAACCATCCCGCCTGCGTATATCTCGTTAGCGCCTGTGTATTTTATGCTGCCGTTCTCGTCGGGCTGTAATGCTGTGTAAACCCAGTCAGCGCCGCTCTTTTCGTGAACGTAAATAAGCGGGCTGTCAAATTCAGCGCCGTGGTCGCTGCTGTTAAGGCTTACCTCGTAATCTCCCGAGCCGTCAAAAATACACCCATATGAATGGATAAGAGAATCGGCGTAAACATTGCCGTGAACGACAAAAGTATTCGCTAAATTTTTAAAATTCTTTGCGCTTATGTCTGCATATATATCATCAATATTGGGTCTGATATTTATATTTCCGTTCGGCGCGTAATAATTGTTTTCAGTTTTGATATTAAAATCAAAGGGAACGTAAATGCTTGCGGAATCGTTAAGACCGGTGGCGTTTGAATAGATATTGCAATTATCCGTATATGAGCCGTCAATGCTGATGCTGCATTCTGCCGTATTATCGTTTGCGCTTGCAACCGTACAGGAGTTGAAAGTAGCCTTTCCGTACCCGCATAAATCAACATTCCTGTTATTGCCGTTTGATACAAAGGCTAAAGCAGCGTTTTCCGCCTGCACGTTTGTATTTGCAGTAAGATTATTGGGGCAGATAAACAAATTACCGCCTGTCAGTTTCACGTTCTTTAGGTTAAGCTCGTCGGTCGTGGATTGATTATTGTCGTAAAACACGCCGCTTAGCTCATTGCCAACGCTCGCAGTATTGCCGTCCAAATCGGTGGTGTTGGTTCTGTCGTCGTCGGTAAGCACCTTATTACAGAACACATAGCCGCCCGACGTAACCTTATGCTTAACAGGCGTAGCGGGAAGGGCATTCTCATTCAGCGCGCTGTTTTTCTCAAATTTGGGCAGGTACACAACGGAATTTCCTATAGATACAAACTGCGGACTGCTAGCGCTGAAGAACTCGCTCGCTTCAGTCTTGCTGCTGCACAGAACGCTGTTTGTAAGCGTATACAGCGGATTTGTTGCATGATAATCTGACGTATTTGAAATGAGCGAGGCAACTTCAACGTAGCTCCTGTCAATTTTAATATCTGCGTTAAAGAGAACATAGAATGAATCCTTGAAGCCATTGATAGCAATGTAACTGTTTTTTATATCAGCGCTTTGCATTAAAATCACAGATTCCGGCGCTTCAATATAGCCCTGTGTTATTGTAAGGACGTTGCAGTCGAATATGCGCGTATTGTCATCTGAGGTTATAGCGCCGCCCGCATACTCAATCGACTTACTCGTCGAGAATAACGTACTCTTGCCCACCGCCTTTATTTTACCCGATCCGTGAATTTCAAGCGGAACTTCTACTGCGTTTATAAATATGTCTGTGACGTAAGAACCCGTGACGCTTATTGAGCTTGCTATGTCAATAACCGCAGCTCCGCCGTTTTTTGTCGATGTTATATTAAATTTTATGTTATTTAAGTCAAACGAACGGCTGCCGTAGAAATGCAGCGTTTGACCGTCCCATGTCCAGCCGTCGCCGTATAAATAAATATCTGCATTTAGGCTTGAGAACGGAGGGTCTTGAGCAGCCGCAGCCGTGCGGGATATTGCGGGGATAAACGCAGCAATCATTGCAAGCGCCAGCAGCAGGCTTATCAGCTTGCTGCAAAGTTTTGTCTGTGTCATTATTACCTCCTTAAACCAAAAGAAAAACCGTGTGATTACCAGATATTATAGCAGTTTTTTTAGGAAATGTCAATATATTCATTTGTAACGTCTACAGATAAGGCATGAATAATTATAAGATTTAAGCGCATGGAATAATCTTACCGGAAGCCAAAACGGCAGGCGCGTTAAGCGCCTGCCGCAGCTTGTCGAAAAAGTATGTTATGCCCGCGAAGCGGGCTTTGAAATCCGTTTTTTGTCACGGCTCCGCCGGGGCAAAAAACACTTCTATCCGCACAAGTGTGCAAGCGACACCTCGCTGCGCTCGGCTTACGCAACGCGACGGCTTCGCCTTACGCAACGCGGCGAGCCGCCAATTCGTGCGCGCAGTGCGGATGTTCCTGTCGGAAAAGTCGCAAGACTTTTTCGACAGACTCTCGGCGCCGCTGTTGCCAGCGGCGCCGTAGCGTTATAACCTATGCCGTATTTTTCGGGAAGCCGTTCCCGCTCAGATTCTCAGCAGGCCAACTACCTCGTAGTTGTAATCCCTTGCGCGGTTCATTACGGTGAGGCTGCTGCCCGTGTTGCCGTCTATCGAGTACACCGTCGAGCCGTCGAAGCCCGTGACAACGCCGCAGTGGCTCCACTGATACCTTGAGGACTCCCAGCTGAAGCGGAATATCACGATATCGCCCCTCTGCGGCGTTACGCTGCCGCGGTCGGTATGTACCACGCGCTGCCTGCCGCTTGAGCTGAGCCCCCATTTGCAAAGGGAATCATAGTTCTTCTCGCGGAAGCTGTAGTATGTGCCGTAGCCTCTGTTGAGCGCCCCGAGCACGACGTCGCACGGCGTGGGCTGGAATCCGATGTCTATACCTACTCTGCGCAGCTGGTCGGATACGTAGTACGCACAGTATTCGTCGTAGTAGCCAAGGTCGTAGCGGTCCTTGCCGAGGTCGGCGGTCATGTTGGCGATAAGCGTTTCATAGTCGTAGGTTACGCCGTTTGACGTCTGCTGCGAACCGCCCGAACTGCTTATTTTGCCCTCAACGACCTCTATCATGCGATTCCATGTGCCGGTGCCAATTATCCCGTCGTCATCAAGGGTATACCTTCTCTGGAATTTAATGGTACTTGCTTTAGTTGCACTGCCAAATCCTCCATCAACGTCGAGCGAGTCCCCGAGGATATAGTTCAGCATACGCTGTGCGTCCTTTATGCAGTTGATGCCGCTCTGCATATTGTTTGCCCACAGACCTTTCTTCAGCACGTAATCGTGGTTTCTCCAGTCGCGCTTAAACTGCGAAACATCGTCTGCGGTGAGCTCCGCGCCTGCCGCGCTTGCGCTCACGCTGAGCGTTACGGGCATATACTCCGCCGCGGGGACTGACGCTGCCGCTATGGTCAGAACGGCTGCCAGGGCTGCAAGTTTTCTTACGATTCTTGTCATGGTGATATCCTCCTTTAGTGTAGCTGCCTTTCGGCTTTTTCGGGGATTGGCTCCCTCTGAGTTCATTTTACCGCAAAGCCCGAACCGTTCCGTAATCCCGCTTTTCCCTTCCCTTTCGGGCGGAAGCGTTCGGGTTTCCCTTTGCAGTTTTATTATACCGCATGGGGTGTGCCGTTCCGTAATCCCGCTTTTCCCGCCTGCGCCGCAGCAAAAAAGGACCGCCGTTTTCGCATAACGGCGGTCCCTGTTCCCTTATTCTGCGTGAGCGCTGTAGGAGCGCTCCCACACGTCCGCATAAACGCCGAGCGGGTCGTTTGAAAGTATGCACATCAGCACGAAGCACTCGTAGGGGTTCTGGACGTACAGCTCGCCCATGGAACACCTGTTGAGTATCCCGTTTGTGGAATCGCAGAAGGCGCTGTATCTCGTAACAGCCTGCGGATATGCGTCAAGCTCCTGCGAGAACACGAAGAAGTTGAGCGTGATAAGGTCGAACCTGCTGACCTCCGCGCCGCCCGTGAGTATTTCGTTCATTCGCTGGCGGCTGAAGCGCTTTCCCGCAAACTGCGCGTTGAGCTGCGAAGCCTTTGCGGGGGTGAGGTTGCCGTTCACATCCTTGGGGATAGCCGCGCATATCACCTGCTCAATGTCGCCTTCGGTGATATCATCGCGCGTCCATGTCCTTTTTCTGCTTTTGAAGCGCTCGATGAGCGCCTGCTTGTTTGCGTCGGAAATGCGCGGGTTTCGGCTCAGCCTGAACCTGTACTCCTCAAGCGCCTCGGCGTTCTCCTCCTCCGCAGCGGCGTTCCGGAAGCCCGCGACGATGTCGCGCGTTCTGTTGTATAGCTCCATGAAGCACGCCCTTGCCGTAACGCTTATGCGCGAGGCGCCGTCGCTCCCCTTAAGCCGTGCAAGGTACGCCAGCAGCGAAGCGTCGTCGCTTATGCCGAACATGGTGCTGCGCACATTCATGGTCTGCTCGCCGTAAATGCCGTAAGACTCATGGGCGTCTGCGGGGGAGTCCTTGTAAGCGCTCCAGAGGGCGCGGAATTTCGGGTAGGTATACTGATTCTTATAGCAGTACCAGCACACCGCCTCGAACGGGTCCTTGGGGTTTATCTCATGCTCCAGCAGCGCCTTTGTGAGGAACATATTCACGTCCGCCGCGCTCATTCTCAGCCCGAAGCCCAGCAGAAACACCACCCTGCGCTTTACCGTCTGCTGCGAGAGCCAGTTTTTCGCGAGCGCGCGCAGCTTTGCGGTGGTCGGCCCGAACGACTGCGGCGTTTTGCTCTCGTCGAACGAGCCGCAGATTATGCTGAGATACTCGTCCGTGCTCACCATGGAAAAAGGCTCGGTAAGCTCCGCCTTGCAGTAAATGTAGCGCCTGAGGTAGTCGCCGAAGGAACGCAGCTTCATCTTATTCCGCAGCGAGTCGTAAATCATCTTCTCCTCATCGTCGGGAAACTGCTCGCTGTCCACCACATCGTAGAGATTATCCCACGCGGCTGCGGTGTAGTTCATATCCTGCATTTCATTTTCGTCCATAGCGGCGCTCCTTTCCGCATTAAGCCGCATACCATTCGGTAACTTCCCACCCAAGCCCTGCGCATGACTGAGACGTGCCGATAATATCGGAATAATCGCCCGTGTATTCAAGATAATAGTCTACCGAATCCTCAACGCCGTCGTGACAGAGCGTTACTGTGTGCCAGCCCTCAAGCGACGGGTCGTCCGGCAGCCAAAAGGAGAAATACATATAGTCGAAGGCGTCCACATAGAAAACGGAATGCCCCTTTTCAAGCCCTATGCTGTCGTAGGCGCTGTACCCGCTTTCGGAGTGGGAATCACACCTGAACATACACTGAAGCAGAAAGCCCGTAAGCTCCCCCGCGCTGTCGTAGGTAGAGTCTGCGCTCACGCCGTACCATTCAATCTCCCTTGGCTCAACGGGCGTGATATAAACGACAAAGTACGCCGTCTGCCCGCCGTATTCCACCCGCAGCGTCTGCGCGCCCTGCGTATTCCGGATTTCTTCGCAGCTGTAGCCGCTGCTTATCGTTTTCTGCGTTCCGTCGCTGTATTGCGCGGTAAGCGTAAGCCCGTCCGTGTCGAGCGTTTCGCCCGCGTAATACTCGGTCTTGTCGGGAGGCGTGCGCACGCTTATGCTGCGCAGCACGGCAGGCACGGGCGCGGTCGTCCCCGGCGTGGCTGCCGTTGTACGGACAGTCGTGCCGGTCTGAGCGGTCGGCTCGGTTGTCTGTGTGACCGGCGCAGTCTGCCCGGGAACGCTCTCAGCTCCGACAAGCGCGGAATACCGCACCCATGCCTCGGCGTAGTCGGGGTCGTCGGGCGCCTCCCGCTGCGCGTCCTCGATAAGCGCCTTTGCAACGGCGTACTCGCCCTTATCCGCAAGCGCCTCCGCCCTGCGGAGCACCTGCTCCTTTGCAGTTTCCCCGTCCGAATCGTCCGCAGCCGCGTCGGTTTCGGGGGAGCCGTCCGCAGGAACCCCGTCCGAAACCGAGGCAGCCGCCGTATCCGGGCTGCTGCTCGTTGCGGAATCATTCCTGCCGTTTACGCTGATAATGGTGTATACAACGATAGCCGCCGCGCACAGCAGCACTATCGCAATGAATATCCCGAGCGTCCGCCTTGCCCTTTTGTACGACTTATCATCGCCAAAGGTGTTTACCGCCTGTCCTGTCTTTGTGTTTACCGTGGAAGCCGCTGCGTTCTGCGCGTGAGCAGTTCTTGCCGCAGCGGGTCTGACCGCGGGCTGCGCTGTGGGCTGTTCCGTAAATACAGACGTTGGCTTTTGCGCCGCGCCCGAATCATCGGGCTTCTTAAGGGACACCCGTATCGGCGCGGGCGGCTGAGTCGCGGGGGGCGGCTGCACCGCTGAACGGAGAGGTTCGTCATACTCCTCCCACTCTGCGCCCTCGTCGCGCACCCGCATGAGAGCGCGCTTCATCTCAACGGCATTCCGGAAGCGCCTGTCGGGGTCGTACTCGCACGCCCGAAGAATAACCTCCGCAAAAGCGGGCGAAGCGTCAATGGGCGCGGGAACAGGTTCGCGCGCGTTTCTGCGCTTTACAGCCTCGTCGCGGTCGCGCGGAGTCACTATCTGCTTGTCAATGCTGATAAAGGGCGCCTTGTACCTGTTCATGTAATAATACAGCACAAGTCCCAGCGAGTATATATCCGCACGCTGGTCGTAATAGCTGTAAGCAAACACCTCGGGCGCCATGAACAGCGGCGTGCCGCTTCTCAGCGAAAGCGTAACGGCAAGCCCGTCTATTTCCCGCGCAATGCCGAAATCCCCGAGCTTGAAGTTGCCGTAATCGCTTACAAGAATGTTCTCGGGCTTGACGTCGCGGTGTATCGTATCCTTTTTCATGCACGCCTCGAGCGCTGTGCACATCTCAATGCCAAGCCGCAGCACGTCTTTTTCGGAGAGCTTCCTGTCGCAGGTGTAAACGTGCATGGGAGTCAGCAGCTCCATGCGGATAAGTATGTACCAGCGCAGCACGTCGGGGTCCTCTATCGCCTTGAAGTCCTCTATGCTTACGATGTTGGGCGCGCCCTTGAGCGACTCCATTATCTTTATCTCGCCTATGCAGCGGCTCACCGTGCCGCGGAAGTATGTCCGCGCGGCGTCCATGCTCATGCCGCTCGAACGGACGGAGTCCGCCTCCGAGGCGTTCACGGGTATCGTGATTATCTTTATCGCAGAGTACACCTCGACGCCGTATTCCCTGCGCACAGCCTTGTATACAACGCCGTTTGCACCGCCGCCTATTCTCTCGGTAAGCTCCCAGTCGGGCCATACCTTCCTTACAACCTCGTCGTCCGTCAGCTCGTGCACCGCCAATCACCTCCCCGGTATGCTTCGGGCTATCCTGCGCATGAAAAAGTCCGATTCAACCGCGCATACCACTATAGACACATTATCCGTGCCGCCGCGTTCAAGCGCCATGTCAAGCAGCTTACCCGCCGCACGCACAACGCCGCGCCATTTCAGCACGCTTTCTATTTCCGCCGCGCTCACCATGTCCGTAAGCCCGTCCGAACAGATGAGGTAAACGTCGCCGTTTGTGTAGCGGCCCCGCGCGAAATACGGCTCTATCGGCATTTCCTCGGGGGGAATGCCGAGATTCTGAAGCAGCGGCGGTTTTGCGCCGTATACCGCCGCGCACAGGTGATCCTGCGATATCTGCTCCAGCCCGCTCGCGCCAAGGCGGAACACCTTGCTGTCGCCTATGTTGCACAGCATTATTCCATCGTGCGTGAACGCAAGCATTGCCGCGGTGGTTCCCGCAGAGCGCAGGGCGTTCTCCCGCGCGTATTCGCATATCCTTATATTAACGCCCTGACAATAGTCCGCAAGGTCCTGCGCAGGGTCGCTTCCGATTGTGAGAGCCGCGGCGCTCTTTGCCGCGATGTAAGCCGCGACGTCGCCGTGCTCCTCGCCGCCAAGGCCGTCAAACACGCCGAAAACGGGAGCGTCGTCCGAAAACGCCGCTCCGCTCAGCGAGCTTTCCGCGCAGCCGCATTCCATGTACTCGCCGTCGCAGATATAGTTGTCCTGATTCCTTTTGCGCACACGGCCGACATGGCTCACGCAGCAATACGATATCCTGTAGTGCATTCCGCCGCCTCCTTGCCTTACAGCGCGGCTTTGCAGGGTCCGCGCCGCTCAATTCAATTATAGCGCTGCGGGCGCGCCTCCCGTAATCTGCGTTTTCCGTGCGTGATTCCTGCTGTTCTGAGTTATATTATAATACTGTCCTCCACGAATGTCAAGCCAAAATAGCGCCGCCCGTCGGAAGAAAGACGGGCGGCGATTCGTATCGCGCCTGTTTATATACCCCACTCGGCGCTTTCGTTCTGCAGCGCGCACATTCTCGCGAATGTGCCGCCGTTCTTAAGCAGCTGCGCGGGAGTTCCCTGCTCCGCCGCCCTGCCGTTTTCAAGCACCACAACGTGGTCTGCGCCCGCTACGGTGCGCATTCTGTGGGCGATTATAAGCACGGTTTTGTCCTTTATAAGGCGGGAGAGCGCCGTCTGAATGAGCGTTTCGTTCTCAACGTCAAGGGACGCCGTTGCCTCGTCCATGAGGATAACGGGCGCGTTTTTGAGGAACGCCCTCGCGATGGAAATGCGCTGGCGCTCGCCGCCGGAAAGCTCGCAGCCGTTCTCGCCTATCTCGGTGTTGTATCCGTTAGGCAGCTTCTCGGCGAACTCGCCGCAGTTTGCGAGCCGCGCCGCCGCGAGCACCTCCTCGTCCGTGGCGTCCTTTCTGCCAAGGCGAATGTTCTCCATTATTGTGTTGTTAAAGAGCGTTACGTCCTGAAACACGATTGAATACAGCCCCAGCAGCGCCTCTGGGTCGGTGGCGTCAACGTCCATGCCGCCAACGGTTATCCTGCCCCCGGTGCAGTCCCAGAAGCGCGCCGCAAGCCGCGAAACGGTGGTCTTGCCGCCGCCCGAGGGTCCCACAAGCGCGGTGACCTCGCCCTGCCTTGCCGTGAACGACACGTCCTCCAGCACACTCTCGCCCTCTTTATAGGCAAAGCCCACGTGGTCGAACACTATGTCGCAGCCGCTGTTTGTAAGCTGCTGCACGCCCTCCTGCACGGGCGTGTCGAGTATCTCGTTCATGCGGTCTACCGCAGCCTTTGTGGATATCACCGCCGCAAGGTTGTTGAGCGCCGCCTGAAGCGGGTCGTAGAGCCTAGAAGCCACGATTATGAACATAAAGAACGCGAGGACGTCTATTTCCTGCGAAACGAGCAGCGCGCCGCCCACTATTGCGACAGAGGCAATGCCGAGCTTGAGTATAACGCCCGACGAGCTTACAAACGCCGCCGTTGAAAGCTCTGAGATGACAGAACGCTTTTCTACCGCGCGTATCTTGCGCTCAAGCCCGTCAAGGTAGGCGTCCTCGGCGTTGTTCGCCTTGAGGTCGCGCATGGTTTCAAGGCACTCCTGTATGCCGTCCGCGCACGCCATTTTCGCCGCCATGGACTTTTTGTGCATCGCGTGCTGCACCCTGTTGGTAGAGCCCACTATCGCAAACGCCACGGGCAGCACCCAGAGCGCCGCAAGCGCCATTTTCCGGCTGAACGCGAAAAGGCTCACGGAAATGAGCGTTGTAGAGATTATCGCGCCCGCAAGCGGCGGCACAAAGTGCGAGAACGCCGTTTCAAGCAGCGCGCAGTCGCTCATTATCGTGCTTGTAAGGTCCGCGAGATCCTTCTTGCCGAAGAACGAAAGCGGTATCCTGCGCAGCTTTTCCGCTATGGTTATCCTGCGCACGCCCGTTTCAACGTAGGTTGCAAGGAACGTTGAGTTGTACCGGAAATGCGTAGCGAAGAATATCAGCAGCAGGCAAACCGCCGTGCCGATTATGTAGAACCACACCCTGCTCCCCGCAATGCCGCCGTTCAAAAGGTCGCCTATCATGAAATAGAGAAGCGTTACGGGCAGCATGAACGTGATATTCTGCAAAACGCACGCGATAACGCCCTTTATAAGGTCCTTTGCACCCTGTTCGCTCAGGGCGAAGCGGCGCTCGAGATACTTTATCATTCCGCAGCCTCCTTTTCAAGCTTCCACTCGACAGACTTTCTGTAGTCGCTCCACATTTTTGCGAATATGCCGCCGCTCCCGGAAAGCTCCGCGCCGCTGCCCGATTCGGCGATTCTGCCGTCGGCAAGCACGAATATCCTGTCCGCGTTTATCACCGTTGAGAGCCTGTGCGCTATCATTATAACGGTGCGCCCCTTAAGCAGCTCGCCGAACGCGCGCTGCACCCTTACCTCGTTGTCGGGGTCTGCAAACGCCGTCGCCTCGTCAAGTATCACCACGGGCGAATCCTTTAGTATAACGCGCGCTATCGAAACGCGCTGCTGCTCGCCGCCCGAAAGGTATATGCCGCCCGTGCCTATCACGGTGTTCACCCCGTCGGGGAGCTTTGCGATGATGTCGCCGCACTGCGCCGCCCCGAGCGCGCGCATTACCTCGCCGTCCGTGGCGTCGGGCTTGGCAAGCCTTACGTTTTCAAGGATAGTGCCTTTTATAAGACGGCTGTTCCGGAACACGAACGAAACCGTGTTCATAAGCTGCTCCTTGGGGAAGTCGCGCACGTTCACGCCGCCGATAAGCACCTCGCCGCCGTCCGCGTCGAAGAAGCGCGAGATTATGTTCGCAAGCGTGGTCTTGCCGCCGCCCGAGGGTCCCACAAACGCGCAGGTCTGCCCCGAGCCTATTCTGAGCGAAACGCCGTCGAGCGCCTTTTTCCTGCCGTCGTAGCTGTAGGACACGTTGCGCAGCTCCACGGAATAATCCGCGGGCTTTACGGGCGATGCGCCGTGCGGCAGCGGCTTCATGGACATTACGCTGTCTATGCGCGCGATGGCGTCGCTTACTATCATCTTGTTCTCGCTGTTGAACATTATCTTTGTGAGCGTTACGGTGATAAGAGGCGTTATGATTATGTAGAATATGAGGTTAAGAATAAGCTCGTTCGTAACGCCGTCGGCGCTGAACCATATGCCCGCCGCAATAAGCATTGCGAAAATGGCGTTTACCGCCGTTGTAAGGAACATCATGGGCAGCCTCAGCTGATTAGTGTAGCGCGTCGTCCACTCGCCGTAGCGGTCTATAGCGCCCTTAAAGCGCCTGAACGAGTACACCGTCTGCCCGAACGTCTTTACAACGGGAATGCCGCGCACGTACTCAACAGCCTCGCCGGACATATCGTTGAGCGCGTTCTGATACTCGGTCATGCTCTTTTGCAGGGACTTTCCCGTCATAAACGCCATCATGATAACGAACGCCAGCACCGCAGGCACAAGGCTCAGCAGCCCCAGCCGCCGGTCGAACACCAGCATAAGCGCAATCAGCGCAAGCGGCGTTATGTACGCCGTTACCGTGTCGGGCAGCATATGCGCAAGGTAGGTTTCCGCAGCGCCGCTGCACTCGTTTATTATCTTGCGCAGCCGCCCCGTGCCGAAGCTCTCCGCAAAGCCGAGCGGCAGCCCCGCAATGTGGCGGGTCATAGCTATGCGCAGGTTTGTCGCCACGCGGAACGCCGCAAGGTGCGAGCAAAGCAGCGCCATAATATACACGATAAACGCAAGAGCGGACGTGCCCATAGCAGCCCAGCCCCACGCACCGATATGCTCCGCGCGCGCAAAGTCGGGGCTTACCTCAAGCACCTCCCTGATTATGCGCCACAGGTACCGGAACGGCACAAGCGCAATAAGCGCGCTTATCCCCGCAAGCACCCACGACAGGTATGTGAACGCCTTATGCGCGCCCGCATACCCCATCAGCACCGAAAGGTCCGATTTCTTCTTCAAGTCGTTCTCCTCCTTTTGTTAGCTTTGGCTAACTCACTTGCTTATTACAAGGCAGCGCCCTCCGGTGACTGCGGCGCTGCCGTAAATGCCTGTTATCTGCCCGGAAAAAGGCGGTCCGCTCCCGCAACGTCCGCAACGCCCATAAGGCGCGACCAGCCCGCCGCCTGAAACAGGTACATCTGCCTTACATAATCGCGGCTCTTTTCCTGCGGGAGGTCATGGATTATAAGCTCGAAATACGAGGCGAACATTCCGCTTACGATAACGTGCTCCAAATCGGGGTCGATGTAGGGAACGTCCGTGCCGAGTGAGCGCAGCACATCGTAAAACCTGTGCGTGGCTTCCACCTCGATGCGCACGACGTCCTCCATAAATGAAGCGTAGCGCGTACCCTCAGAGCGCATGAGCACCAGCCTGAACGCCGTTTTGTTCTCGTAAAGGTAGTCTATCATGCCTGTCATCCACGTGCTTGACGTAACACCCAGATTGTCGCGCTGCACCTCGGGCGGCTGCTGCGCGAAGCTCTCCTGCACGCCGCGGTACTCTGCCATAAACCTGTCCGTGGGCGCTGCAAGCGCGCCGAACAGCGCCTCCTTGCTGTCAAAGTACCCGTAAAACGCACCCGTCGTAACGCCCGCGCGCTTTACAATATTCCTGAGAGAGGCTTTCTGAAAGCCCTTTTCAAGGAACTCCTCAGCTGCCGAGGACATTATCCTCTCGTATGTATTCCTGTCGTCAGCCATATCGTTCCCCCTGTATAACACTGTTATATAACACTGTTATGATAGCACAAACTAACCCGTTTGTCAACCCCCTGCGGAGGATTTTTGCGGAGTTCTGAAAAAGAGAATCGTAGTTATAAAAATTCGTAATTCGTAATGCGTAATGCTTAATTATGAAAATATAATCGCGCCACGCTTTTATGCAGACATGGCGCTTTATTGGAATTAACACAGATTGCAAACCGCAATGAGCAAACCGCTTAATTTATACAGACCAACAATTACGAATTACGCATTACGAATTACGAATTACGAATTGAAAAAAGCACCGCTTGTCAAGAGGGACAGCTGTCCGAATTTCGTGTTGACAAATCCGATGAAAAGCTCTATAATAGTGTAAAAACGCAGGAGGGCATTATATCTATGGACGCACTTCACCTTAAAGCGCCAAGGGGCTGGATAAACGACCCCAACGGCTTTATATTCTACAAGGGAGAGTACCACCTGTTCTATCAGCACTTCCCCTACGCCGCGCGCTGGGGGAGAATGCACTGGGGACACGCCGTAAGCCGCGACCTTGTAAGCTGGCGGCACCTTGAGATAGCGCTCTTTCCCACAAAGCCCGCCGATGCGGACGGGTGCTTTTCGGGCAGCGCCGTTGAAAAGGACGGCGTTATGCACCTGTTCTACACGGGCGTGAAATACGACGCGCCCGACCCCGAAAACGTGAACGCCTGCCTTGACGGGCTGTTCACCGCCGCGCAGCTGCACATCTCCTCGCCCGACGGGTACAGCTTTGACAACTTCGGCGGCAAAAGCGTGGCGATCCCGCCGATAACCGACCCGAAGCGCGGCGATATGCGCAACACCCGCGACCCCAAGGTATGGCGCGGGGCGGACGGCTGGTACATGGTACTCGGCAGCACGGTGAACAACAAAGGGCGCTTGCTGTTCTACAAAAGCGCCGACCTTTGCTCGTGGGAATACGCCGGCTTCGCCGAAGCCGACATCGGAGGCTGGATGTGGGAATGCCCCGACTACTTCCGCACGGACGGCGGCGGCGTGCTGCTGCTTTCCCCGCTGGATATGCCATGCGGCAGTCAGGCGCTCTGTACGCTTGCGGAGTTTGACGAGCGCTCGGTTTGTATGGAAATATCCCCGAACTATCAGTTTCTCGACCTCGGGCTTGACCTGTACGCGCCGCAAAGCACTCTCGACAACGAGGGCAGGCGCGTTGTCGTGGCATGGCTGCGTATGCCCTCGCCCATGCAGAGCGGCGCTGTCGGTATGTTCTGCATTCCCCGCATATGCGAAGTCAAGCACGGACATATATTTTTCAGACCGCACCCGAACGTCCGCGAGCGGTTCTGCGTAAAATCAGACGAGCCGCAGGGCGCTTTCATGGTGCGCGCACGGCTGCACAACGGCGATGCGCTCGACATAGGCGGGTACGCCCTCAGCATGAGCGGCGGCAGGCTCACCGCAGACAGATCGCGCGTTATGAAAGGCGGACAGCGCCCCACGGCGGTAACTCCCCCGCTGACCGCCGCGGACATTGAAGCCTACGTTGACGAGAACATCATCGAGGTGTTCGTAAACGGCGGGGAGTACGTTGTAACTCACGCGGTCTGCGGCATTACGAACACAGTCCGCGGCAGCGCAGAGGTATTTGTTATGGAGTAAACGCGCCGCGTCGGAGCCCGGGCACAGAATCCACCGTCAACAAACCGGCGGGGAAAGCGCTATGCCGCTTCCCCCGTGAAGTTTTCACTCTATAACAGGCTTGTCAGTATCCATATAATGCGCAAAGCCGAACACCCGCATAATTACCAAAAACCAAATCTCGTTATTGGGCGTTTTCCGCGTTCTGACAAATGGTGCGCGCGTTCTTTATGCAGAACGCCACGGCGCTTGCGGCGAGCCGCGCGGAATGCTCCAGCGAGCTGCACCCCGACAGCTCCTGCGAGCGGTTGGGCTTATAGATGTAGTCGAGGTACGCGTTGAAGAATCCGCCCGCGAGGAATGCGGACAGCACGGCAGAATCGGCGCTCCCGCCGTCCGCGAACTGCTCCAGCACGGCGTCCGCCGCCTTCTTTATAACGGTCTTCAGCCTTGAAACAAGTATGCCGCGCATATCCACGCGCACAAGGTGGAAGTAGAACTGAAAGTCCACCGTAATCAGCCTGTCAAGCCCCATAAACAGCTCGTAGGTGCTCTTTTCGTAGTCTGACGTGTCAAAGTTGTCCGCAAGCTCCCTGAGCGCCGCAACAAGGTCCGACTCGATTTCGTTCAGAATATCGGTGATGTTGCGGTAATGCGTGTAGAATGTGCGGCGGTTGACGTTGGCCTCAGCCGTAAGCTCGCTTATGGTTATCGCCGAGATATCCTTCGTTTCCATTATCTTGAACAGCGCAGCCTTGATGGCTTTTTTTGTGCGGACAACGCGCTTGTCGTTGTCGTGGCGTGTGGTAGTGTTCATCTGCCTGCCCCTTTTATATCACATTTCGAGCCAAAATGTATTTTAATGCTCGCATGAGTTATTATACAATTTTTCTCGCCTTTTGTCAAGGATTTCTGCGCCTTTTTTCCCGTTTGAGAATAAAAACAGCTGCGACGCTCACCTGCGTCAGGTCTCCCGCGCCGTCCAAGCCCTCGCAGGACGGCATTGTAATGCCGAATTTAACGCTTTCGGCGCGAATATTCGCAGAGCAGAAAAAAATAAAAAAAAATCTCGGAAAAGCTATTGACAAAATGAAATTGGTGTGATATAATAATATGCGTCAGATAGCTGGGTGTGGCGCAGATTGGTAGCGCGCTACCTTGGGGTGGTAGAGGCCGCAGGTTCAAATCCTGTCACTCAGACCAGTTGTATAGCAGACAGATTGCACTTTCTATGCCGGAAAGTGCAATCTTTTTGTTTGTAAATAAATCACGAGCGGTTACTGCGTTACCGTCCGTGATTTGTGCTAAAAAGGAATTTCTTCAGTAAACGATAGAGCAAATTCCGAAGTGTAAAGCGAGGTTGTAATTTATATAAAATGCCCATACTGTAATAAGAAAATACTGTCGGGGTGTATTCCCAATGACAGTCAGCCCGTGCAACGGCTTCCCGGCGGCGAGAAGCCCCTTTATAATAAGCATATTCAAAAAGCGGGCTGCTTCAGCAGGCAGCCCGCTTTTGTTCTGCATAATATCAGCCGTTAAGACTGCCGACTTGCTTCACGCGCGGCGGCTTAACGCTGAGGGTCAATGAACAGACCCGCCGTGCAGATATTCATGCCCGTATCCAATGGCAGCCCCACAAGCTCCATTTCCCAACTGCCGTTTCTGTGCCACAGCGTAGCAAGGACGTCGGTTTCCACCTTCGGCTCGGCGCAGTACAGGTACTGGTCGTAAAGGTAAGCGTACATCGCGCTTTTAAAAATACCATGGTTCTCGTCCTCCTCCAGTTCCTCCAACGGTATCTGGTCCTTGTAGCGCTCGTACGCGTTAGAAACAAGCTCCATCATTCCATCGTCGTCGCCTTCAAGGCTGTTTAACGCCTGAACTACCGCCTCGTACACGGGGAGATAATCCATGTAGTAAATATCAAGCGTAACATAAGCGGCGTTATCCAGCAGCGGCGGGCAAACAACGGGGTCGTCGGGGGCTATTTCAATGCTTTTAATAACAGCGTGGACAGTATCAAGGTGCCCCAGCATTTCCCTGTAAAGAATACGGTGGTCGCTGTCGTCGTCGGCAAGCGCATAAAACTTCTGCAGCTGTTCTGCAAGCAGATATTGCTGTGTTATCAGACTGATTGCGTCCTCTGTAAGGTTCGTGGAGGAAAGATCGCTCTCGGTAACGTATGTACAGTTGATCTTGCAGTTTCTTATATTGTCGAAATACCTGTGCGTCGCCTGATATATCTGATAATAATCCGTGCCCGAAACTATCGGGATATCGCAGCCGAGAATGTCGTCGGTAATATCGTCCTGCTCAGCGCTCTCATACGTCGCATATTCCTGCCCTGCGGACGCGTCCGCGCTATATCCGCCTGTCAGGGCAGCGGAATCGTCCTCGCTCGGCGCAGACGTAACCTCGTATGTAATGCTGCTTTCTGCGGCGTTCTCAATAACGGGGTTGTTCTTTGCGTAACCTATCGCCGCAACGCTCAGTATAATGCCTGACACCAGATATATAAGTGCGGGAACAAGGCAGCAGAGCGCTCTCTTTGGCCTTTGCTGACTAAAAAACACGATAGCGGGGATTATGCCGAGCGGCCCCAGCAGGAATACTGTGAGCAGTACCCAGCCAACGCTCGGCAGGTCCGGTTTTATGGAAGAATAATCAATCTGCGGCGCTTCCTGATGTTCTTCCTGCTGTACCTCCTGCTGCTCCTGAGATTCGTTATGCTTTTCCAAGTCGATCATTTTATGTACCTTCCTTTTTTTCATTTCCGGCATGAGCCGCCGTGCGGGCTTTCTGATGAGCCGATTCAGAGCGGTTTTTTGCCGTTGTTCGCTTTCTTTGCAGCCATTTTCTCGATTTCAAGCCGTATCTTTGCTTCCTTGCGCTCCTTTTTGGTGCCGATCACAAGCGAGGGCGCTATATAATGCTTTTTTGGCTGAAGCATGGGGTGCAGCAGCGTTCCGCCAACGGTCGCCGTTTTCCACCTTTCGCCCGCAAACGCGCAGTAAACTATGCCGATAAGCAGGTATATGCCCGCTGCAATGCAGTATATCTCAAGAAGAGCGTTTGCTGCGTCATTGTACTGCTCCATGGTCATTATCCCGGAAATATCCCTTAAAAGCGTCATTACTATCGCAATGCCGATAACCACACCAAAACCCGCCAGTATCTTAAGCAGCACCTTCACGCCGAACCCCTTTACGCGGAACGCGGTGTAATGCTGCAAAAGCTTAAGCTCTGCGGGCGACATTCCGCTGAGCAGATCCGCGGCGGCATTGTAGTCGCCGATGTTGGACGGGGGTGCGCTGCGCACGCTCTCCCTGAATTTCTGCGTGGAATCCGGCTGCGTAAAGTCCGTTTTCAGAAACAGCTCCGCCGCGTTTAAAACGCGCTGCCGGTCCTGCTTGCCCTCCTCGGAGTTCTGATAGCGCTCGCCTCGCCTGTTCTGAAAGTCCCTTGCGTCCTTATCGACAGCTTTCTGCCTGTATTTCTTAAGCCGTTCAACATATTTGCGGATAAACGCCTTATCGTCGTCGCTTCCCTCAAACATCGGGTCGCCGGGAATTGCGGAATAGCGCTCTATCTCCGCGTCATAGCGCGGTATCTCCCATTCCTTTATTTCGCTGAACAGGATATTGTCCAGCCAGCCCTCAAGATTAAGGTCGTTTTTCTCCGTCGACGTACCGTTGAACAGTCTGGTGGAGTTAATTTTCTCCACAAGGTCGCGATATGCCTCGTTTATCTCAAAACTGTGGTCTGAGGCGGCACGCTTTTCTTCAACGGTGTCGTAAACCACGCCCTTGAACGTCCTGCTGTTCCGCTCGAGGGTCTCCTCCTGATTTTTCGCTTTCTCCTCCAGCCCGATTGCTTTTTTGAAGCATTCAAGCTCCTCGGGCTCCGCGCCCGCGTTTTTCGCCGCTTCGCGTATTTTCTCAACGGCGCCGTGATAGTCCGCAGAGGACTTGCAGCTCTCAAGCAGCTCCCCGTTCTTTTTATTTATCAGCGGGAATATCCGCGACTTGAATTCAACGTCCGCGCCGACATACTCCGCAAGGCGCATCATCTCCCCGTCTGAGCCGCCAATGTAGCCGTAAAGCATTTCAAGGAGCTCCGCGGTGTGACAGAAAGGATTATCGCATATGAGCGACAGCAGCGCACTGACCGCTTCCATAGGGGGGACCAGCCCGTTCTTTATATTGGTTACAACTCCCCTCATATTTTGGGCAATTGCATACAGGTGATACTGCTCGCTGTGGTATATGCCGTGTTCTGCAAGGATATCATAAACCGCAGCGAAGATATTCTGATAGTCTGCTCTTACTGAAGCACAATATTCTGAAATAGTATCTTCCGAGGCGAACTTGTTTACAAGTTTTCTTTTCATCCGGTCCTTGAATTCCGACCTCTGCCACGACTGAAGGACCGAGCTGCCGAAGTCCTCCGCCATATTGAGCGCGCCCGCCATCGCAGCGCCTTTCAGCGCTCCCTTAAGTCCGAAGCCGCCGCCCGACCACCTGCCCCTTGCGCTGTCCTGCGCCTGAAGCGACGCCTCGTGCGAATCCACCTGTCCCGCAAGTCCGTTAAGAAAATCCTCCATTTTCTCCTGAAACTCCAGGGCATAGCACTTGTTATTAACATATGGACGGCTCAGGTAATAATCAATGAACGCGGAGCAGTCATACTCGTACACTCCCACTTTTGTCAGAGCCTCCACAGCCATACCGATAAACTTGTTTGCCGAGCTCATGCATATCGTCACAATGAACTTCGCGCAGTCCTCGGCTTTCGTTGCGCATTTTCTGTAATTCTCTTCCAGAAAAGCTGACATCTTATACGAATCCTTTACGACTTGCTTTCGGTAATTGGCATAGGACTGCGTTTTTTCGGAGAACGCCACAACAACATTGCTCAGGTTGAACACCTTGTAGCGCGATGTATCGACCTCCTTTTTGCACGAGGGGCAGACGCACTTTTTCTTCGCCTTGTCATATTCAACGACACTTTTGCACTTCGGGCATTTTATTATAAAATCCGACGACGCCATTGCTGTCATTCCTTTCATTTTTCACTACAGGCAATTCTTCAGTCATGCTGTGCAGATTTTGCAGCAGTTATTGTACATAAGCAAAAAACCGCAGGATAACCCTACGGTTTTTATTTTATGATATTTTATGCGCATTTTGGTACACTGCCGGTGGACTTTTTCAGCGCCGAACCAATCCGTGTCTTTCGCGAATCGCTGTTTTCAGCCACCTTTTTTCAGCCTGATCTTGCGGATTATTGCCGCGGGAATAAGCGCCCAACCAAGCAGTATTCCATAAAGAAGCCTTTTGCTGAAAAGCGCCATGGGCTGAAACTCAACAACGACCTTATTGTAATAAATAGTCCATTTTGTTGCCCAGAACCCCGCCGCACAGTAAATCAGACCCAGAACTCCACCAAAGAACTCCATAGTCTTTATCTCCTTTTTCCTGAATTTACGGGTACGGAAAGCTTCAGCACCCGCGCCATTTTCCGAGTCTTATACCTCGGACCATGACAAAAAAAGACCGCAGGATAATTCCTACGGTCTTATAATAACATCTTTCGCCATGAGTTTGGTACACTCGCAGAGGACTTTTACACCCGCATCAGCGGCTCCTCGCCGTTTTCCTCAAGCAGGATATCGCACTCGATTATGTCCATGCCATGCTGCAGGGCGTATATTATCGCGCCGTCGCGGGCTATTCTCGGGTAAAGCTGCGCCGCGCCAAGGTGCTTAAGGAACTCCTGCACCTCGTCAAAAGACAGCTTAAACCCAAACCCCAGCTGAATTAGCACGTCGCGTTTCGGGTTCTTCCTTTCCCCGTCGAACAGCTGATAGAAGTAGGACTTTTTCAGCCCCGAACGCCGCATTATCTCCGCAGGCTTCATTCTGCGTTCTTCCGTCATGGCGTGCAGATATTGCGACAGGTTGGGGACATACTGCATATCCTGTATCTCTTCAAACGCCTCCGCATATGTATTTTTACTTTTAAGGACCTCGATAATAGCGTCGGTGGAGAGCTGGTCAGACATACGGGTTCAAGATTCCTTTCAAAGTGATAAAGAAAACAACTCATGTAAATTATATCACCATGAAAAAGAATTTTGGTACACCGACAGCGTACTTTACACCCGCACAAGCGGCTCCTCTCCGTTGTCTGCAAGCAGGATATCGCACTCAATTATGTCCATGCCGTGCTGCAGGGCGTATATTATCACGCCGTCGCGGGCTATTCTCGGGTAGAGCTGCGCCGCTCCAAGGCGCTTCAGAAAATCCTGCACCTCGTCAAGGTTCATGCAGAAGCCGAAGCCCAGCTGTATCAGCACGTCGCGTGCGGGCTTGTCGCGCCTGCCGTCAAGCAGCGAGTAGAAATAGGACTTCTTAAGCCCAGAGCGCCGCATAATGTCTGCGGGCTTCATGTCCCTGCGCGCCGCAATGCCGTTCAGGTACGACGACAGGTTTTCGGAATACTGCTCGCTTCTTATCTCCTGCTGCCCCTCCGCGTAGGTTGGTTTCTTTTTCAGAACGTCGAGCAGCTCGTCCGTTGTCTTTTGTTTTATCATAATATCTTCCCTTTTCGGAATTTGCCGATACCCGCCTTTTCCCGTATGAGCGCGCCGAACCGACGGGCAGAGCCGCCTTTGGGGCGGCGCAGCTGCGGCTCGGCGGAATCGGCGGAAAATCCCGCCTTCCTTGACTTTTTCTATGATTTATGTTAACATATAATCGTAAAAAAATCAAGTGGGAGGAGGAGCATGATGACCGCTGAAAAATACAGGATACTGCGCGCGCTGAATATAAAAGGCACAGTAACGCTTGCAGAAAGCCGCGATGACGGCGGGAAGTATGTCCTCAAAGAGCTTCCTGCGGAAAGCGCGGCGGTGTACCGCCGTATCTCCGAGCTTTCCCCACATGCCAACCTTATGCGGGTGCACGAAATAATACAGCAGGACGGGCGCGCCGCGGCGGTGTGCGGGTATGCGCAGGGGCAGCCGCTGAGCGAACTTATTGAAAGCGGCAGGGTATTTTCGCCCGACGAGGTGCGCGGCATAATCACACAGCTGTGCAGGGCGGCTGAGCATATGCACGGCTGCGGAATCATTCACCGAGACATATCCCCAAAGAACATTATTCTTGACGAGAAGCTGCACCTCACGCTCATTGATTACGACATCTCACGTTTTTACAGCGGTAAGCGCGGGCAGGACACCACGCTGTTCGGCACGGAGGGCTTTGCGCCGCCCGAGCAGTACGGCTTCTGCGAAACCGCCTTTACTGCGGACGTGTACGCAGTCGGCATGGTAATGAAGCTGCTGCTGAACGCCTGCCCCGTCTGCCCTGCCGCGCAGGAGGTGCTTCTGCGCAGGATAGCTGCAAAATGCACAAGATTCGTGCCCGACAGGCGGTACGGAAGCGCACGCGCCCTGCGCCGCGCGGTTAGCCGCTCGCGATGGGCGGTTCCTGCGGGTATCGCAGCCGCCTGCACGGTGTCTGCGGCGGGAATAGCAGCGGCAGTCCTGCTGCTGCACAGCGCGGTGGCAGCTCCCCTGCCGACAGACACGCGCAGGAACTTCTCAGCAGCCGAAGCAGGCACCGAAGCGGCGCTTCCTCCTGCAAACGCACACAGCGAAGCGACCGCGCCGATTATCGTAACAACAGCGCGCACAACTGCTGCCGCCGCAAGCGTCCAGCAGACGACCGCCGCGCCCGTTATGCCGCAAACCGCCGCGCCGCTCCCGCAGACGACCGCTGAGCAGTCCTCTGCGGAGATTTCCGCCATGCAAAAGACCACTGAGCCGCAGAGTTCGTCACCCGCGGCGACTACCGTGGCGACTGCTGTGCCTGACTCCGCGCCGACTGCCACCGTAACGCCCGCCGCAGCGGAAGTCCCCGAGGTGCCGCAGGAGCTTCTGCTGCAAAAGCTGCACACCTCGGATATGGATAATCCCGACAAAATAACCGTCACCACAAAGCTGAACGAGCGGGGCTTTTACGAGGATTATTTCGACTATGTATTCTACGACGACCCCGCCGTTCACGGCGAATGGAGCTTCTGCACCTACCTGCCCGTTGAAGCGCTCAATTCCGCGCTCACGGCGGACTGCATCAAAAGCTGCAACTACACTGGCGAAACCTCTCCGTATTCGCTGACGCTCGGCGACAACGGCGAAATCTCTGCTGTTCGTTCTGACGGTGCGCCAATGCTGTGGTTCACCTGCTGGACAAACGGATATCTGATATACGAATCGGGCGACGGAGCTTTTGCTCAGCGGCTTTTCGAGATTGTCGCGGACGGGGAGGAGTTTTTGTTTTACGCCCATAAGTCGGGGGATTTCATGCGCGAAAACAAGGTTTACGTTTATGCCGTCTTTACCCGCGCGGAATGAGGTGAGAACTCTGGAATATACACTCGTATCAACGCTCAAAAGCTCCGAAAAGGGCGACGTGCAGCTCGTGGAACGCGGCGGCAGGCTTTACGTGCGCAGATACCGCGAGATTTCGCCCGAGCTGTTCAGCCGCATAAGGGGCGTTTCCTGCACGAATGTTGAGAGGCTTGCGGAGCGCTCTCAGGACGAAAACGGGGCGTATTTCGTAAGCGAATACATAGACGGCGCGCCCGCCTCGGAGCGCGCTTTTACCGAAAGGGAAGCCGTAAACGCGCTGCTTGAGCTGTGCGCGGCAGTAAGGGCGCTTCACGCCGCGGGAATAATTCACCGCGATATCAAGCCCTCGAACATCATCTGCGGGAGCGACGGGCATATTCATCTTATCGACTTTGACTCAGCGCGGCTTGAGAAAGCTTCGCAGAGCCGCGACACAAGGCTTCTCGGCACGGGCGGTTTCGCGCCGCCCGAGCAATACGGCTTTATGCAGACGGACTGCCGCTCGGACATCTACGCGTTCGGCATGACTATGGAGGAGCTTCTGGGCGAGAGCGCGGACAAGCCGAAATTCAGGCGTATAATAAGGCGCTGCACGCAGTTCGACCCCAAAAGGAGATACGCCGATATAGCGGCGGTAAGCCTTGCGATAAGGCGCGCGCTGCTGCCGAGGGACGCTTCGCCTGCGGCGGCTGTGGTTATTGCGGCGGGCGCGGCGGCTGTTTGCTTTTTGAGCGTGAGGGGCGCTGCGCCCTCGGAAATCGCGCACGCCGGCGCAGGCGAACCCGTGATAACGCATGAAAGCGAAAGCGCCCACGCGCCGTCCGAAACGGCAGTCCCGACGGAAAGCGCCGCAGCCGAAACCGCAGAACCAAGCGCTGAAGCCGCCGAGCCTGCTGAGGAGCTGACTTCCGCCGAAGCGCCGCAGACCGAACCCGAAACCGCAGCCGAAACGGAAAGCGCCGCTGAGCTTCCGCCCGAAACGACACAAGCAGCCGAAACCGACGAACGCTTTACCGAGGAATCCGCGCCAGAAGTTGTCAAGCCCGAAACGCCCGTAATGACGTTCACGACATATACGGACGAAAACGGGCTGTACCGCGATGAGTTTAATTATGCCTTTTACGACGACCCCGCCGTACACGGGCTGTGGAGAGTAAGCAAAATACTCCCCGCCGATACGGATATCAGCGCTATAAGCGGGGACGACATTTTCAAAGCCGAAAACGCGAACGGGGGAACGTATCTTGAAGTCTACCCGAACGGAACGCTTGCGTTCTACCTGCCGAGCGCCCAGAGCATTGCGCCTACCAACCTGTGGACGAACGGGTACTACATCTCATCCCCCGCAGAGGGCGGGCTTGTCTGCCGCATGAAAACGTTCACTATCGAGAACGGCAGGGAGTACCTGCTGCTCGAGAAGCGCCCGACGCGCGATTCCGACGACGGGAGCGGACACATGTATGTGCTGTACCGCAGAGTGGCGGGGGCAGATTAGACATATAAAAAGAGCCTCCCTTTTTTCGGGAGGCTCTTCTGTTATCCGAACTCATGCGCCCGCCTTCGCGCGCTTCACCCCGCGAACGGTAAGCCATACGCCGTAGCCGACGTTAATCGCCATAATTGCAAGCGTTGTTGCAAAAAACGCCGCGCCGGCGCGCTCTGCTGCGAACGTGCTGAGCGAGTTAATAACAATGTGCGTTATAATGCACGGGATAATGCTCCCCGAGAAATACGCCACTGCTGCGAACGCAAAGCCTATCGCGCACGCGTAAGCTATCTGCGCGAGTGTTTCCGTGACGGACTGACCGCTGTTGTTCACAAGGTTTACGATATGCCCCGCGCCGAACGTGAGCGATGTCACGATGAACGCCGCCTTAACGTTCGTTCTGCACATTGCCCTGAACAGCATTCCGCGGAATATTACCTCCTCAAGGAATCCCACAAACACCATGCTTACAACGTTGAGCGCGCTTTCAAGCGGCGTATGATTAAGCTGCACGCCGAACCACAGGTTCACCGAAGCCGTTACTATCAGCGGTATGTAAAACAGCATTTCCCGCGCGGAGAGCTTCGGCGCGCACATGCCAAAATACCCGCACAGCCCGTTCTTAACGGCGAAAACCGAAAACACCACGCTAAGCACAAGCCCGTAGCCCGCAAGCAGCCCCTTTGCGAGAGCCGCGTTCTCGGCTGCGGACTGAATGGCGCTCATTCCGACAACATACGCTATTATCCAGATTACCGCGAAAAGTGTTTCGCGCTTTTCAAAAAGTTTTTTCACAATTTCCTCCATTTAACCAAACACATTGAATACCTCGTACAGCGCGGCGTCAATAAGCTCCTCGTCGTACTCCATAGCGTTATTCGCAAGCAGGCTTGCAAAGCCGTGCGCCGCCGCAAAGAACGCCATAAACCGCCTGCGCGCCTCCTCAATATCGCATTGGGTGGCCGCGGCGACTATGCCTATCATTCCGTCAAGCTCGGGACTTGCGAACACCTCGCGAAAATCGCTGCCAAGACTGTCCGTCTGGAACAGAAAGCGGAACAGGTGCTTCTCCTCCCGCCCGAAACGAATGTAGTTCTGCCCCAGCTCAAGCAGCGGGTTCTGCGAGCTTTCACCGGGCATAATGTACGCTGTGTGGAACGCGTCCGCCGCCTTGTAGACCTCCCTGCGCAGCTCCTCCACCGTTGCAAAGCCGTACAGCACGGGCTGCGTGGAACAGTTAAGCTCCTTTGCCACCCTGCGCACGTTAAGGTTCTCCGCGCCCTCCGCGCGTACTACCTTAAACGCCGCGTCCGCGACCATCTGCCGCGTTATCCTTACCTTTGGGGGCATAATATCACCTCTAATCACTAATGTTATATAACTGTAGTTATATTATAGCACTCGCATAACTATTTATCAACACCGACAGAATGCCGAGCGAAAAAAATCTGAAAAAAGCGCCCCATGTCGGGCGCAGCGTTATATTTGCAAAAACAAGGGCGGCTTGTACGCGACAAGCCGCCTTACCTTTTATGTGCTTTACAGCAAAGCGTAAAACGCCCGCTTACTTTGAAGCGCCCGCTCTCTTTTTGCTTATGACAAGCTTAATTACGCAGAGCGTAAGAGCCATGAGTACCAATGAAACGCCGAGCACCACGAAAACGTTCTGAATGAAGCCCGCAAGCAGGTAACCCACTGCGCACACGCCCGCAACGGTAAACGCATACGGAATCTGCGTGGAAACGTGGTTTACATGGTCGCACTGCGCGCCTGTCGAAGCCATGATGGTGGTGTCCGAGATGGGCGAGCAATGGTCGCCGCAGACTGCGCCAGCAAGGCACGCGGAAATGCACACGATAACCGTCTGCGGGATCTCGCCGGTTTCGGTGACCGCCGCAAGCTGGCTGCTGAACACGCCCGTTACTATCGGAATAAGGATACCGAACGTTCCCCACGAGGTACCCGTAGCGAACGCCAGACCGACCGCCACCGCAAAGAGTATAAGCGGCAGAAGGAACGTGAGCGCCGTTGCGCTCTCAACAAGCGCGGAAACATACGCGCTTGCTTCAAGCTGGTTCGTCATGGCCTTGAGCGCCCACGCGAACGTCAGTATGAGTATCGCGGGAACCATCTGCTTAAAGCCCGCCGCAATGGAATCCATGCACTCTGTGAATTTAAGCACGCCGCGCAGGAGATAATAGAAGATGATGAGGATAAGCGCGCCAATGGAGCCTATCGACAGACCGAGCGCCGCGTCGCACTCTGCAAACGCGTTTACAAAATCCGTGCCGCTGAAGAAGCCGCCCGTGTAGATCATGCCCGCAACGCACATGATGATAAGAATGATAACGGGCAGGATAAGGTCGATGACCTTACCCTTAGAATGCAGGGGCTTGTCGTCGTCATCGTAAACCTTGTTGCGCGTGGTGAACAGGTCGCCGTTCTTGGCGTTGTCCTCGTGCAGCTTCATCGGACCGAAGTCAAGGTCGGTTATCGAAATGAATATTACCATCATAATGGTAAGCAGCGCATACAGGTTATACGGTATGGTGCTGATGAACAGGCTTATGCCGTTTACGCCGTCGACCGTGCCGCTTACCGCAGCCGCCCACGAGGAGATAGGCGCGATAATGCAAACGGGCGCCGCCGTAGCGTCTATAAGGTACGCAAGCTTTGAACGCGAAATGTTGTGCTTGTCCGTAACGGGGCGCATAACAGAGCCTACCGTCAGGCAGTTGAAGTAGTCGTCGACGAAGATAAGCACGCCCAGCAGGAACGTTGAGAGCATTGCGCCCTTTCTGCTGTGGATATGCTGCGCCGCCCATTCGCCGTAGGCGCGGCTGCCGCCCGCCTTGTTCATGAGAACGACGATAACGCCGAGAACCACAAGGAATATCAGAATGCCGACGTTGTAGGCGTCCGCAAGGTTCGCGATAAAGCCGTCCTGCACAACGGTGTTGAACATTCCCTCAAAGCCCGTGCCCGAGGATATCGCGTAGATGATACCGCCCGTGAGAATGCCTATAAAGAGCGAGGAGTAGACCTCTTTGGTGATAAGCGCAAGACCTATCGCAATTACGGGCGGCAGAAGCGCCCAGAGCGATCCTACAGCCTGCGTTATCGGCGCCTGAATGCAGCACCCGATGATAAACGCCACGATAAACGCGACTGTGATTATCTTTCCGATGTATTTTCTCATGAATTCTCTCCCTTTTTTAACGCACAAAATGATAAAGTGCGCAAAACATTATTTTCATAATACAGCATTTTCGACAATTTGTCAAGGGCTTTGAGAGGATTTGACAAAATATTTTTTTATTTGTGGAATATTTCCGAGCAAGAATAACAAGGAGGAGCTATGTGTACTGCGGCGACCTACTATTCCGGCAAAGACTTTTACATGGGCAGAACGCTCGATTACGAGCGCACCTTCGGGGAGAGCGTGTGCGTAACGCCGCGCGCGTTCCCGCTTGAGTTCAGGCATGAGGAGCGGCTTGCGCGCCACTACGCGCTTATCGGCACGGCGCACGTCGCGCAGGGGTATCCGCTCTACTACGACGCGGTGAACGAAAAGGGACTTGGCATGGCGGGTCTCAATTTTGTTGAGAGCTGCCGTTACGGCGCATTACAAAGCGGCGCGCGCAATATCGCGCAGTTTGAACTTATCCCGTGGATTCTCGGGCGCTGCGCAAGTCTTGCGGAAGCGCGGCGGGAGCTAGCCGCGCTCACCATCGTAGGCGAGGACTTCTCCGCAGAGCTGCCCGCGGCGCGGCTGCACTGGCTTATCGCCGACAAAAGCGGCGCGCTCGCGCTTGAATGCACTGAAGACGGGCAGCGCGTACACGAAAACCCTGCGGGCGTGCTTACCAACGAGCCGCCGTTCGGCGTGCAGCTTTTCATGCTGCGAAATTACCTCGCGCTCTCGCCGCGCCAGCCGGAATGCGCCTTTGCGCGCGGGCTGCCGCTCACGCCTTACAGCCGCGGCATGGGCGCAATGGGGCTTCCCGGGGACTACTCGTCGGCTTCAAGATTTGTACGCGCGGCGTTCGTGCGGGGAAACGCCGTTTCGGGGGATTCCGAAGCGGAGAGCGTGGGACAGTTCTTCCATATAACAGACGCGGTGAGCCAGCCGCGCGGCGTGTGCGCGGCGGACGATTCCTTTGAAGTAACGCAGTACGCCTGCTGCTGGAACGCGCGCAGCGGCGTATATTACTACACGACCTATAACAACCGCCGCATCACCGCAGTAGATATGCACCGCGCCGACCTTGACGGGGCGCGGCTCGAATGCTTCCCGCAGCTTACGGGCGAGGACATTATGCGGCAGAACTAGCGCAGGCTGTCAAGAGTCAGCTGCTCGGGGCTTTGCGGCAGCTGTGCCGCAAGCGGGATAACGCCGTCCATCAGCAGGTCTATGTCCGCCCTGTGCGCCTGCGCGTGCTGTTCGCGGCGCGGGATAAAGTACCGCCTGCCGTCCTTGATGAAGTGCGCGCCCGTCTGGTGAAAGCGGAACGCCACGCCCTTTTGCGCGCATTGCCTGCGCAGGTCAAGCACCCAGTCATAGTCGCACGGGCGCGCCTCCTGCCCCGATTCGCCGCCGACAGACACCTCCTCTACCCCGCCGTCAAGGTAGCGCGCAAGGTCGATCCGCCCGAGAAGCGGCGCGCAGATAATGAGCCTGTGCTTTATCGGCAGCGCGCGGAATATCTCCAGCCTGTAGTCCGCCCTGTCCTGGTTTTCCACCGTGCAGCCTATGGCGACGTTGTCGTAACCCTCGCCCCAGTCGGGCGGCAGGCACTGCGCAAGCCTGTCTATGCGCTTTGTAAAGAACATGAACGCGCAGTCGCTGCGGCGCTTCATCATCTGCCAGCACTCCTGCCGCCACGCGTCCGCGTCCGCAAGCAGAAAGTCCGATGTGAAGCAGGTGTACACAAGGCTCCCCGCGGGAATTGCGAACGCTCCGCCGCGTTTTGTGCGCAGCGGCAGGTCAAAGCCCGCGGTCCTTCGGCACAGGCGGCTCTCCCCCGCGCCGTAAAGCTCGTCCTGCCTGTAGACGTAGCAGTACCTGCACCCCTCGCTTATTTTTGTGCAGCCGTGCCACGGATTCCAGTTCACGCTCGTCATGCAGCCGCCCCCCCTTTGCCATGAAATTACGATTCTTCTTTATTATAATACCACGTCCCGCGAGATTTTTCAAGATAGAACTGCAAAAATACCCCTTGACAAACCCGCGCGGGCGTGGTATAATGTTCTTCGCTGGGGGTACTCCGCACGGAGTTGAGAGGGCATTGCGCCCGACCCTTTGAACCTGTTGGTTAAGACCATCGTAGGGAAGCCGTGACGTGAGTAGCATTTCGGGACTCCTGCTTTGGCAGGGGTCCTTTTTTTGCTGCACGGACATTTTACGGGGGGGCTTTTCGGTGAAAAACTGTCTTACTGTCGCGGGGTCGGACTGCAGCGGCGGCGCGGGCGTGCAGGCGGACCTCGGGACGTTCTGGGCGCTGGGGTGCTACGGCATGAGCGTTATAACCTCGGTCGTCGCGGAGAATACCGCGCAGGTGCTGGCGGCGCACAGCGTGCCGCGCGACATCGTTTCAGCGCAGCTGCGCGCGGTGTTCACGGATATCCGCGTGGACGCGGTAAAGCTCGGCATGCTGCCGGACGCCGAGTGCATGGGCGCCGTGGCGGCGGCGCTGCGGGAATACCGCCCGAATATCGTGGTGTGCGACCCCGTGCTTCACGCCTCGGCGGGGGCGGCGCTTATGGAGGGCGGCGCGCTCGGTACGTTTATGCGTGAAATAGCGCCGCTCTGCACGCTTATCACCCCCAACATACCCGAGGCGCAGGCGCTCTCGGGGCTGAGCGTTTCCACCCGCGACGACATGAGGGCGGCGGCGCTCGCCATACATAAACTGGGCGCGCGGGCGGTGCTTGTAAAGGGCGGACATCTCGAGGGCGCGGCGCTCGACGTTCTTTACGACGGGGAGCGCTTTTACGAGTACACCCATGAGCGCGTAAACACCCGCGCAACGCACGGCACGGGCTGCACGCTGTCCTCTGCGGCGGCGGCGTTCATGGCGCAGGGGGAGCCGCTCGCGCAGGCGGTGCGGCTGGCAAAGGAATACCTTACAGGGGCAATAATGCACGGGCTGAACATCGGCATGGGGCAGCAGCCATTCGACCGCTTCTACCGACTGTTCGCGGAAAGGACATAAAATGAGAGAATACGCAACACAGATGGAAGCCGCAAAGAAGGGCATAATCACGCCCGAGATGAGGACCGTAGCCGAAAAGGAGCACATCTCCCCCGAAACGCTGCGCGGGCGCGTGGCGAGGGGCGCTGTAGCTATCCCCGCCAACATAAGGCACACCGCGCTTTCGGCGGAGGGAATAGGCGAGGGCTTACGCACCAAGGTGAACGTAAACCTCGGCATTTCGGGCGACTGCATGAACTACGATATGGAAATGCAGAAGGTGGACATGGCTATTAACTTCGGTGTGGAGGCCATCATGGACCTGTCCAACTACGGCAGGACAAACACGTTCAGGCAGCAGCTTATAGAGCGCTCCCCCGCCATGATAGGCACAGTACCCATGTACGATGCCATAGGCTACCTTGAAAAGGACCTGCTCGAAATCACCGCGGAGGACTTCCTGCGCGTTGTGCGCGCCCATGCGGAGGAGGGCGTGGACTTCATGACGATACACGCAGGCATAAACCGCCGCTCAATCGAGGCGTTCCGCCGCGACCCGCGCAAGATGAACATTGTATCGCGCGGCGGCTCGCTGCTGTTTGCATGGATAATGATGACGGGCAACGAAAACCCGTTCTACGAACATTACGACGAGGTGCTGGACATTCTGCGCGAGTACGACGTGACGATAAGCCTTGGCGACGCGCTGCGCCCGGGATGCATTGACGACAGCACCGACGCAGGGCAGATAGCGGAACTTATAGAGCTTGGCGCGCTCACCGAACGCGCATGGGCGCGCGATGTGCAGGTTATGGTTGAGGGACCCGGTCACATGGCAATGAACGAGATAGCAGCCAACATGGCTATTGAAAAGCGCCTTTGCCACAACGCGCCGTTCTACGTACTCGGACCGCTCGTCACGGACGTCTTCCCGGGGTACGACCACATAACCTCAGCGATAGGCGGCGCTATAGCTGCGGCAAGCGGCGCGGACTTCCTGTGCTACGTCACCCCTGCGGAACACCTGCGCCTGCCCGACCTCGGCGACGTCAAGGAGGGCATTATGGCAAGCAAGATCGCAGCCCACGCTGCGGACATTGCAAAGGGCGTTCCCCATGCGCGCGACAGGGACAACGAAATGGCTGCGGCGCGCCATAAGCTCGACTGGGACGAGATGTTCAGGATATGCGCAGACCCCGAAAAGGCGCGCGCGTACTTTGAGAGCGTTCCCCCCGCAGACCGCCACAGCTGCTCTATGTGCGGAAAAATGTGCGCGGTTCGCACCACCAACATGATTCTCGAGGGCAAGGAGGTACGCTTCTGCACCGAGAAGTAAATGCGCGGTAAAGGCGCGTAATTTTCAACACAGATTACATAAAAGTTGAAAACTGCGGCGGACAGCGCGCCAATCTGTTCACTCCCGCAGCAATGCGGAAATGATACCCCCGTCGGGGAGCGCCGAACGGGGCGGAAATGTCAGCGAGGGAACCCGTGTTTCGGGGTGAGAGGGCGCTAGCGAGCGCCGACCGCCGATACAGGACAACCCTGTATCGGAACGCATTGCGCGCGCGGGACAGCTCTGCCCTGCGCGCGGGAAAGAGGTATCATCATGAAAAAGACAGACATCAGAAAGCTTGCCGCGGCTGCGGTGCTTGCGGCGGCGGCAGTCGCGGGTTCGCTGTTCTCGTTCCCGTTTCTCGGGGCGAGGTGCGCGCCCGTTCAGCACCTTGTAAACATAATCGCGGGCGTGTATCTGGGACCGTGGTACGCGCTCGGGACGGCGTTCTGCGCAAGCCTTCTGCGCAACATTCTGGGGCTCGGGTCGCTTATGGCGTTCCCCGGGAGCATGGTTGGCGCGTTTTTAAGCGGCGTTATGTTCCACTGGGTATTCAGGGGGAAGACCCTCGCGCTGCGGCTTCCCATGGCGTATGCGGGCGAGCTTGTCGGCACATCCGTTATCGGCGGAATGCTCTCCTACCCCATAGCCTACCTTATCATGCATAACGAGCAGGCAACGCTTTTCGGGTTTGTGTTCCCGTTCTTCGCTTCAAGCGTTGTGGGGACTGTCATTGCGGCGGTCATCGTCACCTCGCTCAAGCGGGTAAAGGCTGTGGACGGCTTCTTTGGCGAAGCCCCGCAGAAATCATGAGCGCAGACCTTGTACGGCAGGCGGCTGCCGCGCTTGAAGCCCTGCGCGCGGACAATCCGCTTGTGCATTGCATAGCAAACCACGTAACCGCGCCCGACACGGCGAATATGCTGCTCGCAGCGGGCGCTTCGCCCATAATGGCGGACGACCCCGCCGAATGCGCAGAAGTAACCGCGCACGCGCAGGCGCTCTCGCTCAATCTCGGCACGCCCTCCCCCGCCGGGATTAAGGCTATGCTGCTTTCCGCCGGGGAAGCGGCGGCGCGCGGCATTCCCGTGGTGCTTGACCCCGTGGGCGCGGGGCTTACGCGGCTTCGCAGGGAGTTCTGCGCAGAGCTTCGCGGGGTGAGCGCCGTGCGCGGCAATCTCTCCGAAACAGCGTTTCTCGCAGGGCTTGGCGGCGGTGAGCGCGGCGTGGATTCGCTTTCGGCGGCAGACCCTGCCGAGGCGGCGCGAATGGCGGCGCAACGGCTCGGGTGCGTGTGCGCGGTAACGGGCGCTGCGGACTTCATCTCGGACGGGACGCGCACCGTTTCAATACGCGGCGGCAGCCCGCTTATGCGCAGAATAACGGGTGCGGGCTGCATGACCTCGGCGCTCTGCGCGGCGTTTTCGGCGGAATGCGGCGCGTTTGTCGGCGCGCTTGCGGGCGCGGCGTTCATGAAAGTGTGTGCCGAAATTGCCGTGGAGCGCTCCGATGCGCGGCTAGGGAGCTTCCACGCGGCGCTTTTCGACGCGGCAGGCTCGCTTACCGCGCGGGAGCTTGCACAGCGCGCAAAAATCACCCCATTAAACGCGCAGGACTAATGAAAGGCGGCACATGACATGAATCCCAATTACACCCTGTACCTTTGCACGGACAGCGCGCTTATGAGCGCGAAAACCGTTGAGGAAAGTGTTGAGCAGGCGGTGCGCGGCGGCGTTACGATGGTGCAGCTGCGCGAAAAGCGCGCTTCCTCGCGCGGGCTGTACGAGCTTGCCGTGCGCGTAAAGCGCGTTACGGACGCTTACGGCGTGCCGCTCATAATCAACGACCGCGTTGACATCTGCATGGCGGTGGACGCCTCGGGGGTTCACCTCGGGCAGAAGGACCTGCCCTGCCGCGAGGCGCGCAGGCTGCTGGGGCGCGGCAAGCTTATCGGCGTGTCTGCGGCGCTGCCCGAGGAGGCGCTTCGCGCGCAGAAGGACGGCGCGGACTATCTTGGCGTGGGCGCGGTGTTCGCCACCGCCACAAAAGCGGACACGCGCCCCGTCACGCGCGAAACGATAGCGGCAATAAGGCGGGCGGTAACTCTGCCGTTTGTAGTCATCGGCGGAGTGAATGCAAAAAACATCACGCAGCTTTACGGGCTTGGCATAAACGGTGCGGCGGTGGTTTCCGCCGTTGTCGCGCAGCCCGACATAACTGCGGCGGCGCGCGTTATGCGTGCGGCGGCGGAGCGGCTGTGAGATGTGCAGAATAACAAATCGGAGCGACAAATGCCGCTCCGATTTTTTTGTGTCGAATATTGTACAGGCGCTTATAAATATAATGTGCTGTGTGCGGCAGAGGGTCTGCTGCGGAAATGGAGGGGTGACATGATAGCGCTGTTATGCTTTGCTCTGCAAAACCTGCTGTTCTTCGGGCTTCATTTCGAGGGGAAAAATCTCTTTCCAAAGCAGCTTTCCGCTAAGGAGGAGGCTGAGTGCATAGCCCTTATAGCGCAGGGGGACGCCGCCGCGCGGGATAAGCTCATCGTGCATAACCTGCGGCTTGTCGCGTACATAGTCCGCAAAAGCTACCCCGACGCGCCCGACGGCGACGACCTTATCTCCATAGGCACGATAGGGCTTATCCGCGCAGCGGAAACGTTCGACTACCAGAAGGGCAGCCATTTCAGCACCTATGCTTCCAAGTGCATAGACAACCAGATAAAAATGCACTTCCGCAAGATAAAGCACCGCCAGAACGAGGTGTATCTTGACGAACCCATCGACCACGACGGCGAGGGCAACGCGCTCACCATAGCCGACATATTCGGCAGCGGCGTGAACGTTGAGGAAAGCGCAGAGCTTAAAATCGACACCGACAAGCTCTACCGCTTTATTGCCGAGGAGCTTGACGAGCGCGAGCGCGACATAATCGCAAAGCGCTACGGCATTCCCGACGCAAACGGCGAGCTGCGCGCGCCGCTCACCCAGCGGGAAATAGCAAAGCAGCTCGGCATTTCCCGCAGCTATATCTCGCGCATAGAAAAAAAGGCGCTCGGAAAGCTGAGGAAGCGGTTTGAGGAGGGGTGACGCCCTCCGCTGCATTCAGCACAAGGGCAATACCGCACAAAGATTGTGCGTGTATTGCGAAGTCAGATTTTTCGTCAGATTGTACAATGAGGACGACGCAAGGCTGTGTGCCTTGCTAGGACGAATTGTGCAAGATGAAGGAAAATATGCAAGCAAGACACGTGCAAAATCCAATAAATGGTCTTTGTGCGGTGTTGCCTAAGGTCAGTTTTCCTTTACAAGGTCGTAAAGATACGCGCCCTCGCCTATCTGCCTTGTCTGCACGTTCTTCATTCCAAGGTGAACGTACTTGTCGCGCTTCAGCGCCGCGTCCGTATCAAGGAGAACGGGGCAGCCCCTTTTCCTGCCGTCCTCAAATGCAATATCAAGCGCCCTGCGCATAAAGCCCTGCCCCTGGTACTGCTTGCGGACGACGAGCATTCCCACGAAAATATACGGCTTTTTCGTCTTTTTGAAAACGTCCTCGTACGACTTGCCGCCGCTTTTCATAGCGCGCAGCATTTTTACCGCTCCGCCCAGACCAATCGTTTCGAGTATCCCCTTAAGCACCTCCATACCCGCAGCGGCGGGGAGCCTGTCGCGCGAATATCTGTACGCCACGAACGCCTCGTGATTCGCGCTTGTGCTGTAAAGGCACCCGCCCTTAAGCATGGCGCGGACAAACGCGCATATGTACCGCTTTACGTTGTCCCTGCCGCCGAAAAGATATGCCATTCCTCTTTCGCCGTCAGCATAGGCGTGGTCTGCAAACGCCTCGCCTATTTCCTCGATTTCCCTCTCGCTTAATTGTGTTACCTTTACCATACTTCCTCCGTTGTGCGCCTGCAAGCGCCGTCTTTGACACTCGATTAGCCTAAACTAACTCGCGTTTAGTAAACAGCGGCTCGCCATTTACGGCTGAACCGCTTAACCTGCTTTATTATACCATAACCGCAAAGTTATGGTATAATTGTCCGATACGCACGGAGCAAATCTTTAATTTGCGTATGTGCGAGGACATTTTGATCTGTAATAAACGCTTTGCGTTAATTATACCATATGTCGGTGAAAAAATCAAGGGCAACACCGCACAATTAGCGGCTAACGCCTTTTCTAAGCGACGCCTACGGCTTACGCGGCGTTTGCTTGCATCTTTTCCGCCATATTGCACAATTCGTCCTAGCAAGGCATACAGCCTTGCGTCGTCCTCATTGTACAATCTGACGAAAAATCTGACTGCGCAATCGCGCGAAAATAATTATGCGGTATTGCCCAAGAAAAATCCCCACTGATACAATGAAGCGGTATGCCGCACAGCAAAGGGTATCCTTATCGCAGCAGAAGCCGCAGCGTTATCTGCCGCGGCTCTCTGTATTATCCGCCGCTCAGACCTCAACAAACACCGCCGAGCAGCCCTCAACGGTAAGCCCGCCGTCATATGAGTACCCGCCTATGCTGTACAGCACCCTGCCGCCTGCGGGTATCTGCGGTATCTGCGCGCGCGTGCCTGCGGGGTTTATTGCCGCATATATCGTCTGCGAGCCGCTTGTGCGCTTGTATACGAGCGCGCCGCCGTCCGCCCCGTCGGTCAGGAACTCCATACCGCCCCTGCTTTGCAGCGCAGGGTTCGCCTGCCTGAACGCAATAAGCCGCTTTACTTCGCTGCGAAGCGACTTCTCGTCGCACATCTGCGAGCAGGCGTCAGGGCGGTCAGCTGCGGGGTCGAGCGGGATATAGAGCTTCTCCGCGCTTGCTGAAGAGAACCCCGCGTTAAGCCCCTTGTCCCACTGCATGGGCGAGCGCGAACCCGTCCTGCCGTAGCCGCCCTCTACCGAGGTCAGACCCTCAACATAGCGCATCCCTATCTCGTCGCCGTAGTAAATGAACGGCGCGCCCGGCATTGTCAGCAAAAACGCGAACGCCAGGCGCAGCTCATCCTCGTCGAGGTTGCGCGCAAGCCTGTCCATGTCGTGGTTGCCCGAGGGAATGCAGATAAGCCCCCTGCCGTCCGTTTTCGCCATGCTGCGCCTGTACGCCGCGACAAATTCGGCAGCGCTGCCCTTGCCGCGCTTTGAGAAGTACGGTTCAGCGCAGCGGAACAGGTCGTTATAATGCGACGGACCGAAGTGCAGGAGAAAATCCATGTGGAAGCCGCCGATAAGCGACTTGTCGGGCTCGCCCCACTCCGACACCATTGCCGCTGCGGGAAACTCCCTGTCGAGAAACGCGCGGATATCCTGCCAGAGCGCCACCGTGCCCTGCCCGTCAACGTCGTTCTTTACAAGCGAGCCCGCCATGTCCACGCGGAAGCCGTCAGCGCCCGCCGCAAGCCAGAATCGCATTATATCCTTGAGCGCCTCGCGCGTTGCAAGGGGGCCCTCAGCGTCCATTGGCTGCTGCCACTTTTTCGCAGGGTCGGGCTTAAAAAAGCCGTAGTTGAGCGCGGGCTGGTGCGAGAAGAAATTCACCGCGCAAGAGCCGTCCCTGTCGGATATGCCGCGAATGCAGCCCATTCCCTGCGGCTCCTCCCATATGCTGTCCGTCCACACATAACGGTCGGTAAACTCGTTGCGCGCCGCTTTCATTGATTCCCTGAACCACTTATGCGTTACCGCCGTATGCCCCGGCACAAGGTCGAGCAGTATGTGCATTCCGCGCGCGTGTACCTCTCGGAAAAGCGCTATCAAATCCTCGTTCGTGCCGTAACGCGGCGCTACGGTGTAATAATCCTCAACGTCGTAGCCCGCGTCGCCGAACGGCGACAGAAAGCAGGGGTTGAGCCATATCGCGTTGCAGCCAAGCTCCTGTATATACCCGAGCTTTTCGATTATGCCGTTGATGTCGCCTGTGCCGTCGGCGTTGGTATCATTGAACGACTGTGGGTAAATTTCATAGAAAACCGCATTGTCAAGCCATGCGGGGTCCTTGCGTGAAGTCATGCGTTGTCCTCCTCTGAAGCGCCTGTTTCGGCGCGGCTTTTGCACCATTATAAGCTATGCCGCGGCAAAAGTCAAGGGGGTTGTGGCAATTATTTTTCTTTTTCGGAATCGCCCTCGCCGCTGTCCGCGCGTTCCTGCTGAATGCGCATTCTGCGCCAGTTGATAAAGCCGTAAATGTCGTTTACAAGGAACACCGCGAAGCATATAACCATTGAGATGTACGAGCGATCCGAAAGAGACGCCAGCACCCACAGCACCACAAGCACAACGTCGTTGAGCGCGTAGGCAAGCGCGTAGAACTCGCTGCGCCTGAACGTAAGGTATACCGCCGCAAAGCTTGTCGTGACGGAAATTGTGCTCGGTATAAGGTTTGCGGTGTTGAACGCCCGCAGGATAAAGAAGAACCCCGCAGTCACCGCCGCCGTAAGCAGCAGCATGAACGCCGTTTCAAAAAGCGTTATCCTGTTTACGCGCACCTGTGCGCGCGCCCCCTTGAACGGGTTGCGCAGCCACGTCACAAGCGACGCCACCGCCATCGGCGCGGACATTCCGAGGTAGGTTATCATCTCCCCGTAATAGGCGAACGTGAACGACACCGCCCCGTAAAACAGGCTGAACGCTATCATCAGCACCTGCCCCGCAGGGTTTCCCTTTGCGCAGAATATAAGCGCCGTAACGCCTATGAGAGAGGCTATGAGCGACGGCACGCCCTCCCCGCCGAACGCGAAGAACGCGCCCGTTATAAGCGCCGCAGACCCGCACCAGAGCGCTATCTCGCACTTTGCGAAATAGCCGCGAAGCGTAAATTTTTTCTTTTCCATATTTCCTCCAACAAAAAAAGCACCCGAGGCGCTTCTTCCAAGACCTGACGAAGCGCCCCGAATGCTGTTCTACCCGGTGGCAGATTTATTTCCGACAATTTATTCTATCATATCCCCGCGGATTTGTCAAGTGCTTTCGGGCTTTGGCGGGTCGCCTGCCGACGCCATTGCGGTTATTACCGTTTTCATTACGTCTATGGGCTTGTCGTCCTTGCCAAGCGACACGTTCATGCGCGCCCTGCCTATCGTTTCAAGCCGCATACGCTTGCCCATTACGGCGGTAACGGCGGCTATCCTGCGCATATCGAACGCGGAGAGGTAGAACACCATAACGTCGCCCGCCTGCGTTATCTCGGTTATGCCCGAAAGCGCCGCCATGTTGCGCAGCCGCGCCACGTCCACAAGCCCCTTTACCGACTGCGGCGGCTCGCCGTAGCGGTCTATAAGCTCGTCTATAACGTCGAAGCTGTCCTCCTCGGTCTGAATGCGCGCTATCTTTCTGTAGCAGTCGATTCGCTGCGCCTGATTTGAGATGTAGCTCTCGGGAATGAACGCGTCTATACGGATATCGACAAGGCACTCGTCCTTGTGAACGTTCTTTTCGCCGCGCTCCTCGCGCACAGCCTCGTCGAGAAGCTGCAAATACATCTCGTAGCCGACGTTTGCAAGGTGTCCCGACTGGTTAGCGCCGAGAATGCTGCCCGCGCCCCTTATCTCAAGGTCGCGCAGCGCAATGCGGAAGCCGCTGCCGAACTGCGTGAACTCGCGTATCGCGTCAAGACGGCGCTGAGCAATTTCGGTCAGCACCTTGCCGCGCCTGAAGCAGAAGTACGCGTACGCGCGCCTGTTCGTTCTGCCAACGCGCCCGCGCAGCTGGTGCAGCTGCGCAAGCCCCATGTAGTCCGCGTCCTCGATTATGAGCGTGTTTACGTTAGGCACGTCGACGCCCGTTTCGATTATCGTTGTGCATACAAGCACGTCAAGCTCGCCGTCAAGCAGCCTGCGCCACACGTCAAGTATCTGCTCCTCGCTCATGCGGCCGTGCGCCACGCCTATTTTCGCCTCGGGCACCAGCTTTTGCAGGTTCTCCGCGCACCCGTAAATCGAGTCAATCCTGTTGTGGATATAGTAAGCCTGCCCGTTTCTGCGCAGCTCCTTGCGTATCGCCTGCGCAATAAGCCCCGCGTCCTGCTCCATAACGTAGGTGGAGATGGGCTGCCTGTCCTGCGGCGGCTCGTCAAGCACGCTCATGTCGCGTATGCCCGTCATAGCCATGTTAAGCGTGCGCGGAATGGGCGTCGCGGACAGCGTGAGTATATCCACCCCGCTGAACATCTCCTTGAACTTCTCCTTGTGCGCCACGCCGAAGCGCTGCTCCTCGTCGATTATGACAAGCCCTAAATCCTTGAACTTTATGTCGTTCTGAATTATCCTGTGCGTGCCGATAACAAGGTCTGTCCTGCCCGTTGAGAGCATTCGCAGTATCTCCTTCTGCTCAGAGGCGCTCTTATAGCGCGACAGCAGCGCAATGTTTATCGGGAAGCCCTCCATGCGGCTGCTTGCGGTCTGATAATGCTGCCATGCAAGCACCGTCGTCGGCACGAGTATGGCGCACTGCTTTCCCGCCTCAATACACTTGAACGCCGCGCGCAGCGCAACCTCGGTCTTGCCGAAGCCCACGTCGCCGCACAAAAGGCGCTCCATGGGCTGCGGGCGCTGCATATCCGACTTTATCTCGTCGATACAGCGCAGCTGCGAGTCCGTTTCAACGTAGGGGAAGTGCTGCTCGAAGTCCTCCTGCATGGAGTCGTCCTCGGGGAAGCTGAAGCCCTGCGCCTTCATGCGCTTTGAGTAGAGCTCGATTAGCTCGCCCGCCATTTTCTTTGCGGCTGCCTTCGCCTTAGCCTTGGATTTCTGCCACTGCTCGGAGTTGAGCTTGTTGAGCTTTACCGCGGACGTGTCGCCCGTGCCGATATAGCGCGACACGAGGTCGAGCTGCGTTACGGGGACGTGCAGCACGTCCATTCCCGCGTACTTTATGCGGATATAGTCCTTGGCAACGCCCTGCGTTTCAATTTTGTGCACGCCGTCGAACACGCCTATTCCGTGCGAGGCGTGGACTACAAGGTCGCCTATGGCTATATCGGTAAGCGAGCGTATCTCCTCGCCCTTCTTTTTCTTCTGTACGCGGCGGCGCTCCGCGTGGACTGCGGTGTGCGTGTACACCGCAAGCTTGTCCTCGGGGTACTCAAGCCCTGCGGTAAGCGTGCCCGCGGTAACGTACACAACGCCTGCTTCGGGCTTTTCGGGGCTTGCGGAATAGCGCGCCTTTATGCCGTCCTCGGCAAGGTCGTCCGCAAGATTCTTCGCGCCCTTTTCCGTTCCCGCAAAGATAAGGCAGGCGTACCCGCGCGGAAGCTGCCCCTGAAGCTCCTCCTCAAGCAGCTTGTACTCGCCGCTCCACGGAGATGTCTGCACCGCCGTGCGCGCGTTTATCATCACGCCGAGCTCCGTGCCGCCGCCCCTTATAAACGTGTCGAAGTAAGCAGCCGCGCGCCTTGACAGCAGGTCCGAAAACTCCTGTTTCGTGAGCATATACCGCTCCAGCCCCTTGCATACCAGTCCCTCGTCGCTGAGTATCTTAAGGTCCTCGATATGCTGTAACGCCGCCGCGCGGAAGTTCTCCTGCGTTGTTGTGTTTTCGCACACGAAAACCTTTTTCGCGTAGTCGAAAACCGTCGCCTCCTGCTCGTAGCACAGCGGGAAGAACCTGTCGAGGTCGTGAAGCGTAACGCCGCTGCGCAGCCTGCCTATGTCGCTTGTGAACTTTGTGCGCAGCTCCTCCGCGCGCTTGCCGCGAAGGCGCTTCATAAGCGCTTCTATGCGCTCGCACAGCTGCTGCGCGCTGTCAAAGAGCGTTTCCGCCGCAGGGGATATGCAAAGCTCCGTAAGGCTCTCCGTGCGGCGCTGCGTTTCAATGTCAAACGCGGAAATGCTGTCTATGCTGTCGCCCCAGAACTCGATACGGAACGGTTTTTCGCTGCTCGGTGGGAACACGTCCAAAAGCCCGCCGCGCACCGAAAACTGCCCCGCGCCCTCTATCATGTCCGTGCGCGAATAGCCCGCCGCGCACAGCCGCTCGCACAGCGCGCCCTGCTCGGTTTCGTCGCCCTCGCGCAGTGTCATGGTGCGCTTTTCAAGCTCCGCGGGGGGTATGGTGAGCTGCGCGGCGGCCTCCGCAGAGCATACCACCGCCCTGCAGGCGCCGTCCTGCATTGCCGAAAGCGCGAAGATGCGCTTGTACTCATACTCGCGCGAGGCTGCCTCGACATTGCCCAGCATAAGCTCCTTTGCGGGGTAAAGCAGCGCGGACTGCTCCCCCGAAAGCGCGTTTATATCAAGGCACAGCTTCTGCGCCTCGGCTTCGCTTTCGGCTATCACAAGCACGGGGGAAAGCGTTTTCTCGCGCACAAGCGCCGCAATGAAATGCGCCTTGTGTATGTGCGAAACGCCTGTCACAAGGGCAGGCAGCGGCTTATCCGAAAGAACGTATTTTCTCAGCTTCTCATAGTCGGCGTTGGCCTGCGCTGCGTTTACAAAGAAATCCATAAACCCCTCTCCCGCGTATTACGAGTTGTACTTGTTCATAGCTTCGTTTATCTTCCCCTGCACCATAAGCTCAAGGCACGCCACGGCGTTGTCGAAGCACTGCTCCAGCACGGGCGCGTCCTCTTTCCTGAAATGCCCGAGCACCCAGTCCGCAAGGGAGTAATCGGGGTGAGGCTTTGCGCCCACGCCCATTTTAATGCGCGGGAACGCGTCCGACCCCGAAAGGTAGATTATGCTTTTTATGCCGTTGTGGCCGCCGTCGCTGCCCTTGCGGCGTATCCGCAGCCGCCCTGGTTCAAGCGAGATGTCGTCGAACACGATTATGGTGCGCTCGGGCGGTATTTTGTAGAACTGCATTGCCTCTACCACGGCCTCGCCGGAGTTGTTCATGTAGGTGGTGGGCTTCATTATAAGGCAGCGTTTGCCGCCTATCATTGCGTCGCAGGTAAGCGACTTGAAGCGCAGCTTCTTACAGGAGAGTTTGTACCTGTCGCAAAGCGCGTCCACCGTCATAAAGCCTATGTTGTGGCGCGTGCCGTCGTACTGCGTGCCGGGGTTGCCAAGCCCGGCTATGATGTATTCCACAGCGCCCGTGGGCTCTGCGGCGCGCTCGCTGTCAAGCTTCTTGAATATATCGAAAACAGACATTCTGCCGCTCCTTTCACGGGCGCTTTGATCCGCCCCAAAGCAATTTAACGCACAAAGCCCACCCGCGGATTACCCGCAGGTGGTATTATGTGATATTATGTGTCATTTCGCCGCCTGACATTCCCGCAGGGGATATGTCCGCAGGATATATTTTAGCACTTTTTCGCGTGTTTGTCAATGGTAAGCCGCAAAAACATTACCAAGCCCCCGTCAGACTGCGCGAAAGGCGCGTCACGCCCGCCGTCACACGGACTGCGCGGTGTAGAGCCTGTAGTAATCGCCCTTTTTCGCCATAAGCTCCTCGTGCGTTCCCGCCTCGGTTATGCCCTTGTTGGAAACGTACATTATCCTGTCGCAGTTTCTGATGGTTGACAGGCGGTGCGCTATGATAAAGGACGTTCTGCCCTGAAGAAGGTGGTTAAGGCCGTTTTGCAGATAGCGCTCGGTCTTTGCGTCTATCGACGAGGTTGCCTCGTCAAGCACCAGTATCTTAGGGTCGGAAACAATGGTGCGCGCAAAGGCTATGAGCTGCTTCTGTCCCTGTGAAAGACCCGCGCCGCGCTCGTTCACCACCGTGTCGTAGCCGTCCTTAAGCGACATTATGTAGTCGTCTATGCCCACTATCCTGCACGCCGCGCGGATATCCTCAAGCGAAGCGTCCAGCCTGCCGTAACGCACGTTGTCGGCTATAGTTCCGCTGAAAATAAAGCTGTCCTGAAGCATTATGCCCATCTGCGAACGCAGCGAGTGCAGCGTCACCTTTGAGATGTCGCTCTCGTCAATGCGCACCGTGCCGCCGTTTATGTTGTAAAAGCGCGAAATAAGGTTGACTATAGTGGTTTTGCCCGCGCCCGTGGGTCCCACAAGCGCCACGCTTTCGCCCGCCTTAACGTCAAAGCTCAGGTGTTCGAGGATATTTATGCCCTCCTCGTACGCGAACGTTACGTCCTCAAAGTGAACGTCGCCCCTTATCTCGGGCATTTCCGCAGCGTCGGGCGCGTCGTCAACGGTCACGGGCTCGTCCATCATCTCAAATATGCGCTCAAGGTTCGCAACGGCGTTGATGAAAGTGTTCATGAGGTTGGCGAGGTTCATGAGCGGCTGCCAGAAGCGCGCGGAATAGTCCGTCATTGAAACGATGGTACCGAGCGACAGCGCCCCCTGAAAGCCAAGCAGTCCCACGCCGAATATGCCCGCGCGAACGATTATCGACACGATATCCGTGGACGGCCACACCATGTTCGAGTAGCTTACCGCGTTCATCCACGCCTTGCGGTAGTTCTTCGCGAGCCTGTCGTTTATCTCCTCGTTTTCTTCCTCCCGCGTGAACATCTGCGAAATCTTCACGCCGACAATGCTTTCGTGCAGGTAGGCGTTGAGGTTTGAGCTCTTGTTGCTCACCTGCTGCCAGCCCCTGCGCTGGTGGTTCTTTACAAAGAGCATTATAGCAACATAAATCGGCACGCCCGCCATAGTAACAAGCGCCAGCTGCCAGCTTACGAAAAACATGAACACCGTGATGAAAGCAAGGTTCAGAATTTCGAGAATGAAGTTGATAAGCCCGTTCGTCATAAGGTCGCTTATCGCGTTTATGTAGTTGATTATGCGCGTGAGTATCTTGCCGTGGGGGCGGCTGTCGTAATACTCGAACGACAGCTTCTGCATATGCGCGAACAGGTCGCGGCGTATGTCGTACACGATATCCTGCCCTACCCTCGTCATTATCGTGGAGCGTATTTTCGCGATGATAACGCTTGCAATCGTGCACGCAAGCACTCCGCCGCCGCACGCAAGCAGCGCGGGTATGCTCTCGCGGCTTGCCATGCAGTTATCGAGCGCGTATTTTACAATAAGCGGCGACAGCAGCCCTATAACCGTGCCTATGCCGCTCATTATGAGCGCGAGCGCGATTTTACCCCTGTACTTTGCCGCGTACACGAGAGAACGCTTGAGGTGGCGTATGTCGAACGGCGTTTCAAGAGTTTCGTCTATGTCAAACTTGTTTCTTGCCATGTCTGTCCCCCTTATCTTTGCAGGTCGTAAACCTCGCGGTAATAGCCGTGCTGCGCGATAAGCCCGTCGTGCGTTCCCTGCTCGGCTATCCTGCCGTCCTTAAGTACGATTATCTTGTCCGCGTATTTCGCGGTGGAAATCCTCTGCGCGATGATTATTTTCGTGCAGGGAAAGTCAAGCTCGGAAAGCGACTTTTGTATGTGCTTTTCCGTTTCAAGGTCTACTGCGGAGGTGGTGTCGTCAAGTATCAGTATAGCGGGCTTTACCGCTAGGGCGCGCGCCAGCGAAATACGCTGCTTCTGTCCGCCCGAAAGCCCCACGCCGCGCTCGCCGACTATAGTGTCGTAGCCGTCTGAGAGCCTTCTTATAAAGCCGTCCGCATCGGCTGCCTTTGCAACCTTTACAACGTCCTCCTCGGGCATTGCGGTGTTGCCGAAAGAGATGTTGCCGTCGATCGTGTCGGAGTAGAGAAGCACATCCTGCGTTGCAACGCCTATGTTTGAGCGAAGCTGCTTCAGCTTCAGGCGCTGCACGTTCACGCCGTCCACGCGCACCTCGCCCGAGGTAGCGTCGTAAATGCGCGGGATAAGCTCCGTAAGCGCGGTTTTACCCGAGCCCGTTTCGCCCATAAGCACGACGGTTTCCCCCGCGCTTACGCTGAACGTAACGTCGTCGAGCACCTTTTCGTCGCCGTAGGCGAAGCTTACATGGGAGAATTCAATGCTCCCCTTAAAGCGCTCGGGCTTGTCGAGAGCGTCCGCGCGGTCGCATATGCGCGGCGCGCCGTAGTATATCTCGATTATCTTGTCCGCGCTTGCGGAAAAGCGCTGAAGGTCGTTTACGATGTTGCCGAGCATGCGCATGGGGTTCGAGAGCGTCCAGATAAGACCTGAGAACGCGGTGTATTCGCCGAACGTAATGCGCCCGCCGATAACGAAAAGACCGCCGCACACAAGCATTACTACAGACAGCGACTGCGCGGTTATTTCAAGGTACGGGAAGAATTTGAGCCATGTGAACGCCGAGCGCTTTGTCGCATCGCAGTAGCCGCGGCTGAACTCGTCGAACTTCTCCTTTTCGTACTCCTCGCGCGCAAACGCCTTTACAACGCGGTTTCCCGAGATGTTCTCCTCTGCCGCGGTGTTCATTCGCGAGAGCCGCTCGCGCTGGTCCACGTACATGGGACCTACCCTGCGCTTAAAAAGCCATGTGATGAACAAAATAACGGGCGTGAGCGCAATAAGGCACAGCGCCATGAGCCAGTCTATCGAAAAGAAGAATATCACCGAAGCGCTGAAAAGCACGATACACTCCACCATAGCCTTTATTATCCACGCGACGGAGTGACGCACCATGTCAAGGTCGCCCGTCACGCGGTTCATAATGTCGCCCGTGCGGTAGAAGTTGTAGAAGCGCGCGTCCTGCTGCTCTATGTTATGGAACAGCACCTTTCTCACGCGGTATATAAGCTCCTGCGAGGAATGCTCGTAAAGCATGGTGCTGCCGTACTGAATACACGCGCGCAGCACCGTGAAGCCCACCATGGCGCCTATCATCATCAGCAGCACGTCGCCGTGATTCTTTATGTTCTCAACGGCGTTTTCGCTGACTATAAACGTGTCGGTTATCTGCGAGGTAAAATACGGCGTAATTATGTACATCGACTGGCAGACAACGGTCAGCAGCAGTCCGCAGATGTACATTCCGCGGCAGCCCTCCATGTTCTTCCACAGCCATTTGAAAAGAAACATAGCCTCACTTCCTTTTTGAATCCCTTTTCTGTAATCGTTTTCTCAGCAGGACACAGCGTTCCGCCGAAAAAGTATTCCGCGTGTTCATGGCAGGAGCCCGCTTCGCGGAATGCGAACCGCACCCCGCGCTTACACAGCGCCCGGAACGCCGCTGCATGGCTTCCTGCGAATAATACAAGTATAACAAATTATCCGCAAAAGTAAAGGGGGTAAACGAAAAAAACTTGCACAAATTTCTTGCCGACAGGTGCCGGTTATTGCACGATTCTTTCAAATGACTCAAAAGTCTCGCTGCATATCAAATCGTGTATGTCCGCACATAAACGCCCCCTGCTCAGAAGCAGGGGGTAAAATCCCATGCAATCAGTCCTCGTCGGAGGTTTCGGGAGCGTCCCAGTTGTGCCATACGTTCTGCACGTCGTCGTTGTCGTCGAGAGCCTCGAGGAGCAGCCCCATCTTTCTTATGTGGTCCTCATCGGTGAGCGTGGTGTATGTAGAGGGCACCTGCTCAGCCTCGGCGGAAATCACCTCGTAGCCGCGCCCGGTAAGCTCCGCAGCCACATTGCCTACCTCTGCGGGAGCGGTGGAAATCTCAACGCAGCCGTCCTCAAAGCTGAAATCGTCGCCGCCCGCCTCGAGTATGTCCTCCATAGCCTTGTCCTCGTCGATGTCGCCGTCCTCGTTGTTAAGCACGATAACGCCCTTAAGCGTGAACATGAAGCTTACGCAGCCCGTAGCGCCCATGTTTCCGCCAAACTTGTCAAAGTAGTGGCGAATCTCGCCCGCGGTGCGGTTTCTGTTGTCGGTAAGGCACTCTACTATTACAGCTACGCCCTCGGGGCCGTAACCCTCGTATACGCAGTTCTCGTAGTCGTTCTTTTCCGCGCCGCCCGCAGCCTTCTTAAGCAGGCGGTCGATGTTGTCGTTGGGGATATTGTTGCTCTTTGCCTTCTGCACGAGCGTTGCAAGGCGCGAGTTGTTGGACGGGTCGGCAGAGCCCGTTTCCTTTATGCACACGAGTATCTCGCGGCTTATCTTGGTGAATACCTTAGCCCTTGCGCCGTCCTTTTCGCCCTTCTTGCGTTTAATGGTGCTCCATTTTGAATGTCCCGACATTGTTGTTACTCTCCTTAATGTTATATTTGTTTATGCCCATTATCGGGCGTTTATTCCAGCTTCTGAAAGCCCTTGCCAAGTACCTCGCTCGCGCCCGTAATCACTACGAACGCCGCAGGGTCGGTGTCCCTTATGGTGCGGCGGACTCTCACATAATCGCCCTTGCGCACGGCTATCGCCAGCACGCGGCGCTCTCTGCCGCTGTACGCTCCCTCGCCGTTGAGAAGCGTTACGCCGATATCCTCCTCGAGCAGCTTTTCGGCTATCTCGCCGTACTTGTCCGAGAAAATCAGCAGGAACTTGCACTCGTGGCCGCCGTACACCAGCATATCCACCACGCGCGCCTCCACAAAAATCGCTATGAGCGCGTACATAACCACGTCAAGCTCCCTGTACACGATATAGCCCGCCGCGACAACGCAGGCGTTTACTATCATCGACAGCTGCCCGAGCTTCATCTGCGGGCGGAAGCGCAGGATTATCTTTATCACTATATCCGTGCCGCCCGTTGTGGACTCGCGCATATAGTTAAGCCCCTGCCCCACGCCCATAAGCAGCCCGCCGAATATCGCCGCAAGAATGCCGCTGCCCTCTTTTGCAAGATAAGGCGCGATATCCGCGAACACCGTGTCCGTCATAAACGACAGCACGGCAACCGCAAAGAGCGTTTTTATCATCGTTTTTTTGTTGAGGAAGATGAACCCTGCAATCAGCAGCGGTACGTTGATAAGCGCTATGAGCCTGCCGACAGGCACTCCGGTCAGGCTGTTAAGGATTATCGAGATACCCGTAACGCCGCCCGGGGCGATATCGTTAGGCGACGTAAACACGTTCACCGCAATGGAATACACCGCAGCGCCCGCAACGATAAGAAGCAGGTCAACGACCCACTTCAGCACCTCGCGGCGCAGCTCCTCGCCGCTCAATCGCTTTTTTTCCTTCATAGCACCCTCCTTTTTTCAAGGGGAATGCTGCGGCGGCAGCTTTTCGCATATGACATCAAAAAGCTCGCGCAGCCTGTCCTCCTGACCTGAAAGGCTGAGATACCCGAAAAGGGCCTCAAGCGCCGTCGCCCTGCGGTATTCCGAGGGCTTCGCGCTTTTCGGCACGGATATTCCGCCCGCGTTCCTGCCGCGGCGCAGAATGTCTGCCTCCCTTTCGGTAAGCAGCGGCTCGATAACGCCGACCGCAGCGGACTGATATCCCGCGCGCACCTGCTCCACAGCCATGTCGTGCAGCCTGCCCGCGCCTGTGCTGCCGCGAAGCACCACACGCTGCCTTACCAGCAGCTCATACACGCAGTCCCCGTAAAACGCCAGCACATTGGGGCTGTACGCAGCGGCCGCCCTTTCATCAAGCGCCATGCAATCAACCTTTCATTATGTAGTAGACGAAGCTGTACTCCTCGCAGTGAAGCTCGAACATATCCGCCTCGCGCTTTATCTCGCGAAGCCCCGCGTCAACTTCTGCGTAGTCCTCGCGCTGCACCTCGTACTCCTGCGCACGCGCAAGCAGCGGCCTGTACAGCCCCTGCGTCCAGTCGGACTTCGGCGCGATGTAGAAGTCGTTCACCTTAAAGCCCTGCTCCTTGGCTTCAAGCAGCACCTCGTCAAGGTGCTTCATCATGCCGAAGCGGTGCGCGCAGAACGCCGCGGTGTCGGGCGACGGGTCTATAAGCCAGCACAGCGCGCGGAATACCGCCGTGCCGCCGCTCTTCACGCTGCCCTTAAGCTGCGCGAGCCGCGCGCGGGCGCTCTCAAACTCAACGTTTGCGCTGTACCACATGAAGTCGTACCCGCCCTGCGTCTGCGGCAGCTCAAACGGCTGCACAAGCGACGCCTGCGGAAACTCCCGCTGCGCCTGCGCAAGCCGCGCCTCGTCGGTAATGCCTACGCGCAGCCTGTCGAGCCTTTGCGACAGCACGCGCGGCGTTACGCACTCGTCCCCGACGTAAAGCGCCGTACAGCCGCGCTCCACCTCTCCGCAAAGCGAAAAAACCGTTTTCGCGGTGGTCTCGCTCCCTGCGGAGGAGCGCTCCATCGCGCTTAATAGCCTGCTGATAAAACTCATGTCGTTCACCCCCGAAAAATCCCGCTCGGGCGCTCCCTTATCCCGCAAACGCGGGTCTGTATCTGTTTATCTCACATAGTTGAACTCAAAGTCGTAAATGGACACGAGGTCGTCCTCCTGTATACCCATGCGCTCAAGCTCGTCTATAATGCCGCTGTACCTGAGTACCCGCTGGAAATATTGCAGGCTCTCGTAGTCTTCCATATTCACCGTGGAGAGAATGGGCGCCAGGAACTCCGCGTCCACCACGTACACGCCGTCCACCTTTTCAATGGTGAACGAGTGCTTCTTGTTCTCGATGTCGCTAAGCTCCTCAAGCGTGAGCGGCTGAACCTCAAACCTCTTTGCGGGGGGAAGCTTCTCAAGCTCCGCCGCAACGCAGTCCATAAGCGCGTCCGTGCCTGCGGTGGTCGCCGCAGAAATCGGGAAGAAGCTGAGCCCCTTGCCCTCGATATAGCTGCGGAAGTCTTCTATCTGCGCTTCGTCAGCCATGTCGCACTTGTTTCCGGCGACTATCTGCGGGCTTGCCGCAAGCTCCTCGGAGAAGTTTGCAAGCTCCTTGTTTATCTTCTCGAAATCGTCCTTGGGGTCGCGCCCCTCGATTCCCGAAACGTCCACGACATGGACGATAAGCCTGCAGCGCTCAACATGGCGCAAAAACTCGTGACCAAGCCCCACGCCGTCGCTCGCGCCCTCGATAAGCCCGGGGATATCCGCCATTACGAACGACTTCTCCCCGCGCTTTACAACGCCCAAAACGGGCGTAAGCGTCGTAAAGTGGTAGTTCGCAATTTTCGGCTTGGCGGCGCTCACAACGCTTATAAGCGTGGATTTTCCGACGTTCGGGAAACCCACAAGCCCCACGTCCGCGAGGAGCTTAAGCTCCAGCACCACGTCGAACTTCTCGCCGGGGAATCCGGGCTTTGCAAAGCGCGGAATCTGCCTTGTGGGCGTTGCAAAATGCACATTGCCCTTGCCGCCCTTGCCGCCGTGAGCCACAACAACAGGCTCGTCGTCGGAGATATCCGCCATAATGCGCCCCGTGTGCGCGTCCTTGATTATCGTGCCGCGCGGCACGCGGATAACAGTAGGCTCCATCGACCTGCCCGAGCAGCGCTTGGCGCCTCCGGGCTCGCCGTCGGGCGCTACGTACTTCTTTTTATACCTGAAGTCGATAAGCGTTGAGAGGTTATCGTCGGCAACGAACACAATGTCCGAGCCCTTGCCGCCGTCGCCGCCGTCGGGTCCGCCCGCGTTCACATACTTCTCCCTGTGGAACGAAACCGCGCCGTTGCCGCCGTTTCCCGCTTTTATGGAAATTTCCACCTTGTCAACAAACACTGCACTCACTGCCTTTCTTTTGCGTCGTTTTTTACGCTTTCGCGGTATTAGTCTGCCCCGCAGGGCGGGTAAAATCCGTTTTTGTATAATTTGCGTAATAAGACAAATAAGGCGGACTTTTGAAGTTCCGCCTCAGCTTGTAGAATAATTCTTCTGCCCGCGCAGCGGGCTTTTGAAATTTCTTTTTTGCCTCGGCTCTGCTGAGGCAAAAAACACTTCTATCCACATAAGTGTACACGCTGTCGGCAAGCCGACAGGGTGTGCGCGCGATGTGGATGCCTCGGCGGAAAACCCCCGTATGGAGGTTTTTCGACGTTAGCTACCTTATGATGTACCTGTGAGAACTAGGCTCATCAGTCAGCGTATACGCTGACCTGCTTTCTGTCCCTGCCAAGGCGCTCGAACTTTACAGTTCCGTCAACAAGTGCGAACAGGGTGTCGTCAGAACCCTTGCCAACGTTCTTTCCTGCGTGAATGTGAGTGCCTCTCTGTCTTACGAGAATGCTGCCTGCGCTTACCTTCTGCATATCAGCGCGCTTTGCGCCAAGTCTCTTGGACTCGGAGTCGCGGCCGTTCTTGGTGGAGCCCATACCTTTTTTGTGGGCAAAAAACTGTAAACTGATTCTGATCATCGTATTATCCTCCTGTGTTCCGAGTTTCAACCTTTACCTTGCTGTATTCTGCGGCGATATTCTCCATATGGTCGTAAAACGCCTCAAGCAGCTTTTCGGACTGCGCGCTGTGCTTATGCACGCGCAGGGATATCATATCCTCGCCGACCTCGGCGCTCGCCTGCGCGCCCATAAAGTCCGTTACCGCATTGCACACCAGCATAACAGCCGAGCTTACCGCGGCGCAGACCACGTCGCTGCCATGCGTGCCGTAGCCCGCATGACCCCTGACCTCAAAGCCGCACAGCGCGTTGTCACGCCGATAAAATACAGCTCTCAGCATTATGCGTTGATGGCTTCGATCCTTACCTGGCTGTAGGGCTGTCTGTGGCCCATCTTCCTCTTAACGCTCTTCTTGGGCTTGTAGGTGAATACGGTTATCTTCTTCGCCTTGCCGTTCTTGAGAAGGGTTGCCTTTACGGAAGCGCCGTCTACATAAGGAGCGCCGACAGTCACACCATCGTCCTTGCCGACCATGATTACCTTGTCGAAAGTGATTTCGCCCTCGGCTTCAAGCTTCTCGATGAAGAGAACGTCGCCCTCTTTTACCTGGTACTGCTTTCCGCCTGTTTCAATTACTGCGTACATACTTTTTACCTCATTTATTCAGACTCGCTGTGTCGGGGTGCGCATTTCTGCGCTTTTGCATAGTTGACCCTGCACAAGCGGCTCTTTTATTATAACACACCAAATTTGCTTTGTCAAGGGGCGTTTATCATTTTTTTGCATTTTTTCGCGCCCCGCCACGGTTTTGCGCTGATTATTCCGCAGTTTGACATTCACTGCGTCTCGTCATAAATCGGACAGCCCCCGCATATCATTGAGCAAACGGGACAAGTAGAGCCCCGCAAATGCTGCCACATTCCATAAAGAAAGGTCTGACGCAGAATGATCACCGCAGCCGTACCCCGCCGAAGCGTTCCTCTTAAGGCCGCAGAGCGGCGCCTTGACTTATCGGGCGTTCCGCAGGGAATAGCCGAAATACGTCTGCGCGCGGGCAGGCGCGCCGCCGCTGTGCTGACGGACGGGCGCATTTTCCCCTGTTCGCAGCCGTTTACGCCGCAGGACATAGCCGAATGCTTTGAGGAGCTCTGCCGCTGCTCCGTCCACAGCTTCACGCGGGACATCGCGCAGGGCTTTATCACGCTTGACGGCGGCTGCCGCGTTGGGATTTGCGGCACGGCGGTATGCAGCGAGCGCACGGGCGCCGTTGAGGCGTTCAGGGACATTTCCGCGCTCAACATAAGGCTTGCGCGGCAGGTTACGGGCTGCGCGCAGGAGCTTTACGAGCGCGCTTTCGGACGGGGGCTGTGCTCGCTGCTGCTTGCGGGCGCGCCCATGAGCGGCAAGACCACCGTTCTGCGCGACCTTGCGCGTATCCTTGGCGGTTCGCACCGTGTTACGCTTATAGACAGCCGCAACGAGCTTTCCGCGTCCTGCGCGGGGCAGCCGACCCTCGACATAGGCGAGAACACCGACGCGCTTGTGGGCGCCGGCAAGCGCGAGGGAATGCTCATGGCACTGCGCACGCTCTCGCCCGAGGTCATTATCTGCGACGAGATAGGCGACGACGCCGAAGCCGTGGAACAGTGCCTTTTCAGCGGGGTCAGGGTGATAGCTGCGGCACACGCGGGCAGCCGCGCGGAGCTTTCCCGCAGAAAGGGCGCGGCGCAGCTGCTGCCGCTGTTCGACAAGGCGGCGGTGCTTGCGGGCGCGGGCGTTCTCGCGGAGCTCTGGGAGTGCGGAGGTGCGACATGATACGGCATTTTCTCGCCCTTGCGGCGTTTGCGCTGTGCGCGCTATCGGGTCTTGGCAGAAGCCGCCTTGCAAAGCGCCGCTGCGAGCTTCTCGCGGAGCTTGTGCGGCTGCTTGCGGGCTTCGGCGTGAGGATACGCTGCACCGCGCCCACGCTCGGCGAGCTAATTGAGCAGGACGGCGGGCTTTTCGCGCAGCTTGTGCGCGAGGAGCGCTCCGCAGGGGACATACGCGCGGCGTGGGCGGCTGGGTGCGAACGGCTTGAAGCCCTGCCATTCTGCCGCAAAGACGAAGCGGCGCTCATGCGGTCGCTCGGGCAGACGCTCGGCAAAAGCGACAGGGCGGGCGAGGTGCAGACCCTCGAGCTGTACGAAGGGCAGCTCTCCGCACTTTACGAAGCAGCCCGCGCCGAATACGCCGAAAAGGGCAGGCTGTTCCGCTCGGTGGGAGCGCTCTGCGGGCTTGGCGCGGCGGTAATGCTCTGGTAAGGCGTTCAGCAGGCTGAACGCGCCGTATAAATTTTTGGCGAGTGAACACCGCTCCCCCGCAAGACAAATTAAGCAAAGGACGGAAAGCACATGGACCTTGACCTGATATTCAGAATAGCGGCAGTCGGCATAATAGTTGCCGTGCTCAACCAGATACTCAAGAAATCCGACCACGACGAGCAGGCTATGATGCTGACTATCGCGGGGCTTGTTATCGTGCTGCTTATGCTTATCCCGCAGATAAGCGAGCTGTTTGACACGATAAAGAGCGTTTTCGGACTCCGGTGAGGTGAGCCATGGACATCTTCACGCTTGCAGGCATTGCCGTGATCTGCGCGCTGCTGTGCGTTATCGTAAGGCAGTACCGCCCCGAAGCCGCGCTTGGCGTTGGCATTGCGGGCGGAGTGCTGCTCATGGGCGCGGCGGCGCTCATGCTTGCGCCCACGGTCGAGGCGCTCAGGGAGCTTTCGCGGCGCGCGGGGCTTGACAACGGCTTTGCGCAGGTGCTTATAAAGGCGCTTGCGGTGTGCTGCATAACTCAGCTTGCCGCGGACATCTGCCGCGACGCGGGTGAAAGCGCGCTCGCCTCGAAGCTGGAGCTTGCCGGCAGAGCCGCCGTGGCGGTCATTTCCCTGCCCGTGTTTATGGAGCTTGCGGACATTGTGGCGGGACTTGTGGGCGGCGCGGGGTGAACGGCGCGGGTACGCTCGGAAAGGTATTGCAAAACGGAGGAGCATATGAAAATTCTCACACGGCTTTTAGCGGCGCTTGCCGTGGCTCTGCTTGTTTTCTGCGCGCCCGCAGCCTTCGCGGAAGGTCCCGCGTATCCCGCTGTTGCGGCGGATTCGGGCAGAGCCGCTGCGGCGAATAGCCCCGCCGAAACGTTCTCCGAAGAATTTATGCAGGAAGCGCGCGACATCGAGCGGGCGCTGCCGACGGAAGTTAGCGGCGAACTGAGCGAGGGCGGCGTTACCCCCGAAAGCGGCGCGGGGTCGCTGAGTTTCAGCGGAGTGCTTGGCTGCATATGGCAGGAGCTGCTTGCAAACGCCGCGAAACCGCTGCGGCTTTTATGCGCGCTGTGCGGCGTGGTGTTGCTGTGCGCGCTCGCGGATTCGCTCGGGGACAGCGGCAGCCTTAAGGGGACTTTCTGCGCGCTGGGGGCGCTTGCAGGCTCCGGCATGACGGTCGCGGCAATGGCGCAGGTGCTTGACGGCACGCTCTCGCTTCTGAGCGACGCGGCGGCGTTCATGCTGGTGTTTATTCCCGCGTTTGCGGGGATCGCCGCGGTGCTTGGGCATACCGCGAGCGCCACGGCGGTAAACACGGCGTTTCTTGCGGCAACGCAGCTTTTCACGCAGCTTGCGGTGAACTTCCTAGCGCCGCTGTGCGGCACGATAATGGGGCTTTCGGTAGCGGGGACGGCGTCGCCGCAGCTTGACCTGGGGCGGCTTGCGGAGCTTGTGAAAAAAGTGATGACGTGGGCGCTCGGACTTATGATGACGGTGTTCACAAGCGTGCTTTCGGTGCAGACGTTCGTCACCAACGCCTCGGACAGCACGCTTATCCGCACGGCGAAGTTCATGATATCCTCGGGCGTTCCCGTGGTGGGCGGCACTATCTCGGACGCTGTGAACACCGTGCAGGGCGGGCTTGTGATGATGAAAAGCACGGTGGGCACATACGGCATAGTCGCCGCTGCGGTAATGGCGCTGCCAATGCTGCTTACGGTGATATGCTACAAGCTGTCGCTCATGTGCGCGGCGGCGCTCGCGGACGTGTTCGGGCAGGGGTCGCTGGCGGGGCTTTTCAGAAGCTGCGAGGCGGTAATGGGGCTTATTATCGCAGTGATAAGCTGCTTTCTGCTGCTGAACACGATAGCAGCGGTAATTCTTCTTGCAATAACGGGGGGTGGCTGAAACGGAATTTCTTGCAACGGTATGCACAGCCGCCATAGCGGTGGCGCTTTTCAGAATGCTCGTCCCCGAAAGCAAGGCGGCGAAGCAGGTGTCGCTGCTTACAGCGGCGGTGTTCATGCTTACAATGCTCACAAGCGCGGCGGGCGCGCAGATTGACCTCGGCGCGCTCTCCCCTGCCGCGCAGGAATACACCGATATGTCCGAGGGCGTGAACAGGGAGCTGCAAAAGCGCGTATGCTCGCAGATGGAGGAACGCGTAAGCGCGCTTCTGCACGAAAAGGGATATTATCCCTCGCAGATACACATTATCGTTAATATTTCGGGATTGTACAGCATAAGTATAACACAGGTAAGGCTTGTATTCGCGCCGCAGAACGCCGCAGACGCCGAAAGCGCCCGCGCTTTCCTTGCAGGGGAGCTTGCAGGCATAGATGTGACTGCCGCCGTAAAGGAGTGATAAGATGAAAATAAAGCCGGCAGCAATACCGGAGTTCCTAGGCACGGACAAGGGCAGGCGGGTTCTTATAGTATGCGGCATAGCGCTTATGGCGGTGCTGCTTATCGGCTCTTTTAAGCCGCGCACGGTAAGCGGGAGCGCCTCCCCTGCCGCAGAGGACTTCGCGCAGACGGAGCGCGACATTGAGCAGCGCCTGACTGAGCTTATCTCGCGCATAGACGGCGCGGGGGGCTGCACGGTCATGGTAACGCTCGACACGTCCTCGCAGCGCGTTTACGCCGAAGAACGCCGCAGCAGCGCCTCAACGGGCGACAGCGTGCGCACAAGCTCGGAGGACACCTCCGTAGTGCTGTCGGGCAGCGGAAAGGAGGCGCTTGAAACAGGCACGGTCCTGCCGCAGGTGCGGGGGGTGGCGGTCGTGTGCGCGGGAGCTGAAAATCCTGCGGTCAAGGAAAAAATCGCGAACGCGGTCTGCGGAGCGCTTGGCATAAGGCTCTCGCGGGTGTGCGTTACATATTAGGCTGCACCGTACTCAGCCCGACGGCTGGATTTGCGCGGTGTAAACCATACGGAAAAGGGGTAACATCATGAAAAGACTTAATCTCATCTTAGGCAAGAAACAGCTCGTAATAGCCTCTCTCACGCTCCTGCTCGGGGCGGCGGCTGCGGCAAACTTCATCATCTCGGGCGCGAAGAAGCCCTCCCTCACGAACGAGGCTGCGCCCGTAAGCGCAAACTACGGCGAGGCGGAGTACGTGTCCAACACCGCGGACTCCTCCGCGTACTTTGCGCAGGCGCGCCTTGACAAGCAGAGCAGCCGCGACGAAGCGGCGGAGGTGCTTGCAAGTATGTACCAGGGCGGCGACCTCACCGCAGACCAGCTGGGGCTTGTGGCAGACGACGCGCTGAAACTCGGCTCGCTTATTGAAAGCGAAAACAAAATTGAAACGCTGCTGCGCGCGCAGGGCTTCGACGACGCGCTGTGCTACCTGAGCGGCGACACTGCCAACATCATCGTAAAGACCGACGGCGAGCTTGACGCGGCGCAGGCTGCCGCTATAAAGAGCACGCTTCTCTCCGAGGTGGAGGTAAGCGGCGACGCTATAACGATAGTCGAGGTAAGGTAAACCGCGCAATGCATAGCCCCGCAGAGCAGCTGCTTTGCGGGGCTTTTCGCGCGGAAAGGTCTTTGGCAGGCGGCGCATTGCGCCATTTGCGCTTTTTTCATCATAACCGGCAGTCCATGCGCAGGAAATGGCGTTGACAAAGGGGCGGTTTCCGAAAGCGTTCGGCAGCATTGCAAGAAGCATACCAACGGGCATGGAAAAAAACGGCACCATTTCGGGCAGGGCGTACGCCCCTGAGCAAACGCCATGATTCGGGTTGTTTCAAGGATAAGGAAGAAAATCCGGAAGAGCGCGACCGCGGGTAAAATAAAGCGGGCGGCATATTGCATAAGCAGCTCGTCTTCCATGCCGTTCTTTGCAAGGAACACTAAGGCGCAGGTCGGCACGCAGAACTCGCACACGCCGAAAATCAGATATCGAAAATACCCGAGCGCCAGCTGCGCGCTTCGACCCGAACGCCAAAGCCCGGTATCATGTCTCCGACCAAATGCAGCACAGAAGCAAAAACGCCGATAGCAAGCAGCTTTCTTATCCGCTGCCGGTCGAGCTTTCGTGAAATTCCGATGTCGTTAAAATCGTTCATATTCTTATCCTTTATTGCCGTATATTTCAAGTTCTTTTGCAACATGCGCAATACTTATCCGGGCTTACAGCAAAAAGCCCCGCAGGACCACCCTGCGGGGCTACGGCTATGCAAAGAGGTTCAGCCCTGCGCAGACTGCACATGGTGCGTGCGCAGGAAATCAAGATACTTGTCGCTCGGGACGGGCTTTGAATAGAGATACCCCTGCAAATAATCGCAGCCCATGTCTATCAGCAGGTTCTCCATGTTCTTGTCCTCAACGCCCTCAACGACTATCTTTTTGTGCAGCGCCTTGAGCATTCCGACCGTGTGGCGCAGAACTACAAGCGCCTCGTTATCCTTCATCGCGGGCCAGAGAATGCTCTTGTCTATCTTCACTATCTTCATAGGCAGGCTTATAAGGTAGTTCGCAGTGGAAAAGCCCGTGCCGTAGTCGTCCATTGAAAAGCTGCTGCCCTCGCCGATAAGCAGGTCCATGTTCCTGCGCAGCACGCCCTCGTTTACGGTGTGCGCCGTTTCGGTTATCTCAAAGTTTATCCTGTCGGGGGAAATGCTGTTTTCGGTCATTATGTCGCGCAGGTGGTGCGCAAGATTCTCCTGCATACACTGCACGGTGGAGAGGTTCACCTCAACGTAGCTGAGCCCCAGCGCGTAGGCGTCCGTGTTCTTTAAGAAGCTGCACACATTGCGGAACACCATTTCGCCTATCTCGATTATCATGCCGTTGCGCTCCGCCATGGGTATGAACTCGTCGGGGCTTATAAACCCGAGCTCGTCGTCGTAGAGCCTTATCAGCGCCTCTGCGGAGCTGAACTTCCCCGCTGCGGTGTCGTATATCGGCTGGTAGTACACCTCAAAGCCGTTGTAGCGTATCGCGTGCTTCATGATGTTGTTTATGCGGCTCTCGCGGCGCTTCTGCGCAAGCGAATCGCTCGTAGCGGTAATCACGGTGATGTCGCGGTTGCGCGCCATTTCACGGAATGAATACTCGAGCGCGTCGTTTATGTCCTCGGTCCTGATATCGAACTCGGGGTAGTTGAGTATACAGATGTAAGGGGTCATCAGCACCTCTATGCTCTCTGCGGCATAGGGCGCGGCAAAATTGTCCTTTATCCTGCGGACAACGCCGTTTACAGTGTAGGTGCACCTCGAATCCAGCATTACTGCGTAGCGGCAGCCCATAAGGTGGTAAACACGCTCGGAGCCGAACTCGTCCTGCAAAAACATGGCAATGCGGTCGAGAACGCGGTTTGCAGCCTTTACGCCGAGCAGGCGGTTGATGTACTGAAAATCGTCCAGCGTGAACGCCACGAGAGTAAACGGCGTGCCCGCGCCTATGTACTTCTCCATGGTTTCGTAGAACGCCGCCTGATTGTAGCAGCCCGTGACTTTATCCATATAGTCGTCGGGATTCTGAAGCGAAATGTATACCAGCACCACAAAAAGCGAAATTACAAAGCTCTGCACCAGCAGCTCATTGAAGAAATACTGAAGCACAACCGCGCCCATAGTCGCGATGACAAATGCGATTATCGACGCAGACTGTATGCAGTTGAACCGCTTTCTGAACCACAGGAAAATAGCGAGCACAGCGAGAAGCGTAAGCAACGCTACGATATAAAGCACAAAGAACAGCTGCCCGTGTCCGTAGCCGTCGTCCCAGCTTACTATCCACTTTGTAAACGGCGTGGTGACAAGCAGCAGCCCGTCTACCGTTGCCGCCGCGCTCAGGAAGATCTTCATCGCACGCGTGGTGAGCCTGTCGTCCACAACGCTGCACACATAGTTCAAAAACAGCATACCCGTGCCGTTGAAAGCCATAAGGTAAACTATATTTGCGGTATATCTCAGCGCAAGCGGCACGGAGTCCGCATGTTCAATAGTCCACACCGAAAAAAGGTTGGACGCCGTTGACAGCACAGAGCAGAACAGCAGCGCAACAAAGCACCTGTTTGTGTGGCAGGGATAATTGCGCCTCATAAAATAAATTGCGACGATAAGCAGCTGAATGCATAGCGCCGCCACTTCAAAGTCTATCTTATATGTCATTTGCACTCTCCCCCGACGGTTTTCCGTTCGGTTTATTCTCCGGGAACATATCCTTATATGATTATAACATATTTTTACTCGCGGGTCAACGATTTGTAAAAAAAATTTTTATGAATTACGCCGGTTTTGTATATTCTGACGAACAGGTATGTGTAACGCTGTTACATAAAAAATCTCTCCAAAAGCCTCTCTTAACGCGTTCAATGCGCATTTACGCCTGCAAAAGTTAGCTGCGGTGTGTACAGCAGCGACAAAAAGCGGTTTTCATCGGCGGGATTTTTCGTGCATATCTTCCATTGAAAAAAAGAGCGGGGCATGCTATAATATATTCAGTTAGTTGATACTAACCCACGAGAATAAGCTGCCGTGAGCAACGGCGTTCGATTCTGCCGCCCATTTGATGCGCAAAGGGCGGCAGATCTGAACAATCAAGTTATCTGAGGCTAATGCGCATTTATTCGCCGTCGGGTCACCCGCACGCCAGCCTGTAACAGCGGGTGCGAATAATCCCCACAAAATGGCAGACACTATATAAAACCGAGTCTGACGGACAACTCCGGCAGGCTGATAATAAATCCGGATACGGAGAAAGGCTAGTAATATGAACTATCTTGAAATTGAAAAGGTTACGGGCAGGCAGATAATCGACTCGCGCGGCAACCCCACGGTGGAAGCCGAGGTAACGCTCGCGGACGGCACAGCAGCGCTCGGCGCTGCGCCAAGCGGCGCTTCCACAGGCGAGTTTGAGGCGCTTGAGCTGCGCGACGGCGACAAGTCCCGCTTTGGCGGCAAGGGCGTAACAAAGGCGGTTGAGAACATCAACACCGTCATAAACGGCGCGCTTTGCGGCATGGATGCCTCCGACACCTACGCTGTCGACCGCGCAATGATTGCTGCGGACGGTACAAAGGACAAGTCAAAGCTTGGCGCGAACGCAATTCTCGCGGTATCAACCGCCTGCGCAAGGGCTGCGGCAGATTCGCTCGGGATACCGCTTTACCGCTTCCTCGGCGGAGTCGGCGGCACAAAGCTCCCCGTACCTATGATGAACATTCTCAACGGCGGCGCGCACGCAGCAAACACCGTTGACGTGCAGGAGTTCATGATAATGCCTGCGGGCGCCTGCTGCTTCTCCGAGGGCCTGCGGCAGTGCACGGAGGTGTTCCACGCGCTGGCGGCGCTGCTTAAGAGCAAGGGGCTTGCAACGTCCGTAGGCGACGAGGGCGGCTTCGCTCCCGACCTTTCGGGCGACGAGGAGGCTATACAGTATATCCTTGAGGCAATAAGCAAGGCGGGCTATGAACCCGGGCGCGACTTCGTGCTGGCGATGGACGCCGCTTCCTCTGAGTGGAAGGGCGGCGCAAAGGGCGAGTACGTTCTGCCCAAGTGCGGCAAAAAGTTCACGTCCGAGGGGCTTGTGGAGCACTGGAAGTCCCTTTGCGACAAGTACCCGATATGGAGCATCGAGGACGGTCTTGACGAGGAGGACTGGGACGGCTGGCAGATGATGACCCGCGAGCTTGGCGGGCGCGTTCAGCTTGTCGGCGACGACCTGTTCGTAACCAACACCGAGCGCCTTTCCAAGGGCATTTCGCTCGGCTGCGGCAACTCCATTCTCATAAAGCTCAACCAGATAGGCTCTGTAAGCGAAACGCTCGAGGCTATCAAGACGGCTCACAAGGCGGGCTACACCGCTATCGCTTCTCACCGCTCGGGCGAAACCGAGGATACCACGATTGCAGACCTCGCCGTGGCGCTCAACACCTGCCAGATAAAGACGGGCGCGCCCAGCAGAACCGAGCGCGTTGCGAAGTACAACAGACTGCTGCGCATTGAAGAACAGCTCGGCGGCGCCGCGGATTACGCGGGATTCGGCGCGTTCAACATCAGGCGCGCGTAAGCAAAAGCCCCGCGCATGGGGTAACTTAACTTCAACAACCGGTAACTTTCATATATGCGGGAGCGCTCTGCGTTCACCCGTTCTCATGATTTCGCCCGCGGCTCAGCTGCGGGCACTTTTTTTGCGCTTTCGGGCGCATAGAGTCAAATTGCACAAAACGGCGGGTGAAATTTTGTTAATAATATTACTTTACAAATTTGCTCTTATAACTTAAAATATTAGTATACAGCCTGTTGAAAAGTTTATCCTGCCCGAGTATTCGGGCTTGAAATAACTTTTTTGCCTCGGGCTAAAGGTGACTGCGTCGACCTGGCCGAGGTAAAAAACTCTTCTATCTCAGCAAGTGTGTACGCGACACCGTGCTGCGCACGGCTTACGCAACGCGACGGCTTACGCCTTACGCAACGCGACGGCTTACGCCTTACGCAGCACGCAGCGGCACAATTTGCACTTTGTGCGAATTGTGCTGACTTGCGAAGCAACGCTTCGCAATGTCGCAAGATGTTTCGTTGAAAAACCCCATCGGGGATTTTTCGACGAGCTTTAGGGCAATACCGCGCAAAATCCAATAAATGGTCTTTGTGCGGTGTTGCCTTAGATTACTGCTCTCGGAAAGGACAGCATATGATTAAAAAGAATGTTACTATGAGCGACATAGCAAAGGTGATGAATGTCAGCACCGTTACCGTATCAAAGGCTCTTGGCGACCGCGAGGGCGTGAGCGAGGAGCTGCGCGAGCGCATAAAGCAGAAGGCTACCGAAATGGGCTACCGCGTCCACGCAGGGGGACACGGCGCAAAGGACGGGCTGACCTACAACATAGGCATTGTTGTGGCGCGGCATTTTATAAGCGACGCTTCGGCGTTCTACTGGATAATGTACCGGTACATCGTGGAGCTTCTGCAAAAGCAGAACTACTACGGTATGCTTGAGGTGGTGGACGACGGCGAGGACGGCGCGCGTGAGATTCCGAACTCCGTTCTCGACAAAAAGGTGGACGGGCTTATCGTTCTCGGGCAGTTTTCTGACGCGTACATAGACAAGCTCATGTCCTACTATATCCCCACCGTTTTCCTTGACTTCTACGGCAGCCGCGAGGACGCGGAAACCGTGCTTTCCGACAGCTTTTACGGCGCGTATATGCTCACAAGCCACCTTATCGCCAACGGACACCGCCGCATAGGCTTCCTTGGCAGCATTTCAAGCACCTCGAGCATTGCGGACAGGTACCTCGGCTACTACAAGGCGCTGCTTGAAAACCGCATTCCGCTGCGGCAGGACTGGATAATAAGCGACCGCTCCAACGAAAGCGATATTTACCCCTCGTTCACGCTGCCGCAGGATATGCCCACGGCGTTTGTGTGCAACTGCGACGAAACCGCCTACAAGCTCGTTAATCAGCTGAAAGGCATGGGGCTGAGCGTTCCCGACGACATCTCTGTCGTTGGCTACGACAACCACATCTACTCCACCATTTCCACCCCGCGCCTTACAACGATAGACGTAAACAGCCGCGTGATGAGCAGCGAGGCGGTGGACATAATCCTGCACAAAATACGCGACGGCAGCTACAAGCGCGGCAGAACGCTCGTTACAGGCAAGCTGGTGCGCCGCGAGAGCGTAAAGAACCTTAATGCGGACAAACTGGTATAATTAAAGCGCATACAACAAAGTCGGGCAGAACTTTCCACCCGACTTTTTATCGAAAAAACACAAAACCAGCGAAAAAGGCGGACTGATTTTTCAGCCCGCCTTTCGTCTATGCTTATTTACGCTCTTACTTTCCGAGCGCCGCCTTAACGGTCGCGCAGATGTTCTCCGCGCACAGGCCGAACTCCCTGAGCAGGTCTGCCGCAGGACCGCTGTGGCCGAACACGTCCTTAACGCCTATCTTGATAACGGGTACGGGGCATTCCTCGGTAACAACGTCTGCAACCGCAGAGCCAAGCCCGCCGATAACGCTGTGTTCCTCGACGGTCACTATCCTGCCCGTTTCCTTTGCCGCCTTTATGATGATGTCGCGGTCGATGGGCTTAATCGTGTGTATATTGATAACGCGCGCGTTTACGCCCTGCTCCTTGAGCGCCTTTGCAGCGTCGAGCGCCTCGGACACCATAAGACCCGTTGCGATTATCGTGATATCCTTGCCGTCCTTAAGCTGTACACCCTTGCCAAGCTCGAACTTATAGGTCGCAGCGTCGTTGAATATGGGCGCTGCAAGTCTGCCGAAGCGCATATAGGTCGGACCCGCAAAGTCCGCCATGGCAAGCACAGCCGCCTTTGCCTCTACGTCGTCCGCGGGGTTGATTACCGTCATGCCGGGAATGGTGCGCATGAGCGCTATGTCCTCGTTGCACTGGTGAGTAGCGCCGTCCTCGCCTACGGAAATGCCCGCGTGGGTAGCGCCTATCTTTACGTTGAGGTGCGGGTAGCCTATGGAGTTGCGCACTATCTCAAACGCTCTGCCTGCCGCGAACATTGCAAAGGAGCTTGCGAATACAAGCTTTCCCGTAGTGGCGATGCCTGCCGCTACGCCCATCATGTTAGCCTCGGCAATGCCGCAGTCAAAGTGCTTTTCGGGGTATGCTTTCTTGAATGTGCCGGTCTTTGTTGCAGCCGCAAGGTCTGCGTCAAGCACTATAAGGTCAGGACGCTTTTCAGCGAGCATTACAAGAGCCTCGCCGTAGCTGTCACGAGTCGCTTTCTTTTCCATGATATCAATTCCTTTCGGTGTATAAATTATGCGCCAAGCTCTGCGAGGTGAGCCTTAAGCTCCTCCATCGCCTTTGCGTACTCCTCATCGTTGGGGGCTTTGCCGTGCCAGCCGACCTGGTTCTCCATAAAGGATACGCCCTTGCCCTTGACAGAGCGCTGAATAATCACCGTGGGCTTGCCTGTAACGGTTTCAGCCTCGTTGAACGCCTTTTCAATCTCGTTGAAGTCGTGGCCGTTGATGTTTATAACGTGCCAGCCGAACGCCTCGAACTTCTGGTCTATGGGGTACGGGGACATAACGTCGCTTACCTTGCCGTCTATCTGAAGCCCGTTGTTGTCTACAACCGCAACGAGATTGTCGAGCTTGTAGTGCGCCGCGAACATCGCAGCCTCCCATACCTGCCCCTCCTGTATCTCGCCGTCGCCGAGGATAGCGTATACCTTGTACGCGTCGCAGGAAATCTTGCCCGAAAGCGCCATGCCGCACGCTGCGGAGATTCCCTGCCCGAGCGAGCCTGTGCTCATGTCAACGCCCGGTGTCTTGCCGCGAACAGGGTGTCCCTGCAGGCGCGAGCCTATCTTGCGGAGCGTTTTAAGCTCCTCCTCGGGGAAGAAGCCCCTCTGAGCGAGCACTGCGTAAAGCGCGGGCGCGGTGTGACCCTTTGAAAGCACCAGCCTGTCGCGGGTGGGGCATTCGGGGTCGGAGGGGTCAACGTTCATGCGGTGCATATAGAGATAGGTAAGCGTGTCAGCGACGGAAAGAGAACCGCCCGGGTGTCCCGCCTTTGCCGCGTGAACGCCCTCGATAACGCCCATTCTTACCTTTGTTGCAGCGATTTCAAGCTGCTGCTTAAGTTTGTCGTCCATTATTCAGACCTCCTGTGTTTTTAAGCGGCAAGCCGCTCTGATTGCTTTTATGGGAACCTCTAAAAACCGGTTTGAAAAGGGAAAATGGGTAGAGTGCGCCGAATGCGAGGAAAACCGACGAAGTAAGGCTGTATGCCTTACAAGGAGGTTTGAAGAAGCAGTCGGTGTGCTATACACATTTTCTCTCAAACAAGGTTTTTAGAGGTGACCTTATGATATAACTGCGGCAAGCCGCAGGTACAGCCGTTTCAATGTCCCGCAATGCTGTCGGGGAACGGAACGCTGCCGATAACCTCCACAACGTAGCACCCCGCCGCGTCCGCGGGCAAATCAAGCTCTCTGCGCCATCTGCTCATACGCTCCGTGCGGTTTTCGGGAACGTCGTAAAGCGGGGTAACGCTGCATTCGTCGCCATACGTCCAGTATTCTACCTCCGTCATGCTGCACGACCTTACAAGCACAGTCGTGCGCGCCTCGGTATGGTTGCCCGCGCCTGTGGTGTTGCCCACAAACGTCGCCTTGTCAAGAACCTCAATAGCGGTGCTGTTGCTAAGCCCGTTCAGCACGCTCTCAGTCTGCCGGTGCGCGCTTATGCCGTTAGCGGCGGCGCAGAAGCCCTCCCACAGCGCAAACGCCGCGACAGGTAGGAACAATACGGCTGCAAAGACGATTCCGACGATTTTAAGCGCTTTCCTCATAGTGCCGCCCTCCTGTCATATTTTCTCAATATATGCGATAAGCTCCGAGATAGCGCCGCTGTTGTTGTCGCAGACGATTATGTCCGCCGCCTCCTTAACGGAGGGCTGCGCGGAAGCCACCGCCGCGCCCAGATCCGCCTTCACAAGCATGGCGGTGTCGTTCATAAAGTCGCCCGCAGCCGCCGTGAAGCGCTCCTGCGCGCCTGTGAGCCGTATAAGCTCTGCAAAGCCTGCGGACTTGTCCACGCCCTTTGGCAGGCACTCGTAAAACATCGGCGCGGAACGCACCCATTGCGCCTCGTGCATATCGCTGCGCTCAATAAAGCTCACTACCTCGTCCATACGCTCGGGCGGGTACGCAAGCAGCATTTTAAGCCAGCCGCCCTCGGGTATCGCGCCGAGCTCCGTCCGCTCGGGGCAGACCTGCTCCAGATCCAGATGCCACTGCTCGGTGTCGTTTAAGAACGGCACATACACCTTGTCGCCCAGCAGCACCTCTACGCCTATATCGGGGAAGCGCTCGTGCAGCCGCCTTGCATAGTCCCGCGCGTGCGCGCCTATCTCGCAGTGCCACAAAAACCTGTCCCGTGCAAAGTCGTATACCGCCGCGCCGTTGAATATCACCGCAGGCATATCGAGCCGCAGCTTTTCCGCAATGCTGCGCGCCATTGCCACGCCGCGCCCCGTTGCCATCGTGAAAAGCCCTCCGCTGCGGCGAAAGCGCTCTATCGCTTCCATGTCCCTCCGGAGAATGCTCTTGTCGTCCGTCAGCAGCGTGCCGTCAAGGTCTGTCATAAGAATGACCCTGCCAAAATCCATACTATCCCTCTATGCTCTTAAGAAATTTCGTGAAATACTCGGGCAGCGCGCTGTCAAACTCCATGTACTGCCCCGTGCGCGGGTGAATGAAACCTATTTTCCTGGCGTGCAGGCACTGCCCGCACAGCCACGCGGGCTTCCCGCTGCCGTAAACGGCGTCGCCTGCCACGGGATGCCCCGTGTACGCCATGTGAACGCGTATCTGGTGCGTTCTGCCCGTTTCAAGCCGCACGCGCAGGTGCGTGTATCCCGCGTAAAGGCGCAGCACCTCGAAGTGTGTGACGGCGTTCCTGCTGTTTTCGGTGGTAACGCACATTTTTTTACGGTCGGTCTTGTGCCTGCCTATGGGCGCGTCTATCGTGCCTCCCTGCTTCACCGCGCCGCAAACCACCGTTTCGTACTCCCGCGTGAAGCTGTGCGCCTTTATCTGCTCGGACAACCCGAGGTGCGCGGCGTCGTTCTTGGCTACCATAAGCAGGCCGCTTGTGTCCTTGTCTATGCGGTGGACGATTCCGGGGCGCAGCTCGCCGTTTATCCCCGAAAGCGATGCCCCGCAATGGTACATGAGCGCATTTACAAGCGTGCCGCAGGTATGCCCCGCCGCAGGGTGCACCACCATGCCCTTCGGCTTGTTTACGACAAGCAGGTCGTCGTCCTCGTACACTATTTCAAGCGGTATGTTTTCGGGCAGAATGTCCGCAGCGACAGGCTCGGGCAGCTCTATCACCACCTGCGCGCCCTCGGCGGGCACGTCCTTTTTGGCGGGAATCTTCCCCCCGACCGTAACAGCGCCCTGCTCTATGAGCCGCGCCGCCGCGCTGCGGGAAAGCTCCGTTTCGTCCGCTATCAGCCTGTCAAGCCGAACGCCGCCGAGCGCCGTAAACTCAAGCCTCTCCATTGTCGTGTATGTCCGCGGATTCAGCGGAAGGCTCTCCCTCGCCTGCACCGACAGCATTCTTCTTTTTCCTGTGCGCCTTCACCTCGTCGATTATCACCAGCAGCATTACAAGCCCTGCGCCGCATACCGCGCAGATATCCGCAAAGTTGAATATCGCAAAATTTATCAGGCGGAAGTCGATGAAATCAACTACCATGCCCTCGTTGAATATCCTGTCAATGAGGTTGCCGATACCGCCGCCTATTATCATTGAAACGGCGATGACATACGCGGGGCGCTTCACCTTTTTGGTAAGCAGCATTACGATAAGCGTAACGATGATGAGCGAGGTGACGACGATAAGCATTGTGGTCTTACCCTCAAACCGCGAAAACGCCGCGCCGTCGTTCAGGTAATACGATAGGTTCAGCACCTCCCTGTCGCCTATCTTGATTATGGATATCGACTGAAGGTATTCCATGTTCTGATCCACCAGCCATTTTGTGAGCCTGTCTATCCCGACTAAAGCCGCGGCAATAAGCAGCCCTATATACTGCATAGCTATCCCCTTTTCCCCATGAATATGTGCAACAAGTAAGGGAGAGGGACGCTTCCCCTCCCCCTGTTTGCGTTAATTGAGCGTAAGCTTTGCCACAGCCGCGCATCTTGCGCAGAGCGTGGGATACTGAGCATCGCTGCCTACGGTGTCGTCGTACTTCCAGCAGCGCGCGCAGCCTGTGCCGCCCTTGCGCGTTACCGTAACGGAAAGACCCTCCGTGCTTCCCTCAAACTCGCCCCTGCCCTCGGCGTGAACCTTTACGCCGCTTACTATGCAGGCGTCTGCAAGGTCGCTTTCAAGCGCTGCAACTGCGGGGTCGGCGGTGTAAAGCTCCACCATAGCCTCAAGCGGCTTGCCGATGACCTTTTCTGCACGCTTCTGCTCGAGCGCTGCGAGAACGTCGTCGCGAACGCTGTGGATAAGCGCCCACTTCTGCCCGAACTTCTCGTCTATCACAACGCCCGTCTTTTCAGGCATCAGGTTGAAGATAACGCTGCGCAGGTCGTCGCCCTTCTTATGCGGCATATACTGCCATATCTCGTCTGCGGTGAAGCAGAGTATCGGCGCTACGAGCCTTACAAGCGCGTCGAGAATGATATACATGGTCGTCTGAACCGCCTTGCGCTTGGGAGAGTTCTCCTCCTCGCAGTAAAGCGTGTCCTTAACAATGTCAAGGTAGAAGTTGGACATATCAACAACGCAGAAGCTGTTTATAGCGTGGTATGCGAGGTAGTAGTCCATAGCCTCGTAGGAAGCCCTCACCTTTTCGATAACGCCGTCAAGCTTTGCCAGCGCCCACTTGTCAAGGTCGCCCAGCTTGTCTGCGGGAACCATCTGAGTGTCGGGATCGAAGCCCTTGCTGTCGCACAGGTTGCCCAGAATGAACCTTGCGGTGTTTCTTATCTTACGGTAGCTCTCGGAGAGCTGCTTGAGCATATCCTTGGATACGCGCACATCGTTGTGGTAGTCGAGAGATGCGACCCACAGGCGCAGCACGTCCGCGCCGAAGTCCTTGATTACCTCCTCGGGCAGGATAACGTTGCCCTTGGACTTGTGCATCTGCTGACCCTGACCGTCAACTACCCAGCCGTGGGTGCATACAGCCTTGTAAGGCGCGCACCCCGTTGTTGCAACAGACGTGAGCAGCGAGGACTGGAACCACCCTCTGTACTGGTCGCAGCCCTCAAGGTACATATCCGCGGGCCATGAAAGCTCGGGACGCTTCTTGAGAACGGCGGCGTGCGTGCAGCCGCTGTCGAACCACACGTCGAAGATGTCCATTTCCTTGGTGAATTTTCCGCACCCGCACTTAGGGCACTTAACGCCTGCGGGAATGAACTCGGAGGGATCCTTGCTGTACCAGCTGTCGGAGCTTTCCTTTCGGAACATCTCTGCGGTCGCGTTTATCGTTTCATCGGTAACTACTACCTCGCCGCAGTCTGCGCAGTAAAGAATCGGGATAGGCACGCCCCATCTTCTCTGGCGGGAAATGCACCAGTCGGAACGCATGGTGACCATGTTCTTTATGCGATCCTCGCCCCACTCGGGAATCCACTTTACGCCCTCGATAGCCCTGAGCGTTTCCTCCTTGAACATATCAACGTTGCAGAACCACTGGTCGGTCGCGCGGTAGATGATAGGCTCGTGGCAGCGCCAGCAATGGGGGTACGGGTGAACAATCTTCTGAATTGCAAGCAGCGCGTTGTCGTCCTCAAGGCGCTGTGCGATTACCTTGTTGGAGTCGGAGGTCTTAAGCCCCGCGAACTCGCCCGCTTCCCCGGTAAGGTAGCCGCGCTCGTCAACGGGCACGATAACGTCGAACATGCCCTTGTACTTCATGCAGACCTCAAAGTCCTCCACGCCGAAGCCAGGCGCGGTGTGAACGCAGCCCGTACCGCTGTCGAGCGTTACGTGGTCGCCGTTTATAACAACGGACTTTCTGCCCATGAATGGGTGCTCGGTTTCGATAAGTTCAAGCTCGCTGCCCTTGAAGCTGCCGACGGTGCTGTACTTAGCAATTCCGACAGCCTGCATTACGGTTTCGACAAGCTCCTTTGCCATCAACAGGTAGTCGCCGAAGTGGCGGCTCTCCTCGTCCTCAACCTTTACAAAAGTGTACTCGTAGTTCGGTCCCAGGCATACCGCAAGGTTTCCGGGGAGCGTCCACGTGGTGGTCGTCCAGATAACGGCGTACGCCTTTGCAAGGTCAATGCCGAGTCCTGCGAATCTGCCCTTGTCGTCGGAGATGTGGAACTTTACATAAACAGAGTAGCACGGGTCGTCCTGGTACTCTATCTCAGCCTCGGCAAGAGCGGTCTTGCAGTCGCTGCACCAGCAGACGGGCTTAAGTCCCTTGTAGATGTAGCCCTTCTTCACCATCTCGCCGAATACCTCGACCTGCGTAGCCTCGAACTCGGGCTTGAGCGTGAGGTACGGGTCGTCGAAGTCGCCCCAGACGCCAAGGCGCTTGAACTGCTTCTTCTGGTCGTCAAGGCAGGACAGCGCGAAGCTGCGGCACGCCTTTCTCAGCTCAACGGGGTCTACCTTTGCGCTGTCAACGCCAAGCTGCTTTATCGCCTTAAGCTCGATGGGCAGACCGTGGCAGTCCCAGCCGGGAACGTAGTTTGCATTGTAGCCCGTCATGCTCTTGTATTTTACGATGATATCCTTAAGCACCTTGTTAAGCGCCGTGCCGAGGTGAATGTTGCCGTTGGCATAGGGGGGGCCGTCGTGAAGCGTGTAGGACGGCTTGCCCTTGTTCTTCTCGGAAAGAGCGTAGTAAATGCGCTCCTCCTCCCACTTCGCGAGCATATCAGGCTCTCTCTTGGGGAGGTTTGCACGCATCGGAAATTCGGTCTGCGGCAGATTAAGTGTGCTGTTAAAATCCTCTGACATATTGCTGTCTCCTTATTTTTCACCGCTCCTGCGGCGCTTTTTTCGGCGCGCTCAATGCGCGCTCAATATATTACCCAAAGCGCGGACGCTTCAAGATGATAAACCTTTATAAACAGGCAAAGCCGTGCCTTTTCGGGGCGCGGTATGCCTTTATTTAACTGTTCTTGCCGAACTGCAGGTCGGTGTGACGGTTCTTCGGCTCGCTCGCGGAGTTGAAGAACGGCAGGTCGCTCTCGAACGTTCTTTCAGTCACGGGAGGCGCTGCGGGTGCTGCGGGTCTGGCTTCCGCCTTGTCGGCAGCGGGCTTGTCGGTCTTTGCGGGCTCCCCGCTTACCGCCTTGAACGGCTCATGCTCGGGAGTTTCGGGCTGTGCAGGCTTCTTTTCAGCCTGCTTTGCCGCAGCCGCGCGCTTTGCCTGCGCGGCGCGCTCGGCTTCGCGCTTTTCAACGGCTTCTGCGGTGCGCTTTACAAAGTCGTCCTCAACCTTTTCGGGGATAGACTGCAGAAAATCAACGTGCTGCTTGTACATCGCAAGTATTCTCGCGCTGTAATCCGCAACCTCCTTGCGGGTGCGCTGGAGTATTACCTCCTGCTTCTCCTGCTGCTCGTTCATAACGCGCTTTATCTCCTCCGCCTGCGCGCGGGCGTCCTTTACAAGCTTGTCCGCCCTGCCGTTGGAGTCGGTCACCATGCGCTTTTTGTATTCCTCAGCCTCGGTCACGAGCTTCTCGCTCTTCGCCTTGGCGTCCGCAAGCTGCTTTGCTACGGCTTCGTCGGTCTCCTTCCTGAGCTTATCGGCAGCCGCCCTGCTCTCCGCGACTATCGCGTTGCCCTGCTTCTGCGCAAGCAGCAGCGCGTCCTTGAGCGCGTCCTCGTCGTCGCGGTATTCACGTATCTTGTCCGCAAGAACCTCAAGCTTGCGCTCAAGCTCGCTCTTCTCCTTCTGAAGCTGCGCGTATTCGTTGGAAATCTCGCGCAGAAACTCGTCAACGTCGTCTGTCTTGTAGCCGTTGAACGTCGCTTTCTCAAATCTTCTTGTGATAATGTCCTTTGCGTTCATAAGTATCCCCCTGTGCTGAATGTTTTTAAGGGTGCGGCGCGTACTGCACCGCCTATATTGCGCCAGCAGAACCGCTGCAAAGCGCTTTCAGCCGCAATGCGGCATTGCTTTCGTGGTTATTGTGCGTTATACGCTTTTTTCCAGAACAATCCGCAGCCTGCCCTTGCGGGTGCTGCCCGCGACCTCTTTCAGACGGTACCTGCCGCTTCCCCTTATGGAAATAACGGCGCCCTCGCCTATCTCCCTGCTTACGCTCGTGCAGGGAACATGGTCAGCGCTTACAAGACCGCCCTTTATCATGGCGGCAGCCTTTTCCCTTGAAATATCCGCCGCGGCGCTCACAATGCAGTCAAGCCGAAGCGACGACACCGCAGCGTCTATCCTTTTGACGTTCGGCTCGGGCAGCGGCATGGTCACGCCCGCTTCGGCGCTCACGCCCACCCTGCCGACCTTCGTCAGTTCCATAATCGTTTCCTGCGCGCCCTCACAGCAGAACACCACCGCATACCCCTGCGCGGTGAGGATATCCCCTGTCATTTCGCGCTTTAGCCCAAGCGACAGTATCGCGCCGAGAAAATCCCTGTGCGACAGCACGTCGCGCGGCCTGTAGGTGAACGTTACCGCCGCCACGGGAAACAACTCCCCGTGCGGCATATCCTGCGCGTAGGTTTCCGCAAAAAAGCCGCAGAGTCTTCTCCCTGCGCCCTCATAGCCGCCGAAGAACTCCGCGCCGCGCGCCGCCTGCGCCGCCACCGCCTGCTCGCGCTCGTTTAGGAACGCAGAAAAACGCGGCACACCCGACCTTGCGCTCAGGCGCTCAAGGTCGGATATGTGTGCGGCAAGGAAGCGCTCTTCCTCGCTTAAGAAATCAGAATTCACCTGTAAAATCGCCCGCGTAAGCGTCAGAAACCGCTTCCTCCTCGGAATCTATCTGGAAGCCGTTGGGGGTAGCAATGTAAGTGAAGTCAGCAGCCGCATTGAGCGCGCCGCCGAGCGTGGTTACAACGCCTGCGGTAAAGTCTACGATTCTCTTTCTGTTGTCGTTGTCAATCTTGTTGAGGTTAAGCACTACAACGTTGCCGTCCTTAAGGCGCTTAACTACATCGTAAAGAATGTCGCCTATCTCGGTGGGCTTCATTATAGCAAGCTTGCCTGCGGGGATCTTGTGGATATTTATGCGCTGAGCCGTGCCGCGCTGCTGGTCGTTGCGGGAATAGCGGCTCTCGTAGCCGTCGCTGTAATCTGCGGCAGCCTCCTGCTCCGTAACGGCGCTGGACGAGGTGTCGTACCCCATCTCCATATCGTCCTCAACGTCGCGGAACGTGTCGTTGTCCTCCGCCCTGTGGGTCAGGAAGTCCCTGAACTTTTCAAACATGATATTTTCCTCCCAATTATAAATATTTTCTGTATCCGAAAAGACCCGAGCCTATCCGGATAATTGTTGCCCCATATTTTATCGCCGTTTCGTAGTCGCCCGACATACCCATGGAAAGCGTGTCGAACTCTCCGCCGAACAACTGCCCGAGCCGCCTGAAGAGCGCCTGCATATCAGCATAGCAGCTCTCCGCGCAGTCTGGCGGCGGTATCGTCATAAGACCTCTCAGCCTTACGTTTTTAAGGCTGCGCAGCTGTGCGCAGAACTCCTCCGCCTGCGCGGGCGCAATGCCGCCCTTTGTTTCCTCGCCGCCTATGTTTATTTCGGCGAGTATATCCATGACCAGTCCGTGCTGCGCCGCCCTGCGGTCTATTTCCTCCGCAAGATGTACGCTGTCAACGGAATGTATCATCGTTACCTTGTCTATGATGTACTTCACCTTGTTGCTTTGCAGCGACCCGATGAAATGCACCTGTGCGGGAAGATAGCTCTCGCGCTTCTCAAGAAACTCCTGCACGCGGTTTTCACCCAGCAGGTCTGCGCCAAGCGCAACAGCGCGGTTCACCCTGTCCGGGCTTACCGTTTTGGTTACCGCCATGAGCTTTACGCTGTCCGTGCGCCCCGCCGCAGCCATGGCTGCCGCCATGTTTTCGCGGATACGTGCGTAGCTTTGCGCTATATCGTCCGCAGAAGTCTGCGTGTTACTCAACAACTTTTCCATCGTAAAGGTCCTTGCCCTCTGTAACTATAGTATCGTACAGCTTGAGGTAATCGGGGTCGTCGCGCTGGGCGCTTATGACATAATCCTCGCCCCAGTATATAACGTCGAGCTTCTTGTACTTGAGCGCCGTTCCCTGCACCACATACACGCCGTACTCGCTGTCGCCCGTCATTCGCTTTGCGCTTGCCGAAACGCGCAGACCGCCGTAGCTTGAAACAACCAGCTTGAACTGCGCCGTCCTGCCCTGCGTTACCGTATCGTTCAGCCTGTCGCACTCGAATATGTAAAGCGACGTCCCGTCGCCGTTGTCGGTAACGGACACTATCACAGCGTCAAATAGCGTCCCGTCCGAGCCTACGCGAAGCTTTACCTGCTTCGTTTCGTTCATGCCGAACATACGCTGCGTTTCTATAACGGCCGCCGCTCTCCAGCGGTAGTCCGAAATAAGCTTGCCTATCGCCCTGTTGTCCGCGGACTTTTCAGGCTTTGCAATTATGTCTTTTATTCGCTTTGCGGTCAGCCCCTCGATGTCGGAGAAGCCAAGCTCCCCCTCGTAGCCGTCCGTGCCGCTTACGAAGTAGCCCGCGCCGCCCGCGCATATGTCGTGCGTGCTGCCCTGCCCCGAAGCGCTGAGCTGCGCTATGCGGTTTTCAAGCCCGCTTATCCGCGCGGAATACCCGTCGGACTTGCCGAGCGTTATCTCGCGTTTGCAAAGCGCCTCGAGCATGGAGCTTTCAAGCTCTGCCGCCGCGGTGTAATCGCCGTTTCTTATGCTGTCGATAAGCTCCGCGTGACGCTCGTTTATCTGGCTCGATATCGCCTCGAGCTGGGAGCTGTCCGTGCCGAGAAGCCGCTCGGCGTTCTTCAGCACCTCTATCCTCCGCGAAAGTCTCTCGCTCTCCCTGCGGGCGTTGATGTCGCTCTCGCTCTTATATCGCCTTGCAACGACCGTGCTCTTGCCAACGCGGCTGCCGTTGTCGCACTCATAGCTCAGCACGCCCGTGCCGCTGTCGTACACCACCGTTTCATCGCGAAGGTACACGCCCATAAATGGGATCTCCTCCTCCATGCTGTAAAAGTACGCCGTTTCCGTGGAAAGGTCGCTGCCTCCCGCAAAAAACGTCTGCCCTACGGCAAGCAGGATAACAAGCAAGGACACCACCACGATGATGAAGGCTGTCCAGCGCGAACGCATTACTCCTCCTCGGCCTTTTCGTAGGCGTCAAGGATAGATACGGGCTTTAAGGGGGTTATCGTGGAAATGGCATGCTTGTAAATAAGGTTCTGTTTTCCGTCGGTGTCAAGTATAACGGTGTAGTTGTCAAAGCCCTTTACAATGCCCTTGAACTGAAATCCGTTAGTGATATAGATAGTAACAGGAATCCTGTCCTTTCTCGCCTGATTGAGGAAAACGTCCTGTAAGTTGATATCCTTTGCCATGATAAACCACCTTTTCTCTCTTCTTTTTCGGTGTTTGCATTCTGTTTTATATCCAAAACGCAAATTGCCCCAATGTTACAAAATATATTATAGCATATCATTTCAAAAAAATCTAGTTACTTTTCACCTGTTTTCAAAAAATATTTCAAAAAAATTCTACAAATACGCTCGCAATAACCATAAATAGTCATTTATTCCACTGCTATCCTGCACGAAGATACGGCGCTCGGTTTCATTTGCAGGTAATATATTATTACTATGTAATAATATGGAATCACAGCGGTGCAGAATACGCAACACGCGGCAGGAACCGCTTATCCCGCCGCGTTTATGATATCCTCCGCAAGCTGCGTTACACGCTCCAAGTTCTCCGTGCCGTCAAGTACAAGCTCGTGAATGCGCGGGTCGCGCCTGAACCACGTCATCTGTCGCTTCGCGTACTGCCGCGTGCGCAGCTTGAGCGTTTCCACGCACTCCTCAAGCGGCTTCTCCCCCGCAAAGTACGGGTAGAACTCCTTGCAGCCGATAGCCTGCGCCGCCGTTGGGCGCTCCCTGTCGAGCCAGCAGGCGCGCGCCTCGTCAAGCAGACCGTTTTCAAGCATTATGTCCACGCGCCTGTTTATGCGCTCGTGCAGCACCGCCCTGTCCGCGAAAACAAGCGCCATCATCACAAACTCGTATGGCGAGGGCACTGCACGCGACATTCGCTTCGCTTCGGATATGGTGTGACCCGTTGTGTGGTACACCTCAAGCGCGCGGATTATGCGCCCCACGTTGTTTTCGTGGAGAGCCGCCGCCGTTTCCGCGTCTACCGCGCGCAGCCGCTCCAGCAGAGCCGCGCCGCCGCGTTCCTGCGCAAACGCCCTCATCTCCTCGCGGAAAGCGGGGTCGCAGCGGCTGTCGTCAAACGTGAGGTTGTCCACGAACGACGAGATGTAAAGCCCCGTTCCGCCGCAGATTATCGGCGTTTTCCTGCGGGACAGGATATCCCGCGTGCATTCGTCCGCCATAGCCGTCCAGTCCGCGACTGAAAAGCCCTGCGACGGCGGCAGGAAGTCCATGAGGTGATGCGGAATGCCCTGCCGCTCCCGCTCGGTCGCCTTTGCGGAGGCTACGTCCATATCGGTGTAAATCTGCATACTGTCCGCAGATATGACCTCGCCGTCGTGCCGCTTTGCAAGCTCCACCGCAAGCGCGGTCTTGCCCGACGCTGTAGGTCCGCAGACTACTATCACCCTGCTCATTGCCGCCTCCGTATCCGTCAGAAGCCGCCAAGCCGCACGATGTTCGCCGCCGCAAGCGCGCTTCCCTGTTCCATTGCCTTCACGATATCATGCGAGCGCGCGTATTCTGCGGTAAAGCCCGCAATATAGCTGTCGCCCGCGCCCGTCGTGTCTATCACCTTTTCAACGGGAACCGCCGCGCACCTGTACTCCCTGCCGCCGCAGAACGATACGCTGCCCGCAGCGCCGTGCGTTACCGTAAACACCCCGCCGAACCGCCGCGACCACTCGCGAAGCGCGTTTTCGCACCAATCGCCCGCCGCGTCGCTAATAAAGAAAAGGTCTATATCGCGCAGGTATTCCTCCCACGCGGCATAGCCGCCGTGATCGTTAAAATCCACCGCAAGCAGGAATCCGCCCTGCCGCCGCGCTTCAAGCACCTGCCCGAAAAGCGGCGAATCGTACATCGTGTGGACCGCGTCAGCCGTCTGCAAAAAGGCGAGGTCCCCGCCGTCAAGCCTGAACGCGTCCTGAACGCCGCCGTTCCACGCGCCCTCGGCGAACCACCTGTCGCCGTCCGCCGTGTGGCGGATACGGTGATTTGCCGTAGCGCCGTGAACCATGTGCAGGTGCGAGGTATCCACGGGCAGCGTGCGCAGCCGTTCACGGATAAAATCTGCGTATGCGTCGTCGCCCGTAACTCCTGCGAGCGCCGTTTCAACGCCGCTCAGCGTGCAGGCATTGCCGCAGAAGTTGAGCGCCTCGCCGCCCGCGCGCAGCTCGCCCTCCTGCTCAAAAACATCCACGCACACGCACCCTGCCGAAATAAGCTTTGTCATATCGTCCTCCCAAAGTACCGTTCGAGCTGTCCGCGCGAAATCTGCGTAAGCACGGGTCTGCCGTGCGGGCAGTAGCGTATCGCGCGGTCGTTGAGTACCCTGTCCGCAAGCGCTTCAAGCTCGGTTATGTCGTTGTCCTCGTTGCCCCTTACCGAGGCCTTGCACGCCATTGTGTGCAGCGCGTCGTCGAAAAGCTCGCCGCGCGCGTTGTCGCTGCCGCTCGCAAGCAGCTGCGCCACGCTTTCAAGCACGTCCGCAGGGTCTGCGCTGTCGAGCGGCTGCGGCATCGCCGTAACGCGCACCGTGCAATCCCCGCCGAACTCGAGCGTCAGTCCTACCTCCGCAAGCTTGTCCGAAAAGCTGCTCACCGCCTCGTATTCCTCCGGGGAGAGCCGCACCGCGCACGGTTCGAGCAGCAACTGTCCCCTGCTGCCCGCCCTGCTTTTGAACAGCTCGAAATTTATCCGCTCGTGCGCCGCGTGCTTGTCTATAAGGAGCATTGAACCCTCGCTCTCGCACACGATGTAGGTCTTGAAAAGCTCGCCCACCACGCGCACCTTAACGTGCGCTTCGGCGCGCAGGGGGACTTCGGGCGCATTTTGCGCGGAAGATATGGCGAGCGCCGCAGCCTCTTCACACCCGGGCGCTGCGGCGGGCTCAGTAACCGCTGCGGCGGGCTCAGTAACCGCTGCGGCGGGAATATCAACCGCTGCGGCGGGAATATCAACCGCTGTAGCGGAGCCCTCAGCCGCTGCCGTTTTTTCGGCGGGAGCTGTCCCTGCAAGGCGCGCAGTTTCCGCCTTTTGCGAAGCGCCCGCGGCGGGCGCGCTGTTCCGCTTAAGGAAGCTTTTCTGCGAAAGATACGCAAACCCGGGGTAGCTTTCAAGCGGCGGCTCCTCGGGTGCAGCAGGCGCGGGCATTGAACAGCGCGTCCCCGCCGCAGCGGAAGCGCTTGCCGAAAGCGAAACGTTCGCAGCGAGCGAACCATTTGCCGCGAGCGAACTCCCCGCAAACAGCGGGCTCTCGGTTTCGGGGAGAACCTGCTGCTGCGCAGGCGCGGGGCAGTTGAACGTGAACGTCTGCGGACGCGGCGACGCTGCGGGGTACGCTCCGCCCGAGGGAATGGGCAGGGTCTGCGGCGCGCCGCCGTCAAGCGGAATCTCGCGGCTCTCGTCAAAGCCCGTGAGCGCGTTCTTCACCGCCGCGTAAATCGCGTCGAACACCGCCTTTTCGTTTGAGAAGCGCACCTCCGTCTTTGTCGGGGAGATGTTGGCGTCGAGCGAAGCGGGGTCGAGGTTCACGCTGAGCACGCACGCCGGGAATCTGCCCACCATAAGGCTGTTTCTGAACGCCTCCTCAAGCGCTGCGGAGCACAGCGGGCTCTTAACGCTCCTGCCGTTCACGAAGAAGTGCTGCATGGAGCGGTTCTTGCGCGCGGCAAGGGGAGATGAAACGTACCCCTGCACTCCTATGTCGCGGTACACGCCCTCCGCAGGGATAAGCCCCGCCGCAAACTGCTTGCCGAACACCGCGTAGACCGCGCTGTAATACTCGCCGTCGCCGCCCGTCATCATGGTCTGCCGCCCGTCGCGAATAAACCTGAACGAAATAGCGGGGTGCGAGAGCGCGAGCTTCTCTATCACCGCGGCGCAGTAGTTGCCCTCGGTAACGTCCTTTTTAAGGAACTTTAGCCGCGCGGGCGTGTTGAAAAACAAGTCGCGGATTATCACGGTAGTGCCGTCCGCGCAGCCCGTTCGCTCGTACTCAACAGGTTCGCCGCCCGTTATGCGGTAGCTTGTGCCGAGCGCGTCCCCGCCGCGCTTGCTCACGCACTCCACGCGCCCTACCGCGCACACCGAAGCGAGCGCCTCGCCGCGAAAGCCGAGCGTGTTTATGTCCTCCAAATCGTCCGCGGTAAGCACCTTGCTTGTGGCGTGGCGCAGAAAAGCTTTCGGCATATCCTCGTAGGCTATGCCGCAGCCGTCGTCGCTCACGCGGATATAGGTCACGCCGCCGCGCTTTATTTCAACCGATATCGTGCGCGCGCCCGCGTCTATGGAGTTTTCCGCAAGCTCCTTTATAACGGAGGCGGGGCGCTCTATCACCTCGCCCGCCGCTATAAGTTCGTATACGCTTTTTTCAAGCAGATTTATAGTTGGCATTTATGCTCCGTTTCTAAGGCAGGATAATCTGCCGCTCTCCCCCTCGGGAAACGTGGGAATGTTCGCCCTCAGAGCGTGTCCTTAAGTGACTTTACAAACATCAGCGCGTCAATGGGCGACATGGAATCTATGTCGCACGCGCGCAGCCGCGCTATGGCGTTCTGCTCGTTCACCGCCGCAAAGCTGAACTGGCTGGGCGCGGCGCTTTCAATGACCTGCGCGAGCTTCTCGCGGCTGCCTGATTCGAGCTCCTTAAGCTCCTCTCGCGCGCGGGCGAGCACCTTCTGCGGCAGCCCCGCAAGCTTCGCCACCTCTATGCCGTAGCTGTCGTCCGTGCCGCCCTCGACTATCTTGTGCAGGAACTTTATGTCCTCCCCGCGCCTTGACACCGCAACGCTGAAGTTGCGCACTCCCTCGCAGGTCTTTTCCATGGAGATAAGCTCGTGGTAGTGCGTGGCGAAAAGCGTTTTGCAGCCGATGTTCCTGCCGCTTATGTACTCCGCCACAGCCCTTGCTATGGATATGCCGTCAAAGGTTGACGTTCCCCTGCCTATCTCGTCGAGTATGACAAGGCTGTTCTTCGTCGCGTTTTTGAGTATATCCGCGACCTCGTTCATCTCCACCATGAACGTAGACTGCCCCGCAGTAAGGTCGTCCGAAGCGCCCACGCGCGTGAATATCCTGTCAACAACGCCTATTTTTGCGAACCTCGCAGGCACAAAGCACCCTATCTGCGCCATAAGCACAATAAGCGCCGTCTGCCGCATGAACGTGGACTTACCCGACATATTGGGTCCCGTGATGATGATTAGGCGGTTGTCCTTAAGGTCAAGCAGCACGTCGTTCGGCGTGAACTGCCTGTCCGTCATCATCTTTTCGATAACGGGGTGCCTGCCGCCGCGAATGTCCAGAACGCTCTCGAGCGTTATCTCGGGCTTTACGTAGCTGTTTTCAAGCGATACCTGCGCAAACGAGCAGAGCACGTCCGTTTCGGACACGGCGCGGGCGGTGGTCTGTATCGTTTCGAGCTTTGTGGCAATGTAGTCGCGCACCTCTGAGAACACCGCCTGCTCGAGCGCAAGTATCCTGTCGTTCGCGCCGAGTATCTCGCCCTCTATCTTCTTAAGCTCGTCGGTTATGTAGCGCTCGCCCGTGGTGAGGGTCTGCTTGCGGTGGTAGTGCGGCGGCACCTGCGAGATGAAGCTCTTGCTCACCTCTATGTAGTAGCCGAAAACGCGGTTGTAGCCCACCTTAAGCGTGCGTATGCCCGTTGCGGCGCGCTCGCGCTCCTCTATCTGCGCGAGTATCTCCTTGCCGCCGCCCGTTATGCCGCGCAGCCTGTCTATTTCCTCGTTGAAGCCGTCGCGGATAACGCCGCCGTCCTTCATACTCATGGGCGGGTCGTCGTTTATGGCGTTGGCGACAAGCCCCGCCACGTCCTCAAGCGCGCTTATACGCGAGTTGAGCGTCGCGAGAAGCCGCGCGTTCATTTTTGACAGCGCGCGCTTAAGCTCGGGGAGCCGCGCGCAGGTCTGCCCGAGCGAATATATGTCGCGCGGGGAAGCGGATTTGTACACAACGCGCGTCATAAGCCGCTCAAGGTCGGATATTCCCCTGAGCGCGCCGCATATCTCGTAAAGCGCGGTGTTGTCGCCCACAAGCTCCTCTACTGCGTCAAGCCTGCGCAGTATCTCCGTGGGGTTTATCAGCGGCTGCTCCACCCACGCGCGCAGCCTGCGCCTGCCCATTACGGTAACGGTGCGGTCAAGCACCCATAGAAGCGAGCCGCGCTTCTCCTTTGTGCGCATGGTTTCGGTAAGCTCAAGGTTGCGGCGCGTGGTAAGGTTAAGCCCCATGTACTCCCCGCCCGAATGCACTCTTATGCCCGTAAAGCGCTTTACGGTCGCCTTCTGCGTTTCGCCGAAGTAGCGGAACATCGCGCAGAGCGCCTTTTTTACGCACGGCATATCCGCAACGCCAAGCTCGCAACCGTCCTCAAACTGGTTGGTTATCACGCTCTCGTCGGAGCTGTCGAAGCTCTCCTCGGGCAGCGTTTCTGAAATGCAGCGCGTGAGCCTGTTGCAGACAAAGTCGTTCACCTCGTGCAGCGTGGTAAAGCGGCTCTCAACAAGCAGCTCTACTGGGTCGAAGCGCGAAAGCTCGGATATCATCTCCTGCTCGAGGTTCGCGCCGCTCTTTTCAAAGACGTGCACCTCGCCCGTGGAGAGGTCAGAAAAAGCAAGACCCGCAGCGCCCTCGCCGACGTAAATGCAGGCGATGTAGTTGTTGGCGTCCTCGCTCAGCATACTCGCCTCTATTACCGTGCCTGCGGTGACAAGGCGGATAACGTCGCGCTCCACCAGCCCCTTTGAAGCGGCGGGGTCGGTGAGCTGCTCGCAGATAGCCACCTTAAAGCCCTTGTCTATAAGCTTTTTGAGGTATATTTCGCAGCTGTGGAACGGCACTCCGCACATCGGCGAACCCGCGCGCGAGGTCAGCGCAAGCTCCAGCTCGCGCGATACCGTCACCGCGTCGTCAAAGAACATCTCGTAAAAGTCCCCTAAGCGGAAAAACAGAATATAGTCGCGGTACTTGTCCTTGATGTCAAGATACTGCTGAAGCATAGGGGATACTTTGTCGTTCTGCTGCGCCATCATGCACGCTCCTGTTTCTAATAATTGTGAATAATGTGTTTCTCTTGGCTAAAAACAACGCCCAAAAAGGTTCAGTCGCCGAGACCGGGGAGAATGGTGCAGCTGCAAGGCGCGGTTGCCCTCTGTTGCCCGGCGTCGTGCCGGGCTTTTGGGGCAACATCACAAACGTCGTGTTTGTGTGCTGACAATATATGTTTAACGCAGCAGATGTGCCATTATCGTCGGTCGCAGCAACGTAATAATATCAGGATAAACCTCAGCCGCAGCCGTGGCAGCCCTCACAGCTGCCCGAGCAGCCTGCGCTTACGGGAACCTCGCTCGGGCAGGTCGCGGGGTCCATGCC
>CAKSEE010000001.1 GCA_934446455.1 uncultured Oscillospiraceae bacterium | reverse complement strand
AAACCTCTCATAGTGTCCGAGGTCGAGGTCGGTTTCCGCGCCGTCGTCGGTCACGAACACCTCGCCGTGCTGGTAAGGGGACATGGTGCCCGGGTCAACATTGAGGTACGGATCAAACTTCTGTATCGTTACCTTGTACCCGCGCATTTTAAGCAGCCTGCCCAGGGAAGCCGCCGTAATGCCCTTGCCAAGCCCCGAAACAACGCCGCCGGTCACGAAAATGTATTTTGCAGCCATAGCATTGAGCCTTCCTTTCCTTTATACGCATTTTATAAGCAATATCTAATTTATTATATCACCCTTTTTATGATTTTTCAAGTGCTATTTGGACAAAATCCGAAAAAAGGCGCAACATCGTGGATATACACAAAAACGGCCGAAGCAGTGCTGCCCCGACCGTCAAATATTAAAGCTCTATCTTACCGTAGAGGGTAGCGCTTCTCTCAGCGTCAACCGTTTCCTTGGAGAACTCGCCTGCGTCGGCGTTCTCGTCGGGTTCGTAGCTTCTGCGCTTGTACTCGCGCTCAAAGCTCGTGGAGAAGCCCGTGGACTGCTTGTAGCTTCTTGCGGGAGTGCCGCTGCCGCGCCTGTCGCCGCGCCCGCCCGATGAACGGCGGCGGTTGTCGAACTTGGGCTTGTCAGCGTAGATAACGACCTTTCTGTAAGGCTCCGTGCCCGTGGAGTGGCTGGAAACGCCCTCTATCTCCGCAACGCAGCTGTGGATTATCCTGCGCTCATAGGGGTTCATCGGCTCAAGCGCTATCTTTCTGCCCTGCTTTATTACCTTTGCAGAGGTGCGCTTTGCAAGCGACTCAAGCGTTTCGCGGCGCTTTGCGCGGTAGCCGTTGCAGTCGAGCGAAATGCGGCAGTAGGACTCCTCCGCGCGGTTGCTTGCGAGAATTGTAAGGTACTGTAAGCTGTCGAGCGTTTCGCCGCGCTTGCCTATAACCGCGCCCAGCTTCTCGCCCGATATATCGAGTACCACGTTGCCCTCGCGCTTTACGGGGGTTATCGTAAAGTTCTGCATTCCGAGTGCGTTAAGCACGGCGGTGAGGTACTCCACGGCGGTGCGCACCTTAAGACTCGCGTTCACGTCAAAGTCCTCGGGGAGCTCTCCGCCCTCGTCCTCTGCGGGCTCGGCTGCCGCTGCGGGCGCGGGGGACTCTTCCTGCGGCTCCTGAGCGGGCTGCGCTTCCTGCACGGCAGGCTCGGCGGGGGTGTACTTAGCTATCAGTCTTGCCTCTCCCTTAAAGCCGAAAAGGCTCTTCTTGGGCTGATCCAGTATCTCAAAATCAATGTCGTCAGCAGATACGCCGAACTCCTGCGCAGCAAGAGCCTTGGCTTCGTCAACGGTCTTTGCTCTGAATTCCTTTTCCATAGTGTATCCCTTTCCGATTTATTCGTCCTCGTCGTGGTATTCCTCGCCGTACTTCTCAGCGTCCTGACGGCGCGCCTCTGCAAGCTTGCGGCGGTTTATCTCCTTCTGCGTGAGCTGCTCGCCGTTGTATTCGTGCACGGAATTGTCGTCAGACCCCGAGGGCTTGTCGGCGGTAACGTTTACCACCTTCATGCGCGCGGCGTATTCCGCCTCGGCCTGTGCGCGCAGCTTTTCGGGGCTGTAGAGCTTGTTGAGCACAACGGTCTGTATAATGCCGAACAGGTAGCTTATCGTCCAGTAGAAGCCCGCGCCCGCAGGGATAGTGAACGCAAGGAAGAGCGAGAAGAGCGGCATGATATACATCGTCACCTTCATCGAACCCATCGTCGAAGCGGCGTCGGGGTTGTTATTCTCCATCATCTTGTTGGAAACGAACGTCTGGACGAGCGCCATAAGGAACGAGATTATCGGCACAAGGATAAGCGGGAAGCCGAGGTGCTCCCACGGAACCTGACCGAGCGGTATGCCGAGGAAGTTGAGGTTATCGTAAAGCTCCGTTACCTCGTTCTTGAGCTCATCGCCGACAACGCGCTTGTCGTAGGCTTCCTTGTTGCTGCCCGTGCCGTAGCACTCGAGCGCGTAAAGCTCTCTTTGCAGCGCGGAGGACGTCTGGAACGTTACGGTATCTACAGCCGTTACCTTGTAAGAGCCGAAGTGCTTCTGCACCGTGGTGAAGCCCTCGCGCGCAGCGTCGCTTATGCAGTGTGAGCGCTTGTATTCCGCGCGCTCCTGCTCGTCTGCGATCGCGTTCATTGCGTTGTTTTCTTCATCGGTGAGCTTGTAAAGGTCCGTATCGGTGAACAGCACGCTCTTTTCGTTCTTCTCGTATTCCGCGAGCATGGAGTGGCTGATAACGGTCTTGATAACGCTCTTGGCTTCCACGGAAACGCTGTCGAACACCGACATATCCTTTGCGGTGTCGCCCTGCGCAAGGCAGTTCGCGTTGTAGTAGTCGAGTATCTGCTGCGCGTCGCGGACGATGTCGTTATGCTTTTGCAGCGCCTCTTCCTTCATGTCCGCAAGCTCGTCGCCCGGGCGCGTTACCTCGCTTACAAAAAACTCGGTTATCTCAACGTCGTAGGACTCCTGTATCATGGAGGTGACCTTGTCGCTGCTTACGTGCAGGATATGCGTCATCGGCTTGTATACAACGTCGAGGACGCCGAAGAGTATCAGAAATGTAAGCAGCATTGTGCCGCAGCCGCCCATGGGGTTATAGCCCTGCTGCTGTAGCTTTGCCATCTCCTCCTGCTGCTTCTGCTGGTTGTTTTTGTATTTCTGCTGAATCTCGCGCACCTTGGGCGCAAATATCGCAGACTTCGCGGTGTTTTTCTGCTGCTTTATCGCAAGCGGCAGCATAGCGAGCTTTATAATAAAGGTAAACAGAAGTATCGCAATGCCGACGTTGCTGCATATGAACTGGTAGATAAAGTACAGGATATAGCCGAGCGGCTTACCTATAATGCTGTAAAGGAAATTTATGGTGTCCACGTCCTTTCAAAACGGAAGGGTCATGCGGGAGCTCGTCCCGCGCAGCGTATGTTTATAGAAGCGGCAAATATGCCGCATTATCTTCGCAAATCAGCAGAGCCGTCAGCATTCCACGACGGCAGCCCTGCGCCATACTTCTCGGGGCGCAGCGAAAAACGCCCGGGTGCAGGGTCGTACCCGCCCGCGCTGAACGGGTTGCAGCGGATAATTCTCCGTAACGCCAAATAACCGCCCTTTACCGCACCAAATCGCCGAACAACGGACAGCCCGTATTCGGAACAGCTTGGATAAAAGCGGCAGCAGCGCGGCAAGATTTTTGACAGCGTCATTCTGTACAGCTTGATGATACCGATAAGCAAGTATTTCATATAAGCTCGGACAATACATTCTTTTTCATGAGCGAAAGCAGCTGCTGCATTTTAAGCGACGGCGTTTTGCCCCGCGCCACGAAAACAAAATCATAACGCTTCTGTGTTTTTTCCTTGAGAATCGGGTCAAAAAGGCGGAATGCTTCTCGTATTATCCGCCTTGACCGATTTCTCTTTACTGCGTTTCCCACCTTTTTGCCCGTAACGATGCCAAGGCGGTTTGAACCCGCCCTGCGCGGACGAAAATAGCATATAAACCCGTAAGTTACAATGCACTGTCCCTTTTTGAACAGAAAGGCGAAATCGCGGTTGCTTTTTATCACAACGTACCTTTTTCTTAAATCGGGCACGCGTGATTCGGGCGTTTTGCGCTCCATTAGTATGTGAGCTTTTTCCTGCCCTTTGCGCGGCGGCGTGCGAGAACCTTTCTGCCGTTCTTGGTAGCCATTCTCTTCATAAAGCCGTGCTCGTGCTTTCTCTGGAGCTTCTTGGGCTGGTATGTTCTTTTCATTGTCGATAGACCCCCTTTTGTAATGCAATAATTCATGTCGGGATACAGTTGTCCCGAACATAACTGTCAACATTAAAATATTATACAGCATCAGCGGGGGCTTGTCAAGTGGTTTTTGCAAATTAAGCGAAATTTCTTCCCGGTTTGTATACAGTTCGTAATATTTTTGCGTGATTATACACCATTCGACATTTTGCGCAATTTGCGCACATTACCATGACGCAGACTTAACCGCCAAAATCTGCCCAAAAGCGAAAAAGCCCTTGTATTTATTATTAAAGTGTGGTACAATAGTAGCGTATCAATACTCGGAGAGGAGTGTTCGGGCGTGCTTTTTCTTAAACGCTCTGTACGGGCCGACAAAAAAACAGCGCCGCAGTCGATGATGTTTGGCGGGCGGCGTCTGCGCCACGAAATAAAGTTCCTTATCGACGAGGGTACGGCCAGGGTATTGCAGGCAAGGCTGCTGCCGCTGATGACGCCCGACCTGCACGGAGTGAACGGCGGCTACCGCGTAACCAGTCTGTATTTCGACGACATATATAACAGCGCGTATAATGACAAGCTCAACGGTATAGACACCCGCAGAAAGTTCCGCGCGCGCGCCTACGGGCTCGACCCCTCGCACATCACGCTTGAAGCCAAGCACAAGGACGGCGAGTTCGTGTCGAAGCTCTCCGCTCCGCTGAACGCTGAGCAATACGCCGCGCTGCTTTCGGGGGACTGCGGCTTTATGCGCAGCCACGACGGCGACGAGGACGTTTTCGGCGAGTTCTACCGCTCGGACAGACTTACAAGGCTGCGCCCGAAGGTGATTGTGGATTACAGGCGCGAGGCGCTCGTCTATCCGCACGGCAATGTGCGCATAACCTTTGACAGGCGGCTGTCCGTGTGTTACGATACGGTGGATATGTTTTCACGGAAGGCGTTCTATTCGCCCGTATTCACGCGCGATATAGTTCTCGAAATTAAATACGACAGCTATCTTCCCGCAGCCATATACGCGGCTGTGCAGGGGCTGGAGGCACCGCGGCTGTCGGTTTCAAAATACATAATATGCTGCGACAAAATTACGGAGGTAAAGCTTCATGATTTCTGAAAAACTGCTCAGCGACGCTTCGTCGCTTCTCTCAGGACTTGATTTCACCACACAGCTTGCAACGCTTTCGGTAAGCAAGATCCTTTTCACGCTTCTCACCGCTACCGTATGCGGGCTTATCGTGTATCTTGTCTACCGCTTTTTCTACAGGGGCGTTGTGTACTCCGAGAACTTCAACATTCTTATAGTGCTTACGACTGTCGTAACGGCGTTCGTTATCATGACGATAAGCGCGAATATCGTGCTGTCGCTCGGCATGGTCGGCGCGCTGTCCATCGTGCGCTTCCGCGCGGCGGTAAAGGACCCGCTTGACATCGGATTCCTTTTCTGGGGGATAGCAGCGGGCATTACCGCGGGCGCGCAGCTTTACTGGGTGGCGTTCCTCGGCACGGTCGGCATTGCTATAATCTACATACTCCTCACCATATTCAAGAAGGAGCGCCGCAGCTATCTTCTGATAGTGCGTTACGCCGCTTCTGAAGAGATGAACGTCAACGGGCTTCTCGGAAACATGAAGTATAAGCTTAAGAGCAAGACGCAGACGGGAGAGAGCGTTGAGCTTACCGTCGAGGTGAAGATAAAGAACAACGACATGAGCTACGTTTCCCGCTTTAACGCCATCGAGGGCGTTGAGAGCGTGACCATGCTCGAATACAGCGGCGAATACATGAGCTGACCGCCGTCACGCCCTGCCGGACGGACGCTATATTACCCTATATAAAAGGAGAACAGCAATGATACTGACCATTGACGTTGGAAACACAAATACCGTTATCGGCGGATTTGATGAGAACGACGTCCTCTGCTTCGAGTCGCGCATTTCCACCGACCGCTACCGCATGGAAGACCAGTACGCGATAACGCTCGTGGACATTCTGTCGCTTTACGGGCATACACCCGACGCGGTAACGGGCGCGATAATATCCTCCGTAGTCCCCCCCGTAACGCCGCAGATAAAGGGCGCGGCGGAAAAGGTGTGCCACTGCCGCGTGCTTACGGTGGGTCCCGGGATAAAGACGGGGCTCAACATAAGGATAGACGAGCCCGCGTCGCTCGGCGCGGACATGGCAGCCGTTGCCGTGGGCGCAAAGGAGCATTACCCCCTGCCCGCAGTCGTTATCGACCTGGGCACGGCGACAAAGATACTTGCGGTGGACAAAACGGGCGCGTTTGTCGGCGGGATAATAGCCCCCGGTATTAAAATCTCCGCAGAAGCGCTCGCGCAGAAAACGGCGAGCCTGCCGCTCATCAGCATTTCGGGCGAAGCGCCCCGCCGCGTTATCGGCACCAATACGATTGACTGTATGCGCTCGGGTATGCTTTACGGCACAGCGTTCATGCTTGACGGCATGACGGAGCATTTCGAGCAGGAGCTCGGCGAAAAGTGCACGGTAATAGCGACAGGCGGCTTTTCCGCCGTGGTAGAGCCGCTGTGCCGCCGCGACTTTATCCTCGACAAGAGCCTTATATTAAAGGGACTGTTCGACATCTACAAAAAGAACTGCTGAGAGGGCAGTATTTTTCTCTGGGGTCTGCGGGCTTTGCCCGTAAATATATACCCGCGGTACATCGGGAGCATTGACCCGAGTGCCAGCAAAGGAGTCTGTTATGGACAACAACATTACCCGCCCCGAAAAGGGCAGGCGCTTTGACACGGCGGCGCTGGTTACGCTTGCGCTGCTGACGGCGATAGTCGCTGTATTGCAGGGACTGTCGCTCGGAATCAGGTTCGGAATGTTCAGCATTACGCTGACGCTTGTGCCGATAATCGTCGGCGCCTCGCTTTACGGCTGGAAGGCGGGCGCGTGGCTCGGCGCGGTTTTCGGCGCGGTAGTCCTCCTCACCGACGCGGGCGCGTTCCTCGCGGTGAATATCCCGGGTACTATCGTGACGGTGCTTGCAAAGGGCATAGCCGCAGGCGCTGCCGCAGGGCTTATCTACACGCTTATCGCAAAGAAGAACAGCACCGCAGCGGTTATTGCCGCCGCAGTGGTATCGCCCATAGTAAACACGGGGATCTTCCTGCTGGGCTGCCGCATTTTCTTCTGGGACTTTATAGGGCAGATTGCCATAGGCGAGGGCTTTGAAAGCGCGGGCGCTTACATCATATTCGGCATGGTGGGAATAAACTTCCTCGTCGAGCTTGGCGTAAACCTCGTTCTGAGCTCCGCTATCGTCACCATTGTAAATCTGGCAAAGAAAAAACGCAAGGCATAAAAAATACCGACCGCCCTCAATCCGAGGGCGGTCTCAGCTTGTCGAAAAAATCGATTTTGCCCGCGTATGCGGGTTTTGAAATTACTTTTTTGCTTCGTGTGTCCCGAAGCAAAAAACACTTCTATCCGCACAAGTGTTTACGCGACGCTTCGCTTACGCAACGCGACGGCTCACGCCTTACGCAACGCGACGCTTCGCTTACGCAACGCGACGGCTCACGCCTTACGCAACACGACGCTTCGCTTACGCAACGCGACACCTCGCTGCGCTCGGCTTACGCAACGCGACCGTGCGCGCAGCGCGGATGTTTCGTCCTGCGAAAATCCTCCCATATAAAAGCTCTTGTCGTTGCAACGCTCTTATACGTATTGCTCTCGGCGTCATACTTGAATACGACATACTCCTTCGCACCGGGTATCGGCTTCCGGTAAAGCGTTACCTCGCCGTACGTCATGCCGTTCACGCTCTAGTATTCAACGCCGACAGGCACGGCGTTTTCGGGTCTGCCGCCGAATCCTCTCACCGCGCACCCCCGAATCAGCCCATAGCCGCCGTAAAGAGCGCCGACGAATCTCCCGACGGCATAAACGGCAGCGGAATGCTGTGCGCACCGCCAAACAGCATAAGCTGCTCGCCCGAGGGCGATATCAGCACGGGATAGGTGTCGCTTATAAACATGGGCGCGTCCGTTTCGTCAAAATTCCTGCCGCCGCTGCGCGAAAGCTCAAGCGTTACGAACGAGGGCTGCTCAGGCTCTGTCGTAATGCTCCACCAGCCGCTCCAGCACTCCTCGTATTCCGTTTCGCCCGCGCTGCGCCTGTCAATGCTCACAGAGCCTACTGAAGCGCCCGCGCCCGTGCCGTCAAGGCGGAACGTAAGCTCAAACTGCGCCGGTGCGCCGTCCCATGCGAGCGTCTGCACCGTCCATGTCGCGCCGTCAGCTGAAAGCCCCTCGGCGGTAGGTCCCGCCCAGCCCTCTTCAAGATACATACCGACAGCGCCCTGCCTGTCGTTATAATTCGTGACGTCCGCTGCAAGCTCCGCGCCGTCCGCGGATATCGGCAGGCTTATTCTGCCGTAAGCGTTAAGCATGGGCTGCCACTCGCACGCCGCTCCGCCGGAAACTACGGTTATGGCTGTGTCGGGATTGTCGGTATTCCCGCCGACGTTGCAGAACACCAGAAGCGGCTCGCCGCTCTCGGAGCGGTACAGCACCTCGTCCGTCAGAAAGCTCTGCGAATCGTCGTTCCACGAAACGCGGTTTACCGCTGCAGAAGCCGCCTCGTCGCGCGGAATTATGCAGAACAGATACCCCGCGCTGCCTATCGTGCGCTCCTCGGGTATTTCCGCGATAAAGGGAGCGTCCGTCAGCAGGTTGGGGCTGCTTCCGCGCAGCCATTCCGCAAGCGGCGCCGTCTGTGCCGCAGGGAAATATCCGAGATACGCCGCCGCGAAAAGCTCCTCCCCGCCGATTTCCGCGCGGATATCGGCAAACCCTCCGTCGCCGGATATAATCGTTTCAGGGGAGGAAGGTTCAGCCGCCGTTTCTTCGGACGGAGCAGGCTCGCTTTCAGCTTCCGTGGAAGCCTGCGCGGGCGCGGTGCGCTCCGATTCCTCCGTAACGCTCTGCGCGCTTTCCGCGCTTACCGCTGCGGAAGAAGCGCTGTCAGCGACGCTCTGCCCGCTGTCTGCGCAAGCAGAAAGCATTACAACGCCCGCGCAGAGCGTAAAAAGTACGATTTTTCTCATGCCGCCCCCCCCTTACGCCCACGGGTCCTGCTCTGCGGGGTGGCGCCGTTGAAATACGCGCGTGGCAGGTACTCCCTGCCGCGCAGTCTGTCGCGCAGGAACTGCACGTCATAGGGCGTCATGGGGCGCGGTCCGCGAAGCATATTCATGGCTTCAACGCCCTCGTCATTGTTTTTTATGTAAAGCTCCGGCGCGCACAGAAACAGCGCGCAGGTGTTCTCGGGCGCGGACAGTCCCATCTGCGCCGCCGCCTTAAATTCCGCAATGTCTGCGGGGAACGCCGTTAATGTTACCTGCATATCGTTTTCCTCCTATGGTGTCATGGTGTGTTCTTCCAACTTAATTGTAGCATAACCGCGCATAAAGCACCCCCTACTTTTATACGGTATTTCGTAATTTTTAAGCGGTTAAATCCCGCCCGGATGCACCCGGACGGGATAAATATAATGCAGCTATGCTTTATCAGCCGAATTTCAGCTCGGGGTATTTTGCGCTCAGCGTCTCTGTGAACACCCCGAGCACATAATCGCGCGGGAACGCGTCCTCAAGAACGCCTATAACCGCTATCAGCGCGGCTTCCGCGATCGCCTCGTCATAGACGGAAGCGCCGCACTCGCCGAGCCGCTGCGCGCTTTCTATAAGCACGGGGTACTCGTTCTGCCCGCCGAGCAGGCTGTTGCGCCTGTCAATGCCGCTCATTGCCTTTATGTTGTTTATAAAGTCGCCCTCGGCAAGATTCAGCTGCTGCACGGACTGCTCGTTTATGCAGGCGTACTCTATGAACTGCCTTGCAAGGCTCGCGTTGTCGCAGCGCTCGGGTACGGCTATGTATGTGCCGCCCCAGTACCAGCCCGCAGGGCCTTCGCATACCGCCATGCTGTATTTACCGCCGTCCGAGAACTGCTGCAGCAGGGAATACTCGTACTCCAGAAGCCCCCACGACGGCACAAACTCGCCGAGCGCCCGTCCGTTTGGAATAGCGCTGAACCACTCATCGGTCCACACCGTGCAGCGCGCGTCAACGCCGCCTGCGCGCATTTTCTCCGCAAAATCAAGCAGACCCTCAACCTGCTTCATGTCAAGCACGCCGTCCTTTACCCAGCTGCCGCCAAGCCCCGCTATATACGCCCTGAACATTCCGCCGTAAAGCGACGATACGAGCGCCGTTTTGCCGCCGCTCGCCTTGCCGAGCCGCTCGCCCGTCTGCGCGAACGCGTCCCAGTCCTTTACAAGCTCCTGCATTTCCTCGGGCGAGGTAACGCCGAGATATTGCTGCGCAAGGTCGGTTCTGTAAACGAACGCCCCGGGCGACGGATAGACGCACGCCGCCATGAACGTACCGTCCGCCGCCGTGCCGCCCGCAAGCGTGTACGGTAGCGCCTGCGCGAAATCGTTCTTCTCAAATCCGAGCTTAGAAAGCGGCGCGATAACGTCCGCTGTGTTAATAAGCTCCTGAACGTCGTCCACGCCCACAAGGATAACGTCAACGTCGTCCGCGCTGCTTACGGCTTTAAGGTAATCGTCCTTTTCATAGGGGTAGTCAACGTACATCACGTTGACTCTGCCGCCCGTGTATTCCGCAAAGCCGTCCGCAATGATATCCGCAGAACCCATTGCCAGTATGGTGAACGTCTCGCCGTCGTCCGCGAGCGAGTTTTCGCTTGCCCTGCCGGGTATCATAACCTCGCTGAAGCCACCGCAGACCGCCTTGCCGTTTACCTTTTTGTACGCCCTCACCTTGAATCTGTACACGCCGGAGCGCGCGTCCGGCTTTATTATGCTGTAGCTTGTTTTTCCCGTTGCGGCAAGGCGCCTGTACTCCCCGCCGTCCACGCTGTAGTAAAGCTGGTAGCCGCCCGCGCCCCTTACCTTATTCCACGAGAGCGTAAGCGTTTTGTCGGACTGCGTTATCTCAAGCACGGGCGCAGCGGGGCGTATCTTAAAGCTGAGCGTTTTGCTGCCCTTGTAGCTGCCCATGCCCTTAACAACAGCGCTTGCCGTGCCAACGCCCTTGTTGTTTGTATAGGTCACGGTGTAGTCCCTGCCGGGAACGAGCGTTTTTGCGCCGTCCTTTACCGTTACCTTTGGTTTAAGCGGCTTTCCCGTGCATATCTGCGTTGGTATCCTGCCGAATTTAAGCGAGGATACGCTCGCGCTGCCTGCAAGCTGCGCGCTCTGCACATATGCCGTTTCGGGCTGAGCGGGGTAATACTCCGCCTGCGCGGAAATGCCCGCTGCGAGCGCAAGCGCGATAATTGCTGAGACGGTTCGTTTCATGGTCATTTTTACTTCTCCTTTGCTGTAATTTTGGGTGTGAATAGTGCGCCTGATTATATGATAGCACAGATAATTATGGTTGTCAATAAGTCGGGGGAATTTTTTTGGCGTCCCATGCAAAAACGCTCCCTGCACAGTCATGCTCATTAAAGCGTTTGGCATTGCAGCGCCGTTACAACAGCTTGTCAAGCTCCTTTATAAGCCGCTCTTTCATCTCCTCAAGCTCGCTTTGACTCGGGCGGTTGTCGTCGCTGTACATCTTCTCCATAGGATACCACCACACAGGACCTCTGCCGTTATTGCCGCAGCCCTCTATGTCGCCGCTTCTTCTGGGGAACAGGTGCCAGTGAAGGTGCGCGTCGCCGTTGCCAAGCAGCTCGCAGTTCATCTTTTCCGCGCCAAACGCGCGTGAAACCGCCTCGGTTACAACCGACATTTCATTTAAGAACTTCTGCCGCTCCTCGGGCGGGAGATGAAAGATCTCCGTTTTACCGCCGTGTTCCTTATAAAGAAAAAGCGTGTACCCGTAAAAGTGCTGGTTATCGCCAAGCACCACATATCCTGTTTCAAGCTCCTTTACAAAATACGGGTTCGCGCCGTTCTTTATCATATCTATCCTGTCGCATATAAAGCACATATAAATACCTCCGTACAGTCCTTTTGCTATATTTTAGCACACACAAGCAGCGCCTGTCAAGCAAAATTCCTTATTGCCAAACCCGCCTAAACGTGCTATACTTATGATACAACACAAGAAAGGCGGCGCGGAAATGATACGCAAACGCACCTCGATACTTATAAGCGCTGCAGTCGCGCTGCTGATTGGCGCGGCAATGCTTATCCGCTTCATGACAAAGGCGGGGCACGGCTTTCCCGCGGCGGGGGTTGTGCGCAGTCTTATTTACATAGGGCTTATCACGGCGTGGGTATTTGAGTGCTGCATTCACTGCGGGCTTATTCAGTCGAACATGGGCTGCGACGTGCTTTTCAAGGCGAGCACTATCCGCGCGCATATAACCGACAGGGCGCTGCGTATAAAGCATTCCTCCGCAGACGCTCTGCCGCTTTCTCAGGAATACATGAAGCAGGCGGTGAACGGCGCGCTGCGCCTTGACGCGGACACGCTGCTTAAATGCAGCCCCACGCGCAGCGGCTATATTTTCTGACAGGAGGACATCTCAGAGCTTACCGCGGTAACGCGGCAGCTTGAACTTACGCATGAGGAGCTATGGGACACGGGCGACGTGCTCAAGGCGGAAAACGAGCGGCGCTCGCGCCGCCTGCGCATTGAAGAGCAGAACCGCCTTACGGCACGGCTTCGCGGGGCGCAGTCCACCGAAGAAGCGCGGCGGCTTCTCGGGCAGATAGTGGTGGTGGGAACATACGTCAAGCGCCGCAGCAACCTTGTGTTTCTCAGCAGCCGCATGACGCAGCTGCCCGTGTGCGAGCTGCGGCTGTGCCTTAACGAGTCCGCGGAAAACCTGCGCCTTTACGGCGCGGAGCTTAAGGCGCTGCGCTATCTTGTGCGCGGAATGTCCTATGGCAGAATAGCCGAGGCGATGGGGATAGAAGTGACTACCGTAAAATACCATGTAACAAATATGCTTCAAAAAACCAATTTTGACAACAAGCTTCAGCTTGCGCTTGCGGTGAGCAGTGCAAAGCTTATCGCAGACCTTGCTGACGACTGAAGCGCAGGAAAGGAACAGTTATGGCAACCTCAGAGGAATACATTGATTTTGTGTGCGGACAGCTTGCAGACACAGACGGCGTGCGCTATAAGAAAATGTTCGGCGAGTATATGGTTTATGTGAGCGACAGACCCGTGCTTACCGTCTGCGACAACACGGTGTACGTAAAAAAGCTCCCCGAGCTTTCCGCGCTTATGCAGGGCGCGCCCTGCGGCTTCCCCTACGACGGCGCGAGGGAGCATTATATCCTTGACATTGAAAACCGCGGGCTTGCCGCGCAGGCGATAGACATACTCGTGCAGGCAACGCCCCTGCCGAAAAAGCGCGGCAGGTAAACGTTCTGCCAAAAACCGCCGAAAGGTTTTCCGCAGGATACAAAAAGGACACATCTGCGTGCTACAATATTCCCGAAAAGGAGGAAAGACCTGTGGCATACAACATTCTTGTGGTTGAGGACTCTGACCGGATAAGGGAAACCATCGGCGACTTTTTTGCCGCGAAAAGCGGCGGGACAATGCAGCTTTCCTTTGCGGAGGACGGCGACAGGGGGCTTGATATGCTCTACGAGCATGAGTACGACCTCGTGCTGCTTGACATAGTGCTCCCGGGGACGTCGGGCTTTGAGCTGTGCCGCGAGCTTCGCACAAACAGCGGCTGCCCGATAATATTTCTCACCGCCCTCGGCACGGAAAGCGACATTCTGCACGGCTACGAGCTAGGCGCGGACGATTATGCGGTAAAGCTGTTTTCGCTCGCGGCGCTCTACGCAAAGGCCCTCGCGCTTATAAAGCGCTCAAAGGGCATGGTGCGCGGCAGCGACGCGCACGGCGAAAACGAGGGCAGCGGCATAGGGCTTGCAATAGCCCGCGCAGACCTTGAGCGGCTGGGATTCCGCCTCAGGATAGAAGCTGCGGAGATATTCACGGCTGAGTGCGTTTTCAGCGCAAAGGAAGCGGACTGATTTACGCAGCAACCCCCGCACACGGCTGCAATCGCCGAATGCGGGGGTTATTCTGTATCAGGCTGCGCGCGGCTATTATACTCTCCTCATCTTCAGCAGCGGCACCCATTCGTCCTCTATTATCCTCTCGCCCGTGAGCGCAAAACCGTTTTTCTCGTAGAACGCAATGCCGCGCTTATTGTACTCCAGCACCCACAATTCTACAGCGCCGAGCGCGCTTACCGCGTACTGCAAAAGAGCCGCGCCTATGCCGAGGCTCTGAAACTGCGGCTCTACAAAAAGCTTCTGCACCTCGCCGCCCGAAACGCGCACCACGCCCTTTACAACGCCGTTGTCGTAAACGCTGCTGCTTTGCAAAGCCAGCGAGCCAACGCAGTATTCCGCAGCCATGTCCGCAACGTTCAGCTCGCGGAAGTAAAACTCGTCGTTTCTGAAAAAGGGGTAGAAGTTCACACGGTAATTTGTAACGATTATCTCGGCTATGCGCGATGCGTCCGCCGCCGCAGCGGGTCTTATATTGCTCATTGCGTCCTCCGTCAGCCGTCAAGCGGCAAAAGTCCCGCCGTATGCGCGGAAAACTCCCTTATATAAAGGTCTGAGTAATCATCGCAGCGCCCCTCCGCAGCGGTCGTCGGGTCGAATACCCCCACCACGAAAAAGCCCGCGCCCTGCGCTGTGCGCGCGCAGTATTCCGAATCCTCAAACACCGCACACTCCGCAGGCGAAACGCCCAGCCGGCCTGCCGCGGTAAGGTAGATGTCGGGCTTGTCCTTGCGCGCGCCCACGTCGAATACCGATACATAGAAATCCATATACCGCATAAGCCCGCTCTTTTCAAGCAGCGGCGCGGACACGTCCACCGCCGTGGCGCTTGCAATGCAGCATTTTACGCCGCGTGCCTTAAGCTTGTCAAGAAACGCGATAACGCCGCTGCGAAGCTCAAGGTCGTCCCTGTAATGGCGGCGCATGGCTGAATGCGCCCGCGCCATTGCCGCGCAGTCGCGACGGTCTATGCCTGCGGTTTCGCTGCGCCATAGCGCCATACTGTGACAAAGCGTGCCGTCAAGGTCGAAAATACAGCCCTTTATCATACGTCCCCCTTAATCCGCCCATGTTACGGCGCGCTCCGTGGAAAAACTGCCGTCAAGTCCCTTTGTTGCATAAAGCGTGCCGTCCTCGCAGAGCATTACAAGCTCAAAGCCGCCGTGCGACGCGCGGTATTCAAGCGCCTTCTGCGCGCCCATAACAAAGCACGCCGTGGAAAGCCCGTCCGCCGTTGTACCGTCCGCGCACACCACCGTTACGGAAACAAGCCCGCTGCGCGCGGGGCAGCCCGTTTTCGGGTCGAGTATGTGGTGATACTCGACGCCCTGCCCGTCCGTAAAGCGCCGCTCGTACGACCCCGATGTGACAACGGCGGTATCCCTCACCGAAAGCACGCCGAGGTAGTCCCCGCCCTGCGGGTCCTGAATACCCACGCGCCACGACGAGCCGTCCTCACGCCCGCCTATAACGCATATATTCCCCCCGAGCGAAAGGCACGCCGAGGTCACGCCGCGCGCAGTGAGGATATCGCGCACGCGGTCTGCGGCGTAGCCCTTTGCTATCCCGCCGAGGTCAAGCCCCGCGCCCTGCGGCATAGCGAGCGTCCCCCCGCTGCAGGAAAGCCGCGCGCTCCCCGAGAGGGCAAGCGCCGCTTCAAGCTCGTCCGCGGCGGGCACGCGGTAATCGCCCGTTGAAAAGCCCCACGCCGTTGTGAGCGGCAGCATTGCCGCGTCAAACGCGCCGCCCGTGTCCTCATAAAGGGCAAGGCTCTTTTCCGTAAGCGCCGCTATGTCGCCCGAGAGCGCACCTCCGCCCGCGCTGTTGAGCGCGTAGAGGTCGCTTGCGGGGTCTGCGGCGTTGAGCAGCGCGTCCAGCCGCCGTATTTCGGCGCATGCCGCGTCAAGCGCCTTTTCCGCGCCCCGCCCCGTGCAGGAAAGGGTCATGTAGGTGTCCATCGCGAAAAGGCTTTTCTGCGCCGTTTTACTGCCGCCAAAGAGTATGCAGAGCGCCGCGGCTGCGGCTGCGGCAACGGCAGCGCCAAGCGCCGCTGTTCTTTTGCCGTTCACCCGAATCCCCCTTGCACTAAGACTGCCGCAGACATTTTTGCCTGCGGCAGCTGAGTTTTTAGTAGCCGAGCCGCTCAAGGTATGCCTTGAGGTTGTCCTCGTTTGCCTTGTCGATTGCGTCCCATTCGGCGTATATCTTCTCCTGCTCCTCCTTATGCTTGCCCGAGCAGAATGCGGGGATATTGTCCTGCCTGTAGTAGCCGATATCCGTTTTGGTGCAGCGGCTTGTCGCAAGCAGTCCCGTTTCAAGGCAGTAGCTTCTTTCCACTACCGAGGAATCCGCCGTAAAACGCTTTATCTCGCTTTCGTCCTGAATGCCCGTCATTACGGTCTTCCATACCGAAGCCACGGCCTTCCAGCCGTCCGCACCGCCTATCTTGTGGGAGTCGTCGTAGCCTATCCAGAGCGCGCCGACATAATCGGGCGTAATGCCCACGAACAGCAGGTCGGTTTCCGCGTTGGAGGTACCCGTCTTGCCGCATACCTCTACGTTGTCCATAGCCGCGTAATGTCCCGTACCCGTGGGAGAGGTCACTACCGTCCTTATCATGCGGTTCGCTATCCACGCGCTGTCGCTGTCAAGCGCCTGCGTACCGAAGAAGTCCTGCTCAAGAATGGTGTTGCCCTTGCTGTCCTCAACCTTGCTGTAGAGCATGGGCTCGTAATAAACGCCGCCGTTGCCGAATACCTGATACGCCGCGGCAAGCTCTATAAGCCTTACGCCGTTGGTAAGCGCGCCGAGCGTTATCGGCGAATACGCAAGGTCGTTCTGGGTTATCGTTGTAAAGCCGAGGTTCTGCGTTATCTGGTTGAACGCCACCTGCGGCGTAAGCAGCTGGCACACGCGCACCGCTATGGTGTTGCGCGAGTAACGCACCGCCTCCCACGCGGGCATAAGCGCGCCCGTGTTGCCCTCGTTTGCGTAGTTGTCGGGCCACTGGCGCAGTCCCGTTCCTTCATCGTTTATGATGGAGATACGCTTGTCGGGTATCATTGTAGAATAGGTGATGAGGTTGCGCTGTATCGCCGTTGAATAGGTTGAAATGGGCTTCATTGTAGAGCCGGGCGCGCGCGTCGCCTGCGTTGCGCGGTTAAAGCAGCTGTCGCCGGGCTTCTCGCCAAGACCGCCCACAAGCCCCACTACCGTTCCCGAATAATCCATGATAACGAACGCCGACTGGATAAGGTCCTTTTCGGGGGCTGTCGGGTCGTAGCGCGAAAGCACGGTGTACGGGTCGCGGTACTTCTCCTCGAGATTATTCTGTATGTCGATATCCATGTTGAGGTATATCTTGTAGCCGCCGTTGTAAAGCTCGTTTTTCGCGGAGGTGTAGGTTATGCCCTTTTCGTCGGCATAGTCGTTTATTACCTGCTCGATAGCCGCGTCAACGTACCAGTTCTGCGACACGGTGTAGTTGCCGTTCCACTTGTACGCCTCGTAGGTTTCGTCAACGGTCTCGTCCTCGTCGCCGCTGCTGTCGCCGTCGGAGAGCGTGCGCTCGTCTATATAGCCGAACGCCGTGCCGTAAACGGGCTTTGCAAAGCGCACCTGTTCAACAAGCGCTTTCTCGTACTCCGCAGTGGTTATGCAGCCCTGCGCGTACATACAGTCGCGCAGCGCGTATATCTGGCGGTCCCTGCAGCGCTGAAGGTCGGCATAGGGCGAGAGCTTGGACGGGTTTCTTATCATACCCGCAAGGATAGCGCTTTCCGCTACGGTAAGGTCGCTTGCCTCCTTGCCGAAATAATACTGCGAGGCGGCGCCCACGCCGTATACCATTCCGCCGAACCATATGCGGTTGAGATAGCTTTCAAGTATGTCTATCTTCGTGTATTTTTCTTCAAGCGACAGCGCGCGGAATATCTCGCGCAGCTTACGCTCCCATGTCTGCTCGTCGTCGCCCGTGATGTTCTTTATAAGCTGCTGCGTAATGGTAGAGCCGCCCTGTCCCGCGCCGCTAAGGTTCAGCACGTCCGCGCCGAGCGCATACACTGTTCTCTGCCAGTCAACGCCCTCGTGCTCGTAAAAGCGCTTGTCCTCTACCGCCACAACCGCCTTTACAAGGTTCTGAGAGATGTCCTCGTAATTCACCCAGATACGGTTTTCGTTCGCGGCAAGGCGCTTTACTTCGGTAAGCGTTCCGTCGGAGGCGTATGCGTACACCATGCTCGTGTATTTCATCTCCGCGTCGCGCAGGTTCGCGTCGTAGCTTGTGTTTGCAAAGTCCAGGACGTAAACCGCAACGACGGTAACCACAATGCAGAGCATGATCACTATAATGAGAAGCATTGATGTGAGCGTAGTGCCGACTATCGTCATCGCGCTGCCGAAATTCTTCATAGCGCGGCTCTTTTTCTTCTTCTGAGCCTTTGGCGGGTCGTCCTTTATTCTGATATATTTTATTTTTTTCTTGTCCATGTAATTCACCATTCAAATAATTCCTGACATGGCTGCCGTCTGCCTTGCACGCCTGCATACTTTTTTATTATAGCATATATCAGTCGAAATGTTAATACTTTTTTCAAAAAAATCACAAAAGGCTTATAAAAACACGTGCTTTCTGTCGAAAGGCGCTTTCCCGTTAACTATGATAACACGCGCGCTCCCATATGTCAACCGTTATGACACAAATGTAACCTTTTCCGCGCAAACTGTAATCCCCGCGTAATCACTCTGTTACACTTTCCGTCTGGAATTGTAACATTCTGCTGCTTTGCTGTACCTTCCACAAATTCCCATGTGAAAAATATTAAAAAACGTTTGACAAATCGCGGAAAATGTGCGACAATATAAGCATGGGGAAAAGCCGCAGGGCTTGGAAGGGAAATAAATTAACGGAGCGTGTTGACATGAAATTACTGGAACGGGCTGCGGCGCTTTTCGTCGCGGCGGCGGTAGCGCTTAGCGGGCTTACCGCGTTTGCCGAGGGAGAAACGGGCGAGAGCCTGCCCGAGGCTGCGGGCACCGAAACTGCGGTTATAGACTCGGGCGAGCGCACTGAAACGGAGATCATCGACCCCGACGACATTGAGGGCTCCGGTAAGCCCGAGAGCGGCGTGGATCTGTCCGACAAGGAGTACGAGCCGATAGACATAAGCGGCTATACCGAGTGGGACGGCAAGACAAAAATGCTGCCGAACACCAACTACTACATAGCAAAGACCGTAAAGCTCAAAAAGAGCTTCACGGTGCCGCTCGGAAGCGCGCTTGTGATGTGCAGCGGCTCCAAGCTCGTGGTATACAAGGACAAAGGCTTTACCGTAAAGGGCAGAATGCTTGTGGAGCCCGGCGCTTCGCTTACGGTATCGGGCAAGTTCGTTGTAAACGCGGGTGCGGGGTTCGAGTGCTACGGCGGCATGAGCGCCACGAAAAGCTCCGCTGTGCAGATAGCGAGCGAATTTATCGTGCGCAACGGCGCAAAGGCGGTAATGTCGGGTACGCTTAACGTATACAAAAACGGCATACTGCTCAACTACGGCATAACAACGCTCACCGCAAACTCCGTAACGCGCATTACAGGCGAAATGCAGACCCCCGCAGAGGGCAGGCTGTACCTTAAAGGCTCGCTTGGCGTTACGATAAGCGGGCGCTCTACAATGGCGGGCTTCTTCTCGCTCACGGGCGAGTTCATAAACAGCGGCGTGTTCATCATGGAAAGCACCGTGCGCTTCTACAAGGCGAAAACCGCGCGCTTTGCCGTGTCGAAAAGCAGCCGCCTTATCGACTACCGCAACAACACCGACTCTACGGGCGGCGGGCTTGCTAAGCCCACGGATATCGGCGCAAAGGGTATAGACGTGTCCTATGCGCAGGGCGCTGTTGACTGGGCAGCTGTCAGGGCTGCCGGCATTGATTTTGCGATGATAAGAGCCTCGCGCGGGGCTGTCGGCGGAAAGCCGATAGCAAAGGACAGCACCTTCGACTACAACATAACCGAAGCCACAAAGAACAACATAAAGGTGGGCGTTTACCACTATCTTTACGCTACAACCACCGCAGAAGCGAAGAAAGAGGCGCGCTTCTTCCTTAAGACCATTGAGCCGTACAGGATAACCTACCCCGTTGTGCTTGACGTGGAGGAGCAGTATCAGGCGGACCTCGGCAAAAAGAAGATAACCGGCATCGTAAAGGCTTTCCTTGACGAGGTGAATGCTGCGGGCTATTACACCATGCTCTACTCAAACAAGGCGTGGCTTACCAATTACCTTGACACAAGCAAGCTTACCGAGCACGACATATGGCTTGCGCAGTGGAACACCGTGCCTACATACGAGGGCGAGTTCGGAATGTGGCAGTACAGCAGCAAGGGCATAGTTTCGGGTATAGAGGGCTATGTTGACCTCAACATCTCATACAAGGAATACACGCAGATAATCCGCGACGGAAAGTACAACAGGCTGACGCTGTAACGCACGGCAAAGCCCCGCGGCGTTCTGCGGGGCGCTTTCCCGAAACGCTTATAAGACAAAAAACCCGCTCACGGTACGAAGCCGTGAGCGGGTTTTTGCTGTTATCCGATTTGCGGCGTCCGCAGATGATTACACACGTCCTGCCGTATCAATACGGTTGAGCGCCCTGCGGAGCTTGGCCTCCGCCATGCGCAGCTCGTTGTCGCTTACTGCGGCGTGAATGCGCTCCTCAGCGGTGTTTTTCGCCGATGTCGCACGCTCCACGTCTATCTCGTCAGCCCATTCGCAGGTCTGCACAAGGATAACGGTCTTGTCGCGAAGCACTTTGATTATGCCGCCCGATGTCGCCGCGCGCCTGAACTCGCCGTCTATCATCACGCGCATCTGCCCGATACCGATAGCCGCGCAATAAGGCTCGTGACCTTTCAGTATGCCCACGTCGCCGACGGTTGTGCGGACGATAACCTGCTCGGTCTGCCCGTCAAAAAACGTCTTTTCGGGGGTGATTATCTGAAGTGGAAATGGTGTCATAGGAATCAGCCCTTCTTAGCTTTCTCTACTGCCTCATCTATCGTGCCGACAAAGAGGAACGCGGACTCGGGCAGATCGTCGTGCTTGCCCTCGATTATCTCCTTAAATCCGCGGATCGTTTCCTTAAGGGGAACGTACTTGCCCTCCATGCCCGTAAACTGCTCCGCAACGGAGAACGGCTGGGACAGGAAGCGCTGTATCTTTCTTGCGCGGGAAACCGTAAGCTTATCCTCGTCCGCAAGCTCGTCCATACCAAGTATGGCGATGATATCCTGAAGCTCGTTGTAGCGCTGGAGAATAGCCTGAACGCTTCTTGCAACCTCGTAATGCTCCTGTCCTACGATGTCGGGCGTGAGTATGCGGGAGGTGGATTCCAGCGGGTCAACCGCAGGGAATATACCCATAGAGGATATGTTACGCGAAAGAACCGTCGTCGCGTCAAGGTGTGCGAACGTTGTCGCGGGCGCAGGGTCGGTAAGGTCGTCCGCAGGAACGTAAACCGCCTGAACGGAAGTTATCGAGCCCTTCTTTGTGGAGGTGATACGCTCCTGAAGAGCGCCCATCTCTGTTGCAAGCGTAGGCTGGTAACCAACCGCGGACGGCATACGGCCGAGAAGCGCGGAAACCTCCGAGCCTGCCTGCGTGAAACGGAATATGTTGTCTATGAACAGAAGAACGTCCTGCCCCTCTTTGTCACGGAAGTATTCCGCCATGGTAAGGCCCGAAAGCGCTACTCTCATACGCGCTCCCGGCGGCTCGTTCATCTGGCCGTATACAAGCGCGGTCTTGTTGATAACGCCCGACTCGGTCATCTCCCTGTAAAGGTCGTTGCCCTCGCGCGTTCTCTCGCCTACGCCCGCAAATACGGAGATACCGCCGTGCTGCTTGGCTACGTTGTTTATAAGCTCCATGATAAGAACCGTCTTGCCGACGCCTGCGCCGCCGAACAGACCTATCTTGCCGCCCTTGAGGTACGGCGCGATAAGGTCAACGACCTTAATACCCGTTTCAAGTACCTCGTTGGAGGATTCCTGCTCCTCAAACGTGGGCGCGGGGCGGTGAATCTCCCACTTTTCCGCCGTCTGCGGCTGCGGCTTGTTGTCTACCGCGTCGCCCAGCAGGTTGAAGATACGCCCGAGCGTTTCGGGACCTACGGGTACCTTTATGGAAGCGCCCGTGTCAACAGCCTCCATGCCTCTGACAAGGCCGTCCGTGCTGCCCATTGCTATACAGCGCACGGTGTCGTCGCCGATGTGCTGCGCGACCTCGACAACCAGCTTCTGACCGTTGTTGTCGATTTCGATAGCGTTGAGCAGGTTGGGCAGGTGTTCGGGCTTGAACCTTATATCAAGTACAGCGCCGATAACCTGCACGATCGTGCCTTTATTGTTATCACTCATTTTACTAACTTTTCCTTTCTGTAGGAATTGTCAAATCATACGGAGAGCGTTATTCCTGAACGGAAGCGCCCGATACTATGTCGATTATCTCCGTTGTAATGCTTGCCTGACGCGCGCGGTTATAAAGCAGCGACAGGCTCTCGGTCATGGCGTCGGCGTTGTCGGTCGCGCTCTCCATTGCGGTGCGGCGCGCGCCCTGCTCAGAAGCGAACGACTCAACTATAGCGCACATTATAAGGCTTGCGGTGTAGCGCGGCACGATACGGTTGAACACCGCCTCGGGCGAGGGGTCGTAGGTCATTGCGCCTATCTCCTCGGTGCCCTTAACGTGCTGCGTTTCCATCGGCAGCACCTTCATGCTCTGCGCCTCCTGCGAAAGCGAGGATATGAACATCGTGTAGAATATCATTACCTCGTCGATCTCGCCGCGCCTGAAAAGCTCTATTGCTATATCTGCGATATCCTGCGCCTGATTGGGCTTTATGCTCTCCGCGACAGCCGAAAACGAAGCCACAACGTCATAGCCGTGCTTGGAGAAATACTCCCCCGCCTTTCTGCCGATAGCTATGATCTTCGGCTTTTCGGCGTCGTTTTCATGCTCTGCGCAGGCAAGCTTCAGCACGTTAGTGTTATAGCCGCCCGCAAGCCCTCTGTCGCCTGCAATGACGATGAAAAGGCGGTGCTTTACCTCCCTCTTCTCGGTGAATACCGTGGAGAAATCGGTGTTGGCGGAGGCTATCTCGCACATTGACCTGTAAAGCTCGTTAAAGTAAGGACGCGCCTGCTCCGCACGGCTCTTGGCCTTGCGCAGCTTACTGGACGCCACCAGCTGCATAGCCTTTGTTATCTGCCGCGTCGAACCGACAGACTTTATGCGGCGCTTGATGTCCTTCATATTTCCTGTTGCTATACTATCACCCCCGTGTAATTAAGCGTTATTACTGAACGTTGTCGTCGGTGGTGATGTATCTTACCTTCTTCTCGATATAAAGCCATGCCACAGCAGCGGCGGTGAGAACCGAAAGCACCGTTGCAACAATGCCCATAACAAAAGCAGCCTGCTTCATGAAATGCTCCTTTCGTGTCAGCCCGCGTAATCCTTTGCAAAGGACGCGAGTATTGCCTTAAGCGCTTCCTCGTTTTCGGGGGTAAGCACCTTTTCATTCTTAATGCTCTCGAGAACCTCGGGGCTGTTAAGCTTTATATGCTCGATAAGGTCCTTCTGATACGCCTTTATCCTGCCAAGCGGGATAGAAGCGAGGAAGTTGTTGATAACAGCGTAGATTATGACTACCTGCTCCTCAACCTCAAGCGGTGAGTTCTGATCCTGCTTGAGAACCTCTACTATACGCTCGCCCTTTGCAAGGCGGTCCTTGGTATCCTTATCAAGGTCCGAGCCGAACTGCGCGAACGACTGAAGCTCTCTGTACTGCGAGTATTCGAGCTTAAGCGTACCCGAAACCTTTTTCATTGCCTTTATCTGCGCGCTGCCGCCAACGCGTGAAACCGATATACCGGGGTTTACCGCAGGGCGCACTCCCGAGTTGAAGAGCTCCGTTTCAAGGAATATCTGACCGTCCGTAATGGAAATTACGTTCGTCGGGATATACGCGGAAACGTCGCCCGCCTGCGTTTCGATGATAGGCAGCGCGGTGAGCGAGCCGCCGCCATAGTCCTTGTTAAGACGAGCCGCGCGCTCAAGCAGTCTTGAGTGGAGGTAGAATACGTCACCGGGGTACGCTTCACGCCCCGGCGGGCGCTTAAGCAGCAGCGAAAGCGCTCTGTAAGCCACAGCGTGCTTGGACAGGTCGTCGTAAACCACGAGAGCGTCCTTGCCCTTTTCCATGAAGTATTCGCCCATGGTGCAGCCCGAATAGGGCGCGATATACTGCAGCGGGGCAAGCTCGGACGCGGTGGAGGATACGACTATCGTGTAGTCGAGCGCTCCGTTCGCGCGCAGCGTTTCAACAACGTTTGCAACGGTAGAGTTCTTCTGCCCGATTGCAACGTAGATACAGATAACGTCCTTGCCCTTCTGGTTGATGATTGTGTCTATGGCGATAGCGGTCTTACCAGTCTGGCGGTCGCCGATGATAAGCTCGCGCTGCCCTCTGCCTATCGGTATCATGGAGTCGATAGCCTTGATACCCGTCTGTAACGGAACGGTTACGGGTTCTCTTGTGATGATACCGGGCGCTATCTTCTCTATGGGGCGCGTTTCAGCGGCGAGAATGTCGCCCTTGCCGTCTATGGGCTGACCCAGAGAGTTTACAACGCGTCCGAGAAGCGCTTCTCCGACAGGCACGGATACGATGCTGCCCGTGCGCTTAACGCTGTCGCCCTCCTTAATGCCCGCGTCAGAGCCGAGCATTACCGCGCCGACAAAATCCTGCTCGAGGTTGAGCGCCATGCAGCGCACGCCGTTCTCGAACTCGAGAAGCTCGTTAAGCATACACTTTTCAAGACCGTGTATGCGTACGATACCGTCGCCCACGGTAACAACCGTGCCGACGTCGCCGAGCTGGATTTTCGCGTTGTAGTTCTTAATACGGTCCTTAATAAGTCCCGTTATTTCATCGGGGCGTAAATCCATTGATTATGTTCCCTTTCTGTTAGATTTGTCTGCATTTCATGCAATGACGGAGCCCAGCTCCTTTTTGAGAGCGCCGAGCCTTGCCTTCACGCTTCCGTCGTAGCGCGTCGAGCCATAGTCGATGATAACGCCGCCGATTATCGAGGGGTCTGTCTTTTCCTTTATGGAAACGGTCTTTCCCGTGATTTCGGACATCTTCGCCTTAATCTTCTCCTTAAGCTCCTCCGTAAGAGGCTCGCTTGAGGTCACGGTTATCTCGGCTATCTTGTAGAAATCGTTGCAGAGTTCGCGGAAGTGCTTTACAATCCCGCTGAAGCAGCCGAATCTGCCCTTCTCCGCAATAACGCACAGCAGGTTTCCGCAAAGCTCGCAGATACCGCCCGAGCTTATCATCTCGCGCAGCAGCCCGACCTTTTCCTCTGCGGGAACGGTCGGCGCGTCCATAAGCTTTGCAAGGTCGGGGTTCGCGGAAAATATACCGTCGAGAGCGTCAAGCTCCGTCAGCATATCGCGCTCCTTACCCTGAGCCTGCTCCCGGCAGAGCTCAAAAAAAGCCTGCGCGTATACCTTTTCAGCCTTGTCGTTCATCAAAAGTTCCTTTCTCGGCGGCTTAATCCGCTGCCTTTGCAACGTTCGCAAGGAATCCCTCTATGAGCTTTTCGTTGTCTGCCTGCGAAATTTCCTTTTCTACGACCTTTGTGGCTGCCATAATAACGATATCGGATATTTCGTCCTTTATCTCGTTAAGTGCGCGCTGTTTGTCACGCTCGATAGATTCCTCGGCTTTCGCACGAATCTCAGCCGCCTTGCGGTTGGCTTCGGTTATAAGCTCCTCTTCGCGCGCCTGCGCTCTCTGGTTTGCCTGCCTGATTATCTCGGCAGCCTCCTCCTTTGCGCCTGCAATGCTCTCAAGGTACTCCTTTTCTGCCTTCTGCGCGGATTCCTTCGCCTTCTGTGCGTCGGCTATCTCCGCTGCGGCAAGCTCCTTGCGCTTTTCAAGTATCTTGCCAACGGGCTTGAACAGGAATATCCTGAAGATAAGGAAGATTATGAGCGTATTTATAAGCGTGAAAACTATCGTTCCCGTGTCGATGGACACCAGCGAGAGCGTCTGCTGCTCTGCGGCACCGGCCGCCGCCTCAGTTAAAAAATTCAGCATTCTTATGCTCAGCTCCTCCCGATATGCTTTTCAGACCGCCGCTCAGCCCATAAGGCTTGTGAGCTTGGATATCAGCGGGTTTGCATAAAGGAGAAGAAGCGCGATAACGAGCGCGTAAAGACCTGTTGTTTCTGCCAGCGCGTCGCCGATAATCATGGTTCTTGTGATAGCGCCGCTTGCTTCGGGCTGTCTGCCGATAGCCTCGACTGCCTTGCCGCCGCAGTAGCCCTCACCGATACCGGGACCAAGACCTGCAATCATTGCCGTGCCTGCACCAAGCGCGGAAGCGCCGAGTACGATGGCGTTAGCTAACATCTTCATCGATTCGATTTCCATTGTAAATTCCTCCGTGAAATGTTTCTGCGGCATTGTGCGGAGAGCCGCATTATGCCGTTATATATCTCCCCGTGCGGGGCGGGATACCAGAAGTATGCGTTATTCGCACTCTGCCGACGAAATGTAGGACATCGTGAGCATTATGAAAATATACGCCTGCACTACCGACGAGAATATATCGAAGTAGAGCGAAAGCACCGCAGGCAGCAGAATAGCGAAGTTGCCGAGCGCGAAGTAGATGAGCGTGCTTATAACCATACCCGCAACGATGTTGCCGAAGTGACGCAGCGCGAGCGAAACGGGGTTCGCGATCTCGCCGATTATGTTGAACGGCAGCATGAACGGCATAGGCTCGATAAAGTTGTGGAAATAACCCTTGACCTTGCCCGTTTTTGCGCGGTTATACTGTATAAGGAAGAACGTTATAACGCCCCATGTACCCGTGACAGACAGGTCCGCAGTGGGGGAGCGCAGTCCCAGCAGTCCCATAAGGCTCGATATCATTGAGAAGCAGAAAATCGCGCCGATATAGGGGATATACGCCCTGTATTTTCCACCCATGGTGTTGTTAACGGTATCGGTGAAGAACTCTACGATCATCTCCGCCGCCGCCTGCCGCTTGGTTTCGGGCACGACCTTCATGTTGTGCGTCAGCACGAGGATCACCACCAGCAAAATGGCGATTACAAGCCACTGAATGATGATACTCTCCGTCAGATTCCATGTTATGCCAAATAATTCAAAGCTTGCGACAACGAGAGGACCGTTTACAGTAACCTCCGCGCTGCGTGACGCCAGCATAAGAGCAGTCGGCATAATATCATTCCTCCTTGTTTCTGTGAATAAAAGCCCTTGCAGTTATCGCCGCCTTCGGAAAGAAGAGCGGTATCGCTGCGGTAATAAGGCTTATAAACGGGATAAGAGCCGCCGCCGTGAGCGCCGCGAAAAGCCCCAGATAGCGCACGCAATACATGGTGTTCATGTAGTTACGCGCGGACTTTTCGCCCATTCGCACGGCTCTCTGCGCGGTTTTGCCGAGCAGAAGAAAATTAAGCACGCACAGCGCAATGCCGTAAAGCGCGCCGAGAATAAGCGATATATCGCGCCCGGACGCAAAGAAAAGCACGACCGTCACCGCAAGGTAAACCCCGCAGATGACAAGGAAGCTTGGCGCGTGCGCGCGCATTTCCGCGTAAACGGGCTGGTCTTTTTTCAGTGCCATAAAACACCTTTCGGCAGTGCTACTTTCTCATGTCCTTGTAGTCGTCGTAGTAGTCGTTGTCGCGCGGGGCGTTGTAGGACTTCGGCGCCCTGCCGTCGTCCTTTCCGTAGCGCCGCACAAGCTGCATGATGTAGGAAGCCGCGCCGCCAAGCATGAATATAATTGCAAGCGCCACGCATATCCCCATGACCCAATCGGGCAGGAAATATTTCCTTACAACATAGCCGCCGCCCGCCAGAAAGGCTATGAGCGGCGTTATTATCACAAACGCAAGCTGGCTTACCGTGACGTACACGGAGAAAGGGTTCTCTTTTTTCATCAGTAAACGAGCTTTGTAAGCTTCCACACGCCATCGGTCTTTACCATAGACGTTTCGAGAATGCTCTCGGGGTCCGCGCTCTCAAGATTCTCGGGGTCAACGCCGCCGAGATAGACAGTAAGCCTGCAGGACGTTTCGCTTTCGGGCAGCACCGCAATGCTGCACTGCGACCAGTCCTTGTTATACTCTGCAGGCGTAAACTTCTCGCTGATGCCGAGCACGGTTTCCTGCCTGTAAAGCGGGCGCGACTGCTCCTCGGTTTCGGTTGTGGCGTCGGTGGTGTACTCAATGTCGGTGAGCACGGTTCGGTCCTGATATACCGCAAGTCCGCTGCCGTCAATATTTGTGAATATCCTGTCCGCCTCGTCGCTTACGAATACCGAATTCACAAGCTCGCGTATCTGCGCGGTGGAGGTGTATTCGGTGGAGTTTACTGTGTAAAGCCCGTCCTCGGGCGCGTTGCCGTAAGGCTCGTCAAGGTGCGGCAGCCCCTCCGTCACGAACAGGCGCAGCACGCTGTAGCTGTCCTTTACAAGGTCATGCGCGGCGTAGGTGCATTCCTCAACAAGCGCGGCGTCGGGCTGAAATGCGCTCGACGCGGGCTGCGAGGTATGTGGCGCATCGCTGCCCTGCTTCATTGTAAGTATTGCCACAACAGCAAGCACTATCGCTGCGAGAGCTACTGCTATCGTAGCTATAAGCGGCGCTGTGGAGCTGTTTTTAGAGTATTTCTTTTCGCTCATATTAAAATTGCCTTTCGGGAATTATCATGCGTTTCGGGGAACGCTCACGCGTTCTTGCCGTCCTTGCCGCCGTCAAACGTGATGGCGTCGGGAATAGCGTTGCGGCTGTCCTCCTTGGAAAGGAACGTGGTGTTGACGTAGCCCTGAATGATAGCGCCGTCCGTTACCGCAATGGTGGAGGCGTTGATGTCGCCGAAAACGATAGCGTCGCGCTTGAGCTCCGCCTTGCCCGCGATATCAAGCTTTCCCCTTATTCTGCCGTTTATGTCGGCATACTGGCTGGAAAGGTCGCCTATAAGGATAGTGTCGCGGTCCATGCGCATACGTCCCTTGAGCGAGATGTTGCCCTGCATTGCCGCAGAGGACATACCCGCGTTGTTGCAGGTGATGTCGCCTACCACCTTGCCCGTCATATCAATGTTGCGCGTTGTTTCTATGTTGCCCTTTATGTTGCCGTCTATCTGCATATTCGCAAGCGAGCGCACATTGCCGTCTATTATCGTATTCTTGGATATAACCGTAACCTCATCGGTCTGGTCTGAGGGCTGTGGCGCCTCGTTGTCGCCTGCGGCGGGCGGTACAAATCCGCCGCCCCCGAAACCGCTGTTCGCGTTGTAGCCCGAGTTGCCCTGCGGCGCATACGGCGGCGGGGTGAACGTGCTCTGCGGGCGTGCCGCTCCCGCAGCGGGCGCGGACTGAGCCTGCGGCGCGTCGGTGCGGTAATAGGGCGTTTCAAGCGGAACGCCTGCCGCACTCATATCCTGCAAAGGCGGCTGCACGGGAGGCACGGGTGCAGCCTGCTGTGCGGGCTGCTGTACAGGCGCCGGCTGGGGCGCAGGCTGCGCTGCGGGCTGCACGGGAGGCACAGGCGCCGACGCGCTCTGCCTCAGATATCCGTCAAGCTCGGACGGCTGAGAGGGTGCGGCGGGCTGTTCGTCCTGCCCGTCCTTTTTCCACAGTTCCTTTACCGCCTGAGAAAAATTGTCCTTTATACTCATCTGTTGAGATTCCTTTCTACGGCGTTCCTTTTTTACGCGTACGGTCCTATGAACTGAACGGGGCGCGTGTCGTCGTTTATCCTGTCGAGCTTATATCCCTCGACTTTAAGTACGTTAAGTATATCCTCTAGCACCAGCACTGTCGTGAGGTGCGGTTCGGAGTCGTGCATAAGCACCACCGAGCGGTAGTTACCCGCTATGTCCTCGGGAACGCTGTTGTACATATCCGTCCAGTCTGCGCCGCCTGCGTCGCGGCTGTCCACGTTCCAGTCGAAATATCTGAAGCCGCGGCGGGTCATTTCCTTTATTATATCGTCGCGGGTGGCTTCGTTATAGTCGTTCTTGCTGCCGCCGGGAAAGCGGAAAATCTGCGTCTTTACGCCCGTTGCCTCGTAAACCATGTTCCACGCGTCGTTAAAGTCCGCAAGAAAAGCTTCTGTCGAGGCGTAAATCTTGTTGTAGTCGTGAGAAGCACTGTGAACGCCTATCGCGTGTCCCTCGTTCACTATCGCGCGCATAAGCTCAAAGCACTCGTCCGTGCGTGCGGGCACCACGAAGAACGTGGCCTTCGCGCCATACTTTTTAAGATAGCTCAGCACCGCATAGGTGTTCTGCGACGGACCGTCGTCAAACGTGAGGTAGACGGTTCCCTCCTCGCGCACCATGTCTGCCTCCGCAGGCGAGGACACGTACATATCCTCATACAGCGCGGCATACGGGCTCTCGGGGACAGCCGTCTGCGCCGCCTCAGTCTCCGCGCTCTCGCCGCTTTCCACGGTGGAAAAGGATTGTCCGTCGTCCTGCGGCGCGGAAACGCCGTTCTTCTTATTTATATAGGAGATAAGCTCCTCGTCTGAAAAACCGCTTTTGCTGTACAGCTCGTAAAAGCCCTCTACCGTGCCCTGCTTTTCCGTGAACACCTGCGCCACGAGCTTCGCCCTTTCCGCTTCCTGCTGCGCCTCCTCAAGCCTTGCGGAGCTTTTCCACAGGAGAACGCCGAAAACGATGCACAGCACAAGCGGCGCAAAGAAAATCACTGCAAGCACTGATTTAATCAGCACCTTGAAAAATTCAACGCTGCCAAATCGCATCTGTAAACCTCTTCTGAAGATTAGTATATAAAACTAAGAAATGTTTATCATTCTCTATTCTTTAATAATACTATAAATACGCCTTTTTGTCAATAGCAAGTGCGCGACAAACCAAAATAAATAACGTAAATTCCACACATATGCGAAAAAATGTGTGCGAATATTTGTACACAAATAACAAAAGCCCGCCGCAGCCGATAAAGGCGGCGCGGCGGGCGCAGTTCGCATTATTCTGCGATATAAACGCGCTTCATGCGGATATCGCTCAAGGGGCGGTCGTTGTAGTCGGTGCGGGTGGAGGCTATCTCGTCAACGGCGTCCATGCCGTCGGTCACGCGCCCGAACGCCGCATACTGCCCGTCGAGGAACGCGGAGTCCTTATGCACGATGAAGAACTGGCTGGAAGCGGAGTTGAAGTCCTGCGCCCTCGCCATGGAGATAACGCCGCGCGCATGGCTTATCGGGTTCTTTACGCCGTTTACGGCGAACTCGCCCTTTATCTTGTTCTTGGCGCCGCCCATGCCCGTGCCGGTGGGGTCGCCGCCCTGTATCATGAAATCCTTTATTACACGGTGGAATATCAGCCCGTCGTAAAAGCCCTCCTTGACAAGCGCGAGGAAGTTCTCGCAGGTGATGGGCGCCGCGGAGGGGTCAAGCTCTATGCTTATCTGCTTTCCGTTTTCAAGTTCGATTATAACCATATCTGTTTTCCTTTCATCATGCGGCACGGCTGAAGCTCTGCGCCATTTATGCTATTATACACCATTTGCCTGCAAAAGTCAATCTGCGTTCATGGGCTTTTTGCGGGGGTGCTTCTGCGAGCCTATAACGCGCATGAACACCGCGCTGCGCTCAAGCGCCAGCCTGAACAGCAGCGTACCCGCCGCGATAACGCAAAGCTCGCCCAGCGCCACCGAGCCCATGCTGAACCACAGCGGCTCTCCGCACAAAAACAGCTCGAACCCGACTATAATGCCGTTTGAAAGCACGGGCAGCAGCGCCGCGAGCCATATGTTCTTCACATAAAACATCGGGAACACCGCAACCGCCGTCGCAAGCGTACCGAAGATTATGTCGTACAGGCCGAAAGGGCTGAAAAGGTTTGCGATAAAGCACCCCAGCGTGAGCGCGGGCGCGTAGCTGCGGCGGTAGAAGCACAGCAGCACCAGCATTTCGGACAGGCGCAGCTGCACCGCCCCGTAGGACAGCGGCTGTATCGCAAGGGTGAGCGCTGCGTAAAGCGCCGCCACAAGCGCCATTCGGGCAAGTTCCCTGATGTTGGTCTTATTTTTTTCGGGCATAAAAAAACTCCTTGTTTTTTAACGGTGGTTAGCAAAGACAACACCGTATTAAATTAGGGCGTCACCGCGCAAATATTATGCGTAGTGCGCTGTTGCTTATTATAGCACACCTTTCAGAAAAAATCAACCCCCTGCGGGTGTCGGCGCGCGTTTATTGCGCAGGAGAAACGCGCACCTGCCCGTCAAAGGATATCACAACGTCCGCGGGAGCGTCCTGCGCCGCATCCTGCCCGTCGAAGCGCTCCCGGGAGAGCCATTCGCGCAGCCGCTCGAGGGTCTGCGGGGTGTTTGCGCAGAAGCTGTCCCCGCCGTGGATAACGCGCACGCTGCCGCCGCGCCCCACGATTTCCCGCGAAAGGGCGAAAGCAACGTCCGCGCAGCGCGGCTGTGCGCGCTCTGTGCGGACGATGGTTTCCGCAAAACCGCCCGATTCGTAAAGGCGCACCATAAGCACGCCGCGCTTTGCGGAGAGCTTGTAGTTTATGCTGCGCAGCGGGTCGCCTGCGGTATAGGGGCGGTGCTCGCACCCGGGCAGCCCGTTTGTAAGCGACATAACGCCGTCCTCCGCCTCCTCGTTTTCATTCGGCAGCGCGCACGGGCGCACCTCGGGGCCGTCGTAATCAATGTACGCGGGCAGCACAGGGATAAGCGCAGGCTCTGCCGCGGCAAGCGCGCGCTTTGCATTAAACGAAACTACCGACAGAAAATCCATAGCCCATATATGCGACGGGCGCAGCTCGCACAGACCGCTGTCGGACATTTTAAGGCGCACTACGCGCGTGTTCTCGCTTTTGAACAGCAGCGGCATATCCACAAGCAGCTTCTGCTCCTCAAAGTAAACCGCGGCGCAGGGCAGAAAACACGCGCCCGTTTTCCGCACGGTTATCTGCACTTCGGCTTCCCCGCCGTTTGCCACCTCGCCTGAAAGGTTCTTCACCTCAACGCATAAGTGATTGAGCGAAACCGCGCAGCTTATGACCGATGCCGCAACAACGCCCGTTATCGCGTAAATCAGCGCCCAGCCTATGCTGCCGTTTATGTAGAGCATAAAAAGCACCGCAAAGCCCAGCGCCTGAATATACCCGGCCGTATGATTCATCTGCCGAGCCTCCTTTTCATCTTATAGGCGCGCTTGTAATCGGCGTAGAGCGCGTTGGGGTCCGCGGTGCAGCAGCCGCCGTAAAACAGCGCGTTGAACGCCTCCTCCAGCCGCGCGGCTTCCTCGGGAAGCCCCAGCGCGCCGCTTATCGCAGCGCACACCTCGCCCACGGTCGCACTGTCGCCGCTGCGCCCGCTTATCCTGCACGACATTCGCCGCAGCGCCGCATAAAGCCTTATCAGCCTGCTCTCCCTGCCGCCAAAGCGGAACGTAACGCGAAACCACGCCTCCGCAAGACCGCGGCGGAATACTACCGCAAGCGCCGCCGTCACAAGCGCAGCGCTCGCAGCGATAACAAGCGCAGTTCTCGCGGCGCCCGTATTTTCTTCCGCCGCCCCCGCATAGCGCGTTCCGTCCACCGCAAGCCAGCCGTAACCGTTTATGTAAACAGAAGCCCATGCGTGGGTCTGCTCGTCGGTAACGTAAAACAGCCCGTCCTCGCGGCGGATATCCTCGGACAGCGCGTAGCCCTCGGTATAGCGAGCGGTAAGCCCCGCCGCGCGCGCCAGAAGCACGCTTGCCGTTGCAAAGTCGCTGCATATGCCGCGGCGGCTTCTGAATATGAAGTAGTCCGCTTCCGCAAGCGCGGGCACGAAATCCTTGTCGTAAACAAAGCCCGCCTCTCCGAACCACTTTTCAATGGCAAGCGCCTTTTCGTAGTCGGTTTGCAGCCCGTCGGTTATCTGCGCGGCAAGCTGCCTTATATCGTCGGTGACGCCGCCGCTCCCGACGCCGTATTTTTCGCGGTACCTGCGCGCGTCGTTATACTCCTGCAAATAAACGGTATACTGCGAGGCGGTTATAACGTCCCCGCTGTACGCCGCCTCGACAAGAGTTCTGTAGCCTGCGTCATCAAGCGCGTTTATAAGGCTTACGTTCGGCTCGTCGGCATAAAAGGTTATCCTGTAGCCCGTGTATTCGGGCATATCCGCCTCGGTGAATATCTCGTCGGAGCTTGTGCGGTAGGTGGTCATGTCCGCGGGCGCGTCTACCTTAAAGGTGCGCTCGGGGTGGAGAATAACGGACACGGACGAGCCGTCCATGCTCTTTATGTACGCCTTTTCGCTCTGCCCGCTGTATACGCGCGCGCCGTCGGCGGAGTATTCAAGCCCCGCCAGAGCGTCGGCGTATTCGGCAAGCCCGCCGCCGTCGAGCGCCGTTTTAAGGTCGCCCGCAAAGTCGCCGAAGTCCGCCCATACGGCGTCGTTCTGCCACGAGTGATAGCCGCGGCGGGACTCTGAGTTGTACCAGCCGTCGCTGCCGCCGTACTCGTCAAAGCACCAGCGTTTGAGCAGCAGCGGCCGGTCGGTCTTTACCGTAAAGAGAAGCTTCCCCTCGGAGCTGTTCGCGCCCCTGTTGACGGTGGAGTTTGACGCGAAATTCGTAAGCCCCGCAGCCATCTGCCGATATCCTCCCGCAGGCGCGGATATCTTGTCGAGCTCCTCCGCAAGGGGCGTTTCACTGCTGCGCGGTATTATGAGAAGAAGCGCCGCCATTACTCCGCCCGCGGCAAGTATTGCGGCAAGGCGCTGCCGCTTCGCGCTGGGGCAGGTTTCGTGGCGAACCGCCTTCGGCGGCTCTCTGCGGGCTACTCCCGCCGCAGACATGATATACCCCGCGGCAATGACAAGCAGTATCCACTCGGGCATTCCGCCCGCCGTCCTCGCGGAGAGGATAAGCGGGATAAACGAGGGCAGCAGAAGCATTGCGGGGCGCGGCGTGTAAACGGAGAAAAAGCACGTTACGAACGCTATGATAAACCCGAAGTCGAATACCGCCTGAAGCGCGTATACCGTGTCGAAAAACGACGACGAGGTGAAGATGAAATCCATCAGCGTCTTTCCGTGGGACGGTCTTACAAAATCAAGAGCGTTGGTCAAAAACGCAGCCGCCGCCAGCAAACCAAGCGCCACGCCGCCCATCGCCTTGAACCGAAACGGCGCCCCGCTTCTGAAAAGCGCGAAAATAAGCGCGACCCCGCAGGTATAAACGGTCATCATAACGGTGAACGCCAGCATCTGCGAACGGCACAGCACATACATAAGCCCCGCGGATATGCCGAAAATGTATATCATCAGCGGAACGAGCTGCGCACCCGCGAAAACGGGGTGTTCTCTCTTTTGTCTTTCAAGCTTCATTTTTATAATAAGAATACAGTCGGCAGAGCATCATTCCGTTATAGAGCTTGCGGTTTTTATCTGCCTTCTGCCCGAAAAGCTCCTCAAATTCCCCGTCGGGGGTTATAACGTAAAGCTGCGAGCCGTCAAGCGGCAGCAGCACCCTGCCCATGGTACGGTATATCTCCTGCGCCTGCTCCTTTTCGAGAAGCCGCTCGCCGTAGGGCGGATTGGTTATGAGCTTTACCGCCTGAGCGGGCGGCGCGTAGTCCTTTATTGCGCGGGTCTGCGCGGAGATGTAAGCGGATACTCCCGCTTTCTTTGCGTTTTCAAGGGTAAGGCGCACGCATTCGGGGTCGATATCGAAGCCTGCCGCTGTGAACTGCACGTCGCGGCGTATAGCCTCGCGGGCTTCCTCGCGCGCCTGCTGCCAAAGCCTTTCGGGCAGAAAGCCGAGCGCCTCTCCCGCAAACCTCCTGCGAAGCCCCGGGGCTATGCCGAGCGCCTTGTACGCGGCTTCTATAAGCAGCGTGCCCGAGCCGCAGAACGGGTCGCAGACAAACTCGCCCGCGCGCACCCTTGCAAGGTCTGTTATGCCCGCCGCGAGCGTTTCCTTTATCGGCGCGGCGTTGCTCTCCCTGCGGTAGCCGCGCTTGTGCAGTCCCTCGCCGCTGGTGTCGAGCATTACCGTGCATACGTCCTTCATGAGCGAAAAGCGTATCCGGCAGCACGCGCCCGTTTCGGGCAGGGAGTTTACGCCGTACGCGCGCATAAGGTTCACTGCCATTGCCTTTTTTATACTGCGCTGGCACGCGGGAATGCTCGTGAGCTTTGAGTTCAGCGAGTAGCCCGTGTTCGGGAACGCGTCCCCGCGCCCGATGAACTCCGACAGCGGCAGCGCGCGCACGCCCTCGAAAAGCTCGTCGAATGTTGCCGCGCGGAACTGCCCCAGTACCACGCACACGCGCTCCGCAACGGAAAGCGCGATGTTCGCGCGGGCGCAGAGCGCGGCGTCCCCGCTGAACTGCACGCTGCCGTCCGATGCGGCGACGTCCTGCGCGCCAAGGCGCTTTATTTCAAAGGAAAGCGTTTTTTCAAGCCCGAAGTGACAGGGCGCTATATAACGATATGTTGTCATTTTTTACCTCTGTGTTTTTTTGTTGGTATTTTTATTATTATAACACATTACGCTGCAATAGTGCAATACCTGCGGCAAATAAAAGAGCTATATTGCCGCATTGTGCTATTTGTGAAAAATGCACATAAAAAATACGTTAAATTCGTTCTATTTCTCCAAAATAAAGGGCTTGTTTCAAAACTTGTTGCAAAAAAATAAAAAGTAAGATATAATATACTCAGAGTACGTGCGTGTTCCGTAATGTGTGCGGAACATCTGCACGGCTGATATGAAAGGCGCGCGCCGCCCGCGGTATTCGGTACAGGGACATAACATAGAACGGCGCGCAGCTGAAAGGAGAACACGTTAAAATGGGTTTAAGACTTGACGACAGATATCTGGCGGGCTTTGTGCATGAGCATGAGCTTGACAACATCGCGCCCTACGTTAAGGCGGCGCACGATTCGCTTGAGGCGAAGAGCGGCGCGGGCAGCGATTTTCTCGGCTGGACAGACCTGCCCGTTGACTACGACAAGGAAGAATTTGCAAGGATAAAGGCTGCCGCTGCAAAAATCAAGCAGGACAGCGAGGTGCTTATCGTTATAGGCATTGGCGGTTCGTACCTCGGCGCGCGCGCCGTTATAGAGGCGATAAAGTCCACGCTCTACAACTCCCTTAAAAAGGACACGCCCGACATTTACTTTGTCGGAAACAGCATTTCCCCCACATACTTAAGCGAGGTCGTTTCCCTTGTAGAGGGCAGGGACTTCTCCGTAAACATAATCTCCAAGAGCGGCACGACTACCGAGCCCGCGCTCGCTTTCAGAGTATTCCGCGACCTGCTTGTTGAGCGCTACGGCGAGGACGGCGCAAAGGACAGGATATACGCCACCACCGACAAGGCAAAGGGTACGCTCAAGGAGCTTTCCGACAAGAAGGGCTATCAGACCTTCGTCGTTCCCGACGATATCGGCGGGCGCTTCTCGGTGCTTACCGCCGTCGGACTTCTCCCCATCGCCTGCGCAGGGTGCGATATAGACGCGCTTATGCAGGGCGCTGCGGCTGCGCGCGAAAAGTACGCGGTATGCGACGTTAAGACCAACGACTGCTACAAGTATGCGGCTCTTCGCAACATTCTCTACAGAAAGGGCAAGAGCGTTGAAATGCTCATCTCCTACGAGCCGAGCTTCGCTATGATGAACGAGTGGTACAAGCAGCTCTTCGGCGAGAGCGAGGGTAAGGACAACAAGGGTCTGTACCCGTCCTCGGCGGTGTTCTCCACCGACCTGCACTCGCTCGGTCAGTTCATTCAGGACGGCTCGAGAGTCATGTTCGAGACCGTGCTGCAGTTTGAGAAGCCGCAGAAGGAGTTCTTCCTCAAGGACGACCCCACGAACGTTGACGGGCTCAACTTCCTTTCGGGACAGAATATGTCCATCGTAAACAGAAAGGCGTTCGAGGGCACCGTTATCGCCCACACCGAGGGCGGAGTGCCGAATATCGTGCTTGAAGCGCCCGAGCTCAACGAGTACGAGCTTGGCTTCATCATATACTTCTTCGAGAAGGCGTGCGCCGTAAGCGGCTACCTGCTGGGCGTAAACCCGTTCGACCAGCCCGGCGTTGAAAGCTACAAGAAGAATATGTTCGCACTGCTTGGCAAGCCCGGCTACGAGGCGCAGAAGGCGGCGCTCGAGGCAAAGATAGGCTGACGCACCCAAAGCCGCAGGGCTTTACTATACATCACAGGCTTACATCTGCACGGAGTCCGTTCCATGCAGGAAAGCATACAAACGGAGGAAAATATCATGATTAAGCTCATCACAGGAAAAAGAGGCTCAGGCAAGACCAAGATTCTCATCGACGCTATCCACGAGGCAGAAAAGCAGTCCAAGGGCAACGTTGTTGCGATTCAGAAGGGCTCTGCGCTCAACACCGACATCACCCACAAGGTGCGCCTGATTAACATCGAGGACTACGCAATTGAGGGCGTTGACGCGTTCTATGGCTTCATCGCAGGTATCCTCTCTTCTGACCACGACTGCACCGACATCTTCGTTGACGCTACCCTCAAAATCACGGGCAGGGACTACGTAAAGGTCGGCGAAATGTTCGAGAAGCTTGCAAAGATTTCGGCAGATACCACAATTACCTGCACGATTTCCGCTGATAATTCCGAACTTTCCGACAATATCAAAAACTTTATCGTTTAATTTTCGGAAAACCCTTGACAAAACTCTTTTGGTGTGCTATAATACTAAACGTGCCTATAAAAGAAAGCGGTTCGCGCTTTCTTACAAAAGTATTATACGTTCACTAATAAGGGGGGTGCAATAATGGCAGTTCCGAAGAGAAAGGTATCTCGCGCAAGACGTGACAAAAGACGTTCACAGGTATGGAAGTTATCTGCACCTGTTTTCTCACGCTGCAAGCAGTGCGGTGAGCTCAAGCTTCCTCACAGAGTTTGCGGAAATTGCGGTTATTACAATGATAAGGTCGTTATCGCCAAGGAGGCGTAATGCACTTTTCGTGTATTGACTAAACGTAAGGTTTACGAGGGACAGGCTCGGCTATATGCTGAGCCTGTTTTTTTATACGTTTTATCCGAAAGGGGGCGGTGGTATGCCGTTCGTTCATCTGCACGTTCACACGGAATACAGCCTGCTGCAAAGCGCGTGCAGGATACCGCGGCTTATAGAGCGCGCAAAGGCGCTCGGGCAGACCGCCCTTGCCGTAACGGATACGGGCGTGCTTTACGGCGCGGTCGAGTTCGCCGTGGCGTGCGAGGCTGCGGGCATAAAGCCCATAATCGGCTGCGAGCTGCCTGTAACCGAAAGCGCCGTTCCCGACAGCCGCAGCGCCGCCTATCCGCTTACGCTGCTTTGCGAAAACGACGAGGGCTACCGTAACCTGTGCGTGCTTGTATCCGAGGCTTCGCGCTATGCGGTGATGGGCGCGCCGCGCTGCGGCATGGCGCTTCTCGAGCGGCGCAGCGCGGGGCTTGTCGCGCTTTCGGGCGGGCGCGCGGGCGAGGCGGCGCAGCTTGTGCTGAGGGGCGAAATGGAAGCCGCGCGCGAGTATACCGTTCGAATGTCCCGCATATTTGAGGGGCGCTTTTACCTTGAAGCGGTAAACGCCCGCGACGACGAGAGCGCGCTCATATGCAAAGGGCTAAGGGCGCTTTCCGCGCTTACGGGGGTAAGGCTCTGCCCGACAAACGACGTGCGCTGCGTAACGCGCGAGGACAGCAGCACTTTCAGGGTGCTGAGCTGCATAGGCAGCGGGCGCAGGCTCTCCGACCCCGACCCCGACAATATCCCCGCGGACGAGCTGTATCTTAAGAGCGAGGAGGAAATGCTGCGCCTTTTCACGCCCGAGGAGTTAGCCGCCGCCGCGCATATCGCCGAGCGGTGCAGCGTCAGATTTGAGTTCGGGAAGACAAAGCTGCCGCTTTTTCGCGCGCAGGGCGTTGAGGATAACGCGCAGTATCTCGAACGGCTGTGCCGCAGCGGCGCAAAAAAGCGCTACGGCGAGCCGTCCGCACAGGTAAGCGAGCGCCTTTCCTATGAGCTTGGCGTTATAAAGAGCATGGGCTTTACGGACTACTTCCTTATCGTGTGGGACTTTATCCGCTTTGCGCGCAAGAACGATATCCCCGTTGGACCCGGCAGGGGCAGCGGCGCGGGCAGCCTTTGCGCCTACTGCATGGGTATCACCGACATAGACCCGCTGCGCTTCGGGCTTATTTTCGAGCGCTTTCTGAACCCCGAGCGCGTTTCCATGCCCGATTTCGACATAGACTTCTGCAACGAGCGCCGCGGCGAGGTGATAGAGTATGTAAAGCGGCGCTACGGCGCGGAGCATGTGGCGCAGATAATCGCCTTTGATACGCTTAAGGCGCGCGGGGCGCTGCGCGACGCGGCAAGGGTAATGGGCGTGCGGCAGTCCTCTGCGGACGCTGCGGTAAAGCTTGTCGCGGCATACGGCGCGACTCTTGCGGAAGAAGCCGGGCGCGGCGAGCTTAAGGAGCTGTGCGGGCGCGACCCCGAGGCTGCGGCGCTCGTGCGCACCGCGCTTGAAATAGAGGGTATGCCGCGCCACAACACCGTACACGCGGCGGGCGTTGTGATAACGCGCGACCCCGTAACAAGCTACGTCCCCGTGCAGCACGAGGGCGAGGATACCCTCACGCAGTACACAATGGGCGTGCTTGAAAAGCTCGGGCTGCTTAAAATGGACTTTCTGGGGCTCAGAAACCTCACCGTGATAAAAAAGACCTGCGACCTTATAAAGCGCTCTTGCCCCGAGTTCGACATAAACAGCGCGGACGACGCCGACCCCGAGGTGTACAGAATGCTCTCAAACGGCGGCACGCAGGGCGTATTTCAGTTTGAAAGCGCGGGCATGACCGCGGTGCTGGCGCAGCTCTCCCCCGTCTCGGTGGAGGATTTGACGGCGGCGCTCGCGCTATACCGCCCCGGACCTATGGCGTCTATCCCGACGTATATTGCAAACCGCCACAAAAAGCCCGGGGAGATAACCTACCTGCACCCGCTGCTGAAGGACATTCTTAGCGTTACCTACGGCTGCATAGTCTATCAGGAGCAGGTAATGCAGATATGCCGCACGGTCGCGGGCTATTCCCTTGGCAGGGCGGACCTTGTGCGCCGCGCAATGGCAAAGAAAAAGCACGAGCTTATGGAACACGAGCGCAGCGCGTTCATCTACGGCACGGAGGAGAACTGCGGCGCGCTTGCAAACGGCGTTGACGAGCAGACCGCGCAGAGGATATTCGACGAGATGTCGCAGTTCGCTTCCTACGCGTTCAATAAGTCGCACGCGGCGGCGTACGCCGTGCTTGCCTACAGAACGGCGTATCTGCGCAGGTATTACTACGCGGAGTATATGTCGGTGCTTATGTCGAGCGTGTCGGACTGGACGGAAAAGGTTGCGGAATACGCCGCGGATCTTGCGGAAAACGGCGTTAAGCTGCTGCCGCCCGACATAAACAAAAGCCTTGTTGACTTCGCCCCCGAAAACGGCGCGATACGCTTCGGGCTGTGCGGGCTGAAGAACCTTGGCAGAGCCTGCGCGCAGGGCATTGTCGATGAAAGGCAGGCGCACGGTGCGTACCTCAGCGAGGAGGACTTCTGCGTGAGAACGGCGGGACTTTCGCTTACGGTGAAAACGCTTGAAACGCTTATAGGCTCAGGAGCGCTTAGCGGTTTTGCGCGCAGCAGGAGCGCGCAGCTCGCCGCTGCGGGGGCGCTGCTGGACTACGCCCGCAGAAAGCGCGCGAGAGAGGAGAGCGGGCAGCTCGACCTGTTCGGCGAGGAGGAGAGCGGCTTTGCGTTCCCGCCCGCGCAGGAACGCCCCGCAGCGTACCTTCTGGGGCTTGAGCGCGCCGCGGTGGGCTTTTACCTTTCGGGACACCCGAGCGCGCAGTACCTTGACCGCGCGGACGCGGACTGCGTGTTTGTAAGCGACGCTGCGGCGCAGCCCGAGGGGCGCGTGTTTTCGCTTATGGCGCTTGTTACGGGGTTCAGGCTGCACACGGCTAAAAGCGGGGCGCTTATGGCGTTCGCGCAGGCCGAGGACGGCACGGGCACAACTGAGCTTGTGCTGTTCCCCGACGCGTACGCGCGCACGGGCAGACTTGCGGAGGGCGAGGTGTACTCGCTGCGGGCGCGCCTGTCGAAAAAAGGCGGAAGAACGAGCCTTGTGTGCGAGGGCGCGGCAAAGGCGCAGACGCTGCCGCAGCACGGCGTAAGCACGCTTTACGTTAAGGTGCAAAGCCATGACGCCGCGCTTATAAACGCCGTCGGCGAGCTGCTGAGCGCCTACAGGGGGATTTCCCCCGCACGGCTTTGCTATGCGGATACGCGCGCTGTAAAGCGGCTTGGCGGCATTAACGGCGTGCGCATATGCAGGGAGCTTACAGACAGGCTCGAGCGCCTTGTGGGCAGCGGCGGCGTTGCGGTAAGGCAGGGCGCGGCTTTCGGCGAAAAAAAACGAAACACGGACGGCTGAAGCGCTTTTTGCACAATAACGACAGAAAAACTGAGCGCTTTTTGTTAAAAAAGCCCGATTCGCGTTGCGTTATTTAGCTAATTTGAAAAAAGCCCTTGACTAGTCGAGGGCTTTTGTAGTAGAATATATGATGAATAGCGCCGCAGAGTATATACTCTGTGTGTCACATATACAAAAAAGGCTCAGAGCCTTTTAAGAAATGGAGAGAATCACTATGCAGAAAACGATAGGTGTCCTTACAAGCGGCGGCGACGCTCCCGGCATGAACGCGGCAGTCCGTGCGGTAACGCGCGCTGCTATCAAGAAGGGCTTCAGGGTTATCGGTATCCGCCGCGGCTACAACGGGCTTCTTCACAACGATATGATCGAGCTTAAGGCGGGCGACGTATCCGACATCATTCAGCGCGGCGGCACCGAGATATTCACCGCACGCTGCAAGGAGTTCAAGGAGTGGGAGTACGTCCTCAAGGCAAAGGCGGTATGCGACGAGCATAACATGGCTGGCATCGTCGTTATCGGCGGCGACGGCTCCTTCAGAGGCGCTGCGGACCTTTCCAAAGCGGGCGTTCCCTGCGTAGGACTTCCCGGCACTATCGACAACGATATCCAGTGTTCGGAATACACCATAGGCTACGACACGGCTATGAACACCGTTATGGAGCTTGTTGACAAGCTGCGCGACACCTCTCATTCCCACGAGCGCTGCGCGGTCGTTGAGGTTATGGGCAGAGGCGCAGGTCACATCGCGCTCAACACGGGCATTGCGTGCGGCGCTACGGCTATACTCGTACCCGAGGTAAAGTACGATTTCAACGACATCACCGCAAAGATAAAGGCGGGCAGAGAGCGCGGCAAGGAGCAGTTCATCATCGTTGTCGCAGAGGGCGTAGGCGGCACTGAGGAGCTTGCAAAGCGCATTCAGGAGGAAACGGGCATCGAGTCCAGGGCTACTATCCTCGGTCACGTTCAGCGCGGCGGCAGCCCCACGGTACGCGACAGAGTCATGGCAAGCGAAATGGGCTACTATGCGGTAGAGCTTCTCGAAAAGGGCATAGGCAACCGCGTTGTCGGCCTTAAGGACGGCAAGGTATACGACGTTGATATTCAGGAGGCTCTTGCAATGAAGAAGCCGTTCGATATGCGCCGTTACCGGATCGCTAACGACATCAGCTTCTGATAAGATTCCCTGCCGATTGAACAGCTTTTCGGCAGAATGAGAAAATCACCCCGATACGGGGCGACAGAGTAGAGAACCGCGCGTTAAGTGCCTGAGGGACGGAGAGTTGCCGTCAGGACGAAGAGCAGCGCTCGCGGTGCGGTTCTCGCATCTCGCTGTACACTAATTGAATAATCGAGCCATTGACTTGTATTCTGTTTGTATATAGCGAAGTTACGGAGGATAAAGTTATGGCTTTTTTTCTTAACTTCAAGAACAGTGCGCGTGAGCTTAAAAGCATAAAGTGCATAGTAACCATAGGAATGCTGCTTGCGGCGGCGGTAGTGCTTGACGGCTTCGGGTCGATACGCATAGGGGACGCTATAAAAATCAACTTCACGTTCCTGCCGCTGTCGATGATAGGCATTCTTTTCGGACCCGTTGCGGGCTTCTTCGCGGGGCTGCTGACAGACATAATCGGCTACCTTGTGAACCCCATCGGCGCGTTTATCCCGTGGCTTGTGCTTATCACAGGGCTTGAGGGGCTTATTTACGGCATGGTGCTGTACAACGTAAGCGGCGAAAAGACCGTAAAGACCGTTATCCGCATTGTGGCGGCGCGCTTTGCGGTATGCGCGATATGTAACCTCACGCTCAACACCATGGCGCTTTACAGCTTCGGGTTCATTACGGGCGAAAGCCTCGGCGCGCTGATTTACGCAAGGATTGCAACAAATATCATTACGTTCTGCCTCGGCTCCTACATGATGATGGCGGTGCTGCTGCCCGTAAAGCAGCTTTACGACCGCAGAATACGCAGGGCGGGCAGCAGAAAGGCTGAGATACATGACTAAGCTTGGATTCATAGGCGTTGGCAACATGGGCTGCGCCATAATAAAGGGCGCTAACGGAAAGCTCGGCAACACCGCGGTTTTCGCGTATGACGCAGACCCCGCGAAGCTCGCAGGGCTCACGGAGTTCGGCGCAACCGCTGCGGACAGCATAAGGGAGCTTGTTGAAAAGTGCGACTATCTCCTGCTTGCGGTAAAGCCGCAGCAGCTTGACGGCGTTCTTGCAGAGGTAAAGCCCGCGCTGCGCGAGGGAACGGTCATAATATCCATCTGCGCGGGCATTTCCGCGGAGTATATAAAGGAACGCACAACGCAGCAGGCAAAGGTAGTGCTTGTTATGCCAAACACCCCGATGATGCTTGGCGCGGGCGCTTCCGCAATGAGCCGCGGCGAGGGCGTGAGCGACGCGGAATTCGCGTTTGCGCGCAAGGTTATCGGCTCTTGCGGCATAACCGAGGAAATACCCTCCGACAAGATGAAGGAGGTCATTGCGATAAACGGCTCTTCTCCTGCGTTTATCTACCTTTTCGCAAAGGGATTCGTGGACTACGCGGGCAAGGTCGGCATTGACAGGGACGCGGCGCTCAGGCTCTTTGCGCAGACGCTCAACGGCTCTGCGAGAATGCTCACCGACAGCGGCATGAGCGTTGACGAGCTTATAAAGCAGGTGTCCTCGCCGGGCGGCACAACGCTTGCGGGACTTGACAGGCTGTACGCGGGCAGGCTCACAGAAGTCGTAGACGACGCGTGCGAGGCCTGCACAAAGCGTGCATATGAACTCGGACAAAAGTAATTTGTTTTCCTATAAACAAGCGGGGCGCTGTAATCTCACAGCGCCCCGCTTGTTATAAGGATAGTCCGGGTTTTTCGACGTTTTTATCAGCCCTGCTCTCCGTCCTCGATCATCAGCATGGGGTCCACCCACCGGCCGCCCTGCTTTACGCCGAGGTGCAGGTGCGGCTGCTGAACTATCTCAACCTGGCAGGTATCGCCCGTCTTGCCAATTATCTCGCCCTGCTTAAGCTCCTGCCCCGCCTTTACCATAAGCTCCTTGGCAAGCCCGCAATACTGCACCCAAAGCCCGTTGTTCTGCTCTACCGTTACGCATACGCCCCACAGCGGGTCGTCGGAGATTTCCGTTACAACGCCCTGTGACATCGACTTTACATCTGTGCCGAGCGGGCAGAGTATATCGCAGCCGTCGTGCGTTTTCCACACCCCGAGCGTTTCGCTCTTTACAAGCTCACCGTTGCTGTACGGGTTGGATATCTCGCCGTCGACGGGCATGATGTTGCCAATCTTAGCCTCTGCGGGGCGGTTTACCTCCTGCGCGGTTTCCTCTGCGGTATCCTCCGCAAGGACCTCCTGCGCGCCGCCTTCCGCAGTCGTTTTTTCTCCGCCTGCCGTGGGCAGGGAAGGCTCGTCGCTCTCGTCGAACACCCATGTGTTCACCGAATCCGTACCCGAGGTGTTTGTAGGCACAAGGCGGCGCATGGTGGAGTTGTACGCCGCAAGAGTTGCAGCGCCTATTGCCGCCGCGCCGATTACCGAAGCGATAACGAGCGCCCTGGGGCTGCCCGCACCCTTTTTCGACCTGTTGTTTTTCATAGTCATTTTCCTTTCAATGGTTATATGGAGCGTCCGTTTGTGCGGACTGTAACCCTATATTTGCCGAAAAAATGGCAATTATTCATGCCGCAGGGCGCAAATGGCGCTCCTGCGCGAAAAAAATGTAAAAAAATTTGGTTTAGCCCTTGTCAAATCCGCGAATATATGTTATACTTAAAGTGCATTACTGTGCAGTTTTGCGCCGCACAGTCCACCCTTAGTTCTGGGGAACATAACGCTCCTTTGGGGAAAAGGCGCGCGGTTATCCGCAGCGCTCACAAAAATGAAAGGAATGTTTATTATGACAACAACGAAAAAGCTTTTTGCAGCGCTTACCGCCGCTGCAATGCTCACCGCTTCCGTGCCGGCCTCGCTGCTTTCAGTCAGCGCGTCCGCCGCTGTTACCTATGACGACTTTGACACCGTACCATATTCGATGTTTGAAACGGACAGCTCCGAGGAAGCCCAGAAGAAGCTCGAAACTGCGATAGAAAAGGCAACAAAAAAAGAGATAGGCGAGATAACCTTCGCCGACCTTGCAAAGATAACCTCGCTCAACCTCAGCAAAATGGGGCTTGAAGGCATTCCCGAGGCTGTGGAGTATATGCCGAGGCTGCGCACGCTGAACCTCTCAAACAACCTGCTGAGAAGCTCCGACGCAAACGCGGTCGACCTTTCCGGCTGCATAAACCTTACAAGCCTTGATATAAGCAACAACTATCTCACAAGCGTTCCCTCGTGGTACGTTTCGATGGATATTTCCACCAAGAAGATAGACAACAACCTTATAAACACCAAGAATCAGCGCTCCATTGTCGCGTCGCCCTCCGTTTACTACTTCATGAAGGGCGACGAGGTGAACGAGAACGCCCTCAAGAACAAGATACTCGGCACCGTTAAGCTCTCCGACGGCTCCACGCTGCCCAAGTTCTTCTACGACCCCGAGTATCCTCCCTACGACGAGGACGAGCTTGAAAGCACCGACATTGCCGACGACGACCTTTACTACGACCTTGAAATTGAGGACTGGAACCTGTCGAGCTACATAAAGACCGTAAACGGCAAACACATTGTAACCGTTGACAAGGCGGCGAACGTTGACATAACGATAAGGCTTTACGCGGGTACGGGCAGCAGCAACAATGTAAACACCAACACCACCGTAAAGATATACTTCCTTAACGGCGACGACCCCTCCTCCGTAAAGGTGCGCCTTGAGACCCTTATAAAGGAGTGCAACACCTACTCCAAGGAGAACTACACCTCCACAAGCTGGAACAGCTTCTCCGCAGCGCTTAAGACCGCCACCACCATTTACGGCTACACAAACGCGGACGCCGACATGATGATGGACGCGCTGAAGGACCTTGAAAGCGCAAAGAAGGGACTTGTAAACGGCGTTTCACAGAGCACAAAAAAGGTGCTTACCGACCTTATCTCCATCTCAAAGAATTTCAAGGAAACTGATTATACCGCGAGCAGCTGGGCAAAATTTGCACAGGCGGTAGCGCTTCTTACCGAGGCTTCCAAGAACACCGACGCCTCCATAACACAGGCGAACAATGCCATCAAGGCGTATCAGGAGGCTCAGTCCGAGCTTGTTGCAACGTCGCTCTCCGTTCCCGCGACTGCGCCCAAGACCGATTTTGACGCCATTTACGGCGAGAACAAGACCGTAGTATACACCGGCACGACCCGCGACGGCTATAAGTACACATGGACGTTCAACGGCAAGGACATAACCGAACCGAAGGCGCTCAACCCCGAAATAAAGTACGAATCCTCGTATGATGACCTTATCCGCTACGAAGTCGGCAGCGCAAGCGACTATCAGATAGTTTCCTTTGCTCAGAACGGCACGTTCCCCGGAAAGGCTACTATTACGCTCGACGTTTCTGCCAAGTACACCAACGGCACCTACCGCCTGTACAAGTGGGATACTTCCGCAAAGAAGTCCGCGCTGTGCGGCGATGTTGAAGTTAAGAACGGCATTGCCACAATGACCGCAACGGAGGGCGGCGACTACTTCATAAGCTCCGTTCTCCAGAACTTCGAGATGATTTCCAACAACTTTAAGATTGACCACAGCAAGCTCACTATCTGCGGCGCGTACAAAACGCAGTACACCGTTGCAGCGTTCAAGAACTCGCTCAAGAACGGCGCGGCAGTTACCGTGCGCAACGCAGACGGCACCGCCACCACCGACGCCGACAAGCTCGCAACGGGCATGACGGCTGCGGCTGCCAACAGCGACGTATCCTACACCATAGTAGTACCCGGCGACGTTGACGGCGACGGCAGCGTTACCGCGCTTGACGCGATGATGGTTCTGCGTGCTGTAATGCGCGACGTGGAGCTCAACTACCCGCAGATGCTGGCAGCCGACGTTACCGGCGACACATGGATATATGCGGAGGACGCGGTATCCATTCTCAAGTACAGCTTCGGCATTGAAGAGTGAGCCTGCTCCGACCCCTCGGAGGACACATGAACACAAAAACAATTTCAGAAAACCGACAGGCGCGCCACGAATACTTCATCGTGGAGAGCATTGAGGCGGGTATTGAGCTTTTCGGCACAGAGGTGAAGTCCATACGCTCAGGCGGCGTGAACCTCAAGGACAGCTGGATATCCATAGAAAACGGCGAGGCGTTCATTCGCAATATGCACATCGCGCCGTATGAAAAGGGAAACATATTCAACCGCGACCCATACCGCGTGCGCAGGCTTCTTATGCACAAAAAGGAGATACTGCGCCTGTTCGGGCAGGTCAAGCAGGGCGGATACACGCTCATTCCGATATCGCTTTATTTCAAGGACAGCCGCGTTAAGGTGCAGGTAGGTCTGTGCAAGGGCAAAAAGCTGCACGACAAGCGCGACGACATGGCGCGCCGCGACGCGGGCAGGGAGATAGAGCGCGCAATGAAAGAGCGCAACAGGTAAATCCGTAGCCACCGGATACGGCATTATCAACAGACTCACGGCGGCTTTATTTCAGAAGCCGCCGTGAGTTTTATTTCCTCAAAGCCTTGACTTTGCAACAACTGTAAGGTTTATAATAAGCATGGAGGATCTGCGCAGGCTTGCACATAGGCAATTCTATTTGCGCGGGCGTGTGATTTATGGAACGTTCTCTTGTTGAGGGCAACGTATTCCGCAATTTAATGCGGTTTTCGCTCCCGTACTTTCTCTCGTATTTCCTACAGACTCTTTACGGGCTGGCGGACCTGTTCATCATGGGGCAGTTCGGCACAAAAGCGGACGTAACGGCGGTTTCTGTCGGCAGTCAGGTAATGCACATACTTACCGTGATGATAGTGGGACTTGCCATGGGCGCTACAGTAACTATCGGCAGAGCGGCGGGCGCGCGCGACGACAGGTTCGCGGCAAACGCTGTGGGCAGCACGGCAACGGTATTCATGCTTGGGTCGGTCGTGCTCACGGCGGTGCTTTTACCGGTGAGAACGCCCGTGGCGCAGGCTATGGCTACCCCCGCGCAGGCTATGGACGGCACAGTGCTCTACCTCACTATATGCTTTGCGGGAATACCGTTCATCACCGCGTACAACATAATAAGCTCAATACTGAGAGGACTCGGCGACTCGAAAAGCCCGATGTACTTCATAGCCGCAGCGTGCGCGGTGAACATCGGGCTTGACTGCCTGTTTATGGGGGCGTTCAGGCTTGGACCTGCGGGCGCGGCGCTCGGAACGGTTATTTCGCAGGCGGTGAGCGTGGCGCTTGCGCTTGCGGTAATGCTGCGCAAAAAGGGGGGAGTCAGGCTCGCCCGCGCGGATTTTGCGCCAAAGCGGCAGGTTATAGGCACCATAATGAAGGTAGGCATACCCGTGGCGCTTCAGGACGGGTTTATTCAGCTTGCTTTCATTGTGATAACAGTAATCGCAAATCGGCGCGGACTTGACGACGCTGCGGCTGTCGGCATCGTTGAAAAGGTGATAGGCATGCTGTTCCTTGTGCCGTCGTCCATGCTGTCGGCGGTGTCGGCGCTCGGCGCGCAGAATCTGGGCGCGGGAAAGCCCGAGCGCGCCCGAAAGACGCTGCTGTGCGCCATGGTGGTGACAGTGGGCTTCGGCGTGGCTGTGGCAGTGGCGGTGCAGTTTACGGCGGGCAATATCGTGGGGCTGTTTGAGCGTGACGAGGCGGTAGTGCGCCTCGGCGGGCAGTACCTGCGAAGCTATGTAGCGGACTGCGTTTTCGCGGGGGTGCATTTCTGCTTCAGCGGCTATTTCTGCGCGCTTGAAGAGTCGTGGATATCGTTTTTGCACAACGTTATTTCGATAGTGTGCGCGCGCGTGCCGCTCTCGTTTGCGGCGTCCGCGCTATATCCCGACACGCTCTTCCCCATGGGACTTGCAGCGCCCATAGGCTCGCTGCTGTCGGTTATCGTGTGCGTTGCGGCATATATACTGCTGAGGCGCAGGGAGAAGCGGAAAGCGTAAAAAAGGAGGCGCGGCATGAAGCTCTTTAAGATAGGCGACGTTGCTAAGATGTTCCGCGTGAGCGCGGGTACGCTGCGGCATTACGAGCAGCTTGGTCTGCTTATCCCCGAAAGCGTTGACCCCGTAACGGGCTACCGCCTGTACAGCGCGCGGCAGTTCGAGGTGCTCAACACCATATGCTACCTGCGGGCGCTTGATATGCCGCTGCCGAAAATAGCGCAGTTCCTTGCGAACAGGGACACCTCGGTAATCGAGGAGCGGCTGCTTGAACACAAGCGTGAGATAGCGCGCAGGCGGCGTGAGCTTGCCCTGATAGAGCGCAAGCTTGACAACCGCCTGCAGGGGCTGTTCGACGCGCAGACGGGCGCGCTCGGCGTTATAAGGGAAAAGACGTTCCCGCCGTGCAGGGTTATCAGTATCTCAGAAAGGCTTGAAATAAACGGCTTTTTAGACATGGAAGCGCCGATACGCCGCCTTGACGAGGCGCTCACGGAGCCTGCGGTGTTCCTTGGCAAGGTGGGCGTTGGCATTTCCGCACAGAACCTTTGCGCAGGCATTTTCAGCGGCTACGACTGCGTATTCCTGCTGCTTGACGAGGAGGACGGCGAGAACACCGCCGCAGAGAAATGCCCCGCGCAGCGCTGCGTGTTCACGCGGTTTAAGGGCAGCCACGAAAGCGCGCCCGCGCAGTACGCAAGGCTCATGGAATACATAGACCGCGGCGGGCTTGAGCCTGCGGGCGGCTCACGCGAGATAACGCTTATAGACTACGGCTTTACCGGCGACACGGAGAAATTCGTGACCGAGATACGCATACCCGTGCGGGAAAGGAGCTGCGATGAAGAGTAAAACACTTAAGACGGTGCTTGTGTGCATTATAGGCGTGCTTGCCCTATGGGGCGGGGTATTCTGCACGGACTATGTGCGGGTGCTGCAGGAAAAAGCGCCAGTGTTCTGCGTGCACAATGGCGCGGCATACACGGGCGCGGGTTATTCTTTTGAGATAGCAAGCCACCCCGTAACGGGGCAGGCGGAATACGCGCTTTACATCTTCGGGCGCTATGTAAGGGGGAACTTTACAAACTAAAGCGCAAGCTCCGGCAGCTTGTACTCCGTAAGTTCCGCGTCCTCGTAGTACATGGGCTTAGCCTGAATCACCCTGAAGCCCGCGCCGCTGTACAGGCGCTCCGCAGCGCCGTTCGTGCCGAGAATGTCGAGCCGGACGGCGCGCTTTCCGTTTTTGCGAGAGAGCGCCGCTATTTCCGCCACAAGCGCCCTGCCAAGCTCATTTCCCTGCATATCGGGGTGAACGGCGAGCGCGTGAGGCGTCAGCGCCTCTCCCACCCGAACGGCTGAAACGTCATAATGTCACCCCCGCGTTTATAAGCGCCGCCATTTCAAGCTGCGGAAACGGGATAAATTGCGGCTGTATATCAAGCGGCTCGTTTATGCGCTTTTCCATGTACACCATGTCGTACCAAGTGCCGAACTTGTACCCGCATGCGTGGAAGCGCCCCGCAAGCTCATATCCCATATGCGCGTGGAACTGCTCGCTGTTGTGGTCGAGGTGCGCGTCCGTGTTTACGGGGCTGCCTATGCAGGCGTAAAGGTTCGTAATGTTCTGCGCGAGGGAGAGACTCTCCAGCGCGGCGTAAAGCGCCTTGCCAAGCCCTCTGCGGTGCGCGTCTGTGCGCAGGTATATCGAGGTTTCCGCAGAGTGGTCGTACGCGGCGCGCGGGTTGAACACCCCCGTGTACGCGTAGCCGAGTATCTCGCTGCCCTCCTGTGCCACAAGGTAAGGGTACCTTGCAAGCGTTTTTTCTATGCGGGCGGTGAACTCCTCCACAGAGGGGACTTCGTACTCAAAGGTAATTGCCGTGTTGAGAACATACGGCGCGTAGATTTTAAGCAGCTCCCGCGCGTCTGCGGTGGTCGCAACTCTTATTTCTGACATGGCGTACTCCTTGTTCTACAGATATTAAGGCTGCTTTTGAAACAAAAGCAGCCTTGCTTTATACTACACTATGCCTTGATTTTTCTGAACCCGCGCGCTATCGCCCATATTCCCCAGCCAAAGCCGCAGGTAAGCAGCATAAACGCTGCGTATATGGCGAAAATGAAAAGTCCAAGTCCCGTTATATCACCGATAACTCGCCCCGCTATATACAGCCCTATGCCTGCCGCCGCAAACGCAGCCGCGGGAATAAGCCGTACAACAAGCCGCTTAGCCTTAAAGCACAGCAAAAGCTGCAAGGGGAGTATAAGCGCAAGCCCCGCTATGGCGACAATCGGCGTGAGGTTCACGCCCTCTAAGTAAATATCGAACATATGCGCCCTCCTTTTGTAAAGCGTTCTTACTAACAAAGACACAAAAACGGCAGGAACGTTGCAGCGCAAAAGAATCAGCCCTTGTAAAGCGCGCTTTCAAGCGCAAGAAATTTGTCGAGCGTCAGCTCCTCCGCACGCGCCGTGGGGCTTATGCCAACGCCCTGCATTATGCCGCAAAGCTCCTGCTTCGGTATGCCAAGCTCTGCGGAAAGCGGGTTTGCAAGCTGCTTTCTGCGCTGCGAAAACGCCGCGCGGATTATGCGGAAAAGCGCCTTTTCACGCTCGGGCGGGAGATGCTCGCCTTTTTTTATATCAAGGCGGATAACCGCGCTGTCTACGTTGGGCGCGGGCATAAAGCTCCCCCTGTTCACGCGGAAGAGCAGCTTAGGCTCGCTGTAGTAGCTAACAGCGCACGAGATAGCGCCGCAGCCGCGCGTGCCGGGCGCGGCGCAAATCCTGTCAGCGGCTTCTTTCTGCACCATAACGGTTACTGCGGACACGTTAAGGCGGCTTTCGAGAATGCGCATTATTACGGGAGAGGTGATGTAATACGGCAGGTTTGCGCACACCACTACCTCGCTGTCGCCGAATTTTTCCGTGATAAGCGCCGCAAGGTCGGTCTGCATAACGTCCGCGAAAACTACCTCCACGTTATCGTAGTCCGCAAGCGTTTCCGCGAGAATGGGGCGCAGCCCCTCGTCTATCTCTACCGCCGCAACCCTGTCGCAGCGCTCTGCAAGCTCCCGCGTTAGAACGCCCACTCCCGTGCCTATCTCAAGCGCGCACACGCCCTTTCTGCACCCGCCGTTCTCGGCGATTTTAGGACATACCGCGGGGTTTATTATAAAGTTCTGCCCGAGCGCCTTGGTGAACGAAAAGCCGTGGCGCTCGAAAAGCTCGCGTATCACTCCGATGTTTGTGAGCTGTAACGGCAATCAGTACCCCTCGCTTCCCACAAGGCTTTCGTCGTTGTCTATCCAGTCAGACACGCAAAGCGCTTTGTATTCGTCGGGCGCGGTTCTTATGTAAACGCGCTCTATCCCCGCGTTTATGATAAGCCGCTTGCACATCGAGCACGGTTCTACCGCGCCCTCAAGCGCGCCCGTTTCACTGTCGTGGCACGCAAGGTAAAGCGAAGCGCCTATCATATCCGCGCGCGGCGCGCTTATTATGCAGTTCGCCTCCGCATGGACCGAGCGGCACAGCTCGTAGCGCTGCCCGCGCGGCACACCGAGCTTTTCGCGCAGGCATCCGCCGATGTCCGAGCAGTTTTTGCGCCCGCGCGGCGCGCCGTTATAGCCCGTTGAGATTATCTCGTCGTTCTTTACAAGTATTGCGCCGAAGCTTCTGCGCAGACAGGTGCTGCGCTCGGATACCGTTTCGGCTATGTCAAGATAGTAGTTTGTTTTGTCGCGGCGCATGGAACGCTCCTTTCAGCGGCTTATCTTCTCTTCATCTTGCCCGAAATAAAGCCCTTGTCCTGCACGGGCTTGGGAATAATCGGCACGGAGGGGTTGCGCTTTCCGGGCGCAGGCGCGGGTATCTTCCCGTCGAACATATCTATATAGCGCTGGGATATCCGGCGCTGCGCTTCAAGGGTGTGCGTTCTGCTGCAGAAATCGATCACCTGCTCAAAGTGCGCGCGTGCCTCGTCTGCCCTGCCAAGGTTCGCAAAAAGTTCGCCGAGCACGCAGCGGTACTTTGCCGCGTCAGCCGGATTGTCCTTGTCCTCCTCGGTCTTTATCGCCTTATTGAGCTTCTCCTCCGCCTTTGCATAGTCCTCAAGGTCAATATACTGCAATGCGGCTTCAAAATCAATGTTCATTGTATTTTTCCTTTCACAGGCGGAATGCTCCGCGTTTTTCTCTATTGTAGCATAAAATAACCGTTTTGTCAAAGTTTTTTGCATATTTATAGTTATCCCGCAGAAAAACTTATTTATTTACAGTATGATTTGACAGCGTGCGCGCCTTTATTATGGTAAAATATACCACACAAACAACAAGGGGAAGGCGCGCAGACAAAGAAAACGCGCCCAAAAGCGAAAGGACGAAAAAATGACGGAAAACACAGCTGTAAAACTTTCAAAGGGGAAAGCTCTTGATTTCCTGCGGGGGAACGGGATATGGATATTCGCGGGAGCGCTGCTGGAGCTTGGCGCTTCCGCAACGAGCGCTGCGCCGGGCGCTGCGGCGCTTGGCGCGGGGCTTGGCGGAAAACGCGCGCTCTGGGCGCTTGCGGGAGGACTTTTCGGGGCGCTGCTGCACGGCATACCCGAGGGACTGGCGGCGGTAGCGGGGCTTGCGATAGCGCTTGCGGCAAGGCTCATACCCGACGCAAAGAACGTGAAGATACGCGCGGCGGTGAGATTTTTCGCAGCGTGGGCGGCGTGCTTCTTCCCGCGCTCGGCGCTTGTGATGAAGCCGTCGGAGCTTCTTTCGGCGCTTACGGCGGCGCTCGGCGCGGGAGCGTTTGCGGCGGCGGTATGCCTGCTTTCCGACAGTGTTTCAAAGCGCGGCTTTGACGTTACCGACCCGCGCGAATGCGCAAGGGCTGCGGTGGCTGCGGGGCTCGCGTTCATGTCGCTTGGCGCGCTTGATTATCCCGTGGCGAACATAGGGCGGCTGGCGCTCGGCGCGGGGCTGCTTATGCTGGGGTCGTGCAGGGGGATAGCGTGGTGCGCGGTGTTCGGCGCGGCGGGGCTTTTCGGGCTGTGCGCGGCAGACCCGCAGTCGGGGCGCTTTGCGGCGGTTATCTGCGCGGCGGCGCTGGTGAGCGGGGCGTTCTCAAAATACGGCAAGTTTACACGGGCGGCGGCGTTTGTGTTTATAGGGTGCGCGGGCGCGCTTCTCGGCGGCTATGACGAGGGCGGCTGGCGGCTGCTTGCGGAAACGGCGGCGGCGGGCGTGATTTACGCAGCGGTGCCCCTCACAAGGAAAAACGCGCAGAAGCCCTTTGCGGACAGCACCGTTGCCGCAATGATTCGCGAGCGGCTGTGCTTTGCCGCGGATGCCGTGGCGGGCATAAGCGGCGGACTTAACGCCGCGGCGGAAACGCTCGACCGAAAATACAGCGCGACGCCCGCGCAGGCAGCCGAAAAAGCGGCAGACCGCGTGTGCCGCACCTGCCCCAACAGCATGACCTGCTGGGGCGAGAAGTACGACCTTTTCAGCGCGGAGTTTGCGCGGCTGACGGACGAGCTGCGGCGCGGCGAAAAGCTCACCGGACATTCCATGAGCGCGCAGTGCGCGGAGGAGTGCATATGCCCCGAACAGGTGATAGAGGCGGTGGAGCATGAGTATTCGCGCTGCCTTGCCGCAGCAGCCGACCGCCGCCGCGTGAACGAGCTGCGCAGGGTATACACCGACTGGCTTTCAGGAGTGCGCGACATACTGCGCTCAATGGCGGCGGGCAGCATTCCCTCGCCGCACTTCCGCACGGCGGAAAAGCGCGCAGAAACGCTTCTGCACGAGTGCGGCATGGACAACGTGCGCGCCTTTGTAACGCGCAGCGGCGGCAGGCTTCTTTTCGAGGCTTACGGCGAGGGCGAGCCAAACGTCGACATGGACTATCTCGGCGGTCTGCTTTCGCAGGCGCTCGGACGGGAAACGGAGCGCCCCGCGCTTACCTCGTGCGGCACGCGCAGCAGGATTACCGCGCAGGAAAGCTCGCGCCTTTCCGCAAGCGTGGGGGCGTTTCAGTTCTGCAAGGGCAAAAACCGCGTATGCGGCGACTGCTACGAGAGCTTTACGGACGCGCAGGGCGGGCTGTGCGTGGTGCTTTCGGACGGCATGGGTACGGGCAGCAGGGCGCGGGTGGACAGCACGCTTGCCTGCTCGCTGCTGGCAAAGCTGCTTAAAAGCGGCATTCCGCTGTCCGCGGCACTTGAAACAGTGAACACCTCGCTGCTTGTAAAAAGCGCGGACGAGAGCTTCGCTACGCTCGACATATGCCGCATAGACCTTAACAGCGGCGAGGGCGCGGTGTACAAGGCGGGCGCGGCGGCTACCTACATCAAAAGCGCGGACAAACTGGTGCGCGCGGCGCTTTCATCTGCGCCAGCAGGCACGGGCGGACGGCTCAGCCTGCCCGCGCAGCGGTTCAGCGTAAGCGCGGGCGACATCATCGTGATGATGACAGACGGCTGCGCGGCGGACGAGGAGTGGCTCTCGCGGGAGCTGTCGCGCGGCGGCTCGGCGCAGGAGCTTTCAGAGCGCATAGCGAGGGCGGCGCGCGGCGCGGAAAACGGCAGGAACGACGATATGAGCGTGGTCGTGGTGAGCGTGAACGGGTGATATCCCCAAAAATGAAAGGCGGTGTTATCCTGCACAAAACGCCGCCTTTTGTCTGTTTTCCGGCAGGCGTGTAAAAACGTTTACACAAATGCAGCATGGCGTGCGGAATAATGCACAAAAAAATGTGGTTGAAAATAGCAAAAAACATGAAATATTAACAAAACTCTTGAAATATATTTTCCTATGTGGTACAATATAACAAGGATAAGCCCGAGCTATGCACGGATTTTGGCTATTTTTCAAAAAACGCATGGCTGCGCTTTTCACAATACCACAGCCCAAACGGGAGGTAATGCAAATGGCGATAGTCGTACCTGAAAACTACAATATTCCCCTGTATCTGTTCCACAGGGGCGAAAATGCGCACGCCTACGATTTTTTTGGCTCTCACAAGGATAACCGCGGCGGAAAGGACGGCGCGATTTTCAGAGTATGGGCGCCCAACGCCCGCTCGGTGAGCGTTGTCGGGGATTTCAACCACTGGGACAGAACAAAAGGCTTCATGAACAAGATAAGCGACGGCGGTATCTGGGAGCTTTTTGTCGAGGGGATAAAGAAATACGACAACTACAAATACAGCATAGAAGCGCCCGACGGGCTTATAAAGCTTAAGGCAGACCCCTACGGCACCCATATGGAAACCCGCCCGAACACCGCCTCAAAGTTCTACGACCTCGACGGGTTTGCATGGACGGACGGAAAGTACCGCAAGGAGCTGTCTGAGCGCAATATCTACGACAGCCCGTGCAATATTTACGAGGTCAACGTCGGCTCGTGGCGCAAGAACGGCGAGAACTATCTCGACTATGTGCGCTTTGCAGACGAGCTTATCCCCTATGTAAAGGAGATGGGCTACACCCACGTTGAGCTCATGCCGATAGGCGAGTTCCCGTTCGACGGCAGCTGGGGCTATCAGCAGATAGGGTACTATGCGCCCACGTCGCGCTTCGGCACGCCGCACGACTTTATGCGGTTCGTTGACAAGTGCCATAACGCCGGCATAGGCGTTATCCTCGACTGGGTGCCCGCGCACTTCCCCAAGGACGCCGCGGGACTTTACGAGTTTGACGGCACAAGCTGCTACGAGTACGCAGACCCGCTCAAGCGCGAACACAAGAACTGGGGCACCCACATCTTCGACTGGGGCAAGCCCGAGGTGCAGAGCTTCCTCGTTTCAAACGCAAACTACTGGATAGACAAGTACCATATAGACGGGCTGCGCGTTGACGCGGTGGCCTCCATGCTCTACCTTGATTACGACAGGCGCGACGGCGAGTGGCGCCCCAACTCAAAGGGCGGGCACGAGAACCTTGAGGCGGTGGCGTTCCTGCAAAAGCTGAACACCGCGCTTTTCAAGGAGCACCCGGATATCATGATGGTCGCGGAGGAATCCACCGCATGGCCGCTTGTGACAAAGCCCACGGATATAGGCGGGCTTGGCTTCAACTTCAAGTGGAACATGGGCTGGATGAACGATATGCTGCGCTACATGAGCATGGATCCGCTCGGCAGACCCTACAACCACAACCTTGTAACGTTCTCGTTCTACTATGCGTTCTCGGAGAACTACATACTGCCGATTTCGCACGACGAGGTGGTTTACGGCAAGTGCTCGATGCTCGATAAAATGGGCGGCCCGCGCGAGTTCCGCTTTAACTCCATGCGCACGTTCCTAGGTTACATGATGGCGCACCCCGGTAAGAAGCTTATGTTCATGGGGCAGGAGTTTGCGCAGTATAAGGAGTGGAACTTCCAGACGCAGCTTGACTGGGAGGTGCTGGAGTTTGAGCCGCACAGAAAGCTGCACGAGTACGTAAAGGCGCTCAACGGCTACTACAAGAACACCCCCGCGCTATGGGACTGCGACACGGGCTGGGAGGGCTTCCACTGGATTTCCGCAGAGGACAGCGCGAACAGCGTTATCGCATTCAGGCGCATTGCCCGCAATAAGGACGAGATAGTTGTTGTGTGCAACTTCCAGCCGGTGCGCCACGAGGTGTACGAAATAGGCGTTCCGTATTACGCGGATTATGTGGAGGCGTTCAGCTCAGACGATGTGAAGTACGGCGGCACGGGCGTTTCAAACGGCACGCTTACCGCGCGTGAGGAGCCCATGCACGGCGAGGAATACCGCATTTCGATAGACCTGCCGCCCATGGCTGTGCTGTACTTTGAGATAAAGAACAAGCGCACCCCGCCCTCAGAGCTCCCGCAGGAGAGCGCAGAGGTTCAGCAGGTTCCTGAGCAGCCCGCTGCCGATGTAAAGGCAGAGCCTGCCGCAGAATCGGCAGAAGCCCCCGCAGAAGCGCCGAAGCCCGAGGAAAAGCAGGATGCGAAGCCCGCAGAAGATAAGTCCGAAGCTCCCGTCCCCGAAAAGGAGGAGAAGGAGAAGCCCGAGGAAATGCCCGCGGACAACGCGCAGAAAGCGCCTGCCTCAGCCGCTCCCAAGCCTGCGCCTAATCCTGCGTACAAGCCCAACGGCTCCCGCAGGCATAAACACGGCAAACACAGCCGCTAAAAGCGGTCTGTTCCAAAAATATAAAGAATAGTCATTACCGACAGGAGGAAGTTATGAATCACATTAAGAAGGAATGCGTTGCCATGCTGCTCGCGGGCGGACAGGGCAGCCGTCTTTACGCGCTCACGCAGGATATGGCAAAGCCCGCCGTGCCTTACGGCGGCAAGTACAGGATAATCGATTTTCCGCTTTCAAACTGCGTTAATTCGGGTATCGATACGGTAGGCGTGCTGACGCAGTATCAGCCGCTGGTGCTCAACGAGTACATAGGCAATGGTCAGCCGTGGGGGCTTGACCGCGCGCACGGCGGCGTACACGTGCTGCCCCCTTACGAAACGGCTGCGGGCAAGGCGTGGTATTCGGGCACGGCTAACGCTATCTACCAGAACATAGGCTTTGTTGACCGCTACAGCCCCGAGTACGTGGTTATCCTTTCGGGCGACCACATCTACAAGATGGACTACTCAAAGATGGTAGACTTCCACAAGAAGCACAACGCTGACGCTACTATCGCGGTGCTTGAAGTGCCGTGGGAGGAGGCTCCACGCTTCGGCATAATGAGCGCGAACGAGAACGGCGAGATATACGAGTTTGCGGAGAAGCCCAAGGAGCCCAAGAGCAACCTTGCTTCCATGGGTATCTATGTGTTCACATGGGCTAAGCTGCGCCAGTACCTCATCGACAACGAGAACGACGAGGGCGCGACAAAGGACTTCGGCAAGAACATAATCCCCGCAATGCTTGACAACAAGGAAAAGATGATGGCGTACCACTTCGACGGCTACTGGAAGGACGTTGGAACCATCGACTCCCTGTGGGAGGCGAACATGGACGTTCTCGACCCCAAGGTACCGCTCGACCTGCTTGACGACAGCTGGAAGATATACTCCCGCAACCCCGTTATGCCGCCGCACTATGCAGGTCCTAACAGCCAGATAGAGAACTCTATGGTGGCAGAGGGCTGCGAGATAAACGGTATGATAGACTTCTCCGTTCTGTTTGCCGGCGTTACCGTTGAGGAAGGCGCGATAGTACGCGACAGTATAATCATGCCCAACACCGTTATAAAGAAGGGTGCGGTTATTGAATACGCAATTGTCGGCGAGGACTGCGTTATCGGCGAGGGCGCGCACATCGGCGAGCGTCCCGAGCTTATCGAGGACAAGGACAGCTGGGGCGTTGCGGTAATCGGTCACCATGTAAATGTGTCCGACAAGGCAGTAGCGCCGCCCAAGGCAATGATATCAAAGGATATATAAAGAAAGGAGAGTGGTAACAATGGCAAGTATGGCAAATGTACTGGGACTTATTTTCACTAATATGCACGAGCAGACTCTGCCCGAGCTTACAAAATCCCGAGCAATGGCAAGCGTACCGTTCGGGAGCAAATACCGCCTTGTTGACTTTGCGCTTTCAGGCATGGTCAATTCGGGCATAACTCAGGTGGGCATAATCACCAAGCAGAACTACTACTCCCTCATGAACCATCTCGGCATGGGCAGTGAGTGGGACCTCGCAAGAAAGACGGGAGGTCTGCATATACTCCCGCCCTACGGCAGAGAGGGCAGCGGTATGTACCGCGGACGCCTTGAGGCTCTCGCGGGCGCGTACGAGTTCATTCACGAGTCTGGCGCTGAGTATGTTGTAATGTCCGACAGCAACCTTGTCGCTAACATGGACATAAGACCCGTTATAGACGCTCACGAAAGAACAGGCGCGGACATCACCTGCGTATACGGCAGGGGCGTTTACAGCACCGAAAGAGCGACTGCGCAGACTATCCTTTGCGTTGACGACGAAAACAGGGTGTACGACGTTCTCGCAAGACCCGCTATAAGCGGCGAAATGAACGTTGTAATGAACGTTTACGTTATGAGCCGCGCATTCCTTGAGGACATTATCCACGAGAGCGAGTGCCGCAGCCTTTACAGCTTCGAAACCGACATACTCCAGCACAAGCTGCACGATTTCAAGATCTACGGCTACAAGTACAACGGCTACTTCGAGCTTATAGACAGCATGAAGACTTACTACAAGGCAACAATGGACATGATGAACCGCTCCATCTGCCACGAGGTATTCTCGCTTGAAACGCCTATCTACACAAAGGTTCGCGACGTTGCCCCCGCAAAGTACGGCATTGACTGCTCCGTAAAGGGTTCGCTCATCGCCGACGGGTGCATTATCGACGGCATTGTCGAGAACTCCGTGCTGTTCCGCGGTGTTAAGGTAGGCAAGGGCGCCGTTATCAGAAACAGCATTATCATGCAGGGCGCGGTTATTGAGGAGAAGGCTTCGGTAATAAACGTTGTCGCAGACAAGGACGTTACGGTTTCCAAGAACCGCACGCTCACAGGCTCGGCAGATTACCCCGTTTACATAACCAAGGGCGCTGTTGTTTAAGCCATAGCACATAAAAAATCATGGGGTCCCCGCATAAAAGCGGGGACCCCTGAGTCTGTCGAAAAAGTCTTGCGACTTTTCCGACAGGAACATCCGCACTGCGCGCACTCATTGCCGGCTACGCCGACAATTCGCACACTTGTGCGGATAGAAGTGTTTTTTGCCCCGGCGGAGCCGTGACAAAAAACGGATTTCAAAGCCCGCTTCGCGGGCATAACATACTTTTTCGACAAGCTGTGGGCGCCCCGCGTTTATGCGGGGCGCCGAATCGCTGTTGTGTTATGTCAGGTAACGTCAGCCGTTACAGCCTCGGACATATCGCTCCATGCGCCGTTGACATACGCCTTTACGGCGAATGTGTATCTGCCGCCCGCAAGTCCCTTTGCGGTGTATGCGGTCGCTTTTCCCGCAGAGCCAAGCGACTTCCACGAATTGCCGTTCTTTACGAATACAGCGTAGTTGGAAGCGCCCTTTACTGCGTCCCAGCTTATTTCAGCCTTGCCCGCGCCGCCCGCAGCCTTCACGTTCTGCGGCGTTATGCTCGTGGGTATCGCGGATACTACCGCGGACTCGTCGCTCCACGAACCGTTGACGTACGCCTTTACCATATAGAAATACTTGCCGCCGTTCGGAAGTCCGCGCGACGTGAACGTGGTGTTAGCGCCGGACGAACCTATCTTGAGCCATGCGCTGCCCTTCCTGAGGAATATGGTGTAGTTGCTTGCGCCCTTTACAGCGTCCCATGTAAGCGTTACCTTGCCGTCGCCCGCGAACGCCTTTACGTTCTGCGGCGTTATGCAGGTCGGTATCGCGGATACTACCGCGGATTCGCCGCTCCACTTGCCGTTTACGCAGGACTTTATCATGTAGAAATACTTGCCGCCGTTCGGAAGTCCGCGCGACGTGAACGCGGTGCCCGTACCGGTCGTGCCTATCTTAAGCCATGTGCCGCCCTTTCTCAGGAATACCGCATAGTTTGCAGCGCCCTCTACCTTGTCCCATGTGAGCGTTACCTTGCCGTCCCCCGCGCTCGCCTTTACGTTCTGCGGGATAATGTTCTTCTCGGGGGTCGCCGCTACAGCTTCCGAAGCCTTACCCCATGCGCCGCCCGCGTACGCCTTGACTGCGAAATAGTATTTCTGCCCGTTTGTAAGTCCGCTTACGGTGTATTCGGTCCTGTTTCCCGCAGCGCCAAGCACCGTCCAGCCCGCGCCCTTCTTCATAAGCACGGCGTAGTTTGCAGCGCCCTCTACCACGTCCCATGTGAGCGTTACCTTGCCGTCCCCCGCGCTCGCCTTTACGTTCTGCGGGATAATGTTCTTCTCGGGGGTCGCCGCTACAGCTTCCGAAGCCTTACCCCATGCGCCGCCCGCGTACGCCTTGACTGCGAAATAGTATTTCTGCCCGTTTGTAAGTCCGCTTACGGTGTATTCGGTCCTGTTTCCCGCAGCGCCAAGCACCGTCCAGCCCGCGCCCTTCTTCATAAGTACCGCGTAGTTCGCAGCGCCCTCTACCTTGTCCCATGTGAGCGTTACCTTGCCGTCGCCCGCCTGCGCCTTTACGTTCTCGGGCACGGCAGAAGCCGCCTTAAGCACTATTTCAAAGGCGGTATCCGCGTCAAGCGCGCGTATCTTCTCGCTTGCGGCCTGCATTCTGCCGCTGTCCGTTTCCTCAAGTTTTGCGGAAATGCCAAGGTAAATTCCCTTTATCACGGCGTTTTCGTCCTCGGCTTCTATCGCATCGGTAAGCTGCGTAAGCGGAGAGCCGATCTCCGCGGAGGTTTCGCACCATATCTCCGCGCCGCCCGCAAGCGCTATCATGAACTTGTACTCGAACGCCTCCCTGCCTGCGCCTGCGCCGTCGGAGCAATAGGGCAGTGCGGCGCTCAGGCTCTTTATGTTCTCCTTAAGCTGCGCAATCGTGGTGGCGCCGTATTTAACGCCGTCAACGTCAACCGAGCTTGTTTCTCCGCCTGCGGTAACGCCCGTAAGCCAGTCGTCCTCGGTCGTCCATACGTTCATCTCAACGGACTTGTCCGAAACAGTTACGGTAACCGCCGCGCGGCCGTCCTTTGCAAATTCTACCATAACGCTCTCGCCGTCCTTAAGCTGACGTATCTTCTCGCTTACCGCCTGATTCAGCCCGCCGTCCGTTTCCTCGGTCTGCGAGAATATGTCAAAGCAAACGGACGTTATGGCAGCCCCGCTCACGGAGGAGTCGATTCCGTCCACAAGCTGAACAAGCTCGCTGCCAAGCACCGCGTTGGTCTCGCATAAATACTCCGCGCCGTCCTCAAACCTGAACGCCAGCTTGTATGTGAACGCCTCTCTGCCCGCGCCTATCGAGTCGCTGTAATAGGGGAGCGTGACTCTGATGCTCTTCGTGCTCTCCTTAAGCTGCGCAAGCGTCGTAGCGCCGTACTCTATGCCGTCAACCGCTATACGTCCCGTCCGACCGCTTGCTACCATGCCCGTAAGCCAGCTGCTGTCGGTCCATGCGTTAAGCGCAGCACTCTTGCCGGTAAACGTCACCCCCGCTTCGGCGCGGTTGTCCTCTGCAAGCTCAAGCACAAAGGAATTGCCGCTGCTGAGCCCGCGTATCACGCCGCTTACCGCCTGCTGCCTGTCGCCCGATTCCTCAAGCTTCGACATGACGTCTATGTATATGCCTGTTATCGCGCCCGTGTTCACCTCGTCCGCGTTGATATCGTCAATACGCTGCGTGAGCGCCGCGCCCGGTTCTGCCGCAGTTTCGCAGAAATACTCCGATCCGTCCCCGAACGTCATCATAAACTTGTACTCGAACGCTCCGCTTCCCGCGCCTGCGGTATCGCTGATATACGGCAGCGCAGCGCTCAGGCTCTTTATATTCTCCTTAAGCTCCGCAAAGGTGGTCCTGCCGTACTCAACGCCCTGAACGTCTAGCCTCTCCGTGCGCCCCGAAGCCACCACGCCCGTAAGCCAGCTGTCGTCCGCCCAAACATTCATTATTATGGACTTCTGAGCCACGGGAACTTCTGCCGCCTCGCGGCCGTCCTCCGCAAACTCCAGGAAAATGCTCTCGTTGTCGCCCATATTGCGGATTATCTCGCTTGAAGCCTGCTGCGCGCCGTTTTCGTCACGCTCAATTTTCGGCAGAACCCTGAGCGTTATTTCCGTAAGCGTATAATCCTCCGTGCCCTCCTCAAGCATATCCCCGTAAGCGCCCGCGTAAAGCGTGCAGCCCTCCGTAAGCGGCGTAAGGTCGCGTCCAAGCCACCTGCCGTCGGAGCCGTCCCCGTTTTGGAATACCATATTTATATTGTACATCAGGTCGTCGGGGTCTATGCCCGCGTCATTGCTGAAATACCCCGGCGCCGCAATGGACACCGTGTGGCAGTCCGCAAGGAAATCGGCGAACGTTATTCCCGCAAGATCGCCCGCGTCAACGCTCACATTGCCTTCCGCAGAGCGCATTCCGCGGTCGTCGGTAAACGTCCACATGGTGGTTGATTTTTCGGTGATCGGCGCAAGGGTATAGTCCCTGCCGCTGCTTCCGGACGTTTCAAAGTACGCTGTGGTACTATCGGGCATGGCGCGTACCTTTTCGCTTACTGCCCTGCTCTTTCCAAGCTCGTCGTCCCACTCTGTCTTTGCGTTCACGTTTATGGATATTTTCTCTACCGTCCACGCGTCGTACGAATCGTCGGGCAGAATGTTATCCGTAAAGACCGCGCCCTCGCTGCCAAGGTCGAAAGCGTCGCTTGCAATGTTCGCCGTTTCGCCCGCATCGTTTTTCAGGTCGAGCGACACCTCATAGCACCAGCTGTCCTCGCCTGCGCCGAGGGAGTCGCTGTAGTAAGGCACGGGCTGTGCGTTTATTCTCTTTACGCCCGTGCGCAGCTCGCCCACGGTGGTCCTGCCGAATGTCACTCCGTCGGGCTGCGCTATACTCAGGCTGCCGCCGCAGCTGCTGCCTGCAAGCCAGCTGCTGTCCGTATACTGCCACATGATTATATTGCCCGTAACTGCGGGCAGTTCAATCGTTCCGCGCCCGTCCTGCTGCAGGTCAATTGCCTCCACCGTGAACGCCGCGGCGCAGGGCAGCTGGCTCTGAACGGTGAAAGAGGGGTTCATGGAAAGCTCCTGCGCCGTTAACGTAAGGCTGAATTCCTTTCTGGCAGAGTCGTAATTGCAGTGGGGCATGGTTTCGTGGTCCCAGTCGCCGTTGATTACAACGCCGAACGCCCACTTCGGGGTTTCTCCGTCGCCGCCGACGATGTTCTCCTCGGCAACCGTGCAGGTTATCTTCACGGAAGTCCCGCTGTCCATTATGCCGTACTGCGAAAGATTTACATCGAAGCTTGTCCAGCTTTCTATCTGCGCGCTTTCAAACACTGTGGCAGTAACCGTTTCGGCAGCAACGGGCAGCTGTATCGCTATCTGCGCAGCCGTCATTATAGCCGCCATTGTGGCGCAAAGCATTCTTTTCCTTCTCATAAATACACCTCCTGATGTCTTGAACAGCGCCGCAAAGCCGCCGCGCCGCCCGTATAAAGCTCCTCTTTTATATGCGCTCGGGTTTACAGGCGCAATGTTGCACACGCACCCATCAACTTACTTGTTATTGTATCATATTTGTCCTAAAATTTGGTGTGCATATGTGCATTATTTCCATTTTGCGAATCCCGGGTGGGAGAATTTATGACTTTTTTCGGCATAAATCTTGACAGGAAAACCGCGCCCTGCTATAATTAACGCAAGGTTTTATTGCGCAATGCAAATTCAGAGGGAACGGGGGAGCGGTCGTGAAATTCAAGCTGTCGGGCGAAGCTGCGTTCTGGGTCAGGTTTGCCACCGTATTCTGCATGGTAGCCGTGTTCATCGCGAACATCGTACCGTCAGCCGTGCCGACTACCGTTAAGAGCGAGATTACAGTCACACAGCCGTCAGCGCCCGCTTCGCAGCCGCAGTACGTCGGCGCGCTCACGCAGACGTCGGCACAGCCCGCCGAGTCCGTACCGCCCGCCGAATCCCGCGAAGAGCCCGCGGAGCTTCCCGCCGAGCCGACGCCCGCCGCCACGAGCGAAGCTGCCGAGCCGTCCCTCCCCGAAACGCACGCTTCCGCTCAGTCCGCCGCAGGCACCGCCGAACCGCAGATAACGACTGCGCATACCTCAGCAGCGGAAAGCGAGCCCACCGAGGAGCTTATAAATATAAATACCGCGCCGCTTGCGGAGCTTATGCAGCTGAGCGGTATCGGCGAGGTCAAAGGCAGCGCGATAATCGCTTACAGAGAGGAGCACGGCGCGTTCTCCTCGGTGGACGAGCTGATTAACGTTAAGGGCATAGGCGAGAAAACGCTTGATAAGATAAGGGCGCGCATCACGGTCTGAACGGCTTGGCAGCGCCCGTTATTTTTTACGGAAAGGGGAACGGCATTTGAAGCACGGACTTTCGGCAAAGGCAAAGTTTATCCTGGAGCTGACGGCGTTTTTTGTCGTTCTGGCTATGTTTATAGTGAACGTCGCCGTAAAAGTACAAAAGCAGCCGCAGATGAAACCATACAGCTATAACGAAAGCGACGCGCCGCGAACGGTAGTTCATCAGACGCACGCTGTTTCGGAGTGGGCAGAGGGCTTCGGCCCGCCCGTGGACGCCGAAACAGCGGCTTCCACCGACCGTACGCCGACGGAGCCCGTCCCCGCGCCGCCCGCACAGAGCGAAAGCGGCTCTGCCGTGCGCACAGAGCCACACCCGCAGGAACCCTCTCCCGAATACACAAAGGCGCAGCTGCAAGGCTCAATGTCAGTTACCGTTGTCAGGCGCCCCGAGGAGCCGCTCGACATAAATACCGCCACGCTTGCGGAGCTTATGGAGCTTGACGGCATAGGCGAAACCAGAGGCAGGGCGATAATCGCCTACAGGGAGGAGCATGGCGCGTTCTCCTCGGCGGACGAGCTGCTGAACGTCAGGGGCATAGGCGAAAAGACGCTTGAAAAGCTGCGCGCACACATCACTGTCGGCTGAACGGGAAGGGCGTATGCCGTTGTGCAATGCATATATTATTAAGGCAACACCGCACAATTAGCGGCTAACGCCTTTTCAGAGCGACGCCTACGGCTTACGCGGCGCTTGCTTGCATCTTTTCCGCCATATTGCACAATTCGTCCTAGCAAGGCATACAGCCTTGCGTCGTCCTCATTGTACAATCTGACGAAAAATCTGACTGCGCAATCACGCGAAAATAATTATGCGGTATTGCCTTAAATTTGCACACAAGATGGATCTTTGGCAATGTCAATCCCGATTTATTATTCCTCTTTTGTAAAATTTCAATGATTTTTTGAGAAAAATTAAAAAAACATCTAGCAATTTTTCTCCCAATCTGCTATAATAAACACAGGCGGCGGTATGCCAGCCTGTCGCAGTATGTTCAAAGGCGGGCTTTTACCGTTTGTACAAGTCAAATGGCCGCTCTGCGGCGAAAATAAAAATCAGGAGGAATATCCAATGGCAAACAAATGGGTCTATATGTTCAGCGAAGGCGACATGACCATGCGTAATCTCCTCGGCGGTAAGGGTGCAAACCTTGCTGAGATGACCAGCATCGGTCTTCCCGTTCCCCAGGGCTTCACCATCACCACAGAGGCCTGCACACAGTATTATGAGGACGGTCGTAAGATCAACGATGAGATCATGGCTCAGGCTATGGAAGGCGTAAAGAAGATGGAGGAGATCAACGGCAAGAAGTTCGGCGACCACAAGAACCCGCTTCTCGTTTCCGTACGTTCGGGCGCAAGAGCTTCCATGCCTGGTATGATGGACACCATTCTTAACCTCGGTCTTAACGACGAGGTTGTTGCTGCAATGATCGCAGGCAACCCCGACCCCAAGTTCGAGAGATTCGTTTACGACTCCTACAGACGTTTCATTCAGATGTTCTCTGACGTTGTTATGGAAGTCGGCAAGAAGTATTTTGAGCAGCTCATCGACAAGATGAAGGAAGAAAAGGGCGTTCACTACGATATCGACCTTACCGCAGCTGACCTCAAGACCCTTGCTGAGCAGTTCAAGGCTGAATACAAGAACCAGCTCGGTCAGGACTTCCCGTCCGACCCCGTACAGCAGCTCAAGCTCGCTATCGAGGCTGTATTCCGTTCATGGGACAACCCCCGTGCAAACGTATACCGCCGCGACAACGATATTCCGTACAGCTGGGGTACCGCAGTAAACGTAATGCCGATGGTATTCGGTAACCTTAACGACGAGTCCGGTACGGGCGTTGCATTCACCCGCGACCCCGCAACCGGCGAGAAGAAGCTCATGGGCGAGTTCCTTATCAACGCACAGGGCGAGGACGTTGTTGCAGGCGTTCGTACTCCTATGCCCATCGCTCAGATGGAGAAGGAGTTCCCCGAGGCTTACGCAGAGTTCATCAAGGTTTGCGATATCCTCGAGAACCACTACCACGATATGCAGGATATGGAGTTCACCGTTGAGAACAAGAAGCTCTACATGCTCCAGTGCCGTAACGGTAAGAGAACAGCACAGGCTGCGCTCAAGATCGCTTGCGACCTCGTTGACGAGGGTCACAAGACCGAGCAGGAAGCTGTTCTTATGATAGACCCCAGAAACCTCGACACACTGCTCCACCCGCAGTTCGACGCAAAGGCACTTAAGGCTGCTACGCCCGTAGGCAAGGGCCTTGGCGCTTCTCCCGGAGCTGCTTGCGGTAAGATCGTATTCACCGCTGACGACGCTGAGACATGGGCTGCAAAGGGCGAGAAGGTAGTTCTCGTTCGTCTGGAGACCTCTCCCGAGGACATCACGGGTATGAAGGTATCTCAGGGTATCCTCACCGTTCGCGGCGGTATGACCTCTCACGCTGCCGTTGTTGCACGTGGTATGGGTACCTGCTGCGTATCCGGCTGCGGCGACATCAAGATGGACGAGGAGAACAAGAAGTTCGAGCTGGCAGGCAAGACCTACCACGAGGGCGACTGCATCTCCATCGACGGTACCACCGGTAACATCTACGACGGCCTTATCCCGACCGTTGACGCTTCCATCGCAGGCGAGTTCGGCAGAGTTATGGCATGGGCTGACAAGTACAGAAAGCTCAAGGTAAGAACAAACGCGGATACTCCCGCAGACGCTAAGAAGGCTCGCGAGCTGGGCGCTGAGGGTATCGGTCTTTGCCGTACCGAGCATATGTTCTTCGAGGCTGACAGAATCGCTGCGTTCCGCGAGATGATCTGCTCCGACACCGTTGAGGAAAGAGAAGCAGCTCTTGCAAAGATCGAGCCGATGCAGCAGGGCGACTTCGAGAAGCTCTACGAAGCACTCGAGGGCAATCCTGTTACTATCCGCTTCCTCGACCCGCCGCTCCACGAGTTCGTGCCCACCGAAGAGGCTGATATCGAGGCTCTTGCTAAGGCACAGGGCAAGTCCGTTGAGACTATCAAGAACATCATTGCTTCCCTGCATGAGTTCAACCCGATGATGGGTCACCGTGGCTGCCGTCTGGCTGTTACCTACCCCGAGATTGCAAAGATGCAGACTGCTGCCGTTATCAAGGCTGCTATCAACGTTAAGAAGGCTCACCCCGACTGGAACATCGTTCCCGAGATCATGATCCCGCTGGTTGGCGAGGTTAAGGAGCTCAAGTACGTTAAGGACGTCGTTGTTAAGACCGCTGACGAGGTTATCGCAGCAGCAGGCTCCGACCTTAAGTACTCCGTTGGTACGATGATCGAGATCCCGAGAGCAGCTCTTACCGCTGACGATATCGCTAAGGAAGCTGAGTTCTTCTGCTTCGGTACTAACGACCTCACTCAGATGACCTACGGCTTCTCCCGCGACGACGCAGGCAAGTTCCTCGGCGCTTACTACGACGCTAAGATCTTCGAGAACGACCCGTTCGCAAAGCTCGACCAGGTTGGCGTTGGCAAGCTCATGAAGATGGCTATCGAGCTCGGCAAGAAGACCCGTCCCGAAATGCACTGCGGTATCTGCGGTGAGCACGGCGGCGACCCGACTTCCGTTGAGTTCTGCCACCAGATCGGTCTGGACTATGTATCCTGCTCGCCTTTCCGCGTTCCGATCGCAAGACTGGCTGCTGCACAGGCTGCTATTGCTAATAGGGATTAATCAGAAAATCGCTATACAATGGGATTTTCCGATAACCTTTGAGATGGCAAGAGCCTACCAAAAGGCAAACGGCAAGTATTTAAGGCAAAATCAATGGGAGGACATCACATTGGTAATGAGCCTTGAACTCGGTAGATAAAAAAGATAACCCTGTATCAGACGGTCAGACCGTCGGGTACAGGGTTTTTCTGTGCCTAAAATATGTAGAAAGCTCAAAACGGCTGTCAGAAAGGCGGAATTACTATGGAAAAGAAAGTAACAGCAGGAAGTCCCATATCACAGAACGAGGAAAATGTCAAGGCTTTTTTCAGAAAAAATTTCGATTTCGGAAATTCTTCCCTTATATCACAAAGCGATGAAAAAGTCAAGACCTTTATTGAAGAAAATTCGGAGGTGCGCATAGCGCAGAACTCCGAGAATGTCAAGAGGTATTCGGAATTTTTTTCAAAGTGCCTCATACCACAAAACCTTGCAGATGTCAAGACCTTTTTTGTAATCATTTTCGATTACCTGACGATGAAGCGTGAAGCGGCAATTCTCCGTGACGAACTGGACAGCAAGTATTACAGAATGTACGTCTATCCCCGAACTTTGAGGGGGTTAAGTACGGCGGAGTTTGTCAAGGTAAACAGAATTTTCAAGAAGGCGTACACCGACCTTGAAGCGATTGACGATTTTGTAGAGGAAGTCGAAGCGGCACTTGCCGAAGCACATCTTCTCAAATTTGTCAATACCCTTTTTGAAAATATTTCTCTTGACGGCGAAATCACAGTGGAGGTTATTGATGGCGTATTTTTTCGTTGAAAAGACCGAAGGCTATACGGTTATGGCAAACCACCATTTAAGAGATATGCGGCTCTCGCTGAAAGCACGAGGGCTGCTTTCTCAAATCCTCTCCCTTCCTCCGAAATGGGATAAATCAATCGAAGGACTTGCCAAAATCAACCGTGAATGCTCCGATACTATTGCAAATATCATCAAGGAGCTTGAAGCCGCCGGATATATCACACGATACCGAGAACGCAGAGATAACGGCACCTTCGGAGAAGTTCACTACAATGTCTATCAGAAACCCCGACACTTCAATCCCGTTGAAAAGTCTGTTGAAAACAAGCCTAACCGGAAAAAATCAGATTGGGTAAATCCCACTTCAGTAAAGTCGGGACAATTAAGTAAAGAGGTAGCAAATAAAGAAAAAGAAAATAAAGAGCCTTATAATATCTTATCAATCAATCTGCCTGATGGGATTGATGAGATTGAAGCATATCGCAGCATTGTTTTAGAAAATATTGAGTATGATACCCTCAGTTCATATCTGAACAAGGAACGGCTGATGAAATCGTGGAGATAATGCTTGAATGTATATGCTGTAAGAGCGATACGCAGGCAATCGCTAAAACCGAAATCCCCTCCGAAATGGTAAAAAGCCGTATGCTCAAGGTTCATTCGGGACATATCGAATATGTTTTCGAGTGCTTGAAGAACAATCCGAGTAAGGTCAGAAATATTAAGTCGTATTTGAAAACCACGCTGTTCAATGCTCCCAGCACCTACGATAGCTATTACACAGCCGAGGTCAATTACGATTTTCATGGGACGGAGTAGTTCTCCGTCCTTTACTTTTTCGGTGAGATGTGGTATAATAAGGCAAGATTGAACAGGCCGATAAATCGGAATTTGGCGGAGGTGTACTATGCTGGAACTATGGGACGCATATGATAATCAATTTAACAAGCTTGACAACATTGTGTTAGTAAGAGGCGATGAAATCCCAGACGGGATTTATCACTTAGTTTGCGAAATTGCAGTACGACATACTGATGGACAATATCTTCTTATGCAAAGGGACAAAAGGAAGCATTTTGGCGGTATGTGGGAATTAACCGCAGGTGGCTCCGCATTAAAAGGAGAACTCCCCTTAGAATGTGCTGTTAGAGAGTTAAGAGAAGAAACAGGCATTTGTTCCGAAAACTTAATCGAAATTGGTCGTGTCGTTCATAATAAACATCATTCTATTTATGTGGAATATTTATGCGATATCGAATGTGACAAAGACTCCATTCTTCTTCAAGAAGGAGAAACAATTGCTTACAAATGGGTAGATAAAGAAGAAATTAAAAACAGCCATGAGCTTGTAACAAGGCGAATGCAAGTGTTTATCAAGGAAATTCAATAACGGCTTGTCAAATTCCAGTTTAGCGAACAGTTAAAACAGAATATTTTACATAGCAGTCAAGTATTAAAACACTTGGCTGCTTTTTTACGCCCGAAAGGAGGACAAACAATGAGTTTACGGCTCAAAATCCCTTAGAAGAAGCAAAAATAATCCGAAAGGAGGCAAGCAATGCAGGAGCAAAACTCCGAAAAAGTAGTGTCGCTGTCGGTCAGAGCGACGAAAATGACCGCAAGAGTGCTGAAAGCTGTTATCGGCGAGTATCTGAAACATCGGAAAAACAAGCAGCCGAAGGTTTACAAGGGCAAGCAGTCGGTGAAACACCTTGTCCGGAACAGTAAGGATAAGCTCGTCAATATCGAGATTACCGACCAGAATATCAAGGTGTTCAACAAGACGGCTCGCAAGTACGGCATTGACTACTCATTGAAAAAGGACAGTTCAGCCGAACCGCCTATGTACCTGATTTTCTTCAAGGCAAAAGATGCAGATGTTATGACAGCGGCGTTCGGCGACTTTATGAAGAAGTCAATGGAAAAGGAAAAGAAGCCGTCAGTCAAGGCTCGTCTTAAAACTCTCGGTCAGCAGGTTCAGGTCAAGGCTCAGGAGCGAAAACGAGAGAAAAGCAAGTCACGGGAGGCAGAATTGTAATGAAGTTCAATAAGAAAAAGGTTACGGCTGTCCTCCCGTTCGTGCTTATGGGATATTTCTTCAACAAGATTTCTCAGGCGTTCACATCTGCCGAAGGTGCGGAGCTTGGCGACAAGATAATGAACGGTATGGACGGGATTAAAGAGGTTTTCTTAAATCCTTTGCCGAGTTTTAACCCGATTGACCTACTCATCGGTGTTGCAGGCGGTGTAATTATCAAGCTCGTTATCTACGTCAAGGGTAAAAATGCGAAGAAATACCGAAAGGGCTGTGAATACGGCTCGGCACGGTGGGGTACTGCCGAAGATATGAAGCCGTATGTGGCTGAAAAGTTCGAGGACAACATTATTCTCACCGAAACCGAACGACTAACAATGGAGGGTAGACCGAAAGCAGGTCCGAAATATGCCCGAAACAAAAACATCTTGGTAATAGGAGGCTCAGGCTCCGGTAAGACGAGATTTTTTGTTAAACCCAATTTGCTCCAGATGCACAGTTCCTATGTAGTTACCGACCCGAAAGGCACGGTATTGCTTGAAGTCGGAAAGGCTCTGAAAGAAGGCGGTTACGCTATAAAGGTACTGAACACAATCAATTTCAAGAAGTCAATGCACTATAACCCTCTCGCCTATATCCGTTCCGAAAAGGATATTCTGAAACTTGTGAATACCATTATCGCCAATACAAAGGGCGAAGGTAATCAGAGTGGCGAAGATTTCTGGGTAAAGGCTGAACGACTTTATTATTCGGCTCTTATCGGCTATATCTGGTACGAAGCTCCCGAAAGTGAGAAAAACCTCAATACCCTTATTGAGATGATAAACGCCAGCGAAGCACGAGAGGACGACGAAAGCTTTGAAAACCCGATTGACCTGCTGTTTAAGGAGCTTGAAGCGGAAAATCCTGAGCATTTCGCTGTAAGACAGTATAAAAAATACAAATTGGCAGCGGGAAAGACCGCAAAATCAATCCTCATTTCCTGCGGTGCAAGACTTGCCCCGTTCGACATCAAGGAACTGCGTGATTTAACAGAATATGATGAGCTGCAATTAGATACGTTAGGCGATAAAAAGACGGCACTTTTTGTCATAATCTCCGATACGGATGATACCTTTAACTTTATCGTTTCCATAATGTACACACAGCTTTTCAATCTGTTATGCGACAAGGCGGATGACGAATACGGCGGCAGACTTCCCGTACACGTTCGCTGTATCCTTGATGAGTTCAGTAATATCGGTCAGATACCAAAGTTTGAAAAGCTCATTGCCACAATACGAAGCCGTGAGATTTCTACGGCTATCATTTTGCAGGCGCAAAGTCAGCTAAAGGCGATTTACAAGGATAATGCGGATACAATCGTGGGTAACTGCGATACAATGCTCTTTCTCGGCGGTAAGGAAAAGACCACTCTGAAAGAGATTTCCGAAATACTCGGAAAAGAAACGATAGACCTGTATAACACAGGCGAAAGCAGGGGCAAAGAAACCTCGCACTCCCTGAACTATCAGAAAACAGGCAAAGAGCTTATGTCAATGGACGAACTCAGCGTAATGGACGGCAGCAAGTGTATTTTGCAGCTCAGAGGCGTGAGACCTTTTCTCAGTAATAAGTACGATTTAACGAAGCATCCAAAATTCGCTCTCACCTCCGACGCTGACCCGAAAAACCTTTTCAATATCGAAAAGTATATGGAGCATAAGCTCAGACTGAAACCCGAAACGGTCGTTGAGGTTTACGACTTTTCGGAAACAATCGAAGAAGGCACTGAAGAAGCCGCTGGTTCAGAGTAATCAGCGGCTTTTCTTATGCCCAAACAACAAACATTTTAAAGGAGATTTTAACTATGGATTTTTTCAATTCTGCTATTGATGTTCTTCAGACACTCGTAATCGCTCTCGGTGCAGGTCTTGGCGTGTGGGGCGTAATCAACCTTCTCGAAGGCTACGGTAACGATAACCCCGGTGCAAAATCACAAGGTATGAAGCAGCTTATGGCTGGCGGCGGCGTTGCCCTCATCGGTATCACACTTGTACCCCTTCTTTCCGGTCTTTTCGGTTAATTCCTCAAAAGCTCGGCAAATACGGAAAGCCTGTCCTTGTCGGCAGGCTTTTTCCGTAAATCTCATAAGAAAGGCGGTATTCAATGGACGCTATATTACAATCCATAAGTGATGCGATACACGACTTTCTCGTAGATTTATGCGGCGGTATCTTCATAGGAATATTCGATGACGCAAATGCGGCAACAGGCTCGATAGCTGCGGAAGTCGGACAAACTCCCTCCCAGTGGAACAGCTCGGTTTTCACAATGATACAAAACCTATCAAACAATGTCATTATCCCGATTGCAGGAATTATCATAACCTTCGTGCTGTGCTATGAGCTGATTACAGCCATAACCGAGAAAAACAATATGCACGATATTGATACATTCCTGTTCTTCAAGTATATTTTCAAGGCTTGCGTTGCGGTATTTCTTCTATCGCACACCTTTGAAATAACGCTTGCGATATTCGATGTGGGACAATGGGTGGTAAATCAATCGGCAGCATCAATAACGAATGATACCTATGTTGACGTTATATCAATGTGGAACAAGTTCAGAGGAAATCTTGACTCAATGGGTAGCGGCGACCTGCTTGTGCTTATTCTTGAAGCGGCGGTCGTAAGTCTTGCGGTTAAGGCGATTGCGATACTTGTAACCGTTGTTCTTACTACGCGTATGATAGAGATTTATCTCTACTGCTCGGTAGCTCCGATACCGTTCGCAACAATGACCAACCGTGAATGGGGAAACACAGGCACGAACTATGTACGCAGTATGATAGCTCTTGCTTTTCAGGGCTTCTTCATTATGGTTATCGTGGGTATTTATTCGGCACTTGTCAAAGACTTAACCACAGCCACCGACCTTCACGCAGTTGTGATGAAGCTTGGTGTATATTCGGTAGTTCTTTGCCTGTCGCTGTTTAAGACCTCATCAATCTCAAAGTCAATTTTTAACGCACACTAAGAAAGGAAGATGTAGATGAATTGCAGATGTAAAACAATAACAAGAAAACAGCAGGATTTTCTCGGACGACTTGCCGAAATCGGTATTGAGGCGTGTCTGGGTGGGAAAAATTCACTTTCCTATCGTATCCTGTTCTATCCCTGCTGTGAAAACCTCGACTCCGATTTTGAAAAAGTGTTCGGCACAACGGAGCTTTCCGAGCTTAAAGCCTGCCGGTACAACGACGCAGTAGAGTTTATCGCCGAATGGTTTCCCGATGATGTTCTGATGGAGCTTTCCGTGCAGATGGAAAAGGACTTCGAGAAGTTCCGTTATCGTTATGTGGAAGAAATGCCGCAGGGCTGTCCTGCGTATCAGCAGTTAATGGAGGATTTTATCAATGCCATATGTTCAGGTACCGAAAGACCTTACGAAGATTAAGACAAAGGTTGCGTTCAACCTTACAAAACGTCAGTTAATCTGTTTTTCGGTAGCTGCTGCGACCGCTGTTCCCGTGTATTTCCTTACACGGGACAGTATCGGCAATATGGGTGCAATGCTTCTGCTTATTGTAGTAGCTATGCCCTCATTCCTTGTGGCAATGTATGAGAAGAACGGTCAGCCTTTTGAAAAGGTAGTCAAGACGGTTATCAAGAGCCGATTTATCCGACCGAAGATAAGACCGTACAAGACCGAGACCTCTACGAGTACGCCGAAAAGCAGTATGACTTAGAAATGGAGGTAAAGAGAATTGCAGAAAGCAACGACTAAACTCACGGGCAAGCAGAAAAAGCAGATAAATGAAGCTATTGCAAAGGCTCGACCGAACGGAAACGGCAAAGTTCCCAAGACTGCACAACAGTCCATTCCTTTTAAGCAGATGTTCCGTGACGGTATCTGCAAGGTAGACGATAAGTTCTACACCAAGACAGTTCAGTTTTACGACATCAACTATCAGCTTGCTCAGAACGAGGATAAGACAGCGATTTTCGAGAATTACTGCGACTTCCTCAACTATTTCGACAGTACAATCAAGGTACAGCTTTCCTTTCTCAATCAGGTTGCCGATGTTGACGAGTTCAACAAGCAGCTTGAATTAAAGGCGCAGAATGATGAATTTGACGATATCCGACAGGAATATTCGGATATGCTCAAAAATCAGCTTGCAAAGGGCAACAACGGACTTGTCAAAACCAAGTATATCACTTTCGGAGTTGAGGAAAAGTCCCTGAAAGAGGCAAAGCCGAAGCTTGAACGAATTGAAGCGGATATTCTGAATAACTTCAAGACAATGGGTGTTCTTGCTGAGACGATGAACGGAGCTGAACGCCTTGCGGTTATGCACCGTTGTTTCAATCCCGATGGCAGAGAAAAGTTCCGATTTTCGTGGGATTTGCTCCCGAAGTCTGGCAATTCCGTCAAGGACTTTATTGCTCCCTCGTCCTTTGATTTTTCAAAGGGCAATATGTTCAGAATGGGCGGAAAGTACGGAGCTATTTCGTTCATCAACATTATGGCTTCTGAAATGTCAGACCGTCTGCTTGCCGACTTTCTGAACATTGAGCATAATATCACGCTCAGCCTTCATATTCAGTCAATCGACCAGAACAAGGCGGTAAAAATGGTGAAGCGCAAGATTACCGACCTTGACAAGATGAAAATGGAGGAGCAGAAAAAGGCTTTCCGAAACGGCTATGACATTGACATTATGCCGTCAGACATTAACACATTCGGCAAGGAGGCAAAGAGCTTGCTCAGCGATTTGCAGTCACGAAACGAGAGAATGTTTATGGCGACTATCCTTATTATGAACACAGCCGATACCAAGAGAAAGCTTGATAACATCATCTTTCAGGAACAGGGTATCGCACAGAAGTATAACTGTCAGCTTAAACGCCTTGACTATCAGCAGGAGGACGGCATTATGGCTTGTGTTCCTATCGGCGTCAATGAAATTGAAATAAAGCGTGGTCTTACCACATCAAGCACAGCTATCTTCGTGCCGTTCACAACTCAGGAGCTGTTTCAGGGCGGCGAGTCCCTTTACTACGGACTTAACGCACTTTCCAACAATATGATACTCTGCGACAGAAAACAGCTCAAAAACCCCAACGGTCTTATCCTCGGTACTCCCGGCAGCGGTAAGTCATTCTCGGCAAAGCGTGAGATTGCAAACGCTTTTCTTACCACAACCGATGATATTATCATCTGCGACCCCGAAGCCGAGTATTTCCCCCTTGTAAACCGTCTTAACGGACAGGTGGTGAAGATTTCGCCTACTTCAAGTCAGTATATCAACCCACTCGACATTAACCTCAACTACTCCGAGGACGAAAATCCTCTTGCGTTGAAATCCGATTTCATTCTGTCCCTTTGTGAACTCATAGTCGGTGGTAAGAACGGACTTGAACCTATCGAAAAGACCATTATCGACCGTTGTGTAAGACTGGTTTATCGTGATTATCTTGCAAATCCCGATACGGCTGAAATGCCTATCTTGCAGGACTTGTACGACCTTATGCTGAAACAGACCGAGCCTGAAGCACAGAGAATTGCGACAGCACTTGAAATGTATGTAACAGGCTCACTTAATGTATTCAATCATCGCACCAATGTTGATATGAATAACCGTCTTATCTGTTTCGACATCAAGGAGCTTGGCAAGCAGCTTAAAAAAATCGGTATGCTTATCGTTCAGGACTGCGTATGGAACAGAGTTACGGTAAACAGAGCCGAGCATAAGTCAACTCGTTACTATATCGACGAGTTCCACCTTCTTCTGAAAGAGGAACAGACAGCAGCGTATTCTTGCGAAATATGGAAGCGTTTCAGAAAATGGGGCGGTATTCCCACAGGACTTACGCAGAATGTAAAGGATTTGCTTGCAAGCCGTGAGATTGAGAACATCTTTGAAAACTCCGATTTCATCTATATGCTCAATCAGGCAAGCGGCGACAGACAAATCCTTGCAAAACAGCTCAATATCTCCCCTCATCAGCTTTCGTATGTAACGAACAGCGGTGCAGGTGAAGGACTTATTTTCTACGGCAATGTCATTATCCCGTTTGTGGATAAGTTCCCGACAGATACTCAGCTCTACAAAATTATGACCACAAAACCCGAAGAACAGGAGGAAAACGAATGAAGATGAAGAAAAAGACGATTAAGGTAATTGCGGTGACAGCGGGTGCGGTAGCGGCGGCAGGTGCTGCTGTTACTGCCGTTTGCTTAGCGGTTAAGAACAAGAGAAAGTCTGCCGCAGGACAGCCTTCCGATTGGGACTGCAAGTAATGGGCTGTCTGATTTTCCTCGGCGGTGCGATGTTCGGCGGAACAGTGGGTGTATTTACAATGTGCCTCTGCAAGCCAATCATCTGTACGAAGCTGATAACGAGGAATAAGAAAAGCCGTACTCGGATTTCTCCGAATACGGCTGATACATATTAATGAATCTGCCCTACAAACTGGAATTTGAGTTATAAGTAATTTTCAATTTTACATTGCTCAACAACCTGTTTTCCTAAGAGCGTGATTGCCTGTTTAGGGCAATTATTCACGCAACGGTAACACATGGTACATTGACTATTCGATATAGCTATCCTTCCCCTCAAAGCAATATTTTTCATGGGACATAGCATAACGCATTTACCACAGCCGACACATTTTTGCGTATCTATTTTCAATTTATTTGTATACGTTCTTGTCTTATTAGCAAAGTATAATCTTTGTCCAAATAGACCCGCCACATGATAGAAAATTCCTATACCCTCCTGAAATGGCTTTCCGCTTTTCATTGCTTGGACAGCCGCCTTTATTTTGTGCTCTGCATTTGCCACAAGTCGTTTGTTATCCTCTAAAGACCGTTTCAACACCTTTTCATCACCAATGCTATCCGGCATCTTGAGATGCAGTCCGCCAATGATATGTGCGCCGTATTTCTGCAATAGGCGAGCCAACACACCGGCACCATCACCACTGAACAAACCCATTGTGGCAATTATAAAAATTCGCTTTTCCTTCCATATGTTCTGATGATTGATAACAAAATCTTTCACTATTTTGGGTATGCTGCTGTATTGCACTGGGTAAGCAAATACAATTTCTTCATGCTGTCCGATTTCACTTAAAAGTTCTTTGTTTTCAATGGAAAATGCAGTTGATCCTGTATCATATTCATGTAAAAATTTTTCTATACAATACTTTGAGTTTCCTGTTCCGCTAAAATATACACCTATCATATTCTTATCCAACTTCCGATTTATCGAGCTGTTTGCTCTTTACATAATTATACCACTTCCACCCCGAAAAAGCAATACATACCCTGTTTTCAGGGCAAATAAATCACAGAAAGGAGGAATCCAAGTGGCAGAAAAAGAGCTGAAAGCTACCGAAAAGACCGTGCTGAAACATTCTCGTGACGGAGTTGTGGAGAAAAATCTCGCCGACAGTTCCGAAAAGAGAGTGAGCAAGCACACTGAGGAAGCTGTGCTAAAAACCGAAGCTCCGTCAGATATGCGTTTTGACAAGCTCCAAGTTGCGGGAATTGCTGCACCTGAGCCGACAAAACGCAGGTTAAGTAATCTTCAATTTGGCAGGAACAATCCCGAAAACCAATGGGAGGAACAACGAACCGAAGCGAAAAACGAAATGTCCGGGCAAGCAGGCTATTCCAACGAGAACAGCGTTCTCACATTTACAGCCGAGGAGTATAAAGAAGCGGCAAGGTGGGCAAAGCCTGTGAAGGGTAATGATTTCAGTTTCAAGGGAAAGCGAAGTGAGGTACAAAGCACCGAGCAGACATCACCAAGCCGAAAGCCAAGACCGCCCGAAAAGAAAAGCCTTGAAGCCGAGCTGTTTTCCGAAGAAAAAAGCGTTACGGTATTTTCCGTCGGAGATGATACGCCGAAGCTGACATTCAAGGAGCAACAGTTTACCCGAAACACTTCCGATGAAACGTACACTCTTTCCGAAAAAAGCGTTATTGTATCTGAAAATGAATTGCGTTCTGCTGTGCCGTCTGAGGAATACAGAACTTCCGATAAGACCGTCAGCATATCTGCCGACGAGTTTTTGAAATGCGGCGAGGACTACAATTTCAAGGATAATGCTCTAAAGGAAGAACGCTCAAAGGATGATTTGTCCCTTGAAAAAGAGGTAAAGAAGTCCAAGCTAAAGGAAAACAAAGAACGTAACACTTTGAAGGAGCATTCTTCCGCCGCTGATAAGCTGTTCGACGACAGCGGCGACACAATGCTCTATTTTGAATGCGAAGGCTCGCAAGCTCCCGACAAGGAGTGCCAAAAGCTTGAGAAAAAGCTTGAAAAGGCACAAAAACGACTTTCAAGACTTGAGGAAAAGAACGATAAGAAACGCAGTCGGCTTGTCAAAAAGGACGAAAAGCGAGTGTATAAGCTTGAAAAGCGTGTGGCGAAAGCCGAGGACAAGCTGCCGCATCATCGTGTTTTTCACGTTCGTAAGGAGTTTAACCCCGAAAAGCAGAAAATGCAGCGCAAGCTCAGGCTTGAAAAGGAAGCTAAGCCTTCAAAAAGCGGCGGTATTGTTACAAAGGGTATCAAGGGTACGCAGAATGCCGTAAAGACCACAATCAGCGGAGCTATTCACAGCGAAATCAGCAAGTACGAGCAAGACGATACAACCCTTAAAGCTGCTCACGGAACGGAAAAGCTTGCGGAGTCTGCCCTCCGCTTTACAAAGGACAGCATAAAGGCTCATCATCAGCGACTGAAAGAAAAGCCGTACCAAAAGGTGTCAAAACTGAAATTTCAGCGTGAAACTACTGCTCAGAAACTCAATGAGCATAAGGCTTTATCGGAAAACAAGAAGCTCCGCAAGGACGAAAACTCTAAGCGAAAGAAGATAAAGAAGTCACAGCAGAAGCTGCGGAGGAAAAATGCTGCAAAGAAATCTGCAAAGAAAACAGCCTCATCAGCAGGCAAAAAGACGGCAAGGGCGGGAGAAAAGGTTGCGGAAAGCATTGTAAAGGTAGTTGCAAATAACAAGGTGGTTATCATCATTATTGTAATATTCCTTGCACTTTTCGCTGTGGTTGGTATTTTTGGCTCGGCGGCATTATCTTCCGTATCCGAAACAGGCGGTATGATTATCGGCTCAACCTACACCTCCGACGAAGAGGATATTTATGCGGCAAACGACTATATGAACTCGCTTGAGTCGGCTCTTGCTGAAAGGCTGAACAACATTCCAAACGAATATGTCGGGTGGAATGAATATCGCTGGAATTTTGATGCTATCGGACACGATCCTTACGCTTTAACGTCCTATCTGACAGCGATGGAGCTTGCATTTGAATTTGATGATATTACAAAAGCAAGAATTGACGACCTTTTCAATGCTCTTTATACGCTGAATATCCAGTCCATACACGAAGTCCGTTCGTACCAGTATACCGAAATTGATGAAAACGGCAATGAGGTTTTGGTAACTGTCTACTACGACTACTATATCCTTGAAGCTACGCTTACAGCTAACGATTGGGAGAGTGTAGTAAAACCACAACTTGAATTTGCAGGAGTATATGACCTTTATTTGCTCTTGCAGGAAAATCACGGAAACAAACCGGACCTATTTTAAGGAGGAGTGAAATGCCAACACCACTTGAAAAAACCGAAGCTTTGCTTGAGAAAGCAAGAACCGATTTCGAGAATATTCAGGCGAAGAAAGCTGATATTCTCGAAAAGGAAAAGCAGGCTGTTGCTCGATTGGAGAAAATCGAAAATACCCGCATATTACAGCTTGTCAATATGAATAAGATTGACAGCGATATGCTGAAAGCAATTCTTATGGGTAAAACAAACACCGTGCCTGAGCCGCCGAAGCCTGTCCCTCAGAAGCCTGAACCATTTATTTCTACAACTAATGAAAGGATTGCAGAAAATGAAGAAGATGAGTAAGATTTTCTGCTCTGCACTTGTGCTGTGCGGAGCATTTTGTGTTACACCGATAAGTGCCTATGCAACGGGAGATATGCTGATTGACGAACCTGTGGAGGAAGAAATCGTAACGACCGTTATTGAAACGGAGGTTATCGAGTCTGCGGAAATTTCCCTTATTCCCGACACGCAGCCATTCCCGAACGCAGTACCGCCTGAACAGAATGTGGGCGGAGGAAATTCGGGAAGCGTGATTGTGGAGGAAAGCCAGCCGCCTGTTATCCCCGAAGGAAATGCGGTTGTTATTGAAGATGTAAACGCAGATGTGGTTGACCGACAGTTCCTTACCATTCAGAGCAAGAACGGAAACACCTTTTATCTTGTAGTTGACAAGGATAGCAAGGGTAAGGAAAATGTGTACTTTATGAACCTTGTTGATGAGTATGATATGCTTGCATTTGCCGAGGATTTTCCTGAAGGTGTAACGGTGGGAACTCCCGACGGTGAAACACCTACCGAGCCTGTAACCGATGCCGAGGGCAATGTCATTGAACAGCACGAAGAAAGCAAGGACGGAGAAAAGACCGAACAGCCTGCCGAGGGCGGAAGCAATATGCTCCTTATTGTAGTGGGTATTCTTGCTCTTGTTGGCGGCGGTGCGTTCTACTATTTCAAGATTTACAAGAACAAGCCGAAGGATCCCAAGCAGTCCGATTATTCCGATGAGGAAGATGAGGACTACGAGGAAGAAACCGTGAATGAGGATACAGACGAGTCTGACGAGGACGAGATGTAACCTCGAAGCCTGAGAAATCAGGCTTTTACATATTGTATTTTCTCATCAGATATGGTATAATTAAACTATAACCAAAAACAGCGAGGATATTAGATGGAAGATATTATCACACTTTCAAGAGAAACCTACAAGAAGATAAAAGGATTTAACCGAAATCAAATGCAGAGTTTTCTTCAAGATATTTATAAAAGTGCGGCAGATGATACCGCTACATCAAATGCTGTATCTCTTGATATGGAAAAGCTCCGCAAAGAAATCGGAGAAATCAAGGGTATTGGCGAAAACCGACTGAATGAGATTATGGCGGTTATTGAGAAGAATCTGGAAGCTGAACAATAAACTAAAAATTTCTTAACGAATTTTATTGCATATGGGGTGAAATTGTTGGAGTACTTAAAAATGTTTTTATCTGCATTGGGAGGCGGAACAGCAGTGGCAGTGGCAACTATTTTATTTGTAAAAAATAAAATAGAAAAATTGATAGATAAAAAAATAAATTATTATTTTGATGCCAAGCTTGAGAACGAAAAAGGCATTATTGAGCAGAAAATATATGTTAGTCAGCATAAGTTTGACAAAGAATATATAATAATTCAAGAGTTAATGGAAAAAGCTTTTGACTTCACTTATCTTTCTTGGGAGGTATATTCTACTATTGGAGGATCAGATAAAGATGATAGCGTTATTAAGAAATACAACAAAGCGTGTGATGATTTTACTCTGTTTTATATGAAAAACTGTGCGTTCATTCCAGAAGAACTAGCTACGACGTTTGATTTATTTATGAAGAAAATTAATGAATTTAGAACAGTGTCTAAAGGATATAATGAGTTATTGATTAAAGTAATGAAAAAAGATAGCACATCAACTAAGGAGGAAAAATTATTTAATACATTTGAAAATACGATGAGAACGATTCATAATGAATTAAATACGGAGTCTGATTATAGTCATGATAAGTTGGTCGAGGTAACAAGAAAGCATTATGAGAAACTTGATATTAGGTAACTAAAACATACAAAAACATTACTAATTTATCTATTTAAAGAAACTGAAAAATTACAGTTTAGCAAGCAATTACAACTACATATTACATAAGAGCTTCTCACACGAGAGGCTCTTTTATTTTACCTTGAAAGGAATGATTTAGTATGCAGTTAGTCATTGCAGAAAAGCCAAGTGTCGGTATGGCACTTGCAAAGGCTCTTGAAGTATCCGGTAAGAAGGACGGATATGTGGAGGGCGAAAATGTCATTGTATCGTGGTGTGTGGGACATCTTGTAGGTCTTGCCAATGCCGATATGTATGACGAAAAGTACAAGAAATGGAATATTTCAGACCTCCCCATTATCCCCGAAAACTGGCAGTTTATTGTTGCAGAGGACAAGAATAAACAGTTCAGTATTCTCCGTCAGCTTATGGAAGATAGCCGAGTAACCGAGGTAGTGAACGCTTGTGACGCAGGTCGTGAGGGTGAGCTTATCTTCCGTCTTGTGTATAACAAGATTGGCTGTAATAAGCCTATTAAGCGGCTTTGGATTTCGTCAATGGAGGAAAAGGCAATTCGTGACGGCTTTTCAAATCTGGAGGACGGTAAGGACTATGAAAATCTTTATCAGTCGGCTCTCTGTCGTGCAAAAGCTGATTGGATTGTCGGTATCAATGCAACACGCCTTTTCTCCAAGCTTTACAACAGAACGCTGAATGTCGGCAGAGTTCAGACACCTACACTTGCTATGCTCTATGAGCGTGAAAACAGTATCGGCAATTTCAAAAAGGAAAAGTATTTCAATGTGCATTTGAAGTCTGTGGGTATCGACGCAGTTCACGAAAAGGTCAAGGAACAGGAAGCAGCCGAAAATATCCGTAGGGAGTGCGACGGCAAAGAAGCGATTGTGAAGTCGGTCAAGACCGAACGCAAGACTGTAAATCCCCCTCATCTTTACGACCTCACCACTCTCCAGAGAGAAGCAAACAGACTTTACGGCTTCACGGCTCAGCAGACACTCGACTACACGCAGTCGCTTTACGAAATGAAACTTGTAACCTATCCGAGAACGGACAGTCAGTATATTACCGACGATATGAACGAAACCGCAAGAAATATCGCCGAATTGGTTGGTAAAAAGTTTGCCCATTTTGAGGGACTTGTCCTTGTTCCCGACACAAAACGAGTAATCAACAACAAGAAGGTCAGCGACCATCACGGCATTATCCCGACAGTCGAGCTTGCCAATACCGACATCAGCTCTGTTCCCGACGGAGAAAAGAAAATTCTCTACCTCATCGCAAATCGTCTGCTTTGTGCGACAAGTGAGCCATATATCTATGAAACCGTTACGGCTGAAATCAGTTGTGGCGGTTATTCTTTTGTCGCAAGAGGAAGAAATGTTATCTCCGAGGGCTTTAAAGCCATTGAAAAGGCGTTTCGGAGCTATCAGAAGTGCAAGGACGATACCGAGGAAGTCGAAGAAGAAAGCGTTGCTCTCTCCGAGGGACAGGTTATCGAACGAGCAGTAACCGAGGTGACGGAGCATTTCACTCAGCCTCTGAAGCATTATACTGAGGATACACTCCTCTCCGCTATGGAGAGAGCCGGAACGGACGAAATTACCGAAGAAGTGGAGCGTTCGGGACTTGGAACACCTGCGACAAGGGCAAGTATCATCGAAAAGCTCACAAAGTCAGGATTTATCAAGCGTGAAAAGAAAAATCTGGTCGTAACCGAAAACGGCACGGATCTCATTTCCGTTATGCCCGACATTATCAAGTCCGCTTCAATGACAGCAGATTGGGAAAATTCTCTTTCCCTTATGGCACAGGGCAAGTTCACTTCTCAGCAGTTTATGGCTGATATTGAAAAGCTCGTTGATGACATTATCAATGTTGCAAAGGACAGCGTTGACGAAAGCAAGGTTACAAGGACAAGCGGCGAGGTTATCGGTGTTTGTCCGAGATGCGGCGAAAACATTACAGTAACGCCAAAGGCTTATTCCTGCGAGGACAGAGCTTGCGGCTTTGTTATCTGGAAGAACGATAAGTTCTTTGAGAAATCAAAAAAGACGCTTACAAAGGAAATGGCAGCAGCTCTCATCAAGAACGGCAAAATTCCCGTAAAGGGACTTTATTCGCAGAAAACAGGCAGAAATTACGATGCTACTGTTTGTCTTGACGATACGGGCAAGTATGTGAATTTCAAGCTGGAGTTTGCTCCGAAGAAAAAGAAGAAATAAATTTCTGAAATAGGTTGAATTTCTCCTAACTTTGATGTATAATAAGGATAAGGAAGGAGGGATTACTATGACAGTAAACACAAACACATTAATATCAATCACAGAAGCCAATCAGAACTTTTCAAAGGTTGCAAGGCTTGTTGACCAGAATGGCTCTGCTGTTATACTGAAAAATAATGTTCCTCGGTATATTGTACTGGAGTTTTCGGAAGTAGAAAAGGTACAAATGGCAGCAGATGAAGATGTTGCTGACATCTCCCAAAGGCTTATCGCCAAGAACCTTGAAGCGTACAAGGAGCTTGCGAAATGATAAGACTTACAACAAAACAGGTAATAACCATTCACAGTTCATTGATTGAGGTAACAGGCGGAACAGATGGTGTAAGAGATATGGGACTGCTGGAGTCTGCTCTTGAAACACCGTTTCAGACATTCGGAGGCAAAGACCTCTATCCCGCACTTATTTAGAAAGCCGCACGGCTCGGACATTCGTTGGTTTCAAATCACCCCTTCGTAGACGGTAATAAGAGAATAGGCATACACGTTATGCTTGTTTTTCTTGCTATCAATGGTGTGGAAATTGAGTGTACGCAACAGGAATTGATAGATGTAGGACTATCCCTTGCCGACGGAACAATGAATGCAGAAAAGCTATTGATTTGGCTCAGTTCACACAATTAAACATCATGAAAAGGAAGTGCTTCGGTACTTCCTTTTTTGTTTGAAAGGAGTTATAATGCCGGATATTGAAAAAAAGGTCGATCCATTTTGCAGGGACGACCTTTTAGCATCGAAAGAAAAAGACCAATTAGCCGAGTGGCGAGCAAGTTTCCGTGAAAACGGAAGCTGTGCAAAAGCTCTTGACAAGGCAATGAGTGACAATTTCACCGATAACCGTATGGATACAAAGAAAGTCCTTGATACTGTTGTTGCCGAGTTCGGATTTGAGAGAACGGCTCACGTTCTTGCCGCACAGGTATTCAATCACGATTGGGACGGACGCTATCATAGTGATGTTAAGGATTGGGCAAAGGAGCAGATGAAGGACTTCTCGGCAGATTTCATTGAAGAAAGCCGAGATTACTATCTGAACTCTCACCCTATTCTGATTGACGGTATTGCCAAAACAGCAATGACTGAACAGGTTAAGGAAATCTCACAGGATAAATCCGACCACGATGTTAAGCCGCCCAAACCTGAGAAAGAACCCGAAAAGGCAAACGAGCCTGAAAAGCCGAAGTTCAAAAGTGCGAAAGAAAAGGTTGCGGAGATAACGGACAAACTTGAAAATGGCATTAAGGAGCTGTTTTCAAGCGAGAAATTCAAGTCGTACCTTGATACGATGTCAAAGTTTCATAACTACTCATTCAATAACACACTCCTCATAGCTATGCAGAAGCCTGACGCAACTCTTGTGGCAGGCTTTAATGCTTGGAAAAACAATTTCGGAAGAAATGTAAACAAGGGCGAAAAAGGTATTCAGATTTTTGCCCCTGCACCCTACAAAATCAAGAAAGAGGAAATCAAGCGTGACCCTGATACAGATTTACCCATTCTTGATAAGGACGGAAAGCCGATTGTTGAGGAAGTGGAACGAGTTATTCCCAATTTCAAGGCGGTTTCGGTATTCGATGTGTCGCAGACAAACGGTAAGGAACTGCCAACTCTCGGAGTTGACGAGCTTAGCGGAAGTGTAACGGATTATGAAAAGTTCTTTGAAGCACTAAAAGCAGTATTTCCCGTGCCGATTAAGCTTGCTGAAATTAACGGCTCTGCAAAAGGCTTTTTCAATCAGGAAGATAAAACAATTACCATTAAAGAGGGTATGTCCGAGGCTCAGACGGTAAAAACGGCAATTCACGAGATTGCTCACGCTATGCTTCACGATAAGGATTTGAAAAAAGCCGACCTTGAAAAGCCGAAGGACAGAGCTACGGAGGAGGTAGAAGCCGAGAGTATTGCTTACACGGTTTGTCAGCATTTCGGTGTAGATACCTCCGATTACAGTTTCAGCTATGTTGCTTCTTGGGGCAGCGGAAAGGATTTGCCGGAGCTGAAATCGTCGCTTGAAACTATACGCAGTACAGCGTCGGAGCTTATCACGCAGATTTCCGACAAGTACCTCGGACTTGATAAAGATAAATCGCAGGAAAAGACCACAGATACTCCCGAACAGCCGAAAAAGTCCAATATCATCGGAAATGTGGAGTATTCCTCTATTGAAGATAAACAGTATTTCAGGCTCAATTCAGACACGGCTCAGAAGGTCGTTGAAAAGCTGACCGAGCAGAATGTTCCGTTCAGCGGTCGTATCAACGGTGACAAGACCATTCTCACAATCGGTAAAGCCGATGTAGAGAGCTATAAGGCGATTATGGCTGAAATCAAGGGACAGGCAAAGGACGCTTCCGAACAGGAAAAGGCTGCCGAAGCTCCCGAAAAGCCGAAGAAGTCGAATATTATCGGCAATGTGGAGTATAAGTCAATCGAAAACAAGCAGTATTTCAAGCTTGATACCGACACGGCTCAGAAGGTTGCTGAAAAGCTCACCGAGCAGAATATCCCGTTCAGCGGTAGAATAACGGGAGAAAACACAACTCTTACTATCGGCAAGGCTAATGTAGAAAACTACAAGGCGGTTGTTGCCGAGGTTACGGGCAATGTAAAGGAAACTCCGACAGTTGAACAGCCGAAGGCAGAGCCTGCTCCGAAAAAAGAAAAAGGCAATATTATCGGAAATACGGAATACAAGGATATTCCGAACAAGAGCTATGCAAAGCTTTCTACCGAAAAGGCACTTGCCGTTGCGGAAAGCCTTGACCGTCAGGGTGTGAAGTTCAGCGGTCGTACCGTTGACGATAAGGCAACACTCACTATTTCAAAGGAAGATTTGGGAGAATACAAGAAAGCACTTGCAACGGTAAACAAGGCTATAGCGAAAGAAACGGTAAAGGCAAACGAACAGACCTTTATCCCCGATACTGTGTATAAGCAGTCATTTGACTATGCAAATGAACACGGAGAAAACAAAGCTTTTCACGAAAGCCACAAGGCAAATATTGCTTGTCTGTGGGATATGAAAGCAACTGCTGAGATTTATGCTGCGGAAGGCAGAATGGATAAGTTCGTTGAGGATTTATCGGAGAAGTACGGCACGGAGCGCCCCTTATTTGTCCTTGCAAGAACTGTTCAGGCTGTCGATGATAGCCGGTTTGCTCCCGAAACTCAACAGATTGCAAGTCAGTTTGATTTCAAGGATATTGGAGCTGTTCATTCCTTTTCACATCAGTATGTAACCGATATTAAGCCTTCGGTCATTGACGAAATGGTAAGTAAGCTTAGTGTTATGGAACATCAGCTTGAAAAGGCTCCGGAAATGCAGGTGTACACGGGTAAAATGCCCGATGAGAAAATCACCATTGAAGAAAGAAACGCATACGGCTATGACAGTAACGAGCTTCTTCCCCTTACTGCCGAAAAGGCTCTTGAATTTTTCGACAATGACACAGTTGCCGTGTATCTTCTCTATCCTGACGGTACAGAGGGACAGGCAAACGAGCGTTCCGACATTGAAAACCATAACGGCATTTTCGGCGTTGAAACGGTAGAGTGGGAACGCTATCAGGCTTTTGAAAAGCGAATAGACGACCTTGCAGCACAAGAACCGTCAAGAGAAGCTTTACTTCTGAATGGCAAGGAATGTGCTGCGGGTATCTATCAGCTAAAGAGCAATCCCGAAAACAGGGATATTCGCTTTATGGATAGCTCCTATCTTGAAAAGAAAGGCATTGAGCCTAATCGTGACAATTATACGCTTGTGTATAGCTTCCCTGTTCTCCCTGAAGATTTGCAGAATAAGTCGGCATTTCTTGAACAGGTGTTTGAGAAGTTCAACACCGACCACCCGAAGGATTTTGCGGGACATTCGCTTTCCGTGAGCGATGTTGTCGTTATTCAGCAAAATGGCGAGCTGTCGGCACATTATGTTGACCGTGCGGGATTTACGGAGCTTTCCAATTTTGGAGCAGTCCGTGAAAATCCCTTAAAGGCGGTTGAAGATACCATTGAGCAGAATGATAACAAGTTCGACGGCATTATCAACAACACGCCTACTATGGATGAGCTTGAGGAAAGAGCAAATAGAGGCGAGCAGGTTTCAATATCCGAGATGTTTGATGCCGCTAAAGCGGAACACGCTGCCAAGAAACAGCCTGAAGTGAAAAAGCCTGTGAAAAAGGCTGACGAAAAGCGGTCAATCCGTCAGTATCTCAAACAGAGTCAGGATAAGAAGCCTGAACAGCCAAAGGAAAAGGCACAGGAGAAGTCGAAAGGAGTAGAGCTATAATGAATTTTACAACCGAGGAAATCAACTTCATCTGCATTGTAAGCGGCAAAACCAGAGAGGAAACTCTCGATAACGTAATTGACGTTATGCCCGATATTGATGATGAGGATATGAAGAATATTGCAGAGAGCGTTATCGGCAAGCTTGACGGTATGACCGAGGCAGAGTACGCCGAGTACAATTTCGCAGACAACTACACAGACTAAATCAAATGCCCCTGCTTCGGCAGGGGCAAACATTTAAGGAGGACAACCAATGTTTTTTACAAAGACAATTACACCGCCGGTTATCCGCAGTGAATTTGACCCGTCAAGCTACAAGGGCGTTGACAAGACGGACATTAAGTCAATTCACCTTGCGTTGCAGAACGGCGAAAAGCTCACTATCGACCGCAATGGACACATTTACGATTCTTCAGGCAGGTGGATTGCTGACGGTATGCAGAGAGAGGGCAAATAAAATTTTTTGAACTCTCTTGACTTTTATGCTTTAAAGTGCTATTATAGAAAAGGAGGAAGAAATGCCTACAAAACTTCAAGAGTATCAGGCTCGGTTAAATGAGAGTACTGAGAAGCTTTGGAAAGACCCTGATAACTATAAATCGTTACTCAGAACATCATCAAGACTTTACAAATACAGCTTCAAAGACCAAGTGCTGATACACTCACAGCGACCCGACGCAGTAGCCTGTGCCGAGTACGACACTTGGGGACGTGAGGATATTACCAACCGATTTGTCAAGCGTGGCAGTAAGGGTATTGCCCTTATTGCGGACGATAACGGCAAAGCAAGGCTCAGATATGTTTTCGATTTCTCCGATACGGGAGCAAGGGACGAACGCTCTAAAACGCCGTTCTTCTGGAGTGTAACTCCCGAAAACGAAAAGGCTGTACTCGAAAATCTCCGCACCAATGCAACCTCGCTTGATACAGCGATAATCGAAAAGGCTTCCGAAATTGCAAGAAGCTACTCAGGCGACTTTATGCGTGAGCTTATGAGAAATGTCGAAGGAACTTTCCTTGACGAGCTTGATGAGTTCAATGTCAGGTCAAGGTTTGAGGAAATGCTTACAACAAGTATCGCCTATACCGTCCTTACAAGGTGCGGATATGAAGCCGATTTATATTTTGAACCCGATGATTTTCGTGGAATATGTGAATTTAACAGTATTGAAGCAATGTCTGTTCTCGGCACGGCAACAAGCGAGATGTCGGAGCAGATTTTAAGAAACATTGAGCGAACGCTCAAAATTGAAAGGAGTAAGGATAATGACCGAGGCATTACCGAAAACAATGACAGAGAACGGAATCCGTTACGTTCTGGACGAGAGGACGCAGACCTATCTTCCCGATTGGGAAATTCCGGAGCAGAAGGAAATCGGCAAGTACGGACAGATGAGAAGGACATATCTGATGAACAGCAGACCGTCGATGTATCAGACAATGCTCCTGAAAGGGACTCTGAACAGCCACTTGGCGGAGATAGACGAAACAGCGAAAAAGAGACTTTCGGAGCTTCTCCAGAAAATGGCACAGGAAGCGGGAGCGACCGAGGAACTGAAAGCGACAGACCAGATGGCTTGGGTGGGACTGATGAATACGACGAAGGCTCAGGCGGAGGAAATGATTTTCAGCGAACTGATTTACAGCTAAATACCGACGAAGCAGTATTGGAAGAAACTTCTGATACTGCTTCTTCTATGTCCGAGGAAACTATTTCGGCTATTTTCAGTAGCTATGATGAAATGAATGTCAGTAAATCGGAAGTGCTTGATTACTTCCTTGAACACGATAACGCCGATGAAAGAGCCGAGTTTATGAAGGCAGCTTACGAACACAGAGCCGTTGAGTTTCAGATTGACGGTGATATTGTCGGATACAAGAAAAGCGAGGACGGACTTGAAGTGTGGCAGAACGGCACGGAAAACTCCGTCAAGCTCACTTGGGACGATATTCAGGCAGTTGTTGCCGACCTTATAGACAGGCACGAATTTATAGAAGCTCCCGAATATTTCGATATAGAGCCTGAGATTGAGGAAATCGGCGGATATGACGAGCCTATGCAGTTATCCCTATTTGGTGATTTCGACAATGAGCCTGTTGTTTTCACCGAGCCAACGGCTGCTGTCGCACCTTCCGTTACTCAGGATATGATTGACTATATGCTCCGTGCAGGAAGTAACGAGCCTCACAGCTTGGAGCGTATTGTCGCACATTATGAGAAAAACAAGGGTGGTGAAAGCAATGCCGAGTTTCTCCGAAAAGAATTTGGCACAGACTGCAGAGGTTTTCAGTATGAAAGTTCCGACGGTTTAAAAACCTCGCTCTTATCTGCTTGGTACGACAAAGATGGTATCGAGCTTGCAACGGGCAAAACAGCACACAACCGTTTTTCGGGCGTTACAATGACTTGGGAGCAAGCGGCGGAAAGAATAGGAGAACTGCTTGCTGAGGGCAGATATGCCACACAGGATATTCTGGACAAGGCAGAGCCATACGCAAGAAAACAGCTTGCCGATAAGCTATGGTATCTTCATCAGGATGTGGAAGTTCCGTACTTTATCCCCGACTATTTTTTCAATGGTGGTTTCCCGACAAGTACGGGGAAAATTGCCGAAGCATTGCAGGGCGAAAAGCCTGTTCAGGAGTTTATCGACGGAATGACAGACCTTATCGGTCAGTACGAAGCCGACCGAGATGTACTCCGTTTCCATTTTCACAACCTTCCCGAAATGCTTGAGGGACTGAAGGACAGACAGCTCCCCCTTGAAAAGTTTGTCGCTGCTCCCGATTTTGCCTTTAAGCCGAAGTTCTTTATTACCGAGGACGAAAAGGACAAGCTCATTTGCAGTGGCAGCAATGTATCGGGCGGAAAGTTTCGTATTCAGAAGTTTTTCAAGGAACATCATTCACAGCAAGAAAAGATTGCTTTTCTGAAAAACGAATACGGCATTGGCGGAACAGGCAGAGCCGGTTATGATACTTGGCACGACAGCAAGGGACTTGTACTCAAAAAGGGCGGTATATCAAATCCCGATGCGGAAGTGACAATGAACTGGAACGAGGTTGCAAATCGTGTTACACGCCTTGTTTCACAGAACAGATATATCACGCAGGACGATATAGACAGGCGTATCAAGAGCGCAAAGTGGACTTTGAAGAATACAGCTCCCGATGATGAATATAACAAGGCTATGCTTGAACAGGCTGAAAAAGTGCTTGAAGAATACGGCATAAAGCCTGAAGCTGAGGATAATGCCGAGATTGCTGAAACTCGCGAAGCCATTGAAGAAGCACCCGAAAGGGCTGAAAACACCGAAGAAGTTGTAGAAGTTGAGGAAGCCAAAGAATACGACGATGAGGAATTTCAGCTTAAAGTCGGTGATGTGATTGAGCTTGACGATGGCAAGTTTAAGATTACGGACATTGCAAACGGTGCATATGGTAGGAGTTACGAACTGCAAGACCTGACCGTGACAGGTTGGTTTCCTATTTTCCGTAATATCCGTGAAGATGACCTTTTTGAAAGCGGCTTTTCACTTGTGGAAGAAACTCCCGTTATGGCTGCTCCCGAAACTGAGGTTGACAGCACTCCTGCACCTAATATCGCAGATGTGCCACAGCTTAGCGGTGAAAAGCACGATTTTGTCATAACCGATGAAAATCTTGGCACAGGCGGCGCAAAGGCAAAATTCAGGGCGAATGTTGAAGCTATCACGCTTCTTAATGAGCTTGAGTTTGAAAACAGACTTGCAACTCCCGAAGAACAGGAAATTCTCTCTCGTTATGTAGGCTGGGGCGGTTTGGCTCAGGTTTTCAAGGAAAATAACAGCGAGTGGGAAAAGGAATTTTTGGAGCTGTACACTATCCTTTTTCCCGAAGAATACGAACAAGCAAGAGCGTCTACACTTACCGCCTACTACACCTCACCTACTGTTATCAACGCCATATATGGGGGACTGGAAAATCTCGGCTTCAAGGGCGGAAATGTGCTTGAGCCTGCAATGGGCGTCGGAAACTTTTTTGGCACTATGCCCGAAGAAATGAGGAACAGCAAGCTTTACGGCGTAGAGCTTGACAGCATTTCTGGACGTATTGCAAAACAGCTTTATCAGACAGCGGATATTCAGGTTACAGGCTTTGAAAAGACCGCTTTCTCCGACAATTTCTTTGATGTAGCTGTCGGAAATGTTCCGTTCGGTCAGTTCAAGCTGTCCGAAAAGCGGTACGATAAACTAAATCTTAACATTCACGACCACTTTTTTGCAAAGAGCCTTGATAAAGTCCGTGCAGGCGGCGTAATTGCTTTTGTAACCTCACAGGGGACGCTTGACAAGGCAAATCCGCAGTTCCGAAAGTACCTTGCACAGAGAGCCGTGCTTCTCGGTGCTATCCGTCTGCCGAATAACGCTTTCAAGGCAAACGCAGGTACGGAAGTAACCTCGGATATTATCTTCCTCCAAAAGCGTGACAAAATGATTGATATTGAGCCTGATTGGGTAAAGCTCGGTCAGACTGCCGACGGAGTTCCCGTCAACAAGTATTTTGAGCAGCACCCAGAAATGATACTTGGCGAGATGAAACAAGGCGTAGAGTACAGCTTGTATGGCAATGCTGAAGCAACAGCCTGTGTTCCGATTGAAGGCGCAGACCTCAAAGAACAGCTCAAAGAGGCGGTTAAGAATATTCAGGGTGAAATCCCAGAAATCGAAGCTGCCGAGGTTGAGAACGGCAAAGTGATTGAGAGCATACCCGCAGACCCGAATGTACGCAACTTCTCCTATACGGTTGTTGACGATAGAATATATTTCAGAGAAAACAGCCGTATGAACCTTGTTGACCTGCCAAAGGCAACCGAGGAAAGAATTAAGGGTATGGTTGAAATCAGGGATTGCGTAAGAACGCTGATTGACTATCAGCTCAACGAATACGGCGAAAGCGACATCAGAAATCAGCAGACAAAGCTAAACTCTCTCTATGACAGCTTTACCAAAAAGCACGGTCTTATCAACTCAACCGCAAATTCAAGAGCATTTTCGGAGGACAGCTCCTATCATCTTCTTTCTTCCCTTGAAATTCTTGATGAAAACGGCGAGCTTGAACGCAAGGCGGATATGTTCACAAAAAGAACAATCAAGCAGAAAGCCGAAATTACAAGCGTTGACATGGCTTCGGAGGCTCTTGCGGTGTCCATTTCCGAAAAGGCTTGTGTAGATATGCCCTTTATGGAACGGCTCACGGGCAAAACGGAGCAGCAGATATACCAAGACCTTGAAGGCGTTATCTTCCTCAATCCCACATACGGGTTTGGTGGAGATACGTCTGAAAAGTATGTAACGGCTGACGAATACCTTTCGGGCAATATCCGAGAAAAGCTCGAAGTGGCAAGGCGTTCCGCAGAGCTTTACCCCGAAGATTATTCGGTGAATGTTAAAGCACTTGAAAACGCTATGCCGAAGCCGCTTGAAGCAAGCGAAATAGATGTAAGACTCGGTGCGACTTGGATTGACACGAAAACCGTAAAGCAGTTTATAAATGAAACTCTGCAAGTTCCCCGATATTTGCAGAATATGTTTGAAGTCAACTTCTCGAAGTACACTTCCGAGTGGAATATTGAGGGTAAAAATGTTGACCGAAGCAACGTAATGGCAAATATGACATTCGGCACACCTCGTAAAAATGCCTATTCAATTATTGAGGACACACTCAACCTGCGTGACGCACGAGTTTACGACCGTGTGGAACAGCCGGACGGTAAGGTGGTTTCCGTTCTAAACAAGAAAGAAACAATGCTTGCACAGGAAAAACAGGAAGCTATCAAGCAGGCTTTTAAGGACTGGATTTTCAGAGACCCCGACAGACGAGAAAAGCTTGTAAACAAGTACAACGAACTGTTCAACAGCTCCAGACCGAGAGAGTATGACGGTAGTCATCTTTCTTTTTCGGGAATGACCCCGGAAATTCAGCTGAAACCTCATCAGCTCAATGCGATTGCACACACGATTTATGGCGGAAATACGCTGCTTGCCCACCAAGTGGGGGCGGGCAAAACCTTTGAAATGGTAGCTTCGGCTATGGAAAGCAAGCGACTCGGACTTTGCTCCAAGTCGCTTTTTGTTGTGCCAAACCACTTGACCGAACAGATGGGAGCAGAGTTTTTAAGGCTTTATCCTGCCGCAAATATCCTTGTAGCGACAAAAAAAGACTTTGAAGCCAAAAATCGTAAGCGGTTATGCTCAAAGATTGCAACAGGCGATTATGATGCGGTTATCATCGGACATTCTCAGCTTGAAAAAATCCCGATTTCTGCGGAAAGACAGGAGCGAATGATACGCAGACAGATTGCAGAGATAACAGAGGGCATTTCCTCTCTCGGCAAGCAGCACGGAAATCATTTCTCGGTTAAACAGCTCGAAAAGACAAAGCGTAACCTTGAAGCAAAGCTGAAAAAACTGACAGACAGCCCGAAGCGTGATGATGTTGTCACCTTTGAGGAACTCGGTGTGGATAAGCTCTATATCGACGAGGCACATTCCTTTAAAAATCTGTTCCTCTACACGAAAATGCGAAATGTTGCAGGTATTCAGCAGACCGAAGCTCAGAAGTCGGCTGACCTGTATATGAAATGTCAGTATCTCGACGAACTGACGGGTGGAAAAGGTACGGTTTTTGCCACAGGAACTCCGATTTCAAACAGTATGACCGAACTCTACACGATGATGCGATATTTGCAGTCCGATACACTCGAAAGAATGGGGCTTTCCAACTTCGACGCTTGGGCGGCAAATTTCGGTGAAGCGGTTACGGCTATTGAACTTGCCCCTGAAGGAACCGGATATCGGGCAAAGACAAGATTTTCAAAATTCTTTAATCTGCCTGAGCTTATCAATCTGTTCAAGGAAGCTGCTGACATCAAGACAGCCGATATGCTGAACTTGCCCGTTCCCGAAGCACACTTTCACAATGTTGTGGTTAAGCCTTCGGAAATGCAGAAAGAAATGGTGTCGGCTCTCTCGGACAGAGCGAAGGCAATTCACGACAAGGCGATTGACCCGACGGAGGACAATATGCTCAAGGTGACAAACGATGGGCGCAAAATCGGGCTCGACCAGCGACTTATCGACCCGCTTTTACCCGATGAGCCTGAGTCAAAGGTAAATGCTTGTGTAAACAATGTTTTTGACATCTATCAGAAGAATGATGACAAGAAGTCAACACAGCTCGTATTCTGCGACTTTTCAACGCCGAAAAATGACGGCAGCTTCAATCTTTACGATGATGTAAGGGATAAGCTCATTGCAAAGGGTGTTCCAAAGGAAGAAATCGCATTTATTCACGACGCAGATACGGAAGTGAAAAAGAAGGAGCTTTTCGCAAAGGTAAGAAGCGGTAAAGTCCGTGTTCTGCTCGGCTCGACAGCTAAATGTGGTGCAGGTACGAACATTCAGGACAAGCTCATAGCACTTCATCATCTCGACTGCCCGTGGCGACCAAGCGACCTTGAACAGCGAGAAGGTAGGATTATCCGTCAGGGCAATGAAAACAAGGAAGTTGAAGTTTTCCGTTATATGACGGAGGCAACTTTTGACGCTTATCTGTATCAGACGATTGAAAATAAACAGCGTTTCATCTCGCAGATTATGTCCTCAAAATCTCCCGTGCGTTCCTGCGAAGATGTTGATGAAGCCACGCTTTCCTATGCGGAAGTCAAGGCGTTATGTGCGGGAAATCCTCTGATTAAGGAGAAAATGGACTTGGATGTTTCGGTGACGAAGCTTAAAGTGTCAAAGGCAAATCACGTCAGTCAGCAATACAGGCTTGAAGATAGTGTCCGTAAGACTTTCCCTGAAAGAATTGCAACTATCAAACAGCGTATTGTCGCAGGAGAAAGCGACCTTGCTCACTACAAGGCGCAGCCGAAAGTTGCGGAGGGTATCTCTCCAATGATAATCGGTGATAAGACCTACACCGACAAGGAAGAAGCAGGAAAGGCTATTCTGTTAGCCTGCAAAGGTGTAAAGGTAAAGGAAAACCTTGAAATAGGCTCATACAAGGGATTCGATATGTCGCTTTCGTATGACAGCTTCTCACAGGAGTTTCACCTCGATTTACAGCGTGAACTCTCTTACTCCGTAACGCTCGGCACATCTGAACTCGGAAATATTACTCGTATAGAAAACGCTCTTGACTCCATTGAAAAGCGTGTGGAAAACAGCAAAGAACAGCTTGAAACTGTTGAAGCACAGCTTGAAACGGCAAAATCTGAGCTTGGCAGACCTTTCCCACAGGAAGATGAACTCAACGAAAAGCTTGCCCGACTTGCTGAACTGAATACTCTGCTCAATATTGATGATAACGCTATCGAAAACGCTTCAATGGCGGCAGAAAAGAAAGCTGACCCCGTTGTTGCGGATAAGAAGCCTGAAAAAGCCGTGTTGTCGGACAAAAAATCGTCAATTCTCGGAAGAATAAAGGATATTAAGGCTATGCAGACCGGCTCGCAAAAGGATAAACCGCCTGTAAAGGATAAGACCTCGGAAATCAGCTAAGAACAAGTAACCTCCCGTCTGAATGTCGGGAGGTTGTTTGGAGGTGAATATTTTGAACTTGTTTGAAGCTGTGAAAGAAAATGTCAATCTGAAAAGGGCTGCCGAATTTTACGGACTTGAAATGCGAAACGGAATGGCTTTATGTATCTTTCACAATGAGAAAACGCCATCAATGAAGCTGTATGACGACCATTTCTATTGTTTCGGCTGCCACAAGCACGGAGATGTTACGGATTTGGTAGCAAAGCTCCTTAATCTTTCGCCGTTGGAAGCAGCGAAACAGATAGCTCACGATTTCGGGATAAGCTATGACTATCAGAAAGATGATTACAAGCCGAGCAACGCAAGCGTTCTTGCCAAGATAAAACGAGAACAGGAGAAAGCAAAGAAAAAACACGCTTACGGCGTACTTTGCAACTATTTCCAACTGCTTAACGATTGGCGAAAAACCTACTTTCCGAAATCGGATAAGGAAGAACCTCACCCTTTGTTTGTAAAGGCACTTACAGAAATGGCTTATGTTGAGTATCTGATTAACTGTGTTTCTTACGGTAGCAAAGAAGAAAAAGCGGATATCATAAATGACAAAAGCGGTCAGCTTGCCAAAATTGAGAACGAGTTGAAGCTATATGGCACTCAAAAAATCGAAAAAGAGATGACTATCTAAATTGCCCCTCTCGGCAGTCGCAGAAATGTGGCTGTCGGGAGGGGCGTTTTTGTTGTTTTTTCACATAATCGGCTCACGCTGATTAAAGGTAATGAGAAATAACGCCTCTTTATCCGTTAAAGATAAGAGGCGTTATTATTATGGCTTCCTTTTTATTCAAGCTCCCCCGACCGTTTCTTGTTTCGGCTCTGCTCCTGTTCCTTGTTTTTGCCTAAAATTGTATCAACGTTTTTCTTGATTGTCTGAAGCTCCGACATCTCACATTTTGCCGAATAGTAGTCCTTGTACAGCTTGTCCTTTTCTGCAAGAAGTGCTTTCTGCTCGGCTCGGAGTTCCCTGATAAGCGGCGGCTTTCCGTCCTTGTAATGCTTCTTGATATACTTTTCAGCGGCAGAAAAGACAATCAGCTCCGACTCGTGTTCCCTTCGATAGCGTTCCTTGAAAACAACAGTTTGCAGCTTATCTGCAATCGGCTTGGTCTTTCGGTAGTTATCAATATTCTGTATCGACTCCTCTATGGATTTGAGCTGTTTCTCAATATCCTTGATTTTAGAACGAGTGCCGTTGTATCGTTCTCTCGTTGCCTCAACCTTTGCAGATAGTACATCATAGTCAAGAAGATTATGCTCGGTCAGGTAGGGATTAACATGATACGCTCTCTGTTTTACTGAAAGCCTTTTCTGTATTGTTTCAAAGTCCTCGTGACTGACAAAGGCTTCGTGGGTATTCGGAATAACAACCTGTTCTTCCTTCGGAACTTCCACGCTCTGTTTGGTTTTGAAATTCTTTCGCAATCTTCGCAGGCACACCAAATCTCCCGTGTAAACGGGATTGGTGAGAATTTTATGAATGGAGCGTTTACCCCATACATACTTGTGCTTCGGAAAATCGGGAGAATCCTGCAAGCCTTTTCTTGTCATCTGCTCAGCCTTTGGTATCATAACCTTTCGCTGTTCAAGCTCTTTGGCTATGAGATATGCGGATTTCCCCTCCAATGCAAGCTGAAACATCAGCTTTACAACCCAAGCGTTTTCATTCGGAACAAGCCTGTGAACATTACCCTTGGCTTTGTCATAGCCGTAGGGAGCCTGTCCCATAATCAAGCCGCCGTTGTGCGCCTTTGTGTGCAGTGCGGAGATTATCTTGCGACTGCAGTCCTTAGCGTACCACTCATTAATGATATTCTTGAACGGTGCAAATTCATTGTCGCCGTTTACGGAGTCAACTCCGTCATTGACTGCAATAAATCTCACATTATTCTGCGGAAAGAATATTTCGGTGTAGTAGCCTGTCTGCAAATACTCTCTGCCAAGACGGGATAAGTCCTTGACAATTACCGTTCCGATTTTGCCTGCTTCAATATCCTTTATCATACGCTTGAAATCAGGCCTTTCAAAGCTTGTACCGCTGAAGCCGTCGTCAACATAAAAGGTGTAGTCGGTAAATCCGTTGTTAGCAGCATACTGAGAAAAGAGCGTTTTCTGATTCTGTATGCTCATACTCTCACTGCCGACTTCATCATCACGGCTGAGTCTGCAATAGATTGCTGTTTGTTTATTCTGCTGTTTATTCATATCGTACCTTTTCCTTTCTGAACTAATGAATGTTAGTTTTAAAACAGCAGATTTATGAAATTTGTGTACTCATATTGTACCACAAATTTATGAAAAAGTAAACTGCTGCTGTTGTAATAAAACTGTTTTTATGGTATACTTTATGTAAGAATCTATTGCAAGGGAGGTCGGCATAATGCAGCGCTGTGATTTCAGCACAGTTATCGGAATTATCAGAGAGTACATAAGCGAAGGAAATCGTATTTCACAGCCTGAGCTTATCTGCGACCTGTTCTATTATTTTTCTGAAAAGAATGATGACTTTGAATTTGATAACGGGCAGATTAACCGCTGGCTGAAAGGAATTGCACCCGTAAGTCCAAAAATATCTGAATTCTATCAGCGTAAGTCCGCTGCTGAAAATCTTGCCTCTGACCTTGAAAGCGGAATATTCCCGATTATGTACGATACCGCTATGGCTGCCGAAAATGTTTATACCCTTGTGATGAACGACATCAGTATTTCCGAGCAGAAAAGAAACGAGCTGACCGCCGAATATCCCGATGATATTGCCGCATTCATTGCCGCCGTTATCATCTTTGCCATAAACCGTAAATTTGAAAAGCGTGATGTAAAAGCTTTAGTAATGGGAACGCTCTCACCTGTAACTGCTGATATGATTTTTGATGGTGATGTACCGAACCCCTGCAAGCATTTCTGCGGCAGAGATACCGAGCTTGATAATCTGCACGAATTACTGAACACACATAACAAGGTTTTCGTTCACGGCGTTGCAGGTATAGGCAAGAGTGAATTTGCAAAAGCCTACGCCGAAAAATATAAAAAGGACTACACCAACACTCTGTATTTTCAGTATAACGGCAGTTTGCAGAAAATGATTGCGGATATGGATTTTGCAGACGATAAAACGAGTGATGATGAAACAGAGCGTTTCAGAAAGCACAACCGATTTCTGCGTAGTCTAAAAGACGATACCCTGATTATCGTTGACAACTTCAACACTACCGCTTCAAAGGAAACAAAGCTGGATATTCTGATGAAATACCATTGCCGAGTTATTTTCACAACACGCAGTAATTTTGAAATCGGAAAGACCTTTGAGCTTGCGGAAATTTCGGATATTGATGCCCTTGTCAGCCTTACAGGTAAATTCTATTCCGAAACAGAAAATAACCGTGATATTGTTGTAAAAATAATAGGGGCAGTACACCATCATACTCTTGCCGTGGAAATGTCCGCAAGACTTCTTCAAAAGGGTATGCTTGAAGCAGACGAGCTGCTGACAGCTCTTGAAAATTCAAGCGTAAATCCGGATAGTGCCGATAAAATCGGAATAAATAAAGATGGCATAAACACCAAAGCCACATATTACAACCATATCCGTACACTGTTTTCGCTCTATCTTCTCGATGAGGGCAAGCAAAGCATTATGCGCTGTATGACTTTTGTTCCGCAGACGGGCATCCGTGGAAGAATGTTTGCAAAGTGGCTTGAACTGAATACAATGGACGAGATAAACGACCTTGTTGAGCTTGGGTCTATCTCAAATTCCGAAGCGGATAAAATTGCAATTCTGCCTATGGTGAGGGATATTGCAACAACGGATTTATCACCGTCAGTAACAAATTGCAATACGCTGATAAAGTCGATATATTCAATATGTATACAGCACGGAAAAGACATTCCGTACTATAAAACATTGTTTTCCGTTATCGAAAATATTATTGCCAAAATTGCAAATGACAGCAATGCCGAATATCTGCTGTTCCTTGAAGATACCTTTTCATATATGGAGAAATACCGTTATGCAAGCGGTATGAAAAAAGCAGTCGAGGCAATGAAAAGCTTGCTGTCCGATGAAGCTATCGGTACAATAAATGACAGAGCATTGCTTTTGAATAATCAGGCTTCCTGTGAGGGTTTGCTTGATAAGAATTATCCGAAAGCTATCTCCCTTGAAAGAAAAGCAATTTCGCTGTGTAATGCCGAGGATAATCTCGTTCTTGCCGCAAATCTGAATATGAATCTCGGCTACCTTTATCATTACAGCGGCGATTTTGACAATGCAAAAATCTTTATGGAAAAGGCTATGCAGCTTCTTTCGTTATCAAACGTCATAACCAACGATGTCGTTATTATGGTAAGAAATTACGCCCGATTGATTGCGGGAATGGGCGAGCCGTATAAAGCTGTTGAAGCTATGAAAAAATGCGCCGCACTTGTGAAATCGGAAAATACCGATAAATGCACCGATTATGCCGATTTGATTTTTGATGTTGCCGCAATAAGTCTGCAAGTGGGAGATACTGATACGGCAAAGTCGTATTTCATAAAGGCTTTTGATATTTACAAAGAAATTCTACCGCAAGCGGATTTAACCGAAAAGGTGGAGCTTGCGGCAGAATATTTGAAGCGTGTAGGAATTGCAAACACAGATAATTTCCTTATGCTAAGCCAAAATACTGAATTACCCGTATAACCAAATCCACAACAACAGCGATAGGCGAAATCCATAACAGCATATCCTGCCAGCTTTCGACCTTACGCATTTTATCAACGGCACTGTTCACATTATCAGTCTGCACCTTGCATTTATTGGTGCAGGCTGTAATTTTTTCTTCCATAGCGCTAACTGCTTTCTGCATAGTATCGTTCATTTTCGAGAATGAAGCCGACTGCTGTTTCTGAATAACGCCGTAAACATCATTCAGAATTTTAACGACTTCTTCCTTTATTTCTTCTCTGTACTGCTCTTGCACGTTCAGCGTGTTCAGCTGCTCGCTGTTCATCTTCCGAAGCTCGTTTTGTGTAGCGGTCATAAAATCCGTCAAGGTCACGCACAGCTTCTCTGTTGTCGCCAAAAGCAGCGCTACTTGAAATTTGTCCTCCGCTTCTTGTCTGTCCTGTTCCCGAAGCGACAGAATTTTCTGATACAAATTGTTCAAGTCCAGCTGCGGCTTCGTCAAGTCTGTATGCGGCTGTTCTGATATTTGATTTCTTGGTAAGCTCATATTCTATTCCTTTCCTTGTATAAATTTCTCCAAGCCTGCTTCCTCTGACGGAAACGGGCTTTCCGTTTTTGTCCTTGTATTCTGGATGACGATATGAAACTGTGTTTCCTGCAACTCGGCACTCCACATTGTAATGCTTCGCTAATGCACGGATAACATCGTCAAAGGTCTTGTTGTTCGGGTCGGCAATTTCAATTCCGATAACCTCACGTAATTCGTCCTTGAAGCTTTCCGCACCACGCTTCCTCATCTGCTGTTCCGCAAAGGTCAGCTTGTCCTGCTGTCTGTCCAAATCGTGATTGTAGAAATTATCCCGAACAGAATTCACAAGTCCATGCTGTAAGCACTGCTCCCCGAAAAACTCGGACATCTCATACAAATCACGCTGATTTCTGCGGAATGACTTTCCCGTTTCCATATTGCAGTTGCTGACAAGAAAATGTGCGTGGATATGCTCACGGTCGGTATGCACCGCCATAAGCACCTCAAAACCTTTTGAATAAAAGAATTTTTCCGCAAACTCCTTTGCAATCCGAAACGCCGTTTCATAGGTCAGCTTGTCGTTGTTATCGGGGTGAAACGATATTGACAGCTTATGGGCAAGGATTGTATTCGGCTTCAGACGGCTGTAGGTTTTGCCGTTCAGCTTTCGTGTAACGAGAATGCTTTTTGCAAAATTGTCCTTGTTACAGCCTAGTGCAGTATACAGCTCAGGTGATGTTTTAACCGTTCCGTTACGCACCTGTTCAGCCTTCTTGCCAAGCATATACAGCGCCGCCGATTTTAGCTGACCAATCGATTTACAAGGCGTGTAGGCTACATTTACATTTCCGAAGGGCATTTAATCACTCTCCTCAATATGAACGCTGGGTTTATCAAGAAAACTGCTGACCTTATCGAATATATTGAAATATGCCGTCCTCATTCGGAGTATTTCTCCCTCGGCTTCCGTGTGTCTGCCGATATTGACGAGGTAGGCAATCTGATTGAGATTAACACCAATTTTTCTAAGCTCACTGCAAAGCTGTTTTACATCATCTGTGAAATGGTACGCCGTAATCTTTGAGCCTTTCAGCAGCTTTACAAGAAAATCGGTTTTGTTGAGTCCGCTGGCGGCTTGCTTTTTCTTGAACAAGGCAAGCTCGCTGTCGGATAATCGTACCGCAAGCTGATTATTGCGGTTTCTGTTTGAGGTTTTTGTCAAAAAAGCTCCTTTCTCCACGCTTGTGCGTGGTGTTATCGGGAGGTCTCGGAGGGTGTCCCTCTGAGCAGGTTGTACCGAAAGGAAAGTCATATTTCACCGTCAGTTGAAATGTGGCTAGCCGTCGGTACTACCTGCCTATGCGCAGAACCTGCGCCCGCAGTTCCGCCTTTTGCAAGCTGTCATAAATTTGCAGATAAGCAAAACGGCGGTTTCGTAAGAAGTGCGGGGGCTGGCTCGGAGCATTAACGCTCCTGCGAGATACGCCTGCGGCGTTTGGTGAGGGTTTTGCCCAAAATATAGCAGTATCTGCCGCATTTGGCATATACTTGCTATCAATATGCTGCGTTTCTGCTATCGCTGTTTTCGGCGGTGTGGTTTCGATATCATTTTCGCTATGTTCCGATAGCGGTGTGATACCAAAATACATACAAATTGTTATCCGCCGATAAAATCAAGGTCGATTTCCGAGATTTCTTCCGTTTCTGTTGTTTTTTCACTTAGGACAGGAGCAGAGGAAATACAAGGCTGTGCAAGTCCCGTAAGACAGGCGGCAAGGAAGCCGGGCATTGCCTTTTCAACCGCCGTTCCGATTTGTGCAATAACTTTATGCACAAATTCATCCTCTTTCTCCCTTGTTTCAAAATATGGGTCGTCGGTGGACTTGTAATAACGCTGAAAGTAGTCCGTTACCGCAATAACAACAGCGTTGGTGTAGGACTTGAATTTTTCCTTGTTCATATTCTGAAGCTGCTCCCAAGCCTCAAGGTGCTGTGGTTTATCCAGATTGAAGCGCAGGCAAATTGATTTTGTCAAGCATTACCTACCTTCTTTCGTAAGGTCATATATGCGAGCTGTTCATAGCCCTTGGCGGTTGCACAAATGTCATCAATGATTGTTACACGCTTTTCGTCATACTCTCCGAAATGCTTGATAAGACAGCCGCCTCCGCCTGTTACATACAGTCGCATAAGTTCGGGATTATACTCATACTTGCGGAGCGTTTCAAAAATCTCCGAGCAGTATTCACGGACAGCCTCGGTAATGCAGTTCAGATACTTTTCCGAAATATCTGCATTTCCAAAGCGTATAACCTGCTCTACGATTGTATCATCAATCTTCACGCCCAGTTTGTCCATTACTGCATTTTTAGCGGCGATAACGCACTGGTTTACTCCCAGCTTTTCCGTATAGCATTTGCTTTCGACAGGCTTTTTGTTATTGATATACATCACGTTCATTGTGCCGTTTCCGATATCCGCAAGCATATTTACACCCGCCATTTCTGAAAGCCTGTCGATAACGGCGGTGTAGCCCTGCGGATAAACGGAACAGCCTACAATTTTAATATGATACGGCTTGTCCTTGTAAACAAAACGCACATCATTGTTTCGGGTAATATAGCTGCGAAAATCCTCACGCTGAGTTTTTACCCAAGTCAGCGGCAGACCTGCGGCAATATGGACTTCCGCTTTTGAGATACCCTGCTGTGAAAGCTCACGGGCAACTGCCATAAGGGTAAAGAGATAAAAGTCATTGTCGGTGGACTTGTCCGCTACAAACGGCTTGTGTCCTTCTCCCATACGGTAATACATACCGTCATAGAAAAGAATGTTGCCGCCGAAGGTCGGCTCTGTGGTGTAGGCTGTGATGCCTGTCGGGGTTACGGTGTTTGCGGTTTTGATGTTGCCATAGCCGTGGTCGATACCGATAATTTTTATACCATTTCTGAGTTCTTTCATGCTGATTCCTCCATTGTTTCGTTGTTTATCTTATTTTCGAGCAGCTGCAAAATGAGCTGTTCGGGTTTCTTTTCTGCTGTGCTGTCCGCATAGGAGCTTACGATAAAGGTGACTTTTCCGACCTTTTCGGTATGCTCGCAAAGCGGAATATATTTTGTTTCTGTCAATCGCATTTTACTTTCGATATACTTATTCGGCACTATCGCTATCACTGCCGGCAAGTACGATAGCGTTTCGCCGTAATTTAAGTATACTACTTCGGAGAGGAAAACACATTGTATGGAAATTGAGAGGAGATTGAGTAAAAGGCAAAAAATAAGCTTGTAGAGAGCTTTTAAAGGCTTCTGTGGGCGAATTAGACTTGAATTTTTTATCGGATTAAGTTATAATAGATATAAAGTTAATGTTTTCCATGAAATGTTAGGATGGTGATATATATGCGGTTAGCGATGTGTGATGATGAAAAAAAGTTTCTTGACGAACTGAAAGGACTGATAGCCAAAAGCTATCCCGATATAGAAAAGCTGTGTATCAGCGAATTTGACAGCGGAGAGCAATTTCTGTCGCAGTTTAAAGCTAATCAGTTTGATGTAATCATACTTGATATTGAAATGAAAAAGCTGACAGGGTTACAAGTAGCCGAGAAAATCCGTGAAACTGACAAGTTTGTTATAATCGCCTTTCTGACAAGCCATCAGGAATTTGCAACAAGCGGTTACGAGGTAAATGCTTTCAGATATTTACTGAAAGGACAGCCTGAGCATATGTATATAAAGCAGCTTCGCTCAATATTCAATGAATATCATCAGACACATATGACATTTCCCGTTCAAACATCTAATAACGTTTTCAATATTTCTGTAAGTGATATTCTGTACTTTGAAATCTTTAAACGCACTGTCGTACTGCATACAACAACCGATAAATATCAGTTTAACGGCAAGTTGTCTGAAATTGAAGAATATGAACGTCTTGTCAATTTCATTAAGCCGCACAAGAGCTATTACGTTAACCTTGCATACATTGACAATATTGAGCCTTCCAAAATCATTATGAAAAACGGCGATAAAATACCGTTAAGCCGCAACTCAAAGCAATCTGTTACCGACAAGTTCATCTCCTTTTTGACTGTGAGGTGCTGATATGTTCGTGCCATCTGTTTATGACATAATTGAAACTGTAAATTCATTTTTCGAAATACTGATTGTCGCTTTTTTTTATCATCGCATTTTTGAGAGAAAATATAATTCGATTATTATCTACATTATAAGTTATGCAATTGCATTCGCTGTTCTTATGGTGTCGACGTTAAATGCTTCTTCACCTTATATAAGAATTGGTATTTCTTTCGTCATATTATTATCGCTGTCGTTTTTGATATACAGCGGTTCAAAAACGCTAAAGCTGTTTGCTTCTATTTATTGCATACTGATTATCTTTATATCAGAAACGCTGTTTGCAGGCATACTTGCAATTATGGGTTACGGAAATCCTGCGGAGCTTCTGGAATCGAATATGGGCAGAGTTCTTGGAATGATAGGAACGAAAATCTTTGATTTCTGGATTATCGTATATTCCTGCCGTATTTACAAAAACAAGGTCAAGAGCTTGCCGTTCAGATATTGGGTGCTTATCATTTTGATGCCGTTTTTAAGCGCTATTATCCTCAATCAGATATTCCCTGCCAATCATAGTGGAAATAATGTTATGATAGGATATATCATTTCGGTCTGCGGAGTTCTGTATCTGAATTTCTCGGTGTTCAATTACTTTGAAAGTTATGATAAGCAAATCAGGCTTGCCACGCTTGAGCAAATTATGGAGCATGAAAGTGAGAATTATCGTGCGATTGCCAGTTCGTATACGGAAATTCGTAATATAAAGCACGATTTGAAAAATCAGGTAACCGTGCTGAATGATTTAATAAAGGATAACAAATACGATGAAGCAAAACAACATATACATAGGCTATACAGCGATGTAGAGAAAGCCACATCGGTTTGTTATACAGGAAATTCCGCTATTGATTCCATTATCAATCTGAAAGGCGATTATGCACGGAACCGTAAAATCTCCTTTATGAGCAAAATCAAAGTAAACACTATTGAGTTCGATACAATCGGCATATGCAGAATTTTAGGCAATGCCCTCGACAATGCCATTGAAGCCTGTGAAAGAATGGACAGTGGCGAAAAATGCGTATGCGTTGCAATGTATCAGCTGGATAATAAGCTGATAATTGAGATTGAAAACACATCGCTCCCCGTTGATGTAAGCAACCTCATAACCTCAAAGAAAAACAAAGAAGCTCACGGAATCGGTATGCAGAGCATACGACAAACCGTTGAGGGTATGAACGGCTATGTAAGTTGCAATTATAATAACGGTTATTTCTCGATAAAAATTATACTTACCAAATAAAAGCAAAAGCTTGTTTACTGCAAAGATGGGATGCGGTTAAACAGGCTTTTTTCTTTTGTCAATACATCTTGGAACATAAAATCGACATCTTGTGCAGAAATTATTGAAAATACTCCCGATAGAAGCTACCCTATAAGGCGAGGTGATATTTATGATTGCTCGTCTTTCAAAAAGAATGGCTTCTTTTTTTGTACGCAACGAAGTAATAAAAAGCGAAGATGAAGAAGTCTATGAATATGGGTTGCAGCTTCTTTTATCAACGGTATTTAACGGGATAATTGCACTTGTGCTTGCGGTTATAAGCGGAACAGTTTGGCAATGCGTATGCTATTTGGCGTTCTTTATACTTATACGCAAATCGGCAGGCGGATTTCATGCTAAAACACATTTGGGGTGCTGTTGTGTCTTGGTTGTTGTACTAAGCCTTTTTATCCTTTTTATTAAATTTGTTCCGGCTAATATCTACGCCGCTATAACTGTGTTTGCAGTCGCTTTTTCTGTCATTGTAATACTGGTCTTTGCACCGTTGGAACACGAAAACAAGCCTATCAGCGACAAGGATAAGAAAAGACTCAGAAAAAACAGCATTATATATGCCTTCTTGATTCTTTTTATTATTTCTTTATTTTTCGTAGCAAATATGTTGGAAATAATGGTATGCCTTGCTTTAGGAATATTTACTGCAAGCAGTTCAATGCTGGTGGCTGTTATCGAAAAAAAGATAAAGTCAATACATCTTGGAACATAAAAACGACATCTTGTGCAAAATTTATTGCTTTTACAAGAAAAATCTGCAAGAATTGAGGTGACGGCTTTTGCGAAAGTCAAATGAGCCGAACAGAATGATTTTGATGACGATAATTGCAGGGCTTGTGATGCTTACGCTGACGTTTATTTCAAGAAGTGCTTGTGCTATCTGTTTCTGTCAGCCAAACGAGCCTATTGCTCTGCAAACTGGTATCCGAGAAAGGGGGAAGAAAAATGAAGAAAGTGAATAGCATTATCCTGAAGTTCAGTTCCTCTCTGGCTGCTTTTAGTTATGGACCAGAAACAATTACACTTACGTGGACTGAAAATAACGGTAATTGCTCTTACTATGTATATGATTTCACAAATAGAGGCAATTCAAACTCAACAGCGCTTTCATATTCATCGGCAAAGGTTGTAGTATATAAGGGAAATACATTATTAAACACATACAATGTCCCTATTGGTTTTAGTGGCACGACTTGGAATGTATTTTCAATTAATAATGGTGACTTAACAACGATCAATACTATAAGCTGAGGTGAATAAATATGAAAATATTGAAACTACTTAGTTTGCTTCTGCCATCATTATTTTTGCTTACTTCATGTGGGTTTGTCGGAGAAAGTAGTGATTTGTCTCCTTCTACCGACGAATCAAATATGTCATTCACCAGTGATGATAATAGTACATTAGCACTTAGTATTGAAAATTTAGTATTGACAATTCAACGTAGTCACCCCAATAGTGACGACCGAGATATTCTTTACTTTTTATGTATACAAAGCGACGGTTCTGTTTATTCACTTAATTATTCTATTGTCAGGGATGGTGTGCGCAGCTATGATTTTTCGCAAAAACTTTATTCGTGTGATGATTCTGCGTGGAATTATGCGGAAAATATTAGGCTAATCGGGAAGCTATCCCAAAGTGATACTAATTCGATTAATGAATATGTTTCGAAAATAGATATGACAAGCGAATGCTATGATAGACAAAGGGATGACATGGGTTTGACTCCCGAGGTAGAAGAAAGCATTGATTACAGCATTTTTACTTATCTTCTAACGGAAAGCGGTGAAAAAGAAGCTGTCCGCATTAAAACGTATGGAGTTAATCAAGGTAGGTCATATGAAATCTATGATGAAAATGCCAATTCAGCATTGGAATTAATTCAAAATAGTCAGTTCTTTAATGAATGGCAGCAGGAGTGCAATACAACCAATAATTAGAATAACATCTAAAGTATAATAAACACAGGAACATAACCACGATTTTGAATCGTTGATTATATTCCTGTGTTATTTTTATGCTCATATACAAATAGAATAACTCAAAATAATCATTTGTTTGGTATCCTCCCGATAATCCAGTGTTTCAAAAACTCCAATCAACTCCATAGACTCTCTTAGACAGAAAACGCCATAGCCGAAAGGAACCATGGCGTTTAGCATATTTAGTTAGGCAATAATCCGACAATGATTTCGGTCATGGCAAAAACTGTTCAATCTGTTCGTTTGTTGGTTTGTTCTCATACTTCGAAAGCTCCGTCAGAATAGGTGTAAGGAACTCGAAAACATTGATATTATTTGCCTTTGCCGATTCAATAATGCTGTAACATTTTGCATTTCTGTCATTGCCCTTATCCGTATCCGAAAAAAGCCAGTTTTTCCTGCCTAACACAAACGTCTTTATCACACGTTCAGCAAGGTTATTCGTAAATTCAATTCGGCTGTCGAGGGGGTACATTATTAAGCTGTTCTTTTGGTTTGTTGAGTAAAAAAACAGCCTTGTAAATTGCTGAACCTTTCGGTGCGTCAATGGTTTCAAGAAAGCTCCAATACGCATCAATAAGCGATTTAAGAGTCTCATATAATAAACATGTTAAAAAAGCAAATTCAAAATCTGCTATTTGGTTTTAGCACAATAGGAATAAAGCATATGCTTGCTGTCAACCCCTCGCACCGCAGTGCTTTGAACAATTTTTTAAAGAAAAATCATTTTAGAGCAGCTCTATCAATGATTAGAAGCGGTTACACGGAAACGCATTTTCGTGAAAATCAATGTTTTCACTTCTCAAAACACCTATAAGGTGATAATAAAAGCAGATGTATGCTTTTTTCAAAAGACGATAATATGTTGAACGGGATATTTCAAGTATGCTCATTATCTCGTCGTTGTCATAATCAAAATTATCAAAATAGAGCATTTGGAGAATTTTGTAATACGACCTGCCGCCATCGGGATAGTCCCTGACCATTATTACGACAGTTTCAAGCAACTTCAAAAGTTCAAGGTCTTTGTAGTACACGCACACTCTTTCGTGGAACTTCTGTTCGTCCTTTTTGCTTTCAAACAGAACAAGACCTTCAACAATGTCCGAGAGATGTTTTCGGCTGCTCACATAGACTTCCTCGTCAAGAAAAACAAGATTGTTATTAACCGTATGGAGTATTTTTCGGTACAGCTTCAGAAGCGACCTAATCATTTTCTCTTTATTTTTGTCACATACTATTGTATTGCTATTCATTGATTTACCTCCGTTCTGTCTGCACTGCCAACAATTTTTTCTCAAAAACGTATTGACAATGCGTTCGTTTGATGATATAATATAGACGAACATAATCACAATTACATTATACTTGTTGCTCGGTAAAATGTCAATATGTTATTTGAAATTTTGTTCGTAAAACACGAACACTATAAAATGGAGGAAGCTTTATGGAACTCAAGGATAAAATTGCACGGTTAAGAAAAATCAAGGGCTTAACTCAGATTGAGCTTGCAAAAAAGGTGAGAATAACAACCCGTGCTATTCAGAATTACGAGATGGGAACGAGAACTCCAAGAATTGATGTAGTGACCAGAATAGCAAGTGTGCTTGAAGTTGATGTTGACGACCTTGTCAATGACAGCGATAATTTCATTATGGCTGCAAAAGAAAAGTACGGCGCAAGAGGAAAAGCAAGTGCTGAAATGCTTATTGAAAATGCAACCGCACTCTTTGCGGGCGGCGATATATCCGAAGAAGATAAGGCAAATGTTATGGAAGCGCTTCAGGAAGCATACTGGCGTTCAAAGATTAAGAACAAGAAGTATACGCCTAAAAAATATCGTAAGAACGATTCGGAGGATAACGAAAATAAATAAGGACGTAAAAGTCATTGGGCTGAAAATGACACAGCGGATATGATATAATAAACGCAAGCGTTTATTATATGTTATTTCAATTGTCCTCGCACATACGCAAATCAAAGATTTGCTCCGTGCGTATCGGACAATTATATCACAGCCTTACGGCTATGATATAATAACAATAAGAGTACGAATTTGCCCGCACCCACGAAAGGTTGGTGAGATATGTACAAAAATGATATTTACAAGCTCGTCGAAAAAGTAAAACGCAAATATCACACAAATAATCCGTATGAGATTGCGGATATGTGCGGTATTGAAATAATCTACAGAAGCTTTGAAGCTATGAAGGGAATGTACACGGTTATGGAAAGAAATCCATACATTTTCCTTAACGACAAACTTGATGAGTTTATGGAAAAGGTGGTTATGTTCCACGAACTCGGACATCACTTTATGCACAGACACCACGCCGTTACAACTTTCAAAGAACACACACTTTATGATATGACATCCAAATTGGAAATTGAAGCGAATACCTTTGCGGCTAATTTCATTATAAGTGACGATGACGTAAAACATAATACATATTATGGCTTTACAAGCGAACAGCTTGCACGATACCTTTGTGTTCCTCACGACTTACTTCTCATTAAAATGGAAGATATGAACGCACGGGGATACGATTACAATGTATGCTATAATCCGAGGAGTGACTTTCTCGGAAGATGAATTGATATAGACCTTGAAGAAGAAACCTTTTCTTTTTCAGAATAGCCGTTGTCCTGAAAATGATACAGCGGAATATGTTATAATGAGATAAAGAGGAAAAACCGTTGCTTTTCAAGGAGGTATCTTTATGGATAAAACATATTTCGTAACCATTACGGGACTCAATCATTACTACGGAGCAAAGCCCTTTGAGATTGGCAGAGTTATCAAGCTCATTAAAGAACCTGATAATGAATATGACAACGAAGCTATCGTTGCATTTCTTCCCTTTATTGATAAAATCGGTTATGTTGCCAATAGCACAAATACGGTTTATCAGGGAACGATAAGTGCAGGCAGGCTCTATGACAAAATCGAAGATTACGCTTACGCAAGAGTAATGTTCGTAACTCACAGTTCTGTCATTGCCCTTGTTCTTGATAAGGACGATGTGGAAGAAGATAATGATGATGACAGCACAGATAATGACGAAGAAATCAAAGCAATTGCAGTTGAGGACGAAAAGCCTAAAAAGAAGAAATCTACAAAGAACCCAATTGGTTTTAAGGGATAACTTGAAAGGGTGATTTATATTACACTTACAGAGCGTTATGAATATCTGAAATCTCTTGTAAAGGAGCGCAGAACCGAGTTTGAAGCCCTTTGCAAATTTGCCGAGGAAGAAACAGAGTATCTGACAGCTCCGGCAAGCTCACGTTTTCATCTTTGCAGGGAAAGCGGCTTACTGGAACATTCGCTTAATGTATGCGAAACGATGCTGAAGCTAAAGAGCGCTGTTGCTCCTGAAATCAGCGATGATAGCTGCATAATTACAGCCCTGTTTCACGATTTGGGTAAGGTCGGTGAGCCGTCTAATCCAATGTATGTGAAAAACAACGGCAAGAACGGAAAAGAGCCGAGTATTCCGTACAGCGTAAATAACAATATGACCTATATGAGTATTCCGCTTCGCAGCTTGTACTTCATTCTGCCACGGTTTCCGTTAACCGAGGAAGAAACTCAGGCTATTATGTATCACGACGGTCAGTATGTGGATGATAATAAATCCGTTGCAACGAAGGAATGCCCATTGCTGTTCCTGTTGCAGTATGCAGATACTTGGAGTACATTTGTCATAGAGAAAGGAAAATGATGTATAAGTTTTTGTTTGAACTGGCAACTGACCCTTTAGGGTTGCCTATTGAATGGTATTATGAATACTTAATTCTGGTTGTCATCAATTGGCTTGCATACAAGCTTGCGTACAGTAAAGTCGGAGATTTGTATAATGGCGGTTTTATTTCCGGTAGAGGAACTGGCTCTTTTCTGCATTGGCTTATTCGATTTGTTTTTTTCGTTGTTATTTGGGCAGTCACATATTTTGTTGTTTTGGCAGGAAAATTTGTCCTTGCAAATCGAGAAATAATTGTTATGTCAATGTGTGGTATTTCCTTAACAGTAATTATCTGTATATCCGCAGTAGCTCTAATGAGATTTATAAATAAGAAAAAGGCGGTGGATAAAAATGTCTGACGAAGCAAGAACTACCCATCAACGCTTAAAAATCCTATACCTATACAAAATACTGCTTGAAAAAACGGACGAGCAGCATTACATAAGTATGCCCGAAATAATCTCGCAGCTTGAACTTTACGGAATTTCCGCAGGAAGAAAAGCTATTTACGAGGATATAGAAGCCTTGAAAACCTTTGGACTTGATATAGTCCAGTTAAAAGGCAATAGTTCCGGCTACTATGTTGCAAGCCGGGATTTTGAACTGCCCGAATTAAAGCTGCTTGCCGATGCCGTTTCTTCCTCCCGCTTTCTCACGGAAAAGAAATCCTCGGAGCTTCTGAAGAAAATCGAAAGCCTTTCGAGTGTTTACGAAGCAAAGCAGATACAGCGACAAGTGTATGTAACCAATCGTGTAAAGGCGATGAATGAAAGAATTTATCTCAATGTTGATGTAATCCACAACGCCATTGCCGATGGCAAAAAGATTAAGTTCAAATACTTTGACTATGATTTAGAAAAAAAGAAAAAATATCGTGACGGTATCCGTATATGCTCGCCCTATGCTTTGGCTTGGGACGATGAGCGTTACTATATGATTGCGTTCTACGATAAGAGAGATTGTATCTCAAATTTCCGTATTGACCGTATGGAAAGTGTGGAAATACTTGATGAAAAGGCAAATCCGAAGCCTGAGAAATTCATTGTTGCTGATTATATGAACTCGTCTTTTTCGATGTTCAGCGGAGAAACACAGGATGTAAAGCTTCGTTTCGATAATAAGCTTATTAATGCTGTTATTGACCGTTTCGGTAAGAATATCACTATCGTTGCCGACGGTGACAGCCATTTCACGGTCAGAGTTAAGGTAAAAGCCGAACAGCCTGAACCTTTCTTCGGTTGGTTGTTTCAATTTGGAACAATGGCTGAAATAGTTGAGCCGTGTGAATTAAGATTGAAATACATACAGCACTTGAAGTTGGTGCTTTCACAGATGGGAGAATAAAAGAATGGAACAGCTTATCAAAGGCATTCATCACGTTTCTATGAAATGCCGTAAGGGAGAGCAGTATCAAAAGGTTATATCCTTTTACAGAGATGTTCTCGGCTTGCGTGTTCTTCGCACTTGGGGCGAGAACGAGCCTGACGGCGTGATGTTTGATACCGGGAACGGAGCAATAGAAATCTTCACAAATGCCTCTGACGAGGTCGAACTCGGCATTATACGTCATTTCGCATTGGAAACCGATAATGTGGACGCTTGTATTCAGCGGGTCAAAGAAGCAGGCTATGAAGTATTTATTGAGCCGAAGGATATTGTTATCCCCTCTAATCCGCCGTTAAATGCGCGAATTGCATTTTGCTTTGGTCCTCTCAGCGAACAAATAGAGTTTTTTCAGGTGAGAAAAAATTGAGACTTTTTTGAGAAAAAATTGGGATAAAAATGGAACACTCGTGGTACTGACTTGCGAAAGTCAATATGTTATAATAAGTATGCTGGCAGATTATGTGCTTTTGCATACGCCTTAAAATTGAATATTGGTATATACAGCCTTGTCGCTTAAATGCGGCAGGGCTTTTTTTATACCCAAAATCTGTCGGCTAATATAAGTCGGCGCAGATAAGGACTTGCGGATTTATCCGTGTGTCCTTTTTTGTTGCCCGAAAAAGGAGCAGACAGATGAAAAAGTCTTACAGCGAAGCAATCGCTCGGTATCCCTGAGCTTGATTTTGATTTCAACGGAAAAGCAATCAAAATTCAAGATTTCAGGAGGATACATATATGAATATCTTTGTTTTCAAGGACAGAAACAACACAGAGGCAGGCTATATTCAGATTACCGAGGAGGAGCTTCAGGCTTATAAGAAAAATTCCGACGATAAGGTTTATCTTATCAATCTCGGTCATTCCATTATGGAGGTTGATAAGCTTACATACTACAACTTCTATAAAGAGGAAAACCGTGAGCAGTACAGACAAAAGCTTGCAATTAAAAACAATGTGGTATCTATGGAGAGTCTTATTGCAGACGGCTTCAATGAATGTAATCTCATAGCAGACAGCTCCGAGCCTTTAGATGAAAAGGTTGGGCGTGAAATGATGATAAAAAAGCTCCCCGAAGCTCTTTCTACTCTTACCGATGAGGAAAAGGAGCTTACTTATCAAATCTATTTTAATCATATCAGCGAACGTGATTTGTCAAAAATCTGGAATATCCCAAGAAAGACACTTAGCTATCGTAGAGAAAAGGCGTTGTTAAAGCTCAGAAAATTTTTTGAAGAATAAGAAAGATTTTTTCGCCCACCCCCTCTTTTTTTCGGCGTATAAAAGTGAGGCGCAAAAAAGCTCACTCAACAGTACATTGAAAATTGAATAACAACGCTCAAGTTACGTTCCTCTTGCTCTGCGAAAGCGGAAGCGGGAAGAAGATTACGCCAAGATGTCACTGATAGGCATTTCAGGTATCGTAGGCAACGACAAAAGCATCGGTTTTGACCAAATTCGTTAGGCGCTACACCAAATGCACATCTGAAAAGACGGAGCGAGAAATAATCTTCATAATGATAGGCAGCTCCTATCACGCCATAACCGGCAAGAGGCATAATGATACTTCCGTTCAGACCGAAAAGGTAACGGCTATCCCACAGGAATGGGTAGAGGTTAAAGTCCTATGAGATTGCTTTAGCAAGCAGTCGGCTTGAGATGTTCCCTCCGTCAGGGGTGTTGAGAACAAATATGACGGACTACTTATAAATTACAGGATTAAGCAGGCTGTACTTTATTTCAGCCTGCTTTTACATAGTGGTTTGCTATGAATATATTTGAAAGGAAGTATGAAAATGCTTACAGTGAAAAAGGGACAGATTTACTTAGCTTACCTCAACGGCAAAGGTTGTGAACAGCGTGGAAAACGTCCCGTCCTGATTTTGCAGAACGATGTCGGAAACAAGCACAGTCCCACAACAATCATCGCTCCGATAACCTCGGCAAAGAAAAGAAGAAATCTTCCCGTACACGTTCCTCTTTACAGCAACAAGCTGAACAAGGATTCGATGGTTTTGCTTGAACAGATACAGGTGATGGACAAGTCGAGACTTGGCAAGATGATTTGCAGCATCAGCGACGAACAGCTTACAGAGGTTGAAAAGGCACTCGCCGTCAGCTTCGGAATGAACAACGATTTTAACGGAGGTAACGCAAATGAATGAAATTAAGGTTTTTGAAAACGAACAGTTCGGAGAAATCAGAACGGTAACAATCGACGGTCAGCCGTGGTTTGTTGGTAAGGATGTTGCTAATGCTCTCGGTTACAACAAATCAAGAAATGCAATTGCACAGCACGTCGATGACGAGGATAAAACACCCGCCCTAATTCAGGGCGGGTGCTCAACAGGAACACAAAAAACAATCGTGATTAACGAAAGCGGTCTTTACAGTTTGATACTGAAAAGCAAGCTTCCTTCCGCTAAACAGTTCAAACGCTGGGTAACTTCTGAAGTCCTCCCTTCAATCAGAAAATACGGAGCCTATGCTACCGAGGAAACGCTGAACAGAGTTGAGGACGATACGGAAGAAGCCGAAAAGCTGTTCCGTATGCTGAGAGAGGAAAAACATCGGTCAAAGGATATTGCCAATCAGAACGAAAAGCTGATTACAGAAATACACCGATTGAACGAAGAAAACACCGCACTCGCCGAAGTGGTTGATTTTGTCAGTATGCACAGCGATGACGGAGATAACCTTATTACCGTATCGGAAATCGCCGTCGCATACAGAATGACCGCTGTCGAATTTAATCGTATGCTGGCAATTCTCGGCATTCAGTATAAGGCATACGGAACTTGGTTTCTCGTTGACGAATACACCGACCGTGGATACACTCAAACTGACAGGCGTTTCAGAAAAAATAACGAAAGTGACGATGTGTACATTCACACTCGCTGGACGCACGAAGGAGCAAGGTTTTTGTATGAGTTCCTGAAGCTGCACAACATTCTACCGGTATATGAACGGTGTAAATAATTCGATAATTCTCTCCTTGATATTTTTTCGCAAACGGCAGTTTTCTCTTGAACTGCCGTTTTTACATAGCCTGACCCTACGTCCTAAGCGGAGAAAATTTTACAAGCAGGCTTGACATTAGCGCTTTAAAGTGCTAAAATAAAGGAGAGATAACAATGGAAAAAATAACTCAGATTGAAAGCAAATACGGTATTTTTCTTACGCTTCAGGTTCTCTTGGAGCATAAGCTTATAAATCAGGAAACTTTTAACAAGATAATCAAGGTGGAGTTCAAGGACTACCCGATTAAAGGGATAGGAGGAACAAAGTATGTTTAGTACATTTATGCTTGACCGCAACCGACCACGAAAAGTCGTATTTTATGGCAGAGTATCGACGGAACACGAGGCACAGCTCTCGGCTTTGGAAAATCAAATGCAATGGTATGAGGATATTGCAAAGCGTTTTCCGAATTGGGAGGTCGTCGATAAATACATAGACGAGGGTATCACGGGCACTCAGGCAAGGAAAAGACCTGCGTTTATGAAAATGATTGAGGACTCATACACAGGCAAGTTTGACTTGGTTGTTACCCGTGAGGTGTGTCGTTTCGCAAGAAATACGGTTGACGCACTCAATTATACGAGAGATTTGAGAAACCGCAATCTTGAAGTGTACTTCGTTGATGATAATATCTGGACAATGGACGGTGACGGAGAGTTGAGACTCACCATTATGGCTACGCTTGCACAGGAAGAAAGCCGAAAAGTATCGGAGAGAGTCCGTGCAGGACAGCGTATCAGCCGTGAAAACGGTATGCTCTACGGCAGCGGAAACATTCTCGGATATGACCGTAAGGCAGGCGAAAGCTATACCGTAAATCCCGAACAGGCGGAAACAGTCCGTATGATATATGACCTTTATGAAGAAGGCTATGGAACTCTGAAAATTGCAAAGATTTTGCAGGAACGCAAACGCCTGACTGCTTCGGGAAATACCAAGTGGACTTGTCATAATGTGGGACGGATTTTGAAGAATGCGACCTACAAGGGGTATATCGGCTACAACAAATCGCATAGCAACAACTACCTTGACCAGAAGCGTATACACAATAATGACACGGATACCTATGTCTATGTTAAGGGCGATTTTGAGCCGATAATCACGGAAGAACAATGGGACAGATGTCAGGCTATTCTTAAATCCAAGAAGAAAACTACGCTTGTGGAGAATGGCGAAGCAAAAAAAGAAAGCACACGCTCATCATCTGATATATGGGTTAAGAAGCTGCGCTGTTCTTGTGGCTCATCTTTCCGAAAGAACCGCTATCATAAGAATAAAGACGGCGTTGTAAGCTACAATTATGTGTGCTACAATCAGGTAAACAACGGCAAGGCTTCATTCAGAGCAAAAAGCGGTCTTGATACGGAAGGCTATTGCGATGAACATTCCGTAACAGACTGAAAAATGGAAATGATGGCAAAATATTTCCTTAATGAAGCGTGGCAAAGCCGAAAAGAGGACTTGCTGATAACTCTTGAATATATCAAGAAGCATTACACAACCGCAACAAGAAACAGCACCGAACACAGCGAACTGTTTATGGACGCTCAGATTGAAAAAGTCGAACGAAAGATTAAAAACCTTGTAGACCTCTACACAGACGGTCAGATAGATAAGACCGAATTTGCAGAGTTCAAACAGGCTTACAGCACGGAGCTTGCAGACCTGAAAGAGCAGAAAAAGAAGCTGTCGGAACAACAGGAAGTATTTGAAAGCTGTATGGATGATTTAACAGCAGTTTCTCAGGCTCTTGCGGGTATGATTGATATGAGCGAAATTCAGCTTAACCGAGATTTCATCGACAAGGCGGTAACATCTATAAATGTTGCGGACAACCGATTTATATGGAACTTCAACATAAGACCGAACACAACGGCAGTATCCAATATGTGCGTTGATGGCAACAAAAAACGTCCCGTAATTTGTATCGACGGCGAAGAAATCGCCGAGGACAGCACGGGGGCTTCTGACGAAGCCTCCGACTTACATATCTTAGACACACCTGAAAGTGTCAAATCATCTTATTTATCTAACGAAATCCTTGAAAACCCGCTGTTTTCTAAAAACTTATCCCTAATACACCGACTGCACAGGCTGCATTACGCTAAGGTAGTCAAACCTGAATTCGCACTCGTTTGGGACTTCAAAATCACATACGAAATGGCGAAAAACTGGAGAAAAGCACATAATGCCTATCTCCGACAAAACCAATGGAAAGACTTAACCGTAAGGGTTTGTCTTGATGTTGGGTGATAAACAAAATTAACCTCCTCATATTGTTAGTGCTTCAACGTGAAACAATGTGGGGAGGATTTGTTTCAGCCACTTCAATAATTTCAAAAAATTAATTTTTGAAATTCATCAAGGACACTTGAATTTATGTCACAAAAGTGGTATACTATAAATACTATCTTTATTGGACAAGCACAATTTGATGCAAATCAGCATATATTTAATTGTGCTTTAAGTATTATATTAGAGGGTTTGAGTATGTGTGTATACATTGGTATTGAAGATTTAGTTGCTAATGCTTTTATCGAACTAGTTGAAAAGTCTCAGAAAAAAGAAGTATTGTTTAGTCAAATAAGTAATTACGGTGCAACTGTAGTGAAACTTCTTTTAGCTGAAGGAAAAAAAGCTGTTCTTGTTTTATCAGAAGAAAAAACTAATGTTTTTTTACATGATTATTCTGAATATTTTGAGCTGTTTGATTCCAAAGAAGGCGAAGGTTTTCGATTAAAGCAAGATGTCACTGTAGACCAACTTTGGGAAAAGTTCCGTGGATATCTATCTTTTGATGTGATGATGGCTTTTATGAGTGAAACATCTGTAAAAGAATTAGGTGTTTAATCTGTTGCGAAAGTGCGGAATTTTTTATGAAAAGATTTAAAGACCCAATATATGGGTATATAGAGATTGACGAATTCGTCGCTGAAAATATTATAGATACTGCTGAGTTTCAAAGATTACGTCAGGTGATTCAAACCAGTTATTCGCCATTATATGCTTCTGCTGTTCACAATAGGTTTGTGCACTCTTTGGGAGTATATTACTTAGGCAAAATAGTAACTTCGATTATCGAAAAGCCAGATGAGATGTCCGAATTATCAATTGACTTAAAACGATATAAAACCATATTTGAATATGCTTGCTTACTTCATGATGTTGGACATGCTCCTTTCTCACATACAGGCGAGTATTTTTATTTAGACGATGGCTCATCAAGAGATAAACTTCATCAAGAAATATTAACTCTAACCTCTGACACTTCATTGAAAGATGAAATTGAAAAGCGTAAGTATAGTGCTGCTCCTCATGAATTAATGAGTGTAATTGTAGCGTTAAAGATATTTGAGCCATTGTTCGAGAACGATGGCGAGCGTAGTTTTTTTGCAAGGTGTATATTAGGTTATAATTATTTTAATAACGTTGACCTTGATAAAAGTTTTTTGAATTGTATGATATCAATGCTTAATTCCTCGTTAATCGATGTTGATAAGCTTGACTATTTGATTCGGGACGCTTACATAACAGGATTTGATACTGTTGCTATTGATTACGAACGTCTATTAAAAAGCATCAAAATTATTGTTGAAGATGATAAATGCAAGCTTGTTTTTTCTAAATCTGCGGTAAGCATAATAGAAAACGTTGTGTTTGCACATGATGCTGAAAGAAAATGGATTCAGAACCACCCTGTTGTTCAATATGAAGCATTTATTTTAAAACACGCAATGGAAAAGCTTAACAACGATTATTCGCTTTTTGGTTATGAAGCGCTTTCTAAGTCTGGAAAAATTTTAAATGACGATTTTAAGATTTCGTTATTAAGTGACGGGGATGTTATCTTTTTAATGAAAAATTGTTTTGATGACAGATTAATTGAAGAATATTTCGCTCGAAATAAGAGGCGTCATCCATTATGGAAATCAGAATCGGAATATAAAGCTATTTTTAAACCTTTCTCAGGAGACAATTTCGAAGAACTTGAAAACGAGTTTGAGGAATTGGCCAAATACCTAAACTATAACAATATGTCATCTGTAATAAATGACCAAGCACTTTCGGCATTAAATGAGGATATTGCCAAATCCGAATTTGAACTTAAAGCTGATAATCAAGAGAACAAGACCTTGGCTAAAAGATTAGAGAAACAAATAGAGCAAAAAAGGAAACATCTTAAATGGCTTTCTTGTTTTAAAAAATTTTCAGAAGAACAAGGTATTGATTTTGACTTTGTAATTATTAAAGCAGACCAATTTAATAGCGGGTTTGGTAAAGTCGCTTTTGATGAATTGGAAATTTATTTCCCCGAGTTATCTGCCACACTAAAATTCAAAGATGTAGCCAATACGCTGTCCTCGGAAAAAAGCGCAAGAGATAAGTTCTATTATATTTTCTATAGAAGAAAAGCAGATGTTTCCGTTAATGTAAAAAATCTCGCACGAAATTTAAACTTACTAGCTATGGAAGCGTATTATTGATTTTAATGAAAGCTATATTGAAAGGTTGAGCTCAGCAACATATTATTCTTGAACAAAGCCATCGTATCGTTTGATACGATGGCTTTTGCTTTTAATTAAAGAATATAGTCGGTAATGCAATCATACCAGTGGACATAAACCTCACCGTTCACAGTAATACGTTCATTTTCAGGAAGAATTTCCGTCCAGTTTTTCTTATAGCGGTCTTTTGCCCAATCGTTATGGTTAAACCTTATCTGTTTTGTTGCAATCCATAGGAGCATATTGCTTTGCAGTAATTTCTACGCCCTCAATGCCATGGATTTCTGCTTTTCCTACGACTTGCATTTCATCATATTCCGTGCGGTTTCTTCTTAATCGCCGTTTTTCTGATAATCTGAAGCCGACTTATGTATATAGTGCTGAGTCTGCTCGGCACGGATTGTATCCATTCCCAACAGCATATCAATACTTGTTTCAAAGATATTTGCCAATGCTGGTAGAAATGTAATATCGGGATAACATTCAGCTCGTTCCCACTTTGAAACGCTCTGAGAAGTAATACCAAGAAGCTCGGTAACATCTTCCTGAGTGAGATTTTTAAGCAGACGATATTTTTTCAGATTCTCGGACAGATATAACATAGGTGTTCTCCTTTTCTGTGTTTGGTTTGATTTAATTATACCACAGGAAAAGGAAATTTCAATAACGCATTGGTTGGTATTGATTCAACTGAGCAAAACTTTATTTTTCATACGCCTTCAAATAAAGCATATATTTTATAGTCAAAATCGACTGCCAACGGTGTTCGCTTACATGAACTTCAGTGTAATCCGTCCACCATTTCCACGGAACATCAAAGCCGCCGTCTGCTCGCTGTATTGTTTTTATAAAATCACGTTCATACTGAGCGATTTCTGCATTATCTTCATAAAACATAATGTCAGGTGTGATGCTGTAATCGGATGGCCTTGTAACATACTCGGCCGCCCACTTTTCTGTATCAGAGCAGATTGTAAGCTTCACACTCTCACGAAGTCCTGCTCTGAAGCGTTCAAGCATATCCTCGCTAATTATCGCTTCATAGTCAAGCGCATTATAAAGTCTGATAAAACACGCAATATCATGATTATCGTTTATGGGAGCAGACGAAATAAACCAATCCACCGCTTCTTTTGCGATTTTCAATCCCTTTTCATAAATTGCGGACTTGGTGTCAGCGTAAGAGATAATAAACGCAGCAAGTGCCGCCGTAGGATTGTAGCTTATATCATCACTTTTTTCGTTGTATTCCCACCATATTGCGTGGGGATAATCGTTGTTGGACGGAATTGTATTAAGCCATTTATTCTGCTTTTCATCAAAATGCTCGCCGTTTTCAAGAAAGCGGAGTATACCCTTTACTATGGGGTGATTTTTGTCGGTCAGCTCTATCTCTCTGATAGTTTCCGTTGCTGCCCAAGTAGCCATAGGCGAAGAATTTGGGTTAAGAAAATCTGCCTCTAACCCGTTTCCGAAGCCGCCGTCCTCATTCTGATAATAGCTCAATGCGTTGAGCACAGCTTCCTTGCTTCCGTTTTCAAAGTGATACTGCCATGTTGCAAGCTCAAGCGGACGAGCGTTTTTGTAGATAAATTGTCTTGCTTTTTCCAGTGCGTTCATATAGTAACCCTCCTGCATTTTTCTTAATCATAACACAAACAAAAGGATATGTATTGTAAAAATCCGACATCATAAGTCCTTGCGAGCATATTCAGCCGCCACTTTCGGAGTCATGAGATGTCGTTTCTTAAAGTCGTTCAGCAGGTGTGCCTGGTCGCTGAAGCCGTATTTTTCCACAGCGTCAAGAATATTGAAACAGGGCGATAACGCAATATCCTGCCATAAAAGCTGATATCGGAGCAGCGAGGAAAAGGTTTTGGGTGAAACACCAATATTATAGTTGAAAATGCGTTCAAGCTGACGCTCGGAAACAGAGGTATAGACGCATAAATCAGTAATTTTTGCTCTTCCGCTTGTTTCAAGCATATAATGGATTGCATTCATGAGATTATTATTTATGCGGTTGGTGCATAGCTTTTTCAGCAATAATTTTTCCGCTACGGCAATTTTCCCATTTAATGTCGGAACATCAAACAACAGCGGTTCAAGCTCAGCTTTAAGCTTACTGAAAAACTCCTCAACAGCAAATGCACTGTTTTTCCGTCCTGTAAAATCCTCTTCCGAGAAAAGAATGGCTGTCCACGCATAAAAGCGAATAGCAAAGGTTGCAGTAGTATCGGCAACCATTGCTCCGCCTGTGGGGTAGGAATGTTCATCGACTGTACAGAAAAAGCCGCTGTAATTATTTTCGGTATAATTGATATCAAAGATAATATCCATACAGGTGTCGGGAATGACAATTCCCGATGAATCAGTATCAGCCTGTGCTGAAACAGGCTTTTTCGTACCCCAGAAGCATCTTATATACGGTCGCAAAGCCTCGCATGGCAGGACTTCGCAATAGGTGTCGTTATCTGCAAATGGTGTGGCTGTTATCGGGCGGTACATATAGATAATCCTGTACATTTTACCACCTCACTTTTCATTCTTGCCTTATGGTGATAAGGCGGTCGGGTTTCATGGTTCGATTCCTTAAATTCCAAACTTATTCTCAATAAAAAATCTGTATTCGGGATGTTCGCTTGCTGTTTCATATTCCTTCATCATAATATCGGCAATCCATTTAAGTTTGGCGTCACTTAATTGCCCATAACGCGTAATTCTGATAAGACCGTTTTCTTCGGCTTTAATTATTTCATTATAAGCATCTTCAATGAATTCGCAGCCTGAAACAGTAACCTTCTCGCTTGAAGCAACCACATAAGGAACGCTTATTGTATCACCCGAGTTATTGACGCTTTCAGCAGAGTAAATATATCCTGACACACCTTTGTATGTGCCGATTAAAGCATTGGGATAATACTCGTCTAAAGTAAGAATACCATCTTTGTCAAAGCCGTAGCTTGCCCATTTATGCCATACACCCGAATAGTTAAAGCCTGTTTCCTTGCAGAATTTTTCGACAGCATTGCTTAAATATACAAGAACATTTTCCCTTTTTTCAGAAAAATAAATCAAGGGAATATCGTGGTTTGAAATTCTCGGTTCAAGTGTTTTTATGCCTTTGACAGAAGAAGCGTGATATAACATTACAGTACCTCCTTAAACCCATTCCTGCTCCAGAGCCACAGCGGAGTATGAATATCAATCGGTTTATACTGTGTCCCCTTGAACAGTTCTTTCCACGCTTCAATTACTATCTGCTGAACATTCGGTGAGTTATACTCTCCTTCGGTTATCAGTCCAAGCTGTAGACTTGCCTTGCAAACGCGAGTATCGGGTGCGACGGTAAGTGCATCAAGGTTATTAAACTTCCTGTCGGTGTACTGATGAATGACATACAGCCAGTAGTTACATATCTTCACGCCTGAAAGATAAGGAAATTCCTTTTTATTTTCAAGCTGCACATAACGTTTTATCTGTTTAATATCATTGTTATTTTCATCAAACAGCCGTCTGATATCGCCATCAAAACGGCTTGCAAATGCTTCGCAGAGCTTAATCCATATCTCTGTCTGTTTTTATTTTTGGAGAGCAACCTTGTATTTGGTAAGCGTGTACTGAACATCCTCAAAAGAATGAGCAAGGCATTCCTTTGGAGAGAATACAAACTGCGTTTCGCTGTCTATATATGTTTGTTTTGCACTTTGCCAAAGGAGTGTATGAATTGCGCTGGTAATTCAGTGACATAGGAAGAGTGAAATAAAGATAATTCTCCGCACTTGATTTATCCAAATTGGGGTTAGCGTCTTCTGGCATAACCTCACCACCAAGAAGTCCTTGCTTGTGCATTTGCATAAGGCATTCAGCTTTTTCGAGCAATGTATTCACGATTTCACTTCCTTCAATTACAATGATAAATTACTTCTTTATTGCGCTTTTTCGCATATTCTATTTCTTTCCGAACGGAATTTCCAATATAACCGTCAATATTTACTACATAAATTCCATCGCTCAAATCAATCTTATGATAATGAGCCGCTTCCAAAATTGTTAGTTCTTCATCTGTTGGAATAACATCATTAGGAAGGTACACGCATTGAAGAACATTGTAATTTTTCTCTGTTTCAAGATAATATGCAATACTTTTCATTTCATTTGTAAATCGCATACTTCCGCAGATTGTAAGTGTTTTCATATAAGAGCATCTTCTTTCATTACTGTTTTACGCATACAAAAATATGCGCGAACTCCGTTTCGTAATGTCCTGACAATTTCAGGTTTGCATTAGAAACATATCCTTCGATGTCACTCGGCTTATCAGGATAAACTTTAATTTTGCTTGTACCAATATCAATAAACTCATCTTGATTTTTATCAATCGACAATACAAATTTCCCGTTTGGAGAAAGCAACTTTTCAATCAGATTAAACGCCTTTTGCTTTTCCGAAATATGCATAAAGGTCAGCGAGGAATAAATCACATTGAACTGTATGCCAAAGCTATACTCAAGAAAATCACCACATATCAACTCAACATTTTCAAAGCTGCTGAGATTTTCTTTTGCACGGTCAATGGTTTTCGGTGAAATATCAATGCCACAAAACTTCTTGCAGAGTGGTGCGACTCTGACAGCAAGCCTGCCTGTTCCGACCCCAATTTCAAGAACAGATTTATCTGCGTTCAGTTCCATCTTATTGATAAAAGCCAGCCCATCCCACTTGTCCATATACTCTTTCAACGGCTCAGGGTCGTGAACGGGGTCATTATTTTCATCTATCAGAATATCGTAGTGGCTTGCGATTGTATTATTCATTGCTGTCACCTCAGGAATAATTTCTTTAAATTCATTATATCACAGTCGTGCCTGAAACACAACATTTCTAACAAAGCATTCTTGAAAAAGTAATCAAACTTTATTTTAAGTTCCCGTTGACAGCAAGCATCGTCTGTGTATAGACACAGTCCGTTTTTTGTAAACTATGCCTTCTGTCACGACCTTGACAGCAAGCATAGCATTTGTGGCCACACTCCCTCTTTTTCAGAGAAAATCCGTGTGCCGACAAATGCAAAAAACACTTGGGAGGACCCAAACCCCTTGTATGAAAAATCACGCTTCCGATGATTTTAACCGCAATCGAAAAAAATAATTTCGAAGAAATATTGAAATATCCTGAGAATGATACAACGACCTGTGCTATAATGTGAGCACGGGGCGTTTTGTGCTATTTCTGAGAGAGTAAGATAATAGAAAAAGGAGCGTAACGAATCGGAGCATCGTTTAAGGAATTGTTGATTTCCTACAAAAACGCGACCAGTTTTCTTCAGTGATTTTTTCGTCATGGGAGTAAAGTGGGAGTCTTTTGGTAGTGACTTCTGCTCATTCCTATGCTACAATTAAATCATCGGAACGTTCTGAATTCAAAATAAAGGAGCTGATGTCTATCGAAAGAACGCGGTTTATACAAAAGTAAATGCAACGCCTTTGGTTGTAACCTTGACAAACATTTCTTATTGTGATATTATACTTTAAAGTGTAAAAGCGCTATAAAAATATTGACTTTCATTTACATAGCAGGAGATTTCACTTCTGCGAAAAATCACAATATGAAAGGAATTAAAAATTATGAGTAATGCAACAACTATGTCAGGGGTAAAGCCATTCAACAGCTTTATGGACTACACGAAGCTTGACCGTAATCGTGAACGCACAGTTGTTTTCTACGGACGAGTTTCAACGGAACACGAGGCTCAGCTCTCTGCCCTCGAAAATCAGATGCAGTGGTATTCCGACCAAGCAAAGTATCATCCAAACTGGAATGTCATCGACAGATATATTGATGAAGGTATCACAGGAACTCAGGCGAAGAAGCGTCCCTCCTTCCTCAGAATGATTGAGGACGCAAAGAGTGGAAAATTCGATTTGATTGTAACCCGTGAGGTGTGCAGATTTGCGAGAAATACTGTTGACACTCTCAACTTCACAAGAGAATTAAAGAATATCGGCGTTGAAGTTTTCTTTGTTGATGATAACATCTGGACTATGGACGGCGACGGAGAACTCAGACTTTCTCTTATGGCGACTCTCGCTCAGGAAGAAAGCCGCAAGGTGTCAGAACGTGTTAAGGCTGGGCAGAAAATAAGTCGTGAGAACAAAATGCTGTATGGAAGCGGAAACATTCTCGGATACGACCGCAAGGCTGGTGAAAGTTATACTATCAATCCTGAACAAGCTGAAACCGTCAGAATGATATTTGACCTCTATGAGCAAGGCTTGGGCGGTGCGAAAATTGCAAAGGTGCTGACAGAGCGTGGACGTAAAAATTCGTCGGGACTTGTCCGTTGGGATGTATCCTATATCACCCGTGTTATTGCAAATGCTACTTACAAAGGCTGGATATGTTATAACAAAAGCCGAAGCAACAACTACTTAGAACAGAAGCGTATCAATAATCGTGACAGAGATAGTTTTATCTATGAAAAGGGCGATTTTGAAGCGATTATTCCCGAAGAACAGTGGGATAAGTGCAATGAGCTTCTTGCAAAAAGGAGAATTGTCTGCAAGGACAAGTTCGGCAATACTACCTCAATCGGATATAATCCGTCGGCGGACTTATGGCAGAGAAAATTACGCTGTACCTGTGGCTCTAAATTCAGAAAAAATGTTTATCATAAGCACGATGACGGCAGCAAGACCTTCTGCTACATCTGTTATAACAAGCTTAATCACGGCAATGCGGCTAATCGAAAAAAGGCAGGTCTTGAAACGGAAGGTTACTGCAATAACAAGACTGTTCTTCAGTGGAAAATGGATATGATGGGCGAGTTTATTTTTAATGAGCATTGGGCAAACAGAGCAAAGGATATGCAGGACGCACTTGAATATATCAAGGAATATTATGTTGAGAGTGCTCCCGAAGCTGTTCCGACTTTTGATTATGAAGCTGAAATCGGCAAGCTTGAACGAAAGCTCGACGCTCTGATTGATATGCGTACTGACGGAGAGATTACCAAAGAGGAATATAACAAGAAGCGTGCAGAATATGAAGCACAAATCAAAAACCTCAGAAATCAGGCGACAGCTGTATCCCCCGCAACTCCTACAACTGATACACTTGACCTTGATAAGATTATCTCGGCTTTAAATGACATTTCCGACAGCAAAACAGAGTTCGGACACGAGGTATTGGAGCATATCGTTTCTTCTGTTGTCCCCACAAGCGAAGGCGTATATGAATGGCACTTATCCACAGGAGCTGACGCCGAAACGCAGACAAACCTTGCAGTCAAAGGCAGAGCAAACTCCAAAGAAAGACCGTATGTGTATTTATACGGCGAGGAAGCGGACAAATCCGCTTCTGTACATATTATAAATTTTGACTGCCTACGCAGATTACTGCACAGGCTGCACTCCGCTAAGTCAAGCCTAAAGACGCTCTGAGCGAAATAATTTTCCCGCGCCCTGCTTTGTGGGCGCGGGATTTCTTTATTGATAACCCCCCTCCGAATTTGCAATGACGGAGGGGGTAAATTTATTAAAGAGCCGCATCTATAAGTTTCTCATTGATTCTGTTTGTCACCTTGATATAATATTTGAGTTCCTCGTCGTTCATTTCACCATCGTCCAAGGCGCTCATCTTCTCCATAGTTTCGGTATACTGCGTAAGATAATCGGTGTATTCGCCAAGCAAAGTCAGGTCGTTCGGAGATTCCTTATACTTCTTCATAAATGCGCAGTATTTGTCAAAGAATTTCTCATAGCTGTCAAGCGCTTCCTTAAATTCAGGGCGTATTCCCTCGGATTTGTCGGAGCTGCTCTGCGGAGCAGGAGTGGTCGTTGCAGCAGGTGTAGCTTCGGGTGCGGGTACAGTCGTTACGACAGTGGCTGTTGTTGTGACAGGCATAGTTTCAGGCACAAGCGGCTCTTCGCTCTCCATGCTATTCTCCGAGGTACTGTCTGTCAGACTTTCAGACGTTGTGCTCACAGTAACATCGGGTTTTATTGTGGAAAATGCCTCGGACGTAGTCTGCGGAATACTGCTCACGCTATTTGACTGATTTTCCTCGCTGCTCTCTTCTTTAACACTGCAAGCCGCACAGGAAAGAAGCACCATACCCGCACATAGCAGTGCGCTCAGTTTTTTTAGTTTCATTATTTGTCCTCCCACATTTTTTAACGTTTATTTAGGAACTATTCCTCCTATAATTATAGCACAATGCCTCCTATTTGTCAAGCATAATCGGAAGTATAATTCTTATATAGGGCAGACAGGAGGAACTAAAATGCTTATTTTTGATTTCAGAACGATAGGAAACAAGCTGCTTGCGATACGCAAGAAAGCGGGACTCACGCAGAGCGAGGCGGCGGAGGCGGCAAACCTCTCCGACAGGACATACGCCGATATAGAGCGCGGCACGGTGAATATGCGCATTGAAACCGTGCTGAAAATATGCGAAGCAATGAAAATCACCCCCGACGTGCTGCTGACGGAAGATAACCCGAATCTTTCGCTAAGACAGGCGGAGCTTTTCGCCGAGCTTGAAAAATGCACCCCGCAGCAGAAAGAAACAGCGCTTGAGCTTTTGTCGGTCTACCTTAACTCGCTCAAATAATGGCGCGAAAATCCCCCTCCGAACGCCGCGCGTCCGATGGGGGATTTTCCTGTTTAATTGCAGATTATAATTGGCTTGCGGGCAGCTTCTTTTCAAGCTCTGTCAGCGCCTCGTCAAACTTTTGCAGCGACTTTCTCGCCGTGCGCACTATCGGCACGGACCAGTTTTTGTGGTTGATCTCATTTACCATATCGTAGTAGTCGGCGCTCGCCTTTTCGTAAGCGGACAGGGTTTTGTTGTAAAGCTCAACAAGCTCCTCGTCCTCGGAAATAGCGTCGTAGTATACAAGGATTATGCTGAGATAGTCCTTCTCACACGCGCTGAACGCCTCGCCTATTTCGTCTGAGGAGAGGTCTGAGTAGTCTATCTCGCCGCGCTGAGATATCGGAACCTTAGCGTCCTGCGCCTTGTTAAGCGCCTTTATAAGCTCCCCGAGAACCTCGTCCGCCTTGTCTACCTCGGCGCTGAGCTCAGCGTAGCGTTCCTCGGTCATGGTGTAGTCTATGCTGTCGGCAAGCTCTTCAAGGCTGCTGCATATATCGTCGCAGCGCCCGCGCAGCTCATCGGTCATCACATCGGCATAAAGGCTGTAAAGCTCGTTTGCCGTTGACTGAAGCCCGCGGATATTGCTCATCATAATCGAAATGTCGCCAATGTCCGCCTGCGGCTTTAAGCTGTCCTCAAGGTACTGCGCATAGTCCTCCGCCGCGTCAGCTATCATAGCCGCAAAATAGCCGTTTCTGTCAGCCTTCTGCGAAATGCCGCGCATCATTTCCGCGCCCGCACGAATGTCCTCATCGCTGCCGAACTTCGCGTAAATATCTATGGCATTTGTGGGAATCTCTATCGCCGCGCCGTCGCTTACCGTAGCCAGGGCGTCTATAGCAGCCGTTCCGTACTGCGGCATACGAAGCTCCGCACGCTGCCTCAGCGCGCCCTTTTCAACGCTCTGCGAAAGCGTAAGCTCCGCCTTTGATATCGCCGCGTAAACCGCCGCAGGCGCCGAATCTCCGCTCGTAAAGTCCGCAGGCGGAACGCACGACAGGCGGAACTCGCCCGCAATTATCTCCCGCTCGCAGAACTTCTGCGTTTTTATGCCGCTGTACACAAGCTTTGCAGAAAAGCTCGTCTTTGCGTCCGCAAATCTGATGTTTACCGTACCGTCCTGCCTGTTCACGCGGGTAAGGTCTGCGGTAACGGTCACGCTGCCGCCCGAAATCTCAAGCGCGCCTTTCTCCCTGCCGTTTATGTACGTAAGCGACAGTGTATCCTGCCCTGTGAAAACATAGCTCTTTGCAAGGGTCTTGCAGGCGCTGTTGACTACCGTCTTTACCGTTACGCTGCAATTGTCGCCGAAAAGCTCCGACGAAGCCTGCTTTACCGCGTCCGCGTAATCCTGCACGGTGATTTCCACGCCGTTTGCCTGCGCGTATTCGGTAATAACGCCGCTCAGGTACTCGTCCTCCGCAAGCAGCGCGCCTATCTCCTGCGCCATGGCATTAAGCCGCTCGCCGTCCATTGTGCAGGAAACAAGCTGCCCCTTCGCGGTAACGCCCGCCGCGGTAAGCTCGCCGTTCTCAACGGTAAACTCCGCGCTCTTGTAGTGCTTTATGTAAATCGAGCCTATCTGCTTAAGAAGCCGCGCGGTCTGCTTCTCGTCAAGCTCAAGCCTTGCAGACTCGTCGCTCTCCGGGCCGCTTGTAAGCGCTCCCTTGAAAGCCTCGCCCGCAAACGGGAAATTCACATAAAACATATCTTTCGTGACGATAACGTCAGCGTCCGTAACCGCGCCCTGCTCGTCAAGCGTCAGGCGAAACGACGTTGCGTCCTCCTGCGCGTTGAGCGTTGTGCTGAGCTTGCAGGCGTTGATGGCGTCCAATATCTCCGCATAGCTCTCATCGCTGCCGAAAAGCGCGTCGCGCCCCGTTTCGGTAAGCTCCACCGACGGGGTGAGCGCAACGTCCACCTCGTCCTTTCCGTAGGCGGAAAGCAGCGAGTTTCTCGTCTGCGCGATGATATCCGCAGGGGAAGCGCCGCCCGACATCATGTAGCCGCCGTTTGCCCTTACCGCATAACGCGCCGCAGATTCAGCAGCGTTTTCAAGCACAGCCGCAGTAACAGGGCTGTCAATCGCCGAAAGCGCATCCGCCGCGCCCTTGCCCTCTATCATTGCGGCATAGCCCGCCTTGCCCATAAATATGGGCAGAAAAGTGCTTCTGTTAAGCGCGACAACGCCTGCAAGCACCGCCACAACGCCCGCGCATATCCCCGCTATAAGCGGCAGCCGCGACTTCTTTTTAAGCGGGACCGTTACCGTCATTGCCGCCGCGCTGCCTAAGTCGCCGAAATCAGAAAAGTCCTCTGCGCCCTGTGCGGGGGTATCCGCCTGCGGCGTTGACGCAGTACCGTAAACCGCCGAGAATGCGGGGGTCTTTTCCTTGGCGCCTGCCGCCGCGCCGCACACGGGGCATACCTGCGCGCCCTGCGCAAGCTCCAGTCCGCATATATGGCAGAAAGGCACGACCTGCACGGGAGCTTCCTGCGCGCTCTCCTGCACGAAGGGCATGGGCTGCGCTCCCTGTGCCTGCGCGCCGCAGAAAGGGCAGTACGCCGCGCTGTCAGGAGCAATGTTGCCGCATTTGCTGCATATCATAATAGTATTCCTTTCAAGTAAGCTGTTCCTTTTTTGTCGGGACGATGAGCCGCACGAAGCGTATACTCGCCCTATTTTATTATATAACTTTTTTTCCCTCTTGTCAACAATCTGCGCAAATTTATTCGTCCGGCATATAGCGGGAATATTTGTCCGCCGTCCGTCATATACATTGGACAAAGACGAACAAACGGAGGTCTGACAATGAAGCTCAACAAAAAATCAATACGGCTTACCGCCGCTATGATAGGGTGCTTTGTGCTGCTTGCGGTGTGCGCGCGGGTGACGGAGCGCGCGCTGCCCGCTAACGTCCCCGCTGCCGAAAAGCCCGTTATCGTGCTTGACGCGGGCCACGGCGGGCTTGACTCGGGCGCGGTTGGCAAAAGCGGGCTGCTTGAAAAGGACGTGAACCTTTCAATCGTGCTCAAGCTGCGCGATATGCTAGAGCTTTCGGGCTTTGAGGTGGTGCTCACACGCGACGAGGACATCTCCATATACGACGCGGGCGTTGAGGGCATTCGCAACCAGAAGCTCTCCGACATGGATAACCGCCTTGAAATTGTGCAGAAATACCCCGACAGCATTTTCCTGTGCATTCACCAGAACAACTATACCGACCCACAGTATTTCGGCGCGCAGATGTTCTACAACGACAACAACCCCGACAACCGCACGCTTGCGCAAATCATGCAGAACCGCTTTGCCGCGCTGCAAACGGGCAACGACCGCGAGATAAAGCTCTCGGGCAACGAGCTTTTCCTGCTGAAATCCAACCCGAACCCCTCGCTCATGATAGAATGCGGCTTTTTATCCAACCCCGACGAGGAGCAGAAGCTCGCAACCGACGAATACCGCCAGCAGGTGGCGTTCACTATATGGGGCGGCGTACTCGAATTTATAGAAGCGACCGAAGAACTTCCCGATGAATTTGCGGCAACGCTCGATTTCTGACAAAAACAGCCCGAGGGCATTGCGCCTTCGGGCTGCGTTTTATATGTCTGCAAGCTTTACTATCCTCCTTATCTCCCGCTCATAGTCGGGGATAAGCTCGCCGCTCTCTATCACGATGTCGCCCATAGCGTCAAGCGCGGCGGTGTTTATTTTCTCGTACACCATCTCAGGGAAAAGCCCCCTGCTGCGGCAAACGTCCTCCGCCGTACCGCGCGTGAGCGCCGCAAGCACGGCAAGCTGCTGCTCGTCAAGCGCCTGAGCAAAGCCCCGCCATACCGCGGGCAGCTCAGAAAAATCGTAAAGCGGCACGGTCTGCGCGCCCGTACAGACTGCTTTGGGAGCGCCTGCCGTTTCGCCCGCGCCGGCAGCCCCGGGGCGTGAATCCTCCGCGCTCTCCTGCGCAGCGAAAACGCGCTCGCTGTAATTATCGTCATCTACCTGCCCCGCAAGGCGCTCTATTTCCTCCGCAGGCAGCCCCTCGTCCTCGATTATAAGGCGCTTTGCTATCTCGTCGGATTCCTCGCGTATGCGGGAGAGCCTGCTCACGTCTATTTCTACGCGCACGGGCTGCACGGGCCCGTCGGATTCCGCCGCGGCTTTTCGCGTGCGCTTTTCCTTTATGGGCGGCGCTATGCCGCGCTCATTGCACCAGCGCTCCGCAGCCTCGTCTATACAAGCGCCGAACGCGAAGTCTTTAACCGCCGCCGCAAGCTTTTCGCGGTTGCGAAAATCCGCCATGAGCATATTCTCGCTCGGCGTTATTTTGTGCCGAAAGCCCGTCATGCGGCGCAGCACGGCTTCAACGCGCTTGAGCACATACCCTATAAAGCCGCGGTAGGGCGCCGCCTCAAAGCATTCAAGCACAGGCTCGCCGCGCTTCATGCAGTAGCGCTCCACCTCGTTTATCTTAACCTCGCGGAAGCCGTCCATACGGTCGAGATTGACATACGCACCCGAAAACGGCTCCCACCCGTACTGCTTTTTGAGCTTGCCGCAGATAAGCTCGAAAAGCGATATCCCGCGCTCGCCGAGCCACCCGTCAAGCGCTGCAAGCACAGCGCCCGCCGCGCCGTCAAGCAGGGGCTGCGTTTCTTCCGAAAAAAACGCGCTGCCCTTAATGTCGTAGGCGGAGTTATCCATGAGATACCCCAGCCTGCCCGCGTAGTCCTTGCGCAGCAGCGCCGCCTCGTCGTCGTAAAGCCCGCCGCTTGTCTTAAGGCACTGCGAGATGTCGGGATACTGCGCGGCAATGTCGTTAAACGCATAAAAGTCCTTGAGCCAGCGCGGCATGAGCTTCTTTACCTCGGGCGCGAAACCCCCGCACTTCTCGCTCACCTCCATAAGCCGCGAGAATGCGTCCGCAGAGGACAGCACGCCTATTTTATTGAGAAGCTCATAGCAGTAAAGCATAACGTAAGGCGGGTCCGTCACTTCAAACACGCCATTGCGCGCCTTTGTGCGCCATGTGATGAATGTGCGCAGCTGCGAGTTGGACATTGCGCCGTAAATGGGGCGCTGTATCCCGCAGAACGCGCGGTGTTCGTAGCTGTCAGTAAGCGCAGCAAGAAACTCCCCCTGCCTTACCATGCTTATCTGCGCGCACTGCTTGACTAAAAAGCCGTTGTAGAACACCTCGTTGAGCGAGCGCATTTCGGTAATTTTCGCGTTTATCTCCCTGTCGTCCTCTGACATCTTTATCGGGAAAAGGTCGGGCGCGAACGCAAGCTCGTCGCCGCGCAGGGCCTGCGGCTGCTTTTTGGGGACATAGCTTATGTCGCGCGCGGCGCGCGGTGGTATTTTCTGCGCAGAATACCCGCGCGGCGCAGTTTCGGCGGGAATATGCTCTTCGTGCAGGCTCTCGTCATACGGCTGCTCCGTTTCCTCGCGTGAGCGCTCTGCAAGGTTCGCTATCTTCGTGCGGATAAGCTCGCGCTGTGCAAGCTCGCCCTCGTCCGCGGGTTCTCCGCTCTCCTGCGCAGCGGACGTTTCAGGCGCATCGCTGCGGCGTTCGAGAAGCGCGCGTATCCCCTTTTTTATCTCGTCCACGCTCTTTCCCTGCGTGTCGATAAACAGCCTGAAGCCGTCAGCCATGACGTCACCCCCTAAAGCCGAGTCCTCCTTATTCCGTCTTAAACGCAATGTACTCCGCCCAGTCCTCGGGGAAGCCGAGGTCTGAAAGCCTTATTATGTCCTCGTTCTTTCTCAGCAGCCTTGTAACGGGCTTTACAATGCGCTCGTTCCAGTTTTCGTGGCTGTGGTAAAGCTGCTTCATTACAATGATATAGCCGAAAACGTCGTTTTCAAGCGTTACGCCAAGCCCCTGCGGCGTTTTTGGGTCAACAGGGAAGCGGTTGCCGTAAAGGCGGTTGTAGTGCGCGCAGTAATTGCGCAGCTCGTTAAGGCAGAATATCCAGTTGTCAAGCTCTGAAGCCGTGCAGCCGTAATACTCCTCCGCAAGCGTTTTCTTGTCGGAAGTGTGCATATCCTTGTAAAAGAACGCCAGCGTGCCAAAGCTGAAAAGCTCCATTGCCACCCACAGCGGAAAGCTGCCCGAATATTTCGTGTTGTAGTGCCGCACAAACTCGCGGTCCTCGTTTACCTCGATAAGGTGCTTTACCTTGGACACGAAATTCGCGTGGTTGTGCGCGTGCGAAAAGGACGAGCTGTTCATGTATCCCAGCGCGCCGTATTTGAGCGCGTGAAAGTTAGACACCGCCGCGCGCAGCGATATCTCTATCTCCTCAAGCGCCGCAATAAGTATGCTGCGCAGCTTTCTGTCAAGCTCGTACACGCGCAGTATCTTCTCAAACGTGGTGCCGTCCTCGTAATGGCGCTTTGATACCGAAAACGGCTCAAAGTAGTTTACAAGGCGAAAGTAGTTGATATATCTGAGCGTATCGCGCACAAGCTGCTCATTTTCAATGATGCAGCCGCGCTCGCGCAGCTTTTTTATCTGTTCGTCCGCTGTTGCGGGAATCTTCTGCGGCATATATCCTCCCTTGATATGGCTGCGCCGCGCAGAAACTTTGCGCGGTGCAGTAATAATGTCAGTCTGTCCAGAATACCTCGCGCTCGTGCTTGCTTTCGCGCGTCATAAGCGCGGAAATGCTCTCCTGCGGGTCGCTGCCGTTATAGCAGATGTTCACTATCTGCTCGATTATCGGCGTGTCTATGCCCTTTTCCCTCGCAAGGCGAAACGCCGTCCTGCTGTTGATGTAGCCCTCTACCGTGCCTACCTGCGCCACAGCCTGCGCTGCGGGTATGCCCTGCCCGATAAGGCAGCCCGCGCGGTAGTTGCGCGAGTGCTGCGAGGTGCACGTTACAATAAGGTCGCCTATGCCCGCCATGCCCGTGAAGGTCTTCCAGTTTGCGCCGAGCGCCACGCCAAGGCGCGTTATTTCCGTCATGCCGCGCGTCATAAGCGCAGCTACGGTGTTGTCGCCAAGACCCATGCCGCGCGCAATGCCGCAGCCGAGCGCTATCGGGTTTTTAAGCACGCCGCCAAGCTCGCAGCCCGCAACATCGTCGTTTACATATATGCGGTAGCGCTCGTTGGAGAGCGTGCGCTGGATATACTCCGCCGTACCCTCGTCGTAGCCCGCGCTTACCTCGGTAGTCGGAACAAGGCGCGCTATCTCCTCTGCATGGCAAGGTCCCGTGATGACCGCCACGCGGTTATCCGGCAGCTCCTGCCTGATTATCTCGGACAGGCGCAGCCCCGTGTCCGCTTCAAGTCCCTTGCTTGCGTTGATTACCACGGTGTCCCTGCCGATATACGGCGCTACCGTCCTCACTGCCTCGCGGAAAACAGGGGAGGGAATGCACACGATAACTATATCCGCGCCCGATACGCACTTGGGGTCTGTGGTTACGCCAAGCGCCGCGGGCAGCTTAACGCCCTTCAGCAGGCGCTTATGCTCGCGCTCGCGCAGAAGCTCCTGCGCCTCCTCCTCGAATTTTGTCCACGTTATCACCTCGTGCCCGTAGGTGGTGAATAGTACGCCGAGAGCCGTGCCGTAGCCACAGCCAAGTATAGTGATTTTTGCCATGAGATACGCTCCTTTGATTTTGGGCAGCGCCGCGCCGTTTTAGCGGTACCACCTCAGGATAATGCATGATAAACGCCGCTCAGTCCGAATGCTCCCCGAGCTTCTTTTCGGTATGCGTAACAAGCCTTTTTATATTGCTTCTGTGCATGAATATTATAAGCCCGCCCATAAACGCGCCAATTATCGCGTTTATGATGTACGACGGGTCGTGATTCACAAAATGCCCGAAAAGCGCCGTTGAAATGCAGAACACCGCAGAAGCCGCGCAGCTTCCGAGCGATACGTAGCGCGTGATTCCCACAAGTATTGCAAAAACCGCAAGCAGCACGCACGCGCTCTTCCAGTCAAGCACGAATATCGCGCTTATCGCCGCAAGCGCGCCCTTGCCGCCCTTAAAGCCGTAGTACGCAGGGAAGATGTGCCCCACTACCGCCATAAACGCCGCAACATACTCCACCCACGTCATTTCAGAAGCGGGGTCTGAGATATCCACGCCCGCAAGCAGCCAATACGCCAGCCGCACAAGCAGCACAGCGCCCACCGCCTTTGCAACGTCGCCAAGCAGCACTAACGCCGCAGCGCCCTTTCCCTGCGTGCGCAGGGTGTTTGTAAGGCCCGCGTTGCCGCTGCCCATTGTGCGTATGTCCTTGCCTGTCTTAAGCCTTGTAACGATTATTGATGTGTTTATCCCGCCGAGCAGATACGGCACGACGAGCATTATAAGGCTGCATATCCATTTCATAGCGTTATCCTCTGTTTTGTCTTTCGGTCACCTCTAAAAACCTTGTTTGAGTGAAAATGTGTATGCACACCGCCTGCTTCTGTCAACAAGCGAAATTTCTGATGTGACGGCGTCCGTGCCGTCGCTCGGTTATTTCGCTTCGCAACGTCGTGTTGCACCTCCTCATAAGGCATACAGCCTTGCTTCGGCGGCTTTCATCGCATTCGGCGCACTCTACCCGTTTTCCCTTTTCAAACCGGTTTTTAGATGTGCCCTTTCTATGTTACGTTATTACGCGCGGAATATCGCCGCGCTTTATCTCTCTTTCCCTGCTGCCGCAGTCATTTCGGGGTTGTTTATCCTCAGCATTTGCCGGATAAGCTCGGGCGTTTCATCGGGGGCTGCGCGCATAAGCAGCGTTTTTTCGCCAAGCGTAAGCAAAACTCCCCTTGCGGTAAGATCCGCGCTTTTAATGTCGCAAAAACGCAGCAGGTGCAGCTTTCTGTCCGAAAAGAACAGCAGCAGCCCGCTGTTCTTGAATATCCGCCTGCCGCCCATGTTGAACGCCGTCGGGTATCCCTCAAGCACCTCCGCGCGCTCAGACTCGGTAAGCTCCGCCAGCCGCTTCCTGAACGCGCACGGGGATATCACAAACACCTGCACGAGCGAGCGCAGCACCGTTACCGCCAGAAAAGCCGTTATCACTATCGCAGCAATGCGTGTGCTGCCGCGCGTGTACATTCCCGTTAAGGCAAGACATACGGCGCATATCGCCGTTATGAGCGCCTCTCTTATCAACATGGACAGATTCGAGCGGAAAAAGTCGCGCAGTATCGCTTTCATTTACTCTCCTCTTTCGCGTACGGAAATCTTTATCGGCGTTGCGTCAAGCCCGAATGTGTCCCGTATCTGATTTTCGATGTAGCGCTGATAGGAATAGTGGAAAAGCTCCTTGCTGTTGCAGAATACAACGAAATTCGGCGGGTTTGTGGAAGCCTGCGTCATATAATAGAGCTTAAGCCGCTTGCCCTTGTCCGACGGCGGCTGAACACGGCTTGTCGCATACGCCAGCATATCGTTGAGCACGCCCGTGGATATTCTCTTGCCGTGCTGCTCGTGCACCGCCTTTATAAGCTCAAAGAGCTTTTCGACGCGCTGCCCCGTCTTTGCGGAGATAAACACGAACGGCGCATAGCTCATAAACGAGAAGTCCGACTCGAGCTTTTTGGTGAACTCCTGCATGGTCTTGTCGGTCTTGTCCTCAACGGCGTCCCACTTGTTTACAGCGATAACGCACGCCTTGCCCTTGTCGTGGGCATAGCCCGCAACCTTGCTGTCCTGCTCGGTATAGCCTACCGTAGCGTCTATAACGATAACGCAAACGTCGGCTCTGTCTACCGCCATAAGCGCGCGCAGAACGCTGAAATGCTCGATGTTCTCCGTGACCTTTGCCTTTTTGCGCATTCCCGCAGTGTCTATAAACACGTACTTGTCCTCGCCGCGCGTCACCTCGCTGTCGATAGCGTCGCGCGTTGTGCCTGCAATATCCGACACGATGGAGCGCTCCTCGCCCGCAATATAGTTTATGAGCGACGACTTGCCAACGTTCGGCTTGCCTATTACCGCAACCTTTATCGCGTCCTCGTCGTAGGGGTCGGGCTCCTCGGGCGGGAGGTTCTCAAACACCGCTTCAAGCAGGTCGCCCGTGCCGTGCCCGTGAACGGAGGACACCGCTATCGGGTCGCCGAGCCCCAAGCTGTAGAACTCATATATCTCGGGTGGCGGCTCGCCTATGCCGTCCACCTTGTTTACCGCAAGCACCACGGGCTTTCCGCTGCGCATAAGCATGGAAGCCACATCCTTGTCGTTGGCGGTAACGCCCGTTGTTATGTCCGTTACGAATATGATAGCGTCCGCGCGCTCTATCGCAAGCATTGCCTGCTCGCGCATCTGTGCGAGTATCACGTCGTCGGTTTTCGGCTCTATGCCGCCCGTGTCTATCAGCATAAACTCCCTGTCCAGCCACTCGCAGCGGCTGTATATCCTGTCGCGGGTAACGCCCGGCTTGTCGTCTACAATAGACAGCCGCTTGCCCACAAGCTTATTGAATAGCGTGGACTTGCCGACGTTCGGTCTGCCCACAATAGCTACTAACTGCATTTTATACCTGCCTTTCCTCGCCGTCCGATGTGTTCAGCGGGTTCAGAAACGCGAACACTTGTCCATTATCTGCATACAGATATATTGTACCACATTACCGCCGCTTTTGCAAGCAATGACGAAAAATTTTTGCTGAAAACAATAAAATATCCCCGCATTATGCGGGGCGTGGTGTATAAAGCGCTTTTGCGGATTTGCTGCAAGGGAAATGCGGCAGGTCTGAAACTGCCGCATTTATGCTTCTTTGCTGAAAGCTATTGTCAGCCCTCTTTCCTGCCAGTCGGCTTTTATAAATTCCGCCAGCTGTGTTAAGCCTATTTTCTGCGTATAATTTGCTGGATTAAGCGTAGTGCTTGTTATTACCGGTTCGTCAACCGTCTCGGCTGAATCAAGCGCCTGCGCGTCGATAGGGTTGCTTCTCGCATAAAGCTCAATGTCGCCCGCAGCCATTTCTACCACGTCATATCTGAACATAAAGCTGCCCGGAGTCCGCAAAAAGTCGCAGCCGTCCTGCGGCTTTGTAAGAACTACCGTAAATTTCTCGCCGGGGGCGTATATCGGGTCGCCCCAATTTTGCCATTGAACATTACCCATTGAAACAAATATGTATTCCGCTCGGTCAACTTCCTCGCCGCTAATAAGGTCTTTAAGGACATTCACTTTATAAACTGTTCTATCTGAATAATTTTCAGACCAACCCGCTAATTCATTGCATTCATCAAGTGATAAAGCCTTTACGGTTTCAACGAGAAAAAAAGAGTCTATATGTTCTTCATGCTCTTTCTCGCCGACTTTCAGCATACTCATAACATCTTCATAGGACATGGGCGCGCCTGTGTTGTGCGTTGTTCCCTTAAACTCCTTGTCGTAATATGCGTTGCCTGCTTCAGGAATATCGGCTGCCTCTTTTGTTGCAGACGATTCCAATGTGGATTCAGCTGTTTCTAAAGTGTAGTAATCGGGTAACGTTTCTGATGATTCCTCGGCGGTTAGGGTGTCGTTGTCTGCAATCGTCTCTATGATGCTACTTTCGGAAACAGCCGACGATGTAGAATCTGACGTTTCTGCGATACTGCTATTGCCTGTTGATACTGCTTCATCAGAGCTATCGGACATAACAACGGTTGTAGGGTTGGAACAGCCGCTAACGAGCAAAGCAGCTATGCACAGAATAATGAGTTTTTTTCTTTTCATCACTAATTGGTCCTCCTGATGTAAAGTTTTGTTGAGGTTTTTAACCCTCTGCAACTATAAACCGTTAATTACATTGATATGTGAGTAGATTTTTTATTTATTTTATATTTTCGTGCTTTTCGCTAAAAATATCATATCTGATTTGAGCAAATCATTCAATGTCAATCCAACATCTTTCTCACAACAAAAAACCGCAGGACAAACGCCCTGCGGATTTATAGCAAATTTATACTTACAGATTCTTGTTAAGCGACTTGCCCGTAGCCCTGCCGACCACCGCGCTGTTGTAGTAGCCTATCTTCTGCTTGGTCTGCTTGAGCTGCTCAAGCTCCCTGCGCGAATCGACGTGGCGGTTTTTGAACTGCACGGATATTACCTTGTCCTTGTCGAGAATGCGCTGCTTTGCAATGGCGATGTTCCTTTGCAAAAGCTGAAGCGCCCTGTGGTCGTCGTCAAGCGGACCGCTTACATAGCTGCCGCTTATCAGCCCCTCGAGAAGCGCGCGCTCCTCGTCCGCCTCGAACTGCACCACCCCGTCAAGCTGGGAGCGCAACTCTTCAAGCTCCTCAATAAACTCGTTGCGGGCTATAAGCCCCTGCTGGAGCGTTTCAAGGTCGGCGTTTATCATTGTGTCAGTCTGCTTTTCGTATTCCTGAAGGGTCGCGAGAATCTTGTTCATTATCTCGTTTGCCTTTATGCAGCCGTAATTCTCTGCCATTGCGTTCCCCTCCTTAACGCCCCGTGCGGGGTCACTTTTTGCCGTTTGCCTTTTCCTGCGCTTCTATTTCCTCGCGCGTCATCTGGCTTATCTGCGTGAACGCGTCGCGCAGCTCCGCCACCATGGGTATTATCTTCTTTACAGTAGCGCAGTTCTTGTGGATATTCGCCTTGACTGTTTCGTTGTAGAAAAAGACGTAAAGCTGCTCTAAATTGTTGGATATCGGCACGGACATATCAAGCGCCTCGCGCAGCGCTGAAATGCAGTCCTGCGCCTTCTGGAATGCGGCGTTCGCCTTGCTGTTGTCGTGAAGCTCCTCCGTTGCGGCAATGCCTATGGCAAGCTGGCGCTCTATCTCGCTGTAAAGCTTGATTACCACCTCTACGGGGGTCATTGTCGTAACAGACTGCTTTTTGTATTCTGAATAGGGATTTACCATATCTGTTTCCTCTGCGCGGGATTCCCCGTGCCTCTCTGATTACTGATAATTGCCCGTTCCGCCAAGATAGCTCGACAGGTAAGAAGTCTGGCTGTTGAGCTTCGACATCGCGCTCTCCATGTTTGTGAATACCTTCCACCAGTATTCTTCCTTGGCGTCGTAGCGGTCCTGAAGGGTCTTTATGCGGTCGTTTACCTTCTGCATTTCCTTGTAAAGGAAGTTATCCGTAGCCGTAGCGCCGCTCTTGAGTCCCGCCTTCCTGATAAGAGAGCCCTTAACGTCCGTGGTCGTTCTTACCGCGTCATCAAGTACGCCCTTAACCTGTTGCATTATGCCGCTCTCGCCGTCGGTAAAGAGCTTTGCGATAGCCTCGGGGTCCGCGTTGAACGCCTTGTCGAAAGCGTCCTCGTCTATCTCAAGTTTGCCGTGCTCGGTGTAGTCAGAGGAGGTTTTTATACCCATGCCGTAAATGCCGAACTTTGTGCCGTCGTCAAGCGTTACGCTGTTGTAAAGCACCATGCGCATCTTGGACATTATGCCGTTTACGGTGGAGTCGTTGTAGATTACGCCCTGCTTTGCAAGACCCTCCCACTTCTCTATCTCGTCGTCGGACATTTCCTCCTTTTCAGCGTCGGTCAGCGGCTCGTAAAGGTTGTTCTTGCTGTCGCGCTTGGGCGAGGTCGCGGTGTAGCCGTAAACGTCGTCGATAAGCTGGTTGTAGTCCTTTACAAAGTCCTTTATGAGTTGCTTTACATCGTCGTAGCTCTTGGATACGCTTATGTTATAGGTCTTGTCAAGCTCAATGCTGTCGTCTGCCGTGAACGTTGTGCCGTCCATCGTGTAGGAGTTGGAGTTGTGGTATATCTCCTGCCCGTTTATCTCGAACACCGCGTTCTGTCCCGCCGTATAGCCGATAAGGTCGCCGTTATCGTCGGTAAGACCCAGCGCCTTTGTGATATCCGCGCCGCCTGATATCGCTATGTTTTCGCCCGTGCCCATGTTGTCGGACGTAATCGCAAAGCTGTTGGTGAGCGCGGAGAACTCCATTGTAACGCCCGCGCCGCTCTTGTTCACAGCGTCAATAAGCGAATCAATGGTGGAGCTGCCGCTTACGTTTATCGTCTTGCCGTTTATTGTGAACGTGCCGCTGCCAATGCCGAGCTCAGACAGGGAAGTGCTGCCGCTGTACTTGTTTGCGGCGCTGCCCTTTGCAATCCCGAGCGTTCCGCCCGAGGTAGCGGTCATGGCGAACTCTGCGTTCTTGCCGTCCTGCTTTGCAAGCATAGTGTTGCCTACCGTGGAGAACGTTACGCCCTCGCCGGAGAAGGCGCTGTTGAGCGCGCCGATGATGGATGCGGTGTTCTTGTCCTTTGCAGCCTGCTCTGCGGTATATGCATAGTTGTTGAGCGCCTCTGTGCTTACCGAAGCGTCCTCGGAAAGGTTGTTGGCGCGCCTGTAAGCCGCCGCCTTAAGCGAGTTGTACTCCGCGAGAATGCTCTCGTTGCCGTCAAGATCCTTGGTGGCATAGTAGTTGGAGGATACGCCGTTGTACTTAACGTTCTTTATCGTGTTGCCTACCTGCACCGCTACGGAGTTTTCACCCGTAACAACGCTGAGCGCCGAGAATCCCACAGCCTGTGAAGCCTTGCTGAGCCCGAAGCAGCCCGTCTTTTCCGTAACGGCAGCCGCCGCGTTGCCGCCCGCGACAAACTTAAGCTTGTCGCCGTCAAGCTCCGCCTGTAAAAACCACTCGTTGCCCGCGTCGTCGGTCTTGCCCGTTGCAGCGGCGCCGCTTCTGCCCGAAAGCCCGAACGACTGCTTAAGCTGGTCGTTGAGCGCGTTGAGCGCGGCATCATTGAACGCGGTCCGGTCTATCTGCCCGTCCGTTTCAGCGGCGGAAACATCAAAGCTTATCGTCTTTGTTACGCTGCCCACCTGCACGTCAAGCGCAAAATTGTACTTGCGCGTAACCGTGCCGTCCTCCGCCGTAGTAGTGGTGTAATCCGAGCCTGCAGCAGCCTTTGAAAGGTCAAGCGCAAAGCTTGAGGGCGTAAGCGAGCCGCCCGCAGCCTTTGCCGCGGAAGCAAGGCTCTTTGCCTTTATGCTGTAATCTCCCGCCAGCGATTTTGACGTGGTGGAAATCTTTATCCCCGACTCCGCAGCATCCTTGCCGTTCACCTTTGCGGAGAACTTGTTGAACGTTGACGGGCTCATGAGATAAGAGTCGCGCTTGAGTATATCAAAATACTTATTCTTGAATGTCGTAAGTTTGTCGGTTATGTCGCGGTATGCGTCCTGCTGCCATGTAAGTTTTGTAAGCTTCTTCTGCTGGGTGTCTATCTTTGTCTGATAGGCGCTCATCATAGCTTCTATCATGGATTCGGTGTCATACCCCGAATTGATACCGCTTATACGCATAAGGTCGTTACTCATATGCTCAATCCTCCTGTCGGTGTGCCCTGAGAAGCTCCGCCACGCCCGCAGATGTCTGCGCTGCCTGCGCGTTTGTCTGCTGTGCGTCCTTAAGCTCGCTTCTGATTATCTTTACTTCCTTCGGTGCGTTAATGCCTATTTTCACCTTGTCCCTGCTTACCTCAAGGACGGTCACCTCGATGTTATCCGCGATAACTATGCTCTCGTCCTGCTTTCGCGTTACCACAAGCATCTCAGTCGCCCCCCTCGTAAACGGGGCACCTGAAATCATAGTGCTCCGTCAGTATCACCTGTGCCGCAACGGACGTTTTCGTGTTGATAATTATCGGGCAGCGCAGATTTATCGTAGTTTTCCTGTAGTCGTCGGGAACTATCGCCACCACCAGCACGCGGTAGGGGCTGTTCTCGTCTATGCCGAGAAGCGCCTGCTCCTCGTCTGTTATCTCAAAGCGATACTCAGAGCAGAGCTGCATGGGGTCGTACACCACAAAGCACGGCTCGGCAGCCTCAACGCTCTGCAGCCACATCGGGAACTTATCCTCGCCAAGCGGGCTTATAAGCGTATAGCGCTTGGTGTCCTCAAACCCGATTATGCCGTTTGGAATGTTGATGACTGTGCTTTCGTCTATCTCAAGCTCGCCAAAATCTCTTGTTGTAATCCTCATAAGCTCTTTGCCGCGCCGTCGGCGCGCTCCTTTCCCTTAAGGCAGAGCCGCGTGCGGTCCTGCCTTTCAAATTCATCAGCCCTTGATGTCGAATGCGGGCGGTTTGTAGTTGGGGTTAGCGCTCGGCGGAACGTAAAGCGGCTCGCCGAGATACTCTATCTCAACACGCGGCCTGTCGCGAACGATAAGCTCCACGCTTCCCGGAATGAACTCCATGGGCAGCCGGGGCTTTACGTCCCAGTCGAACTCCTGGTCGCCCATCTGGTACTCTATGTTGAGCTTGCCCGCGTCAAACGTGATGTCCGCGCCTGTTTTCGGCAGAAATTCCATCACCGTTTCGACAGTCGCGCCCGCACGCGCGTTCTGTATCGCTATTTCGGAAGCGGTCATGCCCCTTGCAAGGCTGTTGCCGTCTGACGCCACCCTTGCCGTTCCCTGAAATGCGATGGAAAAGCCCTCGCTTGCCTTTTGCTTGAGAATATCGCCGTCGGTCATATGCCCCTCGCCAAGGCTTTTGCGCGCCTCGTAGGTGTCGATATTGAGCCGCAGCGGCTCAGCCTGCATAACGAACTTGCCATTGGTGGTGGTGATGTTCACCTTTGGCTGCCTGTCCTCGGGGTACTCATACTTTGCGTTGGTTACCTTTATCTCGATTTGTATCGGGATAGTCGTGATTTGAAGCAGATTAGGATTCATACAGAACACCTCCCGTTCTTTATCCTTTTTCAGCCCTCAGGGGTTACTTTATATAGTTGAATATGCTGTTGGGAACTACCATGGAGGACATCTGAAGCGTTGCGTTGTAAAGCGCCTCGTATGTCTTCATAAGCGTTATCTCGCTCTCAAGGTCTGTCGCTTCCAGGTTCTTCTGGCGCTCCTTGAGGTTGAGCATACGCGTGTCAATGCGCGATATGTTGAAGTCGATATACTCCTCGTTGCAGCCCATGTCCGCAATCTCTACCAGCAGATTTTCAGAAGCGCTCACTATCCTGTCTATGCAGGCGTTTGCGTATTCTATATCGCCGTTTCTGAGCGACCTTGCCGCGTCAAGCGTCAGCTGTATGTAGTTGTTGGAGAAGTTCTGCTCGCGGGATATCGCAGCGGAAGTCTCGCCGTACTCTGCGTCGGAGAGCTTTACCGTGCCGCCCTCGGTGGAAACCACGCCCTTTTCGTTGACATATATAACGCCCGCGCCGAACGCCGTGTCAATCGCCGCCTGAAGCGCCGCCCTGTTCGCGACAGCGTCTGCGCCTGCGGTTATGGTTATCTCCTTCTTCTCGCCGTTGAGCGTAACGCACAGGGAGTAGGCGTTGCCGTCCGTCATTGACTCAAGGTCAACGCTGAATCTGTCGGTGTAACCCGTGGCATTGTCGATCGTTACCTGCTCCTCGGCGTTGGGATTGTTCACAACGCTTACGGTCTTGCCCTCAACGCTTATAACGCCGTCGGGGCTTACCTTTATCGCCTTAAGCTCGGGGGATTCGTACTTGTATGCGTCCGAAAGCGCCGTCTGAAGCGCCGCTACGGTATCCGCCTGCGTTGCGCCGCCCTTTACGGTTATCGTCTTTTTAACGTCGCCCGCATATACGTCCAATGTGTATGTGTGGTTCTGCCTGATGGTGGACAGGTCGATATCCGCAGAGCCGCCGTCCGCGCCGCAGCCCGTTACCGAAGCGCCGTTGAACGACACCCTGAGCGCCGACTGCGGGTCTACCGTGCGCGATTCATCGTTTATCACCATGCCCACGCCGATATCTACATAAACGTCATCGGAGTAGGGGAACTTCTTGGAGTCTGTAAGCGCATTTATCGGAACGCCGTGATAAAGCACCGTGGCAGGTCTGCCGCTTGCGTCATTTTCTATGGAAAAGGGCATGGCGTCGTTGCTTTCGCCGCCGAATATAACGCGCCCCGCGGTGTCCGTGTTGAATATCGAGCAAAGCTCGCTTGCCTTCGTTTCAAGCTGCTGCGCGTATATATTAAGGTCTACCGCCTTTTCCTTGGTGCTGTTGCACGCCGCAACGAGCGTTTCGCGTATTACCGCAAGCTGCTCGGACACTTTCAGCAGCGAGGTTTCCGCCTCGGTATAGAAGGTGTTTGCAGTCTTGAGGTTCTCGCTGAACTGCTGCGACTCGTAAAGCGACTGGCGCACATTGAGCGCCTTTGCTGCGGAAAGCGGCGACTCGCTCGCGCGGTCGAACTTTCTGCCCGACTGTATCTTATGCTCGGAAGCCGTCTTGGCGTTGAGCACCTTATTAAGGTTTCTGTTATAGCCTCTCAGTATCGTTGAATTGGTTATTCTCATATGTCACCGCCCCTTACAATCCTACTCTGCCCGTGCTGTTTATCAGTCTGTCAAGGAGGTCGTCAAGCGCCGTGACGATTCTTGAGGAAGCGTTGTACCACTTCTGATAATTCAGCATATTTATGCCCTCTTCGTCCATCTGCACGCCCGATACGTCGTCGCGCGCGTCAAGCAGCGTATCCACGGTTATGAGCGCTGTGTCGTAGCGGCTCTGCTCGTACTGTATCGTCTGCCCGAGCCTGTTGCTTATGAACGAGATGTATTCGTTGAAATTTCCGCGGAAATCGTTCGCGTTACCGAACTTTACGTTGGACTTGTTTATCTGGCTTACGAGGTAAAGCACATTAGTGTTCTGGAGCGTTACCTTGCCCGTGGCTTCGTCTATCTTCTCGTCGTAGCCGTAAACGTAAAGCCCCGTTGCGCTGTCGAGCTGTCTTACCTGCCCTATCATGGTGGCGTTCGCCATCCACGAATTCGAAATGTGGATATTGCCCGCCGTTATCACAACGTCGTTTGTTTCTGCGCCGTCCACGATTGACGAGAACATCAGCCGCGACGCGTCCTCGTCCGCGCCGTTTGCGCTGTTGAACGTCTTTGCAAGGGTATTCGCAAACTCGTTCACCGCGCTCTTGAAGTACGCTATGCCGTAGCTTCCGTTCTGCCCGCCCGTTGCGTAAACGCCGTTGCCGTTTATCATATTGACATAGCTTCTGAGAATACCGCTGCGGGTGTTGAGGTCGTGGCCGCTCTCAAAGTAGAGATCCGCAATGCCGTTTTCCTCGTAGTCCCTCATTATAATGGAATTGGTCTTGAACTTCTTTCCGTCAAGCACGTTTACGCCGCCGAGCTTCACGCTGTACGTTCCGTTGTCGTTGAGCGTGATGTCTACCTCGCCATAGGTTGCAAGCTCGTCTATATAAAGGTGCATTTCGTCGTAAAGCTCGTTGGGGCCGTACTCCTCGGGGTAATTGAGCTTTTCGCGGTCTATGCGCTGGTTCAGGCGGTTCATCTCGCTTAAAAGGTTGTTGATGTAGCTTACGGTGTCCGTAAGCTCGTTTACATAGGTGGTTTCAACCTCGCACAGGCGCGTGTCGTAGTCGTTGAGCAGGCGGCAGAGGTTCTGCGCCGCGTTTCTCGCTATCGTTGCGACCTCGGCGCTGTCGGGCTTCTCCACAGAGTAATCCTGCAGGGCGCTGAAAAACTGCTCGGTGTAGTATTGCAGGCCGTCCGTTTCAAAGTTGTCGAGCACGTCCTCAATGTCGGTGAGGATATCAACGGACTTTTCCGTTTCAGCCTCTACCGCAACGTTCTCGCGGTAGCGCTTATCTATGTAAGTATCCCTGAGCTGCGATACGCCGTAGGTATTAACGCCCTGTCCCGTAAGCGACAGGTTGTTTGAGTTGCTGCTCCAGCGTATGCTCTGGTTGCCCGAGATGTACTCCGCGTAAAGGTCAACGCGCTGGCGCGTATAGCCGGGCGTGTTTATATTTGAGATGTTGTTTCCCGTTATGTCAAGGTTTTTCTGCGCTATCTGTAATGTGCGCTTCTGCGTTTCAAAGCCTAGAAATGTCGGCCGCATATTTTCCTCCTGTCGTCTGCCTTATACCTGTCTTATGACCTGCGCGGAGGACGTTCCCCCTGCGACCTTGGCAGCCTTTTTATCGTATGTTTCGGGCTTTTCGAGAATGCCCGCCTTTTTCACAAATTCGCGCTGGTTATCAAGCTTGCGCTTGACAAGCTCCTCGCTCTCGGCGTTAATGCGCGTGATGTTGTCCACAAGCTCTGTAAGCTGTGCGGCAAGCGACCTGAGCTTTGCCTTGTATTCGTCGGGCGCCTGCTCTATTATCTCAGAGAGCTTTTTGCCCTCTATCCCCAGTCCCTTAAAAAGCGCCAGCCGCTTTTCTTCAAGCGTGCGGCTTTTCATGAGGTACGCCTGCTCGTCGTTGAGCGCGTCGGACAGCCATGCGATATCGTCCGCAAGAATCTTTGTGTGCTTTTTCATAAGGAACACATAAAGCTCTCTGTAGAAATCAACGTCTATTTCAAGGCACCTTGCCGCCGCTCTTGCTTCTGCTTCGTTCATAGGCTCACCCCATCAGTATAAACGACGCGAGAACGGAAGCCTCGACGCCCTGCTGCGCGGTGTTCTGCGCTTCAAGCAGCTCTGCGGGGGAAGCGTCCGCCGCAGCCTCGCGCGCTATCTCGTTTTTAGCGGCGGTGAGAGCGGTATCAAACCCGAACTCCACCCTGTCCGTCTTTTTCGCACCAACGGAGGCGGCAGCTTTTCTCGCTGTGCTTATCTTCTGCGGCTTGTATGTGTTTATTACGCCGCCGATTCCCTTTATCTCCATATAAATGCCTCCTTCTTAAAAATGTTGTCGTCGGAATTTCTCCTGCATACATACTTCCTCTTTATATATTATCGGCACAACGATAAGAAAGTTTAGTGCTTTTCCCGCTCTTTCAGCAAATTTTATAGATATGCGGCAAATTTTTGTTTATTTTCACGAATCGGGCCATAAAACCCGCAATGAATAACCACCGAAACGCCGTTTTTGTGAGCAGACAGAATAGACAAACTTTTGCTGAATGTTTTGTGTACTTTTGCAGCTTGAAAATAAACTCATACAATATTATAATAAATGTATCTCAATAAAATTTTTTACATCTCAGGAGGAATCGCCATGAAAAAACTTTCTGTTCTGCTTGCCTGCGCCCTGCTTATGACGGGCTGCGCGCGCACGCTGCCCGAAAGCGGCTCCCCCGTATCGTCCGACGGCGCAGCTGCGGTTTCCACAGCAGAACCGCAGGTCACGACCGCTCAGCCTGCGGAATCCGCCCCGCAGACCAACGAAACGCCCGTTTTCACGCAGCAGGACGTTATCACCGCGCTTAACGGCTACGGCGGGTTCGTGCGCGATTACCTGTGCGGCGCAAAGACCGCCGAGCTTACCGACAGCGCCAGGACGTACACGGCGGGCAGCGGCGCGAAGCTTTATAAGGTGACTGCGGGCACCGTAACGGACAGGCGCTCGCTTTTCGCGGCAATGCGCGCGGTTATGACCGACGAGCTTGCCGACGACTGCTTCGACGCCCTGAACGGCAGCCGCTTTGCGCTTTCGGGCGACGCGCTCTACCTCGCGCCCGCCGCAGAGCCTGCAAAGCTGCCATACAGTTCGCTGTGCCTGTCGCACGCCGAGGACGCGGGCGACAGACTTCTGCTGACCCTTACCGCCTACGGCGATAACGAGAGCTTCTTCGACTACGCGATAACTCTTGCAAAAACGGCTGACGGGCTTCGCGTAAGCGAGGCTGCAGAGAACACCGCGCTCGCTCTCGCGCAGCTTTCCGCGCAGCAAGCGCCCGCTGAATCCCCGCTGAAGTCCGAGCGCGCGCAGATAAGGCGGCTTCTGCACGATTACGGCGCGTTTTACCGCGATTACCTCGGCGCTAAAAAGACCCGCTCTCACCGAGGGCGCAGACTTTATAACCGAGGACGGAACGAATTTTTACCGCGTTTCGCAGGGCGATGTCACCACCGAGCAGGAGCTGCTCGCGGCAATGCGCGCGGTGGCTACCGACAAGCAGATAGAAGCCTATCTCATGCCGAGCTTTAACTCCGCGTACCGCGTGGCGGACGGCGCGCTTTACCTTGCGGAATGGGCGGGGCAGGACGGCGCGCTGCTCGGCACGGACGAGGTGTGGCTCGAAACCGCAGAGGAGCAGGACGGCGCGCTGACGCTTATCCTTACCGCGTTTGGCGCGGCAGAAACGTGGGGCTATGACGCGGACGAATATACAAGCTTTACCGTAAAGCTTGCGAGAACGCCCGGGGGACTTCGCGTTGACGAGGCGGGCGTGTCCGAAAACGGGTATCTCAGCGGCTTTACCGTGACCGAAAAGCCCGAGTAAAAGGCTCTGCAAAGGCGGCGGGGCAGGTTCACAGGGGGCGAGAGACGGCGCAGAGCCGCGCTTTCGCCCCCTTTTTGGTGAAAAGCGCCAAAAAGCCGCGCAGCTAAGGATAAAATGTTGAGAAAGTGCGGCGAAAAAGCGCTTGACAAACGGGAATTTTTCTGATATAATTATGAAGTTGGACGCTGACGTGTCCACTACCCCTTTCTCGCGCAGAAAACGCGGGATATAATATCCATAAGGAGGTGCTATATATGGCAAAATTAGCAGAAAAGTATGAGGCGATCATCGTTTTCTCCCTCAAGAAGGAAGAAGAGGAGATCAAGGCTCTGACAGCAAAGTTCGCTGACCTCATCAAGGAAAACGGAACACTCACCAACATTGACGAGTGGGGCAAGAGAAAGCTCGCTTACGACATCAACTACGAGAGCGAAGGCTACTATGTACTCTACAACTTCGAGTCCAAGCCTGATTTCCCCATGGAGCTTGAGCGTATCATCAACATTACCGACGGCGTTCTGCGTTCCATCGTAGTTCTCAGCAAGTAAGTTCCAAAGGTTTGCATTTATCGGCAGGAGGTGCTTTTTGTGTATAACAAGGTCATCATGATGGGTCGCATAGTAAACGACCCTGAGTTAAAGACCACGCCGCAGGGCGTGAGCGTCTGCTCTTTCCGCATAGCCGTTGACAGGCGTTTCCAGACGAAAGGCGAGGAGAAGAAGTCCGATTTCTTTAATGTTGTCGCATGGCGTCAGCAGGCGGAGTTCGTTTCCAGATACTTCGGCAAGGGCCGCATGATAATGGTGGACGGCGAGCTTAACACAAGACAGTATACCGACAAGAACGGTAATCCCGCCACATGGTATGAAATAGTTGCAGACCGCATAAGCTTCACAGGCGAAGCCAAGCAGCAGGGCGGCGGCGCTTATGCCGACACCTACGGCGCGCCCTCTTACGGAGCGCCTCCGGCTGCACCCACGCCCGCACCCGCAGCGCCCGCTTCAAACGCGGCGTTTTCTGCGGCGGACGCAGAGGACGATTATCCTTTCTGATGGGCTTCACCTGAAATCCGTTATCCAAAATAAACAAGGAGGTTCAGTATCATGGCTGAAAAGTTTGAAAAGTCCGCTCACCCTATGAAGCGTACAAGAAAAAAAGTCTGCCAGTTCTGCGTTGACAGGACAGAGTTTATCGACTACAAAGATGTTGCCAAGCTCAAGAAGTGCATGACCGAGCGCGCGAAGATTCTTCCCCGCCGCGTTACAGGTTGCTGCGCTTACCACCAGAGAGAGCTTACGACAGCTATCAAGAGAGCAAGACAGATAGCTCTTATCCCCTACACCGCTGAGTAATTCGGCATTTTGTCAGGCACAACGATCCCCTTCGTTTTATACGAGGGGGATTTTACTTTATCAAAAAGCCTTCCTCGGGCTGCGCCTTTATACACGATACCCCCGCAATTATCCTGCGGGGGTACATTTGATTTATTCTACGGGGCATTTAACGCCCATTGCGCCGAGCTGCTCCCTCAGCGATTCGACATACCCGCGCTCTGCGGCGATCTCGCGCTCGATCTCGGCAAGCTGCCGTTCAAGCTCCGCGCTTACGTCGTCGCTTTCGGAGAGCGCTTCAAGCTCTGCCTTGTCCGCCGTAAGCGATTCGAGCAGGGCGCGCTTCTCCTCAATCGTCATCTCCAGCTCCTCTGCAAGGTACAGCTTGTATATCTCCTCGCGAAGCCTGCACAGCCAGTCCTCATAACGGTAGACCGCCGCCTTGTCCGCGTCGGGGTTCTGCGCGTAATACCGCTCCGCAGCGCTCTCCATCGTCCTGTAGAAGCGCTCCGGGTCCCAGCCGCGCTCAACGAGCGACTGTAAAAACTCGCGCGACACCATCGAACACTCGCCACCGTCGTCAGGCACGTACAGCTCAAGCGGCGGCTCAACGTTCGTGCAGATATAGAGAACGCCGCTGCCCCTGCCTGCAGCGCTGTTTTCGCTGCCGCATTCGTCCGCAAAGCCTATAAGCTGCCCCGCGCTTACCCGCGCGCCTGCCTTCGGGAAGTCAAACGTGCGGTTTATCTCCCTTGCGTACGGCGCAAGCGAGCCGTAGTATGCGTAGCTGCCGTCGTCAAGCTGTAAGCATATGCACCCGCCGATACTCGTTTCTATGTTGTACTTTACCGTGCCGTCCTCAACGGCGTACACGGGGCTGCCCTCTGCGGCGGGAATGAACGTTTCGATACGCCCGCCCTCGCGCAGCGGCGCTCTCAGCGTCACGTCAATGCCGGTCTGCGCGGCGGGAACTATCTGCGTTGACGGCACGCTTATTATTCCGTCAACGCCGCTGCTTTCAACACGAAACAGGCCGTCGTCGCGGTAAGCATACTTGGCCTTAACAGAGCGGTCAAGCTCCGCATAGGGTACGCTGCTGCGCCCGTATTCAAGCCCGCTTGCGGCAATATAACCTGTCGTGCCGACGCTTCCTATACGCTGTCCCTTCTTAACGGTATCGCCCGCAGCAACGAGCAAGCCGTCGTCCTCAAGGGCAAGGTGAGCGTAAAAGCTGTATGTGCCGTCTGTATGGGCAATGCGTATGAGTTTTCCCCACATTCCGCTGAATTCAGCAAGCTCAACCGTGCCGTCCATAACGGCGTAAACGGCGCTGCCGTATTCAGCCGCAAGCCCGTATACGCCCGAATACCCGTCCTCGGGCAAAACCGCGGATATCTCCACGCCCTCGGGCATAACGTCAAGCGGCGCTGCAATTTCATCTCCGCCCGCAGAAAGCCCCTCGAAGAAGCTCTCGCCGCAGGGCTGTCGGCTGTCGGTGAACTCCGCCGCGCCGTCCTTTACCGTGAACCGTCTGAGCGTTACGCGTTCAAGGTCGCAGCCGCCCGCGTCATCTATGAACGCCGCGACATAGCCTTCGCCCATTTTAACGCAGTTACCGCTCAGCCCCTGCCCTGCAAGCGCCGCCGCGTCCGCCGCGTCCTCTGAACCCGCCGTAAGCTGCGCCCCGTCGAGCCTGCACAGGCAGCGCCCGTCGATGTCGAGCGCGTAAACATACTCTCTTAAGAACCATGAGAGATATTTTTCGTTCTCCCTTGCATACGCCGCGGACTTATCCGCATACACCAGCGATACGCCCAAGCTACCGTCTTCAAGCCTGCCGAACGTTATGCTGAAAGGGCGGTCGCCGAGCGCCTCGCAGCCGAGCGCTTCAAACACGCCGTCAAGCGCCTGCTTTACGTCCGCGCAGAACGCTACCTCGCCGCTGCCGAAATCGTACACGTATATTCCGCAGCCGACGTCGGTATACGCCGTGCCATCGCCGCCCGAGCCATTTTCGGGGGACATTTGCTTTCCCCATAAGATGTCGGCAAATGCCGCGCGCTCGCCGTCAGCCCACACAACGCTCGGACCCGAGCTGAAAGTAACGCCCTGCGCCTGCTCGCGCGTCATTTCGGGCAGGTCTATAACGTCGGGCATGGCAAAATCCGATTTGAGCGTTTCCGCCGCGCCGATAACGCTTGTTACGTTAGCGCTCGTTTCATCTCCCTGCGCGGGCAGAAGCGACACGCTGCGCTTCGGCGCCGCCTTTACAAACGCAAGGCAGACAGCCGCCGCGCACGCCGCTCCCGCAAGAACGTAAAGCGGAACGCGGCTTCTTTTTTTGCGCTCAAGCAGATGCGTTTCCGCCGCCTCGTCTATAAAGCGCTCGTCAATAAGCGACAAAGCGCGCGCTGTTTTCTTTATATCCTTCACAGGTCATAGCCCTCCTTTATAAGGTACTCACGCAGTCTTTTAAGCGTGCGTGAAACCCTGCTTCTCGCTGTGCCGCCGCCTATGCCCAGCCTTTGCGAAATCTCCGCAAAGCTCTCGCCGAACCAGAAACGCCGCATGAAAATCACGCGCGTGTCATGGTCAAGCCCGCCCAGAAAGCCGTTGAGAAGCGCTGCAAGCTCCCTCTCGTCAAGGCGGTCCGCCGCCGTGCCTGCGCCGCCTATGCACTCCGCAAGCTCGTCGAGCGGCAGCGCCGCGCCCCTGCGCTTCACCGCTCCCGCGCAGTCGAGCCTGTCTATAGCCGCGTTTCGCGCAATCGCGCAGACATAAGCGCGCAGCGAGTTCGGCGCGGCGGGCGGTATGGCGTTCCATACGCGCAGCAGAACGTCGTTTTCGCATTCCTCGGCGTCCTCGCGGCTTTTAAGCACGCCAAGCGCCGAGCCTGTTATAACCGCGCCGTATTTTTCGCGCAGCGCGGCAAGCCCGCTTTCATCGCGCGCGGCAAACAGCGCGAGTATTTCTTCGTCCGTCACAGGCGACACCTTCCTTCTGAAGCGCTTCTGATAATATAGACGGCACTTTTTTCGGATTTGTTGCAGAATTTCTTGACAAATTTGCTGCGCAGGGCTATAATTAAGGAAAAATAGGAGAATAACCCGCTCTGAAAGGGAGTCTTGTTATGTGGCTGCTTTGCGCGTTCGGTTCGGCGCTTTTTGCGGGGCTTACATCCATTCTCGCAAAGTGCGGTATAAAAAAGACTGATTCCGACATAGCTACGGCTATACGCACGGGCGTTGTGCTTGTGTTTTCGTGGTTAATGGTGCTTATTGCGGGTTCAGCCGCAACTATAACCGAGATAAGCGCGAAAACGTGGATATTTCTCGTGCTGTCGGGGCTTGCTACGGGCGCTTCGTGGCTGTGCTGTTTCAGGGCGCTGCAGCTTGGCGATGTAAACAAGGTAGTGCCTGTCGATAAATCAAGCACGATACTTACGATACTGCTGGCGTTCGCCGTACTCGGCGAGGAGCTGACTGCGGCAAAGGGCGCTGCGGTGGTGCTTATAGGCGCGGGCACATACCTTATGATACAGAAAAAGGAGAACGCCGAGAAAAAGCCCGGAAGCCGCTCGTGGCTGCTGTTCGCGGTGCTGTCCGCAGTATTTGCGAGCCTTACCTCGATACTCGGCAAAATAGGCATAGAGGGCGTGGAATCCAACCTCGGCACGGCGCTGCGCACGGGAGTGGTGCTTGTTATGGCGTGGCTTGTGGTGCTTGTGAAGGGAAGGGCGCACAGGGGCGAAAAAGAGCCGTTCAGGCTTCGCGACATACCGAAAAGGGAGCTTTTGTTCATATGCCTGTCGGGACTTGCAACGGGCGCTTCGTGGCTTTGCTGTTACAGGGCGCTTAAGGACGGTCCCGCAAGCGTTGTAGTGCCGATAGACAAGCTGTCGATACTGATAACCGTGGCATTCTCGTTCTTCGTGTTCAGGGAGCGTCTGACAAAAAAGGCGCTTGTCGGGCTTGCGCTTATCACCGCGGGAACGCTTGTAATGCTTATTCCTGCTATGATTGCATAAAATTATGGGCTGTCGGAAAAGTCAAATAGACGGTGGGGGAAAAACTCTTGTTTTTCCCCCACACCCCCTTTAGCGCTTTTGAACGGAAAAAGGCGCTGTTGCGCCGAGTGGTGGGGGCGCTGCCCCCACACCCCTGCTTCCTTTTGTGCCAAAAGGAAGCGAAAATCAATACGCTACGCGAAATTTTAAGTGTTTTTCAACAGCCCACTTGTTTATGCAGCCCTGCCGCGCAGCACCTCGTCCGCCAGCCCGTACCTTACCGCCTCCTCGGCGCTCAGGTAGTGGTCGCGCTCGCAGTCGGCGATTATCTTCCGCTCGGTCTGCCCCGTCTTTTGTGCGAGAAGCGCGCTCATGCGGCGCTTTATGCCGAGTATGCGGCGCGCGGTGTTCTCTATCTCGGTGGCCTGCCCCGAAATACCGCCGAGCGGCTGGTGTATCATCACCTCCGCCATGGGCGTGACGAAGCGCCTGCCCTTGGCGCCGCACGCCGCAATAACCGCCGCCATTGACGCCGCCATGCCTGTAACAAGCGTGGACACCGCGCCCGCGCGCTCCATAGCGTCGATTATTGCAAGCCCCGCGGTAACGCTGCCGCCGGGGCTGTTTATCACAAGCGATATCTCCCCGTCGGAGGAAGCCGCAAGGTAGTCGAGCTGCATTACCACCTCCATTGCCGAGGCGTCGTTTATCTCGCCGACAAGGTAAACGCGCCGCCTGTTGAGAAAGTCCGAGGTCACGAGGTCAAGAGAGCTTTTGCCCTGCTTGTTTACGGTTATAACAGATGGAAGCATGGTTTTCTCCTTTCATCAGGCGCTGCGCTTCATTGCGGAGAACAGCGGCTTTATGACGGACAGTTTCAGGTCGTCCATAAGGCGGTCGGGGGTGTAGCGCCTGAAGCCCGCGCCCATCATGCGCTCGGGGAGGGCGTAGCGCTTGCTCCCGCTTACGCCCGCAATGGCGTACCGGTCAAAGTCAAGCAGCAGCGCGCGGTATTTCAGCTCCCCGCGAATGTAGACCGCCTCCTTGTCGGCGCGGGTCTGACGCAGGCAGCGCAGGCGCTCCGCGCTCACAAGCGGCTCGCCGCCCGCCGCCTCGGTGACGTACGTCCTGCCGCAAAGGGCGCTTATGTATTCCAGCATGGACGGGTCGGAGGACTGCAAAAACAGCACGTTCTTGCAGTTGCCGATGATGGCGGGCCATTCATCGGGATACGCCCGCTCAAGCTGCGCCTTGCTCTGGCAGATGAGGAACCACCTCATGCTGCGCGAACGCGAGGCGCTTATTTTTCCCGCCATGTCGCTTATGCGCACATTGCAGAACTCGTCCGCCATAAAGTTTATTCTGCGCGGCGCGCTGCCCGCGTTCTGGTAGCGCTCGCCGAATATCTTTATCAGCCTGCCGTAAAACGTGTCGAGCATGAGCCCCGCAATGCGGTCGCACGCCGTCGTTTCGTCGGGGACGATAAGGAACACGCAGGTCGGTTCCTCGTACATTCTGTCAACGGTGAACGTTGAAGCGGAGAGCATTTTAGTAAGGCTCGGCTGCCGCGTGAAGTCCTTGAGCATGGCTGCCGCCGTTGAGGCTACGCACCCGCGCGTGCCGTCGGGCAGGTCGCCTACAGACCGCATGGTGAGTATAGCCCCCGAGGTCGAGGTGCGGTAGTCGCTGTTGAACAGCTCGCCGAGCTTTTCAAGCGCCGTGCCCGTCATGAACGAGGCTACGGTGGCGAAGTTCACCGCGCCGTCAAAGCCGCGGTTGCTCGCGCCAACGTCGAAGAGTATCTCTATGACGGCGTTGAGCAGGCTCTCCGCGCTGTTGTCCCAGTACGGGTCCTTGGAGTCCGCGTAGCCCGCGCGCAGCCCTGCGATAAGCTGCGCCGCCTCCGCAAGCCCTTCCTCCTTTTTGCCCTGCTTGTACGTCCGGTAAGGGTAGTGCAGCAGGTTGAAGCCGTCCGCGCAGAAGCTGCGGAAATCAAGGAACACGGTTTTATAGCCTTTAAGCTCCAGCAGCTCGCGGAGCTTTGCGTTGCCCGAAATCTCGCCCTTTACGTCGGTGACGAAAACGCTCTCGCCCGCGCGCACCATCGAAGCAAGCGCGGGAAGTACGGCGCTGCGGGTCTTTTTGCAGCCGCTCTCGCCGAAGATTATGGTGTGGAGCGTTTCGTTGTTGACGACAAAGCGCCTGCCGTCAGACAGCAGGGGAATGCCCGACTCGGAAGCGGTCGGCGCGCCGAAGTCGCCCTCGCTGAACCGCCGCTTAAGCTCGCTGTTGGTAGTGAAGCGGTTGTCGTCGTTGTAGGCGTAGTCAGCCCAGACCGATTTGTAATCACACTGCATCGCGGTACTCCTTTCTGCATGAAAGCTGTTCCACCGCCGCCCTGCCAAGAAGCATACAGATGACAGAGCCGCTGTCCTGCGCGTATTCGATTACCGCCTGCGCGGACGTTCCGCAGCGAAGCGAAACGATTTCCCTGAGCGCCTGCCGCGCCGCCTCCGCGCGGTTTACGCCGCAGGGGAGGGGTCCGCTGCACAAAAGCTCCGCCATAAGCTCCGCGCCGTCAGGCTCCGCGCCCTCACTCACAAGCATGCCTGCAAGGCGCTCGCGCTCGTCCCCCTCAGCCTGCGCGAACGACAGGCTGAAAAGGCAGCGCAGCTTCATGAAAAGCCCCATGCACTCCGCCCTGTCGTGCCCTGCGGCGGTGAAGATATATCTGTGTCTGCGGTCATCGTGCAGGAACTTTGCGAAAACGTCGAAATAATCCTCGCGCTCGCGGCCTATCCACTCCGTAACGTCAATCACGGCGCAGGCGCTCTCGCCCATAGGGAACAGCCTGCGCTCCGCAAGCTGAAAGCGCTTTATAAGCTTAAGCTGCTCATACGGCGGGACGTACTGCGCCTTGAAGTGCAGCAGCCCGCGCCCGCCCGCAAGCCCCTGCGCCGCTATGTCCGCGTCCGCCATATCCGTAAGCAGAAAAACGTGTGTAAGCTTCATCTTTTTTCCTCCCATACTGCCTGCCCTGCGTCTGACAGATCCATTTTCCGAGACGTCAGGTATCCCTCCGCACATCGCGTTTACATATATTTCCAGTTAAAAAAGGGCGCAAAAATACAGGGCAAATAAAAAGCTGAAAAATTTTCAAAAGTATACTTAAAAATCCTTAATCGCTTTAATTCCCTGTTCTTTCAACGTATTATCACGCGCCCTGTTTTCTTTCCTCCTGTCTTTTCAAGGGGAGCGTATCTGACATTATACCACAAGGCTTTGCATTTGTCAACACCTTTTTCAAAAAATTTTCGCGGCGCGTTACAATAGATGCAAGCCCGAGATACAGAAAAAATTAAAACGCCCGTGAGATTTCTCTCACGGACGAAGTAATGCAGAAAACGAAACAGTCAGCCAACAGCGTTTTATGTGTAAATCACATTGCGCTGTCTGGTCATAAGATTATCTCTACCTCCCCATTAGGAAATGTGAAGTAGAATGTGGATATGATTGAGGTATAGCCATCGAGGTAAGCAATTACCTTGAGCTCGGTATCCTTGTTCATGATAATAGATGTGCTTGCATCGAACTTCTTGGACTTGCGAGATGGTGTGGAGCCATCTGTGGTGTAATAGATTTCTGAACCATCACGTACGGTACGAGGCTCAATGTCCAGCCACTCAGTGTAGCGACCGGAGTCGATATGAGACGACCAGCCCTGGTCGTTGATATACACAAGGACGGGCTCAACTGTCCACTTGAAATCAACAGACTGTGTTGCAGAACGAAGATTACCCTTACGAGTATAGAACTTAAGTGTTGTGTTCTTGGATATCTTGAACTGCTTAGTGTACTTCTTGTACTTAGACATAGAAGATGTCTTGTAGTAGATGGTACCCTTTGTCCCTCCCGAAAGCTCAAGGGTGCAGTAGTATGGGCTGTCATTTTTATCATTATATCTCTTACCAACATTATGGTGAAGTATCACCTCCGTTGACACTATGGCGTCAGTGTCGCCATAAAGACCTTTAGTTGCCAAGATAGGTGCAGCAATTTTTTCGCTCACCTTTCCTGTTAAATCAGGCAGTGCAAGAATCTGTTGAGATATTGGGGCAATGCCTCACAAAAATCGTGCGCGGTAATTTTTATCAACTTAATAACACATCAAAACTATAAAGTCAATAGGCGGCATGGGCTGTCTATAATTTTTTCGCGGCTTGTGCGGAAAAATTCCTGTGCCGCCGTGAAATATAGGTTTGTCAATGATTTTGGACACGAAAGTTAGAAAGAAATTCAACGGGAGAAAGCCAGCCCAGAGGACGC